>NZ_JBCNJT010000001.1:1200000-1800000 GCF_039596395.1 Fluviicola sp.
TAAAACGCTGTTTGTGATTTTACTGCTCTTTATCGGTGGTTCCGTTTACCAGGTTTTCAAACAAAGGTCGGTCAACAGAAGTTAAAGACTAGTAAAAAACGGTATTTTGGAAAGCCATGCGCAAATCATTGTGCATGGCTTTATTTGATTAAATTAGTTGGTCATATGCTGGACGGGATTTACTATAACGGGGTGAAATTTTTTCGGTTCTATAAAGACGGAACATTACTGGACTGCCTGATAAAAGGAGAAGGAGACAGGAAACAGGTTGCCGGTTGGCTGAAGAAAGAAAACGTGATAAGCGGAGTCATCAAGGGACGATACACCAGTCGTAACGGGATTATCAGTTTTAGCACACCGGACCGTTTCGGCGACGGAAGAATGATTAATTATACCGGTAAGGCAAACGGTGGAAAGGAAATTCTCTTGACCAGTCTCAATCACAATACCGGGAGGAAAATAGTCAACGAACGATTTGTTCGATTGCTATAAACCGAAGACTTTGCTTCCTGCGCTATTTTATAGCTTTTTAGAAGCATGGTTAACATTCAATCACTAACTTAATGGTCTAAAAACAAAACGCATGGAAGTAAGATTGATTTGGGGAAATTATGTCTCCGCTGATTTGAAGAAAACAGCCGCTTTTTATACGGCACTGGGTTTTAAACGGAATGACAACCAACAGAATGATGAATTCGTGAGCTTCATTTTCGGGGAAACGAGTCATTTTATCATCAATTTCTTCACGGAAGAGCGTTTATCCAAACCGGTAAACGGCGGACTTTCCATCCCGGTATCTTCCAATGAGGTCATTTTCTCATTATCTGCCGAAAGCAGGGAAGAAGTAGACCAATGGGCGGAAAAAGTGATGCAGGCCGGCGGAACCATCTTTTCAGAACCGCAGCCTTACGAACAGGGATATACCTTCGGGTTCGCCGATCCCGACGGACATAAATTCAATTTCCTCTATTGGCCCGGAATGTAAACACTAAATTCAACCTATATACTATGAAAATTCTTGTCAATAAAAAACGATACACCCAAAGAGTGTTCTTCCTGGTTCTTTCCACACTTGCACTCGGAACCGGAACTGTTTTGATCCTGGTACTGAATGACGGGCTTTCCATCGGGCGTATTTTATTAGCCTCCTTTTTGGGATTGCTCTTTTCATTTGCGATCGTAAATGCGATCTTCTACATCTCGAATCGAAAGCTCGAAATTGCCTTTACCTATGAAAATGGAGAATTCTACGATTATTCAAAGCCTTTCAGCAAAGCTCGCGGCATAAAAGTAGCGGACATGAAGTCCATTACAAATTGGTCCGATAGAATGGGGATAAACCAGTATATCCTGATCAAAAAGAATTTCGGATTAGGCGGCAATTCAACTGTTCACCGGCTGAAAGGAAATCACATTTATTTCAGTGATTACATTGTAGACCCGGAGGAATTGAAGCAACTCATTCAACTCATGCAATCAGAACAAACACCGGAAGAAATCAATCACGACGAATTAGCCCGTTAACTTTGTTACAAGATCGGGAAAACAATCGGGAAATGCAATAGCAGAAAAAAGAAGGTTACGGCTTAATTTTAAAGCCTGTTTAATCATTATTTTTAATACAATATGGAATCCGGAAACAAGGCAGCTACTCAAACAAATGTGCTCGATTCAGGCCCGTTTTATCATGGAACAAAAGCAGATCTGAAAGTGGGGGATTTGCTGACGGCAGGTTTTAAATCGAATTACAAACCCGAAATCATCATGAACCACATTTACTTCACAGCTTTACCGAACGGAGCAGGATTGGCTGCTGAACTAGCGGCCGGAGAAGGAGAGGGACGGGTTTACATCGTGGAACCCACAGGAGAATTTGAGAATGACCCGAATGTAACGGATAAGAAATTTCCCGGGAACCCGACACGCTCTTACCGCAGTCAGCATCCGTTGAAAGTGGTGGGAGAATTAACAGACTGGATTCGTTTAACACCGGAAGAGTTGCAGCAGTGGCGCGAGCGGATTGCTAAAATAAACGAAGATCCGAATGCGGAAATTATCAATTAAATGGAAACCATTATGAAAGAAACCATTCAACAACTCGACGTTCTTTTGGCGACTTTGAGATCTGAATTTTACCAGTACCTGAAAGATCCTCTGAACGATCAGCAAATAACGTCATTGGAAGAGCACTATCAAGTGAAATTGCCGGCTGATCTCCGGGCGCTTTATGCCTGGAAAAACGGTCAGCAGGACGATTGCTACGAAGCTTTTGTAAACAATGCGACCTTTCTTCCGTTGGAAGAAGCCCTGGAAATAGCGAAGGAAAATACTTCCATGATCGGGCTGGATTTTGAAATCAACAATTGGTGGAATGAGCAATGGATTCCCATCTTCCACAATGGCGGCGGAGATTATATTTGTTACGACCTCGGAGGAATTTTCACCGGGCAGGAAGGACAGCTGATCGAATTCTGGCATGCCGATAACGACCGGAATGTCATTGCTCCGTCCCTGGAATCCTTTCTGGGAAAACTGAAGGAATATTATGAGAACACACCTCCGGAAGATTTTGACGAATACTTTCAGATCGCTGACGTGGAGAATTATCCGAAACGATTTAGGGTGGAATAATTGAGTGAATCAATGAAACTGGACATCAGGCAGGTTTTGGATATGACGGATGAATGCGGATTTGTTTTGCTTGAAAAAGGAAAACCGCAGTCAAAAAACCATTGGAACGTAGATTCGGTTTACGAATTGGAGAATGAATTTAAAAAAGTGACGCTGAGTTTTACGATTGATCCGACACCTGGTTATTTGTCTTCTGTAAATGCGAGGCGCAGCAAAAAACCTGTAAACACACTGGATGAAGTGCTGGTTCACATAGTGGATAAAACCACCGGAGAAGTGCATGAAGAAGCATTCGATTTGAGAAATTCTGACTCACAGGAAGTAGCGCGGTTAAAACGGCTCCTTATTTTTTAGAAAAACAATGATAAATAGAAACAAACAGTTGCTTTTCGGAATTACTTTGATTGCCCTGTTCAATACTGCCTGCGGTGAATCAAAAACAAGCAGGAGCAAAGATTCCGGAGAAAAAGACAATTCGAGAGTACAAGTCGAAAAAACTTCTGAAAAGGAAGTTCCGGTCATTGCACTGAAAAAAGATCCTTTAGATTACATCCCGAAAGGAATGGTGCTGTTTGATAAAGTGAGCGGAGATTTGAACAAGGACGGAATCCCTGATTTGGTTCTGATGATCAAGGGAACAGACAAAAATAATTTTGTTCAGGACGAATACCGCGGCGAATTGGACCGCAACCGCAGGGGAATCCTGGTGCTTTTTAAGCATAAGGACGGTTACGAACTGGTCTCAAAGAATGCAGATTGTTTCTCTTCCGAAAACGAAGATGGTGGTGTGTATTATCCGCCGGAATTGTCCCTGGATATCCGGAAAGGAAACCTGTACGTGGAATACCGGCACGGCAGATATGGGTACTGGACGTATACATTCCGCTATCAAAACGGGGAGTTGGAATTGATTGGTTACGATAGTACGAGTGCCCACGGACCGGTAATTGAACATATTACAAGTATCAATTTCGTTACCAAAAGAAAACAGGACAAAGTCAATACTAATGAATTGGCTGAACCGGAGGAAGAAGTATACAAAGAAACCTGGAAGGATATCAAACAGGATAAACGGATGAAATTATCTGAAATCAAAGACTTTGACGAGCTTTATTTCCCGGAATACGACTAAAAGAATAATCGGAATGAACAACAATGACGCACAAATAACAAAAACGGACATACAAGAGTTGGAACAACTGCTCCTGGAGGCAATCAAAAAAAGTGATACGGTCTTTTTAGACAAAGTACTCCACGATGATTTATTGTTCATAGTTCCCGGTGGAAACGTGATTACCAAAGAAATGGATCTGGCTTCGCACCGGGCCGGCGAAATGGTCGTAGAAGAAATCATCCCCGAAATCGAACAGGTTACTATTATCGGCGACACAGGGGTTGTTACAATTGTCTATGATTCGAAAGGAAGCATGCTCGGTAATCCCATCCGGGGAAAGTTTCGCTACATCCGGTTCTGGAAACAATTTCCCGATGGCTTGAAAGTAATTGGAGGCAGCTGCACACAACTGCAATAAGCTTTAGAGTAACGCCTCGATTGTGACGAATAAGTGAAAAGAAGAATGACAGATGAAGACGTCAACGGAAGATTTCTACAGCGAACTGGGATCCGGTCTTCCGGCAAGTACCGAAGCTCAGCGTCAAAGCTGGGCGCTAACAATTGTTGACCGCGATATTGATCTGGAAGAACTTTCCGGGTTGCTGCAAGCCGAAAAGAAAGTGGCAACACGTTTTCTATGGATGTTGAGTGGAATTGGAATCATCAGCCCGGAAAAGTTACACCGGTCACTTCCGTTCTTGCTGGAAAAAATGTCAGAAATCAATCCGGCTTACCTCACCGCTTTTGCGAATTACTGGCTCATTGCCGGTATTCCCGTTGAAAACGAAGGAAAAGCAATCGATTTGTCGTTTGAATGGCTGTTGTCGGCAGAAACAAATGTTACGATCAAATCACGGGCAGCTTTCGTGCTGTTCAAATTGTGCAAAAAGTATCCTGAAATCAAAAACGAATTGAGGCTTTGCCTGCTGGATCAAAAGGATAAGTACAGCAAAGATTTCCGGAAAAGGGCCGATAAGATCTTACAGCAATTGGATCAGGAGTGAATCACAGGAATTAACCTACCTTTGCATACAAAACAGCATACACCGTTTTGATAAAAACGCATACACATTAAAAAAGAACAACATGTCAATCACACGAGAAGAAGAATTAACCGGTATGCAGCAGGCCAGCGAAGCAGTTGCGGTCACTTTGCGGGAAATGAGCAAATATGCCAAACCGGGAATCAGCACCAAAGAACTGGACGAATATGGAGCACAGATCCTGGCCGGTTTCGGTGCGAAGTCAGCGCCGTATTTAACTTACGGATTTCCGGGGTTTACGTGCATCAGCGTCAATAAGGAGTTTTGTCACGGCATTCCATCCGCTAAACGCATCCTGCAGGAAGGCGATTTGATCAACATAGATGTTTCGGCAGAACTGAACGGGTTTTGGTCGGATAACGGGAACTCATTCGTTATCGGCGAAGACATTCACGGACACCAGAAATTGATCGATGCTTCCAAAGATATTCTGCATAAAGCAATCCACGCCATTCGGGGCGGAGTAAAAATTGCAGACATCGGATTTTTGATGGAAACCGAAGCCAAAAAGCAAGGCTACAAGGTCATTAAGAACCTGGGCGGACACGGAATCGGCAGAAGTCTGCATGAGCAACCCGACGAATTACTGAACTATAAAAATCGCCTGGACCACCGACGCTTTAAGAAGAATTCTGTCGTAGCCATCGAAACCTTTATTTCAACGACTTCCACATACGCAGATACACTCAACGACGGCTGGACCATGGTCGGCAACAAAGGCGGTTTCATGGCTCAGCATGAACACACCATCGTCATCACCGACGGAAAACCGATGATCCTGACCGAAATGAATGGTCTTTGGAATTAGAAGTGATGAACGATTCGGACAATGAGTATGAATGAAGTTGAAATTATCCCCTACAGGTATAAATACCGGGAGCAGCTGTTGAACGTATGGGAAAAGTCTGTGCTGGCTACCCATCATTTTTTAAGTCCTGCGGATTTTGAAGCAATTAAGTTACTGGTGAAGACAATAGACTTTAATGAGTTAAACGTATTCTGTCTTTTAAGAGAAGAAGAGGTGCTTGGTTTTATCGGAATTTCCGGTCGCAAAATAGAAATGCTCTTCATCTCACCTGAATATTTTGGTCAGGGACTTGGATGGAAGCTGATGAATTTTGCAATCAAAGAGCAAAAAGCAGACAAGGTAGATGTGAATGAGCAAAATAGTCAGGCAGTCGCATTCTATCAAAAATGTGGTTTTGAAGTAGTTGAGCGGACAGAAAAAGACGATCAGGGAATGAATTATCCTATTTTAAGAATGAAACTCCGGGAAAGCTTATAAAGCCTGACTTTGCAGTTTGCCTTTACTTTTACCATTTTAGTTAATTCAGTTACAACACCCGTTGAAACGGTTACATCCGCCGAAAGGATTCGTCCCAACTTTGCAGTGTACAAATCTTTAAACATAAAATCATGGACACAAACAAAGTATGGCTCGTAACAGGAGCATCCAAAGGATTGGGATTAGCACTTGTAAAACAATTGATCGCACAGGGATACCGCGTAGCAGGAACTTCCCGTTCGTTGGGAAGCCTGGAAAAAGTGATCGAAAAATCAGATCGTTTCCTTCCGCTTGAAATGGATATTCTCAACGAAACCGATGTACGCAAAGGCGTTGAAGCCACTGTAAAGGCATTCGGGAAAATCGACGTATTGGTAAACAACGCCGGTTACGGACAATTGGGGACATTGGAAGAACTTTCAGACAAAGAAGCACGGGAGAATTTCGACGCGAATGTGTTCGGTTCTTTGAACGTAATCCGCCAGGTAATGCCATTGATGCGCACTCAGAAATCAGGTCACATCATGAACGTTGCTTCGATCGGAGGATTATTGGGAGCTTTCCCGGGCTGGGGAGTGTATTGTGCTACGAAATTCGCGGTAGCCGGATTCACAGAAGCGCTGGCAGCCGAAGTAAGCGAATTCGGAATCGCTGCAACCGTGGTTTACCCGGGTTACTTCAGAACCAACTTCCTGGAATCAGGGTCATTGAACTTGCCTCAGAATTCCATTCAGGAATACACCACAGCACGCGCCCTGGAAGTGAAACACAAAGAAGAAATTGCCGGAAACCAACCAGGCAACCCGGAATTGGCCGCAGAAGCATTCATTGCTTTGGGAAATATGCAAAATCCACCGGTTCATTTCGTCATGGGTTCCGATGCATTCGGATTGGCAGAGGCTAAGATAAATATGCTGAGAACAGATATGGCAACTCATGAAGCCTTGAGTAAGTCGACTGATTATTAATAAGCGGAAATGTCAAAGATCATACAATCTCTGATACTTCTCTTCAAAAATACGGATAGATATCTGTCTATTTGACCAGTGTGGGTAAGGGTTTGAGTTATAAAGTTTACCTGAAACACTACCCACACTTTTAATCAACCTATATTGTTATGGGATTGACAAATTATTTTATTCGTCCTATCTTTATTCTTAGAACTTATGAAAAACAAACAAGTCCTCGTATTGAATTCCATTAGTGAGTTCCACGAAATTGCCGGATTACCAGCGCCCGAGCACCCGCTGGTGAGTGTGATCGATTATGGGTTGGTGGATTATCAAACAGATGAAAAAGACATCAGCTGGTTGCAGCATTTCTACTGTATCGGTTTGAAACACGATATGAACGGCAGGTTCCGATACGGACATCAGCAATACGATTTTAACGGTGGTATCGTTTCAATGGTTTCTCCCGGACAAGTGGTGCAGATTACCGTTGATAAAAGCCTTCCCAAACCAAGCGGAATTATTCTTTGCCTGCACCCGGATTTCCTTTGGAACAACCCGATGGCTAAGAAAATCAAGCAATACGATTTCTTCGGTTATTCCGTGAATGAAGCCCTGTTCGTTTCTGAAAAGGAAGAAGAAGTGGTGGTAGACATTCTTCAAAAAATGAAGACCGAATACCACAGCAACATTGACGCGTTCACCCAGGGAATCATCATCGCGCATCTGGAAGTATTGTTGAATTACTTCGACCGCTTTTACCAGCGCCAGTTTATTACCCGCCAGAAAACCAACCATCAAATCCTGGAAAAACTCGAAGATCTGCTGGAAACCTGGTTCAGGTCCGGGAACCTGATCGAAAAAGGATTGCCCCAGGCACAGGATATCGCGTCGGAATTGAATATTTCACCCAATTACCTGGGAAGTTTATTGAAATCCCTGACAGGTCAGACCACTCAGCAGCACATCCACGGAAAACTCATCGAAGCGGCCAAGGAAAAATTAAGCACTACACAGCTTTCAGTCAGTGAAATAGCTTTCGAACTGGGATTTGAACATTCTCAATCCTTCAACCGGTTATTTAAATCCAAAACAGGCATCACACCATTGGAATACCGTTCGTGGAATTAAGGATGTGATTAAAGATTACGTTTTCTTAAACGAATTTCTTTCCCAAATCGAATATTGCGAACAATCCCAATTACACGACGGGAAAATTGAGATTATTTATTTCAATCAGTACCCGTCCATAAATTGATTTTTTGAAAATAAAAGTCTTTTATTTCGGTTGCTTATGCCGGAAAGTGCTAAATCACAGCGTTTGTAAAACAGATGTGATTTGCATTTCGGATCCTGATCCCTTCTTTTCGTGCATAAGCCCGAAAGAGAAGACTGCTTGAAAGCCGTAATTGGGATAAAGGGCATTTTTGCTTACTTTTTTTGCCCTGGAAAAAAGTAAGAACAGTAATAGTGTGGAGTGACCGGGTTTAAAGCAAGAGACTACTAAATGTAAATCATCCCAAACTCTCCAATTGTTCAAATACCGGTAGCAGTGATCTTCCGGTTTCGGTGAGATTGTACTCAATATGCAAGGGCTTTTCCCGGATGACAACTTTCTGAAGCAAACCTACTTCTTCCAGTTCCTTTAGTGCCACAGCCAAAGATTGTTTATTCGATCCGCTGATCTGCCGCAATAAACCGCTGAAACGCAAAGGACCGTCAAATGCCAGGCGGAAAATCTCCGGCTTCCATTTTCCCGAAAGCATTTTTAAAAGTGCCTGCGCCGGACAGGTTTCATTCGTTACTGCATTTTTTTTCATAGTCATAAAAAACTGACTTATTGTGAGGTGATTTTATTATGCTGACCTTTGTACAAAGGTAAAATAAATTGCACCGGACAACAGACATTCATGAAATTGACGCATCACATTTTACTCGCAGTACTCACATTTTGTACTGCCAATTGTAACTCACAAAACAACAGGAAAATGCAGGAACAAAACAATCCGTTATTGTGCGATATCGAAAGCGGTATGTGCGAAATGCCCGGAAACGAAACCGATTCGTTGGGGGCCAATCAGTTTAAATCGATCGTAAAACCCATCAAAGTAATCTACTACACCGATCCGATCTGTTCTTCCTGCTGGGGAATAGAACCGCAATTGCGCAAACTGAAACTGGAATACGGGAACAGCATTGAAATCGAATACCGGATGGGCGGCCTGCTTCCCGATTGGAGCTACAACAGCGGCGGTATCAGTAAACCATCCGATGTGGCGCATCACTGGGACGAAGTAAGCGCTTATTACGACATGCCGATCGACGGCGACCTATGGCTGGAAGATCCGCTGGCGTCTTCTTACCCGCCTTCCATTGCTTTCAAAGCCGCACAAATGCAGGATAAGGAGAAAGCCATTGTGTTCCTGCGTGAGATCCGCGAATTGGTTTTCCTGCAGAAAAAGAACATCACCAAATGGGAATACCTGGAAGCAGCAGCAAAAAAAGCTGGACTGGATATCGGGCAATTCAAAGCGGATTACGAAGGGAAAGCCAAAGAACTGTTCAACGAAGACCTGAAGCTGGGAAGAGAATTGGGTGTGAGAGGATTTCCAACCCTGTTCTTTACCGGTACATCGGGAAAAACGGAAAAAGTATACGGTTCAAAACCTTATGAAGCCTACGAAAATGCTGTTTTAGCCCTGGAACCAAAAGCTGAAAAGAAAAATTACTCCAAAGACTTCACAGCAATTTTTGATAAATATCCTTCCCTAACAGCCAGGGAATTCTCCGAATTAACGGGTACTCCAAGAAACGAAACGGAGAAAGTACTGAACGAATGGGTTGCCAAAGGCGAATTGAAAAAAGTAACGACTAAGAATGGTTCGATCTGGATGAAGAAATAAATCATTGAGCACAACCACCCTGATAATTGGAAAAAAGGAAAAGGAAAGAAATTGTCATTTTTCAATTTTCAATCAAAAAAAGCGATTTGTCCTGCCTAAGAGGACGGGTCGCTTTTTTGTTGGAATATATTGTAATTTAGATAACAGAATAATTCCATCGAAATGAACAATTCCTACGAAGAAGTAATTAAAAAGGCCTATGCTGCTTTTAACGAACGAAACATCGACAATGCCTTATCAACCATGCAATCAGATGTTCAATGGTCGAAAGCCTGGGAAGGCGGATATATCAGCGGACACGACGAAATTAAACAATACTGGACAAGACAATGGACCGAAATCAATCCGAAAGTAGAGCCCGTTGGTTTTACGGAAAGAGAGAACGGAAGCCTGGAAGTGAGAGTGCATCAATTGGTAAAAGACCTGGATGGCGGATTGCTGTTTGATGGAACGGTTAAACACATTTACACATTCCGGGAAGGACAGATCCAAACGATGGACATCGAACTCGTTGAAAATTGATTGAAGGAACCATGAATATCTACCTGTTTGGAAACGGAAACATTTCGTTTGAAGAGTTTAAGTTCCACTACGAAGCAGTCATCAATCGTTACCTGGATGATCAGAGCGTTAGGTTCTCACTCTGCGATTTCCGGGGAACAGACACCCTGGCTATGGAGCTGCTGAAATGTACGTCATCCAATGTTTCGGTGTATCACATCGCTGATAAACCACGCTACTTGCCGGATAAATTCAAAACGAAAGTCGGAAGCTGGAAAATAATAGGAGGTTTTGAAAACGACGCCCAGCGCGATATGGAAGTAATCAGCCAATGTACGCACTTCATAGCCATCGATTTTAATTCGGATGAAAAACGAACCAGTGGAACACAGAAGAACATAGAACTGTGCGAAAAACTTGGAAAAATAAGACTGACTCCATGAATATAGATATTGAACATACAATATTGAACAAGATCCGGAGAATCACAATTGGAACGATCGAAGTAATGAAAAATCACATAGCCATTTTAATAATCGGGTTGTTTTTGATGAACCCTGTTTTTGCACAGGAACACAAAATGCCGGTACTTTCTCCGTATGAATTAGGAGCGAAAGGTGATGTTGCTCTTCCCTGGGAAATTAACGGAAATGAAGATGAGATACACGCCTGGAATTCCCATAAAATGGATATAAAGGATCTCCCCGGAGATATTCCTTATCGCTCGGTAGCATTCTTTCAAAACGACCGTTTATTTTCATTGCACGTACTCTTTGGTGAAGCAGGTGATGGCTTATCTAAAGAAGATTATCAGTCCCTGAAGAATTTGTTCCACAAACTATGGAAATACCCGTCTTTAACCATGAAAGACCGGAGAGGAAAAGGAAATACTGCGGAGGTTTGGGAAACGCCTGATTTTCGCATAGAATGGATCTATAAAAACCAGGATGGTCCGGGGCTGAATAAAATGGGGTGGCTGTTTATTTATACAAGGGATCACTACATCGAGTCATACCAATAAGAACGCGAAATGAACAACCTGCTGGAAATAGTTAATCAGGCCACGTTTAGTCAACTGGTACTGCTCGCATTACTGGTGAATTTCGGTATTTACGGTTGTTCATTGAGTTTATATGCGTTATTGACCCGGTTCTCAACTTCCCGTCCCATGGGAGAGAAGCAGGCTGTTCTTCGATCAGACATTTTACTGAGCTTGTTAACCGTTCTTTGCAATACACTTGTTTTTATTTTGGGAGTATTGCTCTGGAAAGAAGGGTGGATTACCCTGAGTGAAAATCAGCAGGGATTCCGCGTTCTCCTCGAAGTTCTGATTCTGACACTGATCATGGATCTCCTGATGTATGTGTTTCACCGGAGCGTTCATCTTCTGCGTTATTTCCGGAAAGTTCATGAACGCCATCACGAGCATGAATCTACCAACCTGTTGAGTTTATTCGTGCTTCATCCCATAGAATCGATCGGTTTCGGGCTGATGATGTTGGGAGTCATTCTTTTAGTTCCTTTTTCCGCACCGGGTATTTCGCTCTATTTGATTCTCAATTCGCTGTGGGGAACAATCGGGCATCTCAATCATTCCGTTTTACCTGCTTCCTGGCTGAAATTGGCGAAAAGAAGCTACTTGTGCACATCCGAATTTCATTACCTGCATCACCAAAGTCCGGGTTACAATTTCGGGTTTTACACTTCGGTATGGGACGTCCTCTTTAAAACCATACATCCTTCATCCAGGATTTAAACCGCAAACATCGTGAAAATTACCCTCGCCATGAAACTTCTGGTTCTTTCAGGATTAATCAGTTCATTTGTACTGCAGGAATATACGCTTCCGAACGAAAACTCGTGGGCCATTGGTATCGGTAAAAAACCATTGCTGGCTTCGTGGCTGGATAATGAAATGGGCGATACCCTGGAATTGAAACGAACGCAACTGAAAGATTCGGACACTTTATTTGCGCAACGCTATTTATGCGGACAAACAGCAGATAATGAAACAGTAGTTCTAACAGTCAAAAATGCAATAGGAGAGACAATAGCCGAATCGGCAGATCAGGATGAATCACTCATGTTTCATGCCGACTTGCCGGTTCACGAACTGCTGGTTTCCCCGAAAATAAAACCGGGCGATGTGCTCGCAGTTTACTTTACGATAAAGGAGTACGACGAAAAAGAAGACTATACGGTATTACTGGGATATTTAAAATGGAAATAATGAAAAGAGGATTGACGGTCGTTTTTTGGATAGATGCAATCATTGCAGTCGCTTTTGGGATTTACTCCTGGATGTGTCCGCTGGAAACTTTCGGAACGATCCTTGAAATCCCGGAAGAACACGCGAATGAGTTCTTATCCCTTTTCGCTGTCTTGTCGCTGTTTTATGTCCTGATTGGGATGGTTTGTATCATTTGTGCAAGATCGAATTTCCAGGTGCATTTTTGGATCGGTTTGGTCATGCTGATCAGGCATTTGATTGAAGGACTCCTGAAATGGAAAGATATCGGTGAAGATTGGCTGACAGGCAACCCATACCCCGACCTGGTCATTCATACTCTGTTTACTGTAGCTTACGCAATCACCCTCTACTTCGCCTATAAAAAAAGAGTACTCTGGAAACCTTGAATGGAAATTTATATCCTGAAAAGTATAGCGATCAGCCGCGGCTGATTGCTTTGGATTCTCATTTCGGATACAAACTCCCTCAAATAGGATACAATCAAAACATAGATGTTCATGACCTTTGCTGTATAATTAAACAAACAGTAAGATGGAACATCAAAATGACAACAGAAACAACACGTCAACACCAAAGATTTGGTTTATTACAGGAACATCCCGCGGTTTTGGCCGTATCTGGACAGAAGCAATCCTGAAACGCGGCGATAAAGTAGCAGCTACCGCCCGTAAACTGGAAAGCATTGCAGATTTCAAAGAAAAATACGGCGATAACGTATTGACTTTAGAACTCGATGTGACCAACCACGATCAGGTGAAAAAAGCAGTGGAACAGGCACATGCACACTTCGGACGGTTGGATATCGTTTTCAACAACGCAGGGTATTCATTGGTCGGAACAATCGAAGAAGCAACAGCAGATGAGGTCCGCGCCATGTTTGAAACAAACGTTTACGGTCCGCTGGCAGTCATACAGGCCGCTTTACCTTTACTGCGTAAACAGGGTGGGGGACATATTTTAGGAACGTCCAGCAACCTGGGGCATGTGACATTGCCGGTAATCGGCTATTATTGTTCATCCAAATGGGCTTTTGAAGCCATTCATGAAAGTTTGGCCGAAGAAGTAAAAGCATTTGGAATCAAAGTAACGATTATCGAACCGGGAGCTTACGCCACAGAATTCGGTAGCCAGGAATCATTGAAGTTCTCACAGGGAATGGACATTTATGCAGACTACAAAGAAGCCTTTTTCGGCCAGTTAACAACCATGGAGAGAGGAAATCCCGAAGCTACTCCGGAAGCCATTTTCGCGGTAGCAGATGCAGAAAATCCACCGTTGAGATTCTTCCTGGGAAGTCACAACCTGCCTTGGGTACGCAAAGCATACGCAGAAAGAATGGAAGAGTGGGAAAAATGGGAAGCCGTTTCAAACGCCGCACAGGATTAACCTTCATGCCTCTTGCCATCTGCGACATGCGCCAATGCTGAAGCTAAGGCGTAAACGTTCTGCGAGAACTACCACTACAGTATGTGGTATATCAAAGAAACATCTGCGTTCACCTGTGTTCCTACGTGGAAAACCTGGCAACGCAGTTGCAATCTGCGTAAATCAGCGTGATCTGCGCGAACTACCACTACAGTATGTGGTTATCAAAGAAACATCTGCGTTCACCTGTCCCGACACTTCGGGGTCTGTGTTCCTCCGTGGGAAACCTGCAACGCAGTTGCCATCTGCGTGATCTGCGCGAAAAAGAAAAATGGTCTGCCGCAGGCGAACAGGCCACCTGGTAATAAAAAGTGTTAATGATAACCGGTAATCGTACATTATTCGGTTATCATTGCTTAAATTTTCAGTATGAAAAAAGAAGAAATCACCCATCAACGGTTCAACACCTTATCGGAAGCATTTCAGAGTTTTGGTCTGCCGGATCCGCAGCACCCGCTGATTGGCTTTATCAATGCAGATAAGAGTCAAACCGTGAGCAGCAATTTTCCGCAATCACACGCGCTGAATTTTTACAAAATATCCCTCAAACGCCAGTTGAACGGGAAAATCCGCTACGGACAAACTTATTACGATTTCAACGGTGGCGGCTTGCTTTTTGCCTCCCCGAACCAGATTATCGGGAACGAATCCGGAACAAACCCCGGAGAGTGCTCGCAATATACACTGCTCATTCACCCCGATTTCCTGTGGAATTACCCGTTGGCAAAAAAGATCAAACAATACGGGTTTTTCTCCTATTCCATCAATGAAGCCCTGCATTTATCAGACAAGGAAAGAGAAACCATCACATCCATCTTCAGGATCATTGAAGAAGAATTGGACAGCAGGCTCGACGATTTCAGCCAGGATGTCATCATCTCTCAAATCGAATTATTACTGAATTACGCCAACCGGTTCTACAAACGCCAGTTCCTTACACGTAAGACAGTCAATGCCGACTTGCTCCAAAAACTCGACGATATCCTGGATACTTATTTCGAAAATGAAGTGTCCCTCAAACAAGGATTGCCGACCGTTCAATACCTTTCGGAGAAACTGAATATTTCCCCGAGCTACCTGAGCGACATGCTTCGTTCGCTGACCGGCCAGAATGCCCAACAGCACATTCACGATAAACTCATCGAAAAGGCCAAGGAAAAATTATCGATTACGAACTTGTCCGTTACAGAAATCGCTTACGAACTAGGCTTCGAATATCCCCAATCATTCAGCAAGTTGTTCAAAGCAAAAACAAACCAATCGCCCCTCGAATTCCGAAGAGCTTTTAATTAAATGAAAGTGCCTGCAATCAGATTTGTTTCACTAACTTAAAGACAATACAATTAAAAGAAGATGAATCAGGAGATCGATCAGAACTACAATGCTGCCTGGATGCTCAGGGCTGTTGAGCTTTCCGAAATAGCTTATAAAAGCGGGAAAGGGCTTCCGATTGGCTGTGTGATTACCAGGAACGGAGAAATAATCGGGGAAGGGCATAACGAAGTCTTCAAGCGATTAAATCCAACTGCTCATGCGGAAATGGTTGCCATCGAGAAAGCATGTGAGAAAACAGCAAGCGTTCAGTTATCGGGGTGCGAACTGTATACGACGGTAGAACCCTGTCCGATGTGCCTTGCAGCCATATACTGGGCAAAAATAGATAAGGTTTATTATGTCAATACCAGTCAGCAAGTGGTGGAATACGGTTTTGACGATTCGTTCATATTCGGAGAACTGAAGAAAAACGCACAGGAACGTAAGATAACATCTGTTCAGGTTTCCGAACCCAACGCAATGTATGTCCTGCAACGCTGGAAAAACGCAGACGATGCCGCCGCATATCCCTGGGATGAAAAAGGAATTTAATAAACCTTCGTGAGTTTCTTTATTGTAAACCAGCAACGCTGTTCCCCTCAAAAGAATTAAAGACATCTGCGCCCACCTGTCCCGACACTTCAGGGGCTGCGTTCCTCCGTGGGAAACCAGCAACGCAGTTGCCATCTGCGTAAATCAGCGCCATCTGCGTGAACCACTGTACCATACTTCCGGGTATTCAAAAACCTTCAAATTAGCAACATACATCTGTGTTCACCTGTCCCGACACTTCGGGGTCTGCGTTCTTCCGTGGGAAACCAGCAAAGCAATTGTCATCTGCGTAAATCTGCGTGAACCACCAGAACAGTAAGTAGCGTAACACTTCCCGGCATTCAAAAGCCTTTGCGTTCTTCTTTTCTTCGCGGTAGTAACCAGCAACAGGCTTACTCTCAAAGAATTAAAATACATCTGCGTCCACCTGTCCCGACACTTCGGGGTCTGCGTTCCTCTGCGGGAACCAGCAACGAAGTTGCCATCTGCGTAAATCAGCGCCATCTGCGTGAACCACTGCACCATACTTCCAGGTATTCAAAAACCTTCATGCACTTCTTTTCTTTTTGCGCTAAATCAGCAACGCGCTTACTCCCAAAGAATTGAAACACATCTGTGTTCCCTGCGTTCCTCCGTGGGAAACTAGCAAACGCAGTTACCATCTGCAATGAAATACCCCAACACCGAAAATAAGTAACCGGAAATAAAATGCTTCACAATCAAAAACAGTACATTCATTCGATGAAACCAAAGCAAGTGATGATACATGAAGTTTGAAACGTATTTCCCCAATGAAAAACTGAAACATTATATCAGTCATTTCGCCGTTTCTGAAAATGAATTTGCAGGTGAATACAAAGTATTTCCCTCTTCCGGGTTGGTTATTGGTTTTCAATATAAAGGGGAACTTTCCACGGTGAATGAAAACGGGGAGAATAAACTTAATGCAGCCGGGATTTCCGGCATTTTCGACACTTACAAAGTCTTTAAGAATTCATCCGGAATAGGAACTTTCCTGGTTTATTTTACTGAAATCGGTTTTGCACACTTTGCTTCTCGTCCGGTTAATGAACTATTCAATCTGAGCATTTCGCTGGAAGATGTTTTTGAAAAACAAAAAGTCAGGGAAGTCGAAGAAAAACTTTCGGCAGCATTAACAGATAAGCATCGGATCAGGGTCGTTGAACAATTTTTAGTCTCACAATTAAAAGATGTACAGACCGATAAATTGATCGTGGAAGCAGTCAGACGAATCTATGAAAGCAAGGGAACCATCCGTATTCGGGAGTTGAATGAGCAGCTATTCATCAGTCAAAGCCCGTTTGAAAAGCGCTTTCGGAAAGTGGTTGGTACAACTCCTAAGAAATTTGCTTCGATCATTCGTTTCAATGCCTTGTTGGAAGATTTAAAACATTCAAAATCATTGACTGAGATCTGCTACGAGAACCACTTTTTCGATCAGGCGCATTTTATCAAAGAATTCAAACATTTTACCGGAGATACTCCCGAAAATTTCAAACGTAAAGAATAGAAAAACGATTTTTTACAATCCCGGATGAAATCTCAGTTGCACCTTTGCAGTGTATTAAAAAACAACGCATGTTTACAGCAGATCAAATCAAAGAAGCACACAGCAAAGTGAAATCGGGAGCAGATTTCCCCTCTTATATCCGCGAAATCAAAACAATGGGCGTAACACACTATGAAAGTTACGTTTCCGACGGACACATCGATTATCACGGAGTAAATAATCACACGGCGAAAGTCCCGGCAAAGTACGAGCCGCTCAATATTGCCGCTAACCCGGACCCGGAACAGTTCAAAGCAGATTTAAAAGCCCATCAGCAGGGAAAAACAGATTACCCCGCGTTCTGCAAAGATTGCGCAAAATCAGGTATTGAGAAGTGGGTCGTTTCAATGGCACAAATGACCTGCACCTATTTCGACAAAGCCGGCAACGAACTATTGACAGAACAAATCCCGCAATAACGGCCAGGGACGCGAAACCTCGCGTCCCACTGATTCAACACAATGTGTTCTTTATAAGTTCATCATGTCCCAATATAATCCTCGTGTGCCTCGTGTCCCTTGTGGTTCAAACCCCGCGAGCAAAGCGAAACTAAAAATCCCTACCTTGAAAAACATTTAACTTCAATCACCTTTCTTGTTGAAATGGACAAAAACTATGTGTTCTAATGTGTCCTTTGTGGTTCAAAAATACAGCCTCGTGCACCTGGTGTCCTTCGTGGTTAAAACCCCGCGAGCGGAGCGAAACTACAATCACCTTCTCTGAAACACTATTACCTCAATCTCTTCGTGTCCTTTGCGCTCTTTGCGGTAAAAAAAACGAGAGCAAAGCGAAAAACTGGTTACCACTAAGTACACCTGGATCACAAGGATTTTCAAGGAATACTATATGGAAAATACAACCTCGTGCACCTCGTGTTCTTCGTGGTTCAAACCCCGCGAGCAGAGCGAAACTACAAATCCCTACCTTGAAAACACCCTAACTTCAATCACCTTGGTATCAAAATGTAAAAAACTATGTGTTCTAATGTGTCCTTTGTGGTTCAAAAATCCGCGAGCGGAGCGAAACTACAAATCTCCACCTTGAAAACATCTAACTTCAATCACCTGGTGTTCTATATTTTTTATAAACCATCAACAACCATATCCATTTCCAACCGCGATTTCGCCTTCACCGATGGCTGATTCGCATCTTCCGGGTTCCGGTAACCCAGTGCCACAGCGAAAAGCGGTTTATACCCGTCCAGTTTCAGGATTCTTGCATAAGCGTCAGCCTGGATTCCTTCCATAGGCGAAGAATCAATATCCATCGATGCACAGGCACCCAGAAAAAATCCCAGTGAAAGATAGACCTGGTGCTGCAACCACGCTTTGATTTCAGCTTCCGGCAAAGGCTTCAGGAAAGTATTGTAATACGTAACAGACCCTTCCGGCAAATGTGTTTGGATCTGGTTTTCAAATTGGGCAACATCATCAATCGAACTGAATACCACCAAATGACTGGCATCTTTGATCTTTTGCTCGTTGAAATAAGAAACAGCTGCTAATTCGGCTTTCAATGCTTCGTCGGAAACAAAAGTGAATTTCCACGGCTGACTATTGATAGAAGAAGGACTGAGCCACAGGATCTCTTTCAGTTGCTGGATCCGGTCCTCCGGAATTTTTTTGGTGGCATCATACTTTTTGGTTGTGTACCGGCTGTTTGCAAGCGTTGTAAAGTTCATTTGTTTAAAGTTTTTATTTAACTATCAATTTTATAGTTGCAAACATAATTATAGTGATTTAACTTTGCAATAACGGTTAAAAAGGATAGTAACTCATGTATTGTATAGACGATAAAGAATATCCGTGCAGCACCAGCTTCACAATGAGGTATATAGGTGGAAAATGGAAAGCAGTGATTTTAATTCACCTCGCCGAAAAAAAACGCTACAACGAACTGCGGAAAGAACTTCCCATGATCACCGAACGGACATTGAGCCTGCAATTGAAGGAACTCGAATCCGATGGATTGATCACACGAACGGTATTCACCACCAAACCTCCTTTAAGAGTAGAATACGAACTCACGGAATTCGGGCGTACGCTCATACCCTTGTTGGAAGCAATTGCCCAATGGGGAAAGGAAACTGCTGAGCGAAAGAAGAAAAACCGTATTTTGGAGGAAGCGTAAACTTTGTCCATATGAAAAGTAAGATTCTGAACTTTCTGCTCATTGTAACTTCCCTCGTAGGGTATTTGGAGTGGAGCGGGAACAGTTCTTCCTTTTTATTCCAGGCAGAAGCGGAAATCTTTTCGAAATTGGTTGCCGATCCACAAGCGGTTTTGCACCCGTTTACAATCATTCCTTTTCTGGGACAGGTCTTGCTGGTTTTTACCCTTTTCCAGAAGAAACCCTCTAAAATACTGACGTATGCCGGTATCCTGGCACTCGGATTTTTAATGGTATTTATGCTGGTGATCGGTCTCTTCAGTATGAACTGGAAGATTATCGTTTCAACAATACCATTCCTGGTTGTGGCAGTTGTGACAATTATACACATCCGGAAAACAAAAAAAACTGGAGTAATACCATGATACAAGTAACCGACAGAACCCGGCTATGGCTTTTCGGGGAAGAAACCGAACGGCTGGCATTTCGAAAAATAGATGAGAGCGATTTTGATACCTGGCTGCGGTTTTGCGAAGATTCCGGCATCATGAGATACTTTGCTTTTTCAGAAACCGATTCCCCGCGCGAAAAATGTCAAAAGTGGTTCGAAAAAGTCTTTTGGAGATACGACCACCTGTTGGGAGGAATGAATGCCTTGATCGATAAACAATCCGGTGCCTTTACCGGTCAATGCGGTTTATTGGTTCAGTTGGTCGATGAACAGGAAGAATTGGAAATCGGGTATTCACTCATGCCCGAAGCACGCGGATTCGGCTATGCACTCGAAGCTGCGAAAAAATGCCGCGACTTTGCCTTCCAAAACCACTTTTCCGATTCATTGATATCCATCATCCACCCGGAAAATGTGGATTCTCAACAAGTAGCCATCCGGAATGGAATGCAACTCTGGAAGCAAACAACCTTCAACGGCATGCCAGTGAATGTCTACCGGATCCTGAAAACCGAATGGGAAGCGTCTACATCCTCACTGTGAAACTGATCTTTCGGATATACATGCCACCAAATGAGTCCACCGCAGGCGGATAATCGTCCTCAATAAATCTGTATCATCTGGCGTGCCTCCAAAGCCACCACGGGTATACATCCGTGTTCTTCTGTGTTCAACTGTCCCGACTCTTCGGGGTCTGTGGGAAAAGAAGTCTGCCGCAGGCGGACAATAATACTACAATAAGATCTGTGACATCTGCTAAATCTGCATGCCTCCAAAGTCCACCACAGGTAGACATCCGTGCTCCTCTGTGTTCACCTGTCCCGACTCTTCGGGGTCCGTGGGAAAAAGAAAGGGTCTGCCGCAGGCGTACATGAAATAGCCTCAAATAATCTGACTATTCACCGCCACAGCCAATGCCTCCACAATATTATTTACAGATAACCGCTCAAAAATCTTCCTCCTGTAATACTTCACCGTATCCGGGGACACATATATCTTCTCTGCAATTTGAGTAATGGTCAATCCTTGTGCATAAAGCCTCAAAACTTCCTTTTCACGCTCTGAAAGCGCAGGTTTGACAGACTTACGCCAAATCCCGATTTCAGGATCCAATTCCCACTGCTCATCCGAATTTTGACGTTTGATGAATACATTTCCCGGCTGCGAATGGTGAGCAAGGGAAACAACACACATCGCCTTCCACAGTTTCGAATCACCGGTTAAAAATAAAGGAGTCAGTTTATGGTTGATCAGAATAGTTTTACCATTCTTATGTGTCAAATGAAAATCATACGTAATGCTGTATTCTTTCTTGCTGCCGGCCGGTAATTTCTCATAAAAATCAAACCCCGCCTCATTGATTTGTTCCAGTAATTTCAATTCACCCTCAGGAACATGCCTGAAATAGAAATCATACCCCATCTGTAAAACTTCTTCCGGGGAATAACCACACAGGAACAGCGGGTTTTCAGAAACGTATTCAAACGACATGTTTTCATAATTGATCACATAGACACTTTCATAGGTCAACCGCGCAAACGATCTTACCGCTTCCAGGTAATCGGTTTGCTGAAGCTGATCGGTCTCGGAAACGTTTACAACTTTATTCCTGGTAAGCAGGGAAGAGGTGTGTTTATTTTTCATGAACGGAATTCAGACTCCAAATTTACACTAAAGTGTAGTGCCTGAATCCATTCCTTGAGGGAATTTTGTAAAGAAAATAGTGAATCGGGAGGAACATGACAACCTGTACAAATTGTAATCAGGCATTTAATAACAATTACTGCGGCAGCTGCGGACAAGCGGCGAAATTGAAACGAATTGACGGCAAATACGTGTTACATGAAATCATTCACGTACTGCATCTGGAGAAAGGAATCCTCTACACCATCAGGGAATTGCTGCTCCGTCCGGGGAAAAGCGTGAGGGAATATATCTCTGAAAACAGGACCAGGCTGGTAAAGCCCGTCATATTTGTCATCGTTGCCTCGCTGATCTACACGGTAATTTCTCATTGGTTCCATGGATCAGAAAATGAAGTTTCCCACCAAAAACAGCCCGAAGCAGTAACCGCCATTTTCGAATGGATCTCACATCATTTCGGATATGCGAATATGATGATGGGAGTATTCATTGCGCTATGGCTGAAAGTGTTTTTCAGGAAACAACCCTTCAATTTCTTCGAGGTATTGATTCTCCTGTGCTTTGTGATGGGAATGGGAATGCTGCTGCTGGCACTTTTGTCATTAATTGGAAATCTTTCAGGCTATCATCTTTCACCGGTAGCGGATACCATCAGTATCATTTACTGCAGCTGGGCCATCGGCCAGTTTTTCAATCCTTCCAAAGTAGGAAGCTATCTCAAAGCATTTTGTGCGTATTCCCTGGGAATGCTCACCTTTTACACACTTGTCACACTAATAGCAATCCTGGCAGCAGTACTCCAACAATTAATCCGGTGATTTCAAATCTGAATACCCTCTAAGTCCACCGCAAAAGGATCATTATAGACATCTGCATGTCTCCAAAGTCCACTACAAGCAGACTCTTGTATAGACATCTGCGTTCACCTGTCCCGACCTTTCGGGATCTGTGTTCCTCCGTGGGAAAAGAAAGAGTCTGCCGCAGGCGGACAATCATCCTCCATTATAAATCAGCGTTCTTCTGCGGCCAATAATACTACAATAAATCTGCGTCATCTGCTAAATCTGCGTGCCCCCAAAGCCCACCACAACCAGCCGTTTGTATAGATAT
The DNA here is from genome assembly GCF_039596395.1 of Fluviicola sp. Lineage (NCBI taxonomy): Bacteria > Pseudomonadati > Bacteroidota > Flavobacteriia > Flavobacteriales > Crocinitomicaceae > Fluviicola > Fluviicola sp. Next base: position 1,222,854 of record NZ_JBCNJT010000001.1, read on the forward strand.
CTGTGCTCTTCTGTGTTCCTCCGTGGGAAAAAGAAAGAGTCTGCCGCAGGCGGACATAATACTACAATAAGATCTGCGTCATCTGCTAAATCCGCGTGCCTTCAAGTCCACCACAAGCAGCCCCTTGTATAGATATCTGTGCTCTTCTGTGTTCCTCTGTGGGAAAAGAAAGAGTCTGCCGTAGGCGGACGATAATACTATAATAAAATCTGCGTCATCTGCTAAATCTGCGTGCTTTCAAGTTCACCACAAGCAGGCATCAGCGCTCACCTATGTTCTTCCGTGGGAAAAGAAGTCTGCGCAGGCGGACATAAGTTCAGCGAAGCAACCCAAAAAAATCTGCCGGAAAATTCTTTATTATCCATATTTTGCAGCATTATAATAACATCCCATGTCACAAGAAGAAGAAACATACCTGGCAATCGGCCACAAAATGGAAGGCGCAGTACAAAGCCAAATGTTCGGCAAACCCTGCTTTAAAGTCAACGGGAAAGCCTTCATGAGCCTGTTTGATAACCAATTGGCTTTTAAATTATCAGGAGAAGCACATTTAGAAGCTTTAAGCCTGGACGGAAGCAAGAGATTCGATCCATCGGGCAAAAGGCCCATGAAAGAATGGGTACAGGTTCCATTTCATTACGCAGACAAATGGGAAGAATTCGCCAGGGAAGCATTGGAATATGTCCGATTCGGAACTACTAATTGATGCGTGCAAAGTCACCGGCTTTTAATACAAATCGAAACAAAAATGAACTTCAAACTCATAGAAACAAACCGTTTATTGCTCAAAGGATTAACACCCGAAGACATGACAGAGATCTTTGAACGAAATCACAAACCAAAGATCAAAACCATCCTGGGCCATCGTTCCGAAGAAGATTATGAGAAAGAACTTCACAAATACAAAAACGGCTATTCAAGCTATAACCGCAGTTTCATGCTGTTTTTACTGGAAGACAAGGCAAGCGGAAAGATCATCGGGCGTTGTGGATTGCACAACTGGAACCGCGACCATTGGCGTGCGGAGATCGGTTATTCCATGGAAGATGAAAGCTTTAAACAGCAGGGATTAATGTCGGAAGCTGTTGAAGCAATCATCGATTACGGATTCAAACAGATGAACCTGAACCGCATCGAAGCCCTCGTTGCCGATTACAATACAGCCTCCTTGCGACTGCTGGAAAAGAATGGTTTTATTAAAGAAGGAATCATGAGAAAACACTACTACGTAAACGGCGTTTTTGAAGATTCCGTGGTGTTCGCAATCCTCCGGGAAGAATACACGAAGTAAATTGAGATAAAAATCTACCGCAGGCGGACAATCTCCTCCACTATAAATCAGCGTTCCTCTGCGTCCCTTTACGGGCCATCAAAGAGTCTGCCGCAGGCGGACGATAATACTACAATAAGATCTGCGCCATCCGCGCAATCTGCGTGCCTCCAAAGTCCACCATAAGCAGGCATCTTGTATAGACATCTGCGTTCACCTGTGTTCCTCCGTGGAAAAAAGAAAGAGTCTGCCGCAGGCGGACAATCACATTCCACTATAAAATCTGCATCATCTGCTAAATCTGCGTGCCCCCAAAGCCACCACAGGTAGACATCCGTGTTCACCTGTCCCGACCTTTCGGGATCTGTGTTCCTCCGTGGGAAAAAGAAAGAGTCTGCAGCAGGCGGACAATTATAAATCCGCGTAACTTGTCCCGACTCTTCTGGAATCTGCGTAACTTGTCCCGACACTTCGGGACTGCCGGAAATAAAACAAACAAAATGACAATTCAAATCATCCCCTTCGAAAACCGGTACCAGGAAGCAATCTGTAACATGATGGACCAGATCCAGGACGAATTCGATATTCCCTTCCGAAATCCCCACGGCAAACAAATTTCAGACATCGTAGACTCCGAAAACCGCTTCTGGATCGCACTGGATGGAGATCATGTCCTTGGCACTATCGGCCTGTCGCGTATTAAACCCGGGCACGCTTTCCTCAGGCATTTATTCGTAGCCAAAGAAGGACGTGGAGAAACCGGGACCGCAAAATTACTGCTGGATACCGCACTCCAGGAAGCAAAGAAATTGCACTACACACATATTTACCTCGGGACTATGGAACAATTCAAAGCCGCCCAAAAATTCTACGCCAAAAATCAGTTTATTTGTATTCCCAAAGAAGCTTTGCCGGCTGAAATGCCCGTAAGCCCCATGGATACCTTATTTTACCTCTTGAAAAATGAATCGAATTAAACTATTGACCGCATTTCTCTCCATCTTCCTGGTGATTTCCTGCAAAGAAGAAACCAACCCCGAATCAGTAACCGTTACAGACGATATTGTTCGAAATGAGAATCCCGTAAACCCTCAGGAATTAAAAGAGATAAAGAAAATTTCATCCAATAATGAAAACCCGGCAGACAGCCTGTTTGATCTGGCTAAAAAAGCCGGAGATATCACCATGGAAACACTGGGAAAAGAATCCCGGATCATCAATATGTGGTACGGAGGGTCCTATGAAGATATTTTCGCCTACGCACAAAACAAAAGCGGTTCATACAAGAAAGTGCTTTCACTGGCCGGAGCGCTCCATTTTAAAGTGCTGGATAAAACAGATCACGGGTTGAAACGCATACAAATAATCAATACCCGCAACATGGAGACTGTTGTCTTTCAGTACAATGGAAAAACGTATTCAGATTACTTTTACAAAGGCTCCAAAAAGAGTCTGGCAGATTCAAGCGGAGTAAATACACTCAATCGCATAGAAATTTACAGCAACATTGATTGAAAAAAACGGAATGCGAATAATCCAAACAATTACTCACTTTTGAGTAATAAAACGCAGCCTTCAGTACCTCTGAAAAGGGTTAAAAATGGAATCATACAGGTCATGTACGGGTCAAGTATGGGTCAAGGCTAGGTCAAGTATGGATATAGTATTAAAACGTTATTCCTGTAACAAATCACCATATTCTTAACAAAACTGACGAATGCCTGGTAAGCCTTACTGCAACTGGGAAATTGCTAACACATCAAAACCACAAATCAACATAAAACGGAATTGAAAACTCACAGGACACCAACTTTGCCGAATAACACACAGCGTAAAAACTTTCTGATATCACTTCTCAAATATGTAACCTGTTTATAATCGTCATTAAAGGAAGATTCATGAATTCTTCCCGTGCTAAAGGATTTTGAGTTATTTTAAAGGAACAAAATACCCTTCAGCATGGCAGAAAAGAAACCAAAGTTAGCAGAGATCAAAACAAAACCCACAGCAATAAGTGCTGCCGAATTCATCCGGACCCTCGAAGACGAACAACAACGAAAAGACAGTTTGGTCCTCATTGAAATGATGAAAAAAGCAACCGGGGAAGAACCTGTTATGTGGGGCGGATCCATCATCGGTTTTGGAAATATGCGCTACGAAAGCCCCAAAACCGGCCGGCAAGTTGATTGGTTCCTAGTTGGATTCTCACCGCGCAAAGCAAATTTAACCCTCTACATCGGAGCAGGAAGCGAAGCCCATGCAGACGCCCTGAAAATATTGGGCAAACACAAAGTCTCCGGCGGCTGTTTACACATCAAAAAACTATCCGATGTAGACCTGAACGTCCTGCAGGGAATGATAAATACTTATCTTAGCCGGAAATAATTCGCGATGGATAATTACATGATCGGCCTTTTTTCCATGCTACTAATCATTCTTGTTTCAAGAGTACTAAGTAATAATGCACTCAAAAAACTGGATAAGGAAAAGAAAGTAGAACTATTGGACTTGTTTTCAGGAAAAGCAGTTTATACCTACATCGCTCTAATTCTGATTATTGGCTTCTTCTACGCATGTAATAAGTTAGAACTGTTTTCCCCTATGATCAATGTGGTAATTTATGTGTGCCTCATTACACTATATATCGTGTTGGCAGCCTTCCGTTCCTACCGGATTTTGAAAAACAACGATTTCCCGGAGTTTTACATCAGCAATTATTTATTCACAACATCCCTTCGTATCGTTGGTTTAGTGGTGTTCTTCGCTTTTATGGTACTTTGATTTTCCGTATTTCACTGCTAATCATTAGGATAACAAGATTGAGATCTGTCCCTTGTTTTTTGTTCGCTTCCGGATCTGCCCGGTAATAAAATAAAACGAACAATTTAGGTCTTGATATTTAAACTCGTTTAGCTTAGTTTTGAATAAAAAGAAATTCACGCATGTCGGGAAAACTGAAGATAGTACTCACATTTGCACTAAGCATCCTTGTTCTTGTAATCGTGGGGGCATACGCCTACCAAAGCACAAAACAGTATAAAAACTCGTCCGAATGGGTAAATCACACCCAGGAAGTAATCAACGAAGCCCAGTCCATTTTACTGAACGTGGAAGACATTGAAACCGCTCAGCGTGGTTACGTCATTACCGCTGATGAAAAGTTCCTGATCCCGTATAAAGATGGCGTTGCCGAATTACCCAAAGCCCATTTAAAACTGAACCAGCTGGTCCATGATAACCCTCCGCAAAGAGAATTGCTTGCAAAAATCAATAGCTTGATTATCCAAAAAACCACCTTTGCAGAACAGGTAATCAGTGTTCGCTCAAAAGTAGGGTTTAGCGCGGCTCAGGATCTTATTGAATCGGGAGAAGGAGAAAGCCTCATGGCTTCCATCCGGAGTTTACTCGAACGCTTTATCGCGAATGAAGAAAGCTATCTGACAACCCGTTTCAGCGATTCAAACGAACAATTCGCACATACAGCAACAATTATCCTGGCAAGCATTTCCCTGGCAATACTTTTCGTGGCAATTACCCTTTATTTCTTCCTCAAAGACTACAACCGCAGATTGCGTTCAGAAAAACAACTAAAAGCCAGTGAAGCGCGTATCAAGAAGTTTCTGGAAAGTCTTCCGCTGGGCGTATACGTAGTGGATGCAGATGGAGTTCCGTTTTTTACAAACAGTGAAGCAGTGCGGATCCTGGGAGAAGGAATTATTTCCGGCAATAATTACTCAAATGTCAGAGAGTTCTATAAAAGTTACATTATCGGAACCAATGAACCTTACCCGGTTGAAAAACGTCCGGTTGTCCGCGTGCTCAACGGTGAAAGCAATATCTGCGTGGAAGATGTGGAAACCGACAAAGATGGAGTACGTATTCCTCTGCGCATCAACGCTACACACATTGCAGATGAAGAAGGGAATATCGAATTTGCCATAGCCGTTTTTGAAGACATTACCAGCGTCAAGGAAGCAGAAAACGAACTGCGTAAAGCCAAAAAACAGGCAGAAGAATCTTCCGAACTGAAAGAAATGTTCCTGGCAAATATGAGCCACGAAATCCGCACTCCGATGAATGCTGTAATCGGTTTTACAGACCTGCTGCTGAAACGCAACCTCAACGAGGAGGAAATGGGATACGTGCGGATCATTAAAACTTCCGGTGAGAATTTGCTGCGTATTATCAACGATGTACTCGATATTTCCAAGATAGAATCCGGGTTAATGACCTTTGAGATTCACCCGATTGCTATCAACGGGCTTTTTTCCTCCATTAAAGTCATGTTTGCCCAGAAAGCCAGGGAAAAGAACCTGCAGCTGACTTTTACGGACGATCCGAACATTCCGGCCTCCATTTTGGGAGATCCGACCCGCCTCACACAGATCATTATGAACTTGGTGGGGAATGCCATTAAGTTTACCCAGGAAGGCTCGGTAGAAGTTTCAGCGAAATTGATCGGCAGGGAAGAAGAACATATCCAGATCGAATTCTCCGTAAAAGATACCGGGATTGGTATTCCGGCAGAGAAACTGGACACTATTTTCGAACGGTTCACACAAGCAGAAAAACACACCACCCGCAAATTCGGTGGCACCGGCCTGGGACTGAACATTGTGAAACAGCTGGTGGAACTGCAGGGCGGAACCATTACCGTAAACAGCAGGGAGGGAGCCGGCTCCGAATTCAAATTCCTGTTGTCGTTCTCAACCACCGCTGAAATTGCTTCCGTAAAACCGCAGAAGTACGAAGAATGCGATATCGAACGGTTAAGAGAATTGAAAATCCTCCTGGTAGAAGACAGCCCGATCAACGTGAAATTCATTTCGGCCCTGTTTGACAACCACGACCTGAAAGTGGATCATGCCGAAAATGGCAAAGTGGCCATCAAAAAAATGGCAGAAATATCCTATGACATCATCCTGATGGATATCGAAATGCCGGAAATGAACGGTTATGAAACCACCACATACATTCGGAATGAACTGAAAAGCTCCGTTCCGATTATTGCCATGACCGCGCATACAATGGCAGGAGAAAGCGAAAAATGCCTGCAGATGGGAATGAACGGCTACCTGTCCAAACCGATCCGTGAAGACCTGCTTTTCCGCACATTGATTCACATCGGGTTGGAAAATCCAAAACCGGTTTCAGAAGCACCTGCTAACCTGGTCGACCTCAGTTCCCTGGAAAAAACCATGCGCGGCAATAAGAAAGTGATCCTGGAAACCCTGGAAATCTTCCTGCATCACTTACCGGAAAACCTGGAAGGAATTGAACAAGGGGTGAAGGAAAATAATTTTGCAATGATCCGCAGAAATGCACATACCATGAAATCATCCGTATCCATATTGGGGATTAATAAGATACAAACACTCCTGGAAGAAATGGAAAGGCTGGCAACCTCGGAGTCGGATATGGAACGCATCATTGAACTGGAAAATTCGTTAGTTTTACTCAGCGGTCACGCAGTAAAAGAAATAGAACAACTAAAAGAAAAATTCAAGGAATCATGAGTTTTTGGAAAGATTTATTCAAATCAAAAGAACAGGAAAAAACAGGATTGGTTTTTATTGTAGAAGATAACAAACCGTATGCAGAGACGCTGAAAGTCTTTTTGAGTGCAGAAGTTCCTGCGATCAAAGAAATCAAAACTTTCCCTGTTGGAGAAACGTGCCTGCTGGAATTGAAAAAAAATCCGGATATCATCATCATCGATTATTTTCTGGATTCCAAATACTTCGATGCGGAAACAGGATTGGAGATCATCAAACAGATCCGCGCTGAAAAACCGGAAGTCAATATCATCGTGCTGAGCTCACAGGAAAACATTGATGTGGTACTGGAAATGGTGAAGAAATACAATTGCAGCTATGTGCAGAAAGATGGAGATGCTTTTGAAAAAGTAGGCGAAATCGTAACAGAGATTTTTAAATAAGTTCGAAATCGAATAGTAGGGAATTTTCGGTACGTGCTTTCGTGCGGATCATCAATTTGTGTGCGTGGAAATTTGTAAGCTGGATTATTTAACCGATATTGAATCCATCATTGAAAGTATTTGAACTTAAAAACAGACACATGGCCCGATACAAACTACTTTTTGCTGCACTGTTTTCCGGATGCATACTGATTAGTTATTCCTTCTCCGGGAATCCCGGAGTAAAACCGGTTCATCCAATGGCTCGCCGGCAGGCAGATTTTCCGTCTTGCCCGGAAATAGATAAATACCCGATCATTTTCTCGTACGTAACAGACGACCTGAAAAAAGAACTGGAAGCCAAATGCATCACGCCTCTCATACTTTCAGAGAAAACAACGGCCTTTCAAAACCGTGAATCTTTCCCGGACGAAATTTACAGCGACTTTTACCGTGTCTTTGCAGTCAATAAAATCAATTACACCACCGCCACGCTCATGATCTACCTGATCGAAGAAGAACAAACAGAATCGATGCATGAAACGGACCGCCTGCTGCTGGTGATCTACGACAAAGACGGAGTCGCACGGGATGTCCTGAGTAAAAACCTCCAGGATGTTTTCAGTACCCGCGAATTCAAATTCACCTCCAACCGCGAATTCAATGTCGTAGATACCGATTCGGAATATTCTCCCGACCCGGAGTCCGAAGCAGAGGACAGAAGAAACGGACGTGCGCCGGAACCAAGCGTTTCAACCTTGTATTACCAAGTAGATCCGGTTGCCATGAAATTCAAAATGCTGGATTGATTCCAATCATAAACAGTCACAATTAACTAATGTACAAATCCACACTCTTAGCAGTAATACTGGCCTTTTCCTCAACCATCTTCGGGCAAAAACAGGCAAACAAGGAACAGCTTTACTTCATGTATTTCAAAACGTGGAATTTCCTGAAATACTACCATCCCGATCTGGCTTCCGGGAAACGGGATGCGGACAGCTTGTTTTTCAGCAACCTTTCCAAACTTCCGGCTGCAGAAGACCAGGAGGCGGTTCATAAGTTCTTCCGGACAATGGTCACTGATCTTTCAGTACCCAAATCGCAGGCGGGTTCCATCAAACCAAAAGACGGTTTAGTAAGTAATATCGATTTTTCCTGGAGAGAACGGCCCGAATTCTTTGACCCGGGAACAATACAGAAATTATCCGCGGTTTTTGAGAATCGCTACATCGGGAATAACCATTATTACCTGCCGGAACAAAGTTTCAATGCCGAACTTCCGCATGAGAAAGAATATGCTTTCGGGAAAGACGAAAACATTCCGTTGGAATACCGGTTACTCGCTTTGGCTAAAATCCAGGGCGTAGTGGATTATTTGTATCCGCATAAATACCTCATGACGCCTGCGAATGAATTTGATTTCCTGCTGCGGTCAGTGATCGCAAGGATGTTCCGCTACGATGACCGTGTGTCTTATGAATTGGTATTACTGAAATTAAGTGCCTGCCTGCAGGATTCCCATTCCTACAATTTTTACAGGCAAATGACCGCGAAAAAGAAGATTTTCAATAGTTCCGTATATCCTCCGTTTGCTTATAAGGTCTTTGAGGACGGAATCCTGGTTACACAGTTGATCGTTCCCCAGGTTTGTCAGCAAGCGGACATCAAAGAAGGAGATTATATTACGAAGATAAACGGAAGGCCGGTGAAGAGGAAAATCGAAGAATTGGCCAAACTATTGTCAACTTCAAACCGCGCCACCCTGTTGCATCATCTCTCAAATTATGCCGATAATCTGGTTTGGGGCTCGGAGAGTAAAGATGTATCGGTGGAAATTACGAGGAATTCCGGCAACCAGATGAAAAAGATTTTGTTTATCGCCAGTGGCGACTCCAACCTGAAATTGCTGAATGAATACCTCACTTCTTTGCCGTCGAACAAAGCAGAAGACGGATCTTTGATCGTTTTGAATAATGAAATAGCTTACTTCCGGATTGATAACGTCTTTCGCTTGATCGAACACGTTGAAGATGCACGGATCGATCACCAGATGGATTCGATTTTAGACCTGGCCGGAAATAAGAAAGGAATCATTTTCGACATGCGTGGTTACCCGGATTGGGGCGGTTTCGTGCCGGCTTACGTGGTAAAACATTTCGGGAAAGACCTTGTTCCGTACGCAAAATACTTCCAGGCCAATAAACAACAAATCGGAACCTACACTCTGAAAGAAGCTTTGGACACGTATTACAATCCGGACTTAAAACCGGAAGGTGCGGCTTACAAAGGGAAAGTAGTAATGATAGTGAATCCGGCGACCCAGAGCATGAGCGAATGGAATACCATGTGCCTGCAGCATGTGTTCCCGGATGCTGTTACAATCGGTGAGCAAAGCGCAGGTGCCGACGGTGATCTGAAAACCATGAATCTGCCCGGTGGCTATACCTTTGATTTTACCGGGAATGCCATTTTCTACCCGGATGGAACGGAAGCACAGAGAAAAGGTGTTAAAATCAACATCCCGGTCCGCCTCACGAAAGAGAATTATTCCAAAGACAGCGATTATCTATTGCAAAGAGCCATTGAATTAATCGAAAAATGAGCGGAATAAGCTGTTTGATCTTACCTTTATCCGGAAAAGACTGTAAACAAATTAAATTATCTAAATCATGAATAAATCCATTCTGATTATTTTGATTATCCTGTTGAACGCCGTAGCATTCGGTCAAAATCAATCTTACTCGAAGATTTATTTCGTGAGAAGCAGGAACTTTTTTGCATCTAATGCCATAAGTTATATCGGGGTAGAAAATCAGAAAAAATTCGAACTTCCTTTAGGTGGAGTTGTTGAATATAAGATTTACTCCGAAGGAGAGATTTCAGTAGAAGCTGATTATTCCGGATTCATGAAATTTTATTGTAATTTAAATGTAAAAAGAGGAAAGGAATATTTTGTATTACTGGATTCGAAACAATTCCACCAGGTAGAAGAAGAAAAGGTCGCTAAATTTTTAAAAGTTCCTTCCAGCTTTGAAACAAGAGAAGAGGAAATTGATTCCAGGGAGGTTATTAATGTAACACCAAAAGAAGAAAAGACATCATCACCGGGGCAAGGAACATGTTTCCTGGTGAGTTCTGAAGGATATTTCGTTACAAATTATCACTGTATTGAAAATGCAAAGGGCATTACGATCAGAGGTATTGGCAATAATCCTTTAGCAAAGCACAATGCTGTGGTAATCGCATCTGATGTTTCCAATGATCTGGCTTTAATAAAGATAAACAATCCTGATCTGAAATTTCCGGACCCCCCTTTTTCAATTCGGAAAGAAAGATTGTTACTGGCCGAAAAATATTATGCATTGGGATTCTTCGGATCGGGCTTGTCAGAGAAAGGAATGAATATTTCCGAGGGAATCATCAGTTCAAAAACAGGATTGAATAACGATGTGAGTATATTTTTAGTTTCCCAGGCATTAGATCCCGGAACCAGTGGTGGACCGATTATAGATGAAAATGGTAATTTGATTGGTGTTGTTTATTCAAAAATAAACGGAGAATGGTTTGGAATTAAAGCAGATTATTTAGAAACTTTTTTAAAGAATGTGGAAGGGTTCGTATTACCTGTCTATAAGAATGAATTAAAGGACATGCCATTGCCACAAAAGGTTGAGACTTTGAAAAAGATAGTTTTTGCTTTGGAAGTAAGCTAATATCAACTTCAAAATAATTACTACATTTCAGCGGTAAAAAGAAACTATTCACATACAAAAAACCGCTATGAAACTATCCGCTAGTTGGCTCAACAGGGTAGAGGGAATCGGACTGATCCTGATCCTCTTCTCTTTCTTCGTACAAATTTTCCAGAACAACACGGAAGAATCTTTCCGGGAATCACAGAATTACCACATCAATAAAAAGCTTGATCATATCTGGGCTTTAATAGAGAATAAGTATGCCGAAGAACATCCCGAAAAGAAATTAAAACCCTTGATCCGGCTGAAATCACTGGACCACGATTGGGAATTGTATTCCACCCAGGCGAAGGAAATGAAGGCTTGGGAAGACCAGATAGACTTCTTCGCAGATATCAGTACCTGGATTTTTGTACTGGGAACGATCCTGGCTATTTTGCCCAAATTCATCCCGGAGAAAACAGAATGAGAAAGTGGTTGAATGCTTACGCTGAGGCTACAGCAAAGGAGCAGCGAAGTCGAAACCACCTTTATTGCTAATTTAGTTATCATAAAATCATACTAAACCATGAACATACAGGCATTCAAAGAAAACCTCGGAGTGAGTGATCTTCCGGAAGCATTGGAAAAACTCATTCAGTTTCAAAACGAGCATTCCGGTTTTGAAGAATATGCACAAGGTTTCGGAGTGTTGATTGACGACAAGTCGGGAATCAAGAGCTGGAGCGAAGACGAAGCTTTCCTGGAACGTGTGCATCCTTTCGCCCAGGCAAATGGTTCGGGTTCGATCTATGCTTTGTGGGATAAAGATGCTTCCGGTAATCTGGACGGCCTCCCGGTTGTTGTTTTCGGTGATGAAGGAGGAGTTCATGTAGTTGCATCCAACATCCTGGAATTGATGCAGATGCTGTTATTCGATTCGGAGATTTCCGTCGATTTCGATGAAGTGTATTTCTACAAAGATGAAGACGATTACGAAGAAAGCGAAGGCCATGCAACGTTTAAGGATTGGTTGAAGAAAGAGTTCAATTTGGATCCGGTGGAAGATCCCGATACCTTGGTACAAGAGGCCGAAGAAAAGTACAAGGAAAACTTTGACCGGTGGTTCGAACAGTATTACGCGGATTAGAAATGACTATCTACTTCGAACTAAGTTCGCATGAACTGAATGACATCAGTTATTTCTCGATGGGAAATTTCACTTTTGAAAAAGAGGGAGTTTGTTTTACAAGTAAAAACCGGAAGCCCGATCAAAGTTGTATGTTGCTGGCTTCCTTGCCGGATTTGTTCTTTCGGCTCATGAAGGTGAAAAAAGGGGAGATCCGGAAGTTTGTATTTTCACCGGTCGATTGTTCGTACCAACTGCTCTTCGAAAAGCAAAAGAATAAGCTGCTGATCAGCGAATTTTCCAGGGAAAAATTGATCTGTGGGGTCGATGAATTTGCGGAAGCTCTTCACAAAGAAGTCAGGGATCTGCTTATCCGTTATGATATTGAGATTGAATATATGGATATTGCAAGACAGGATTTTGTGGAGTGTTGGAGTGAATTTAAAACACTGTTCCCCGATCAATAACTTCAAAAGCGACCTGGTTCTACAAGTCGCCTTCACTTAAATTCTATCTGCAAAAGAAATGACCGGAGCTTGTTCCAGTTTTTCCGCTGCCATCTCCCGGAATGCCTGGATATAGGGCTGTTGGTTGTGTGTTTCCAACGCTTCTTTGCTCTCCCAGATTTCCCAGAAAACGAACTGGTTTTTATTTTCTACGCCCTGGTGCAGGTCGTAACGAAGACAAGTTGCTTCTTTGCGGCTTTCAATGACCATGTTTTGAAGCACTGCTTTTACTTCTTCGGTGAATTCCGGTTTGCTTTTAATGATTGCTGTGAGATAAACTTTCATGATTCTGAGTATTGACTGATTGGAACTTATTTGCTAAATGATTTAAATACTGAATGCGGTAATTCTCAATGCGTTCCGGAGTAGCGTTTTTTTCCAGGTCGTGGAAATGGAACCCGTCAATGCGCTGCATACCGGTAAATTGGTTCATCTTGTGAAAACCGAATAATACACCGTCGTCTACAGATCGCTGGTCGAAGAATTCTCCTTCCAGGGTAAAGGCTGTGTTGGGCGCATTCCAGGTACTGGTCACCATGTATTGCTTGCCGTGCATGAGTCCGCCTGTTCCGTAATTGATCTCAGGATTGGACCGGCTTCTTCCGTCACTGGAATAAATCCCGTTCTGATGTCCTGCCGTAAATACTTCATCGATGTATTTCTTCAGGAGGTTCGGTACGTGGAACCACCAGATCGGCGTGTGATAAATAACCACATCCGCCCATTTGAAATTTTCTGCTTCCTGCACCGGATCATACGGATCGTTGATGTCCGTGATCCGGACGTCATAATGCTGCTGCTCTAAAAAAGAAGAGGTCCAGTGAGTCAGTGTTTCGTTGAATTTACCTCCTGAATGTGCAAAGTGCTGGCCTCCGTTTAGAATGAATACTTTTTCCATTGTCTGATTTGTTTCTGCAAAGTTCAGGGCTTTTGATGTATTATGAAAATAACTTAAATTGTATATTTGTATCATAATTGTAATAGTTATGCAAATCAATTTGGAATGGTTCAGAACCTTCAAAGCCATTTATGAAACGGGAACACTGTCCGCAGCAGCCAAGGAATTATTTGTTTCACAACCCGGTGTAAGCCTGCATTTGAATTCCCTGGAAGCTTTTACAGGCTACAAATTGTTTGACCGTTCTGCAAGGAAAATGGTTCCAACGGAAAAGGGAAAGATCCTCTACAATTTTATCTTGGATCCGATTAAAAAACTGGAAACCGCCGAACAGCATTTTCACAAACGTTCCCAGTCGGAAAGAGCAACCATTAGTGTGGGCATGTGTTTTGAAACTTTTCAGTATACGCTGGAGGAACACATTCCGTCCCTGTCATTTAACCTGATCATTAAATTCGGCGAATACCCGCAAATGCAGCAGGATCTGGATAATGGCTTATTGGATCTGATCGTAACTCCGCACAAGGGAAGCCAGAAAAACCTGGTTTACGAACCTTTCTCCAAAGAGCGGATTGTACTCGTTGCCGGGAATAATACCGATACCGAGGCATTGGAACTGTTTTTGAAAAGCGGGGAAATCCGGGAAGCAGGTGACTTTTTGAAACAGCAATTGTGGTACAGCACCGCAGCCGATATGGAGCATTTAAAGAATTTCTGGCTGAAGAATTTCGGGGAACACCCGGATTTTCGTCCGAATTTCATTGTGCCGAACATCAGTTCGATCATTCGCTGCCTGAGTGATGGGAACGGATTCTCAGTGGTGCCTGATTTCCTGTGCCGCGAAGCAATCGAAGCCGGAAAACTCCATTTGATCTGGGAAGGAACGGAGCCCTGGGAAAACACACTGTATTTTGGGTCGCGGAAAAATACCATGTATCAAGCCGAATTGGATCAGTTAAAATACCTGTTTAAAGAAAAATGGGAGCGCGAGTGGGTTTAGTGCTTATCTTTATCATTCACAACAACATAAACCATGAAAGTCGCATTTAAATTAGTGGAACACGGAAGTGAAGAGTGGAAAGCTGCTGTCCGCTTGCGTGAAGACATTCTTCGAAAACCACTGGGAAGTTATTTCACCGACGAAGAACTGGAAGAAGAAAAGAACCACATTCAAATTGTAGGATTAGTAGACGGCGAAATAATTGCTACTACGGTTCTGGTTCCTGAAAATCAATGGATGAAAATGCAGCGTGTCGTTGTGAAAGAGGAATTACGCAGTTCCGGTATCGGATCTGAAATGATGGCGTTTTGCGAAAAGATATCATCCGGGAAAGGCAAGCATCGCATTTTTTGCCATGCAAGGGATACTGCCGTAAACTTTTACCTGAACAACCATTACCTGGTTGAAGGCGCATACTTTCCCGAAGATGGAATTCCGCACGTCAAAATGGTGAAGCAAATCAATAACCTTTAGGCTTTTCGATTTTCAGTTCCGTAAATACCTGGTCGAATCCCTTCGTGTCATAACGGTGTTCCTTAAAATACATGTAATCGCTTTTTAAGCCGTCTTCCCAGGTGTATCCCGGACGGATCATTTTTCCTTTGTTTGCCTTGTAAATTGCCAGGGCATTCTTAGAATCATTATGGAACAGGTAAACGTGCGCCAGGTTTAATTTGGCATTCAAATCTTCGGGGTACAGTTCAACGCTGCGTTTGAAATAAGCGATCGATTCCTCATACCTTTTGATTTCCATCAAGTGCCACCCGATACTGGTCAACAGGTATTCCGGCAGTTCCAGTTTGGCAGGATTTTCCACTTTTACGGCTTTTGGGAATTCCTTCCCGTCAACCATTCGGGTGTAACCGGTTACTTTCCCTTTTTTATCGGTTTCAAATTCTTTGACCGCCTGGAATTCCCGGTTCATGAAGCGTTTAACGGAAGTGAAATACATCTTGGCATAGCGGCCGTCTGTGTAGAAATAAGGTTCTCCACCTTTCCATTCTACAGAAGCCCATTGATCATCAAATAAATAAATCCCCTGGTATTTTTCCAGAATATTGTCCGGAACCTTCATTTCATTCTCCAATTCCTTCCGTTGAGGCTCACGGTAGAAGTTCTTCCAGTTGTAAGCTTTGGCAACACTTTTAATCACATCGTAGATTAATGTTCCGTCATCTGTATTGAGGAAGATTGCTACACCATAACCATCCTCCATACTTCCGTAGAATTGCCCGCAAAAACCGTCATTTCCTGCTCCGTGCTCAAAATATTTTGCACCATCAATGTCTAAGATGAAAGTTCCCATTCCTGTGGGACCATTGTTGTAAGGGCTCAAATGCAGATTCACCATTTCCTGGTTCAGAACTTTGGATTTGCCGCCTTTCAGGGCCAGTTGCATGTCGATGATGTAGTTACACAAGTCACTGGGAGTCATCCACAAACCTGCTGCAGCTTGTTCGGGATACAGGCGGAATTTGTTCAATACGGGAGAACCGTCCGAATAGTAACCGGAAGCGTAGTTGCTGAGATCTCCGTCCGGATTTGGGAAAGCATAGGAACTATGTGTCATGCCGATCGGTTTCAGGACGTTCTCGTACATCCATTCGTCGTAAGGTTTGCCGGTAATGTCTGTCAAAATAACCTGCGAAATAGTGGTTCCGCCTCCCGAATACTGGAATTTCAGGTTCGGTTCAAATTCACTTCTTACAGCCGGAGTAACTGCCGGTGCTAAGCCGTCCAGGACCTGGTACACAGTTGGAATATCACCCAACCGGTTGTGCCCGGGAAATCCATGGACGGTTAAACCTGCCTGGTGGCTTAAAATTTCTGCCAGTGTAATCTTTTTTCCTTTGGAAAGCGAGTCGTAGGGAAACTTCCAGGATTTCAGGTATTGATTGATATCCGTGTTCAGGTCGAGCTTGTGTTCCTGCGCCAATTTCAAAATACCCAGTGCATTCAGTGTTTTACTGATAGAACCCGGTTCGAACAGCGTTTCGGTTGTCACCGGTCTTTTTTCGGCTTCATCTGCCCAGCCATATCCTTTTGCCCATGCGATCTTGTAATCCCGGATAACAGCGATACTCATTCCTTTCACACCATAGAGTTTCATTTGCTCTTCGATCGTTCGTGGCTTCTCATTACCGATGATTACATTCCCGGTAATGTTGTTTTCCACTTCTTTGATTTTTTCAAGCGTTGCCCCGGAATAATTTTCCTGGGAGAAAAGGGGAGAACTGATCAGTAAAGCGGAAATGAATAAAGCAGCTGTTTTCATAATTCGGATTTGGTTAATGCAAGGTAAATGAATTTTAGCTGGGAAGTAACAGGAGAAGTGTAAAAGGATGTAAATTAGGATCAATGACTGTATTCCTAAAAAATAAGAACGCTGCAAAACAAAGGTTTTACAGCGTTCTTAAAAAATTGTCCGGTTGAGAATTACTGGATATCACATTCCCGGGTATAATTCCCGAAAACATCTGTTCCTGTTTCTTCCAGGTCATTACACTTTTTCTCTGCACGAACACGGGAATCTTTGAAGGAATAATTTCCATCCGTTGATGAATTCCTGTTCCCGTCACTGTCTGTCCGTACTTTGGTACATTCGCAGACATAGTCTTTTTTGCAGGATGCCAGTGTAAAACCCGACAATACTACTAATGTTAAAATTACTGCTTTCATAATCGTCATTTTTAAGGTATTTCCAGAAAAAGTGTTCCTTCAAACAGTCGGAACTAAATATGAATGATTTACAACACAAATCTGTTATATAAGTTATGAAAAAACTTACATAATTCACAGGTTATCAACGTGTTTATGAATGCCGGGTCTTCTCAATCCGTTTTTTAAATGTCACATTCTCTGGTGTATTCTCCAAGGATATCTGTTCCTGAATCTTCCAGATCGTTGCAACGGTCTTCAGCGCGTGCACGTGAATCTTTAAACGTATACGTTCCATCGGAAGAAGTAACGGTACTGCCGTCATCATCCGTACGGATCATTCTGCATTCGCACGTATAATCTTTTTTACAGGATGCAAGTGCCAGGCCTGACAATGCCACCACTGCTACAACTACTCTTTTCATGATTGTCTTTTTTAAAGTGTTCAGCACAAAGATGGACGATCATCGACGGACTTCTGTTACAAAATTTTTCAGAAAACTTGTATGAATCCCAGATGTGGGATTTATGTAAGCCTTTCAAATAATTTCGTAACAACTTCTGCTATTTCTTCGTCAACTTTACCCCAACGAAGTATAGACAGAAGGTGAAGCATCTCATGTATTAAAGGATGTGAACTGGACCGATATAAGTTGTGATTGGAGCACAAATATCAATTTGTGCGGGTGTAGTAGGTGAAAAGGTGTATCAAGCTTTTATCTGATACACCTTTTTGATTTGAACGAATCCCGGAAAGAATGTGTATCTTTCGTTTCGTTGAACCAGAAGATACAAACCACAGAAATATGGCATCGGTAACTGCTAACATTAAGAAGGAACTTTACAGAATTGAAATTGAGTCCCCAACGGGAAATGTTCTAATCTCGGACGAACCCCTGGAAAGAGGTGGGAAAGACCTGGGATTTTCTCCTACCGAATTACTGGCTTCTTCGCTTGCGGCATGTACCAGTGCAACTTTGCGCATATATGCTGACCAGAAGGGCTGGGACTTGCAGGAAGTAAAAGTGGAAATCGGTCTGGACCGGGATGAAAAGGAGAATAAAACCATCTTTACACGCAAATTACAGCTTTTTGGTAACCTGGATGAAAAGCAACGCGAACGCCTGTTCAAAGTGGCAAATGCCTGTCCCGTTCACAAAATTCTCACCAATCCCATTGAGATCAATACCGAGGTAATTCCCTGAAATGAATTTTTTTTCGAAAAATAATTGGAAAGTAGCTATTTAATTTTTTACTTTGTTTTTCAAAGTACTTTTATTTAAGTTTTAAAAAAGAACAACTATGAAAAACAAAAGATTGATGATTATTCTGTCAATAGTGGGAGTGCTGTTGTTGATTCCGTTTGTAGCCATGCAATTTACAAACGAAGTAAACTGGTCGGGATCTGACTTCCTGATCATGGGAATTTTATTGTCGGTTTCCGGACTGGTGTGCGAACTGATTCTGCGCAAAGTCAAAAAACGTGAGAATAGAATCATACTTTGCCTGGCCGTATTGGGAATGTTCCTGCTGGTGTGGATGGAACTTGCGGTGGGTATCTTTGGAACTCCGTTTGCAGGATCTTGATGAGTGCGTTAAAACAAGTGTTAATTTCGGCAAACATTCTTTATGGATTAATTCTGCTGATATTCCTGTTGGATTTTTTTGGAATAATGGAAATGAAAGGGCGGGAATTTAGTTCCTTTATCTATATTATTACGACTTTATTCATGCCGCTCATTTTAATTGGTAATTTGATAGTATTCAGAAAATATGGAATTTTTCTGACCTGGAGGTTTTGGTCTTCGTTAGTGACACTTACGATCTGTTTTTATTCGCTTGCATTCTTGGCCTATCGTTTTTCATCAACAAACTTTCAAACTCAAACCATTTATTACGTAAGCTTCCAGGATTGTTTCAGGACCATTGAATTCCAAATGGAAGACATTGGAGTATTTGGATATAACAAACGCTATGTGGAGGTAACTTATTTAACTCCGTGGTTGATGATTACCAAACAAGTTGATCCAAAGAATGACCCGGGAGAAGGATGGGTAAGAATTGATTGGGATGTGAATGAATTGGAGCTTAAATATTAGTATGTTTAGGCCTGAATAGCTTTTACCAAGATGACTGAAACAACCAAACGATTGGAAGAACTCCTGAAAACCGGGTTGGCTTACCTGGTGAATGCTTCCGAAGCGGAACTGAAATACCAGCGTGCACCGGGGAAATGGTCCAAACAAGAATTGTTGGGGCATTTGATTGATTCGGGAATGAATAACCTGCAGCGTTTTACGGAAATTCAATTCGCTGAAAAACCTTACAAAATCCGAAAATACAACCAGGATGAACTGGTGCTTGCCAACGATTATCAGCATGCAGACATCAGTGAATTAGCAGAATTCTGGCTGGCACTGAACAGGAGGATTGCAATCATCATGCAACAGCAAACGGAAGAAACACTGAGTTTCGCTATCGGATTACCCGACGGACAACTTTCAGACCTCCGTTTTTTGATGGTCGATTATGTGGATCACCTGGAATATCATGTGAAACAGATCCTGACGGAATTACCACAATCCTAAAAAGTCTTGTTTCTCACATCTGAAAGCGGTATATTAGGTAGATGAAAGTTCATACAACCAATTATACGAATACATTCATCGCTATTGCAGATGATTGCCCCATGGGAAACGGAACGGTTCCGCCCCTGAAAGGAGATGCTTTGACGATTGCCAACAGGCAGTTTGACCTGATCAGCAAAAATCCGTACAAATACACGTCGGATGAAGTATTGTTCCAGGTTTTTGCAGATAAAAATGAGTTGGCCCAAAGCGAATATGAAGCCGCCAGGGCTCAGTTTTTCTCAAAAGGACAAGCTTGTTTACGGGCTTCTCCGTTGACAAAACGCTACGGTTGGGGAATTCATTTTGATCACGAAGGGAAAATGGCGCTTTACGGTTCGGAAAGTGAGGAATACAAACGATACCTGGAAGACAAGACCTTAAATGTAGTCAAAGCGATGAAGTCTTCGCGATGAACATAAACAGAACCTTTTAATTATTTTCGAAGAAATAATCTTCACGCTTGCGCAGAACTTGTATGTTGAAAATGAACCGTATCCACTTATTGCTTTTGTTGCTTCCTTTCGGAATACTGTTTTCCTGTACCGATAACAAAACAGAACACAACCTCATGACCGGTGAACGTAAATTTATCGAAGGATTGGGAATCCTGGATCAGAAAGAGCAAATCCAGTTATTCGAGAACAATGATGGTTTCGACGATGTGACAAAATCGGGGAATTTTATCACCGACAAAAGAATTGCAGCTTATTGGATCAAAGACGGCAACCGGGAAATATACTCGGCATTTTTTACGAATGAGATCGATTCCATCGCTCAAACAGATAACCACACAGCCTTAACATACGCTTCTTACCTGACGGTTTACAAAACCGACGGAAGTTCCTTCAATGTCTACGTGGATGCGGACAGTACACGCACCTATGAGTTTTTCAATAAAGCGCTTTCCAATTGGGAAGCCCTGAGAAAAAATAAGTGATTTATTAATCCTCAATAATCATTTTGCGGTGCTCGCTTCCCCATAAAGCCAGGTTGTCGATCATGGGTTTCAGTTTCTGGCCGTAAGGAGTTAATTCGTACTGAACCGTTACCGGTTGCGTGTCCAAAACTGTGCGTTTCACCAGCTTGTTGATCTCCAGTTCTTTCAATTCCCGGCTGAGCATTTTCCCGGAAATTCCCTGTACATCTTTCAATACGTCCGAATACCGTTTCGGATGGAAGCAAAGGGCCGTAATAATGGAAATTTTCCATTTGCCACCAAGCATGTACATCGCATCGTGTACAGCCATAATGGTCTTTTTGCATTCGTAACTTTTTTCGGGAGTAATTGCCATATTTTACTGTTTGTTACCTTTATGTCACTATTACTTTTTGACTCTAAGTGACAAAAGTAAACCAGGTGAGTCTAATTTTGCCATATAAACAAACAAATTTTTACAAAATGGCATTAAATGACGATTTGCAGTGGCGTTACGCAACCAAGAAAATGAACGGACAAAAAGTACCGGCTGAAAAATTGGATTACATCCTGGAAGCAGCAAGATTGGCTCCATCTTCATCCGGTTTACAGCCTTACCGGATTTTTGTGATCAGTGATCGGTCAATCCTTGAAAAAATTCGGTCTTTCTCCTTCGATCAAAGCCAGATCACAGATTGTTCCCACTTATTGGTTTGGGCAGCCTGGGACGGTTATTCGGAAGAACGCATCAGTGGCGAAATGCTGAAAACTTCCCGGGAAAGAGGATTGCCCGATAATGCAACCGAAGACTACCGCAAAATGTTGTGGGGATTATACGAACCTTTGGGACAACAATGGCACCAGGTTCACAGCGCGAAACAGGCTTACATTTCCTTCGGGCTGGCCATTGCGGCGGCTGCTGAACAAAAAGTTGATGCTACACCAATGGAAGGATTCGATCCGGCAAAAATGGACGAATTGCTCGGGTTGGAGAAACTGGGATTGAAAAGTGTGGTGATTATGCCGCTTGGTTACAGAGATCCGGAAGGAGACTGGTTGGTGAACTTGAAAAAAGTACGCGTTCCTAAAACCGAATTTGTGACGGAAATAGCTTAATGATGCTAGGATATCTTGAAAAGACCGGTTCGACTTCAGTTGGGCCGGTCTTTCCTGATTTAAGTGCTTGTATCCGGTTATCACAACATCAAAAATTGGATTAATTTTATCACTGTGCATGAAACTGCTTAACTAATAGTTTATGATCCGGGTACTTCATATCTTCAAAAAAAATGCGGTGATTCCTAAACCCGAATATACACCCGGGATACGGAAATCCTTTTTTGAATGGGGAAATCAATTGGTTTCCCGCCTGGGAATGATTGAGAATAATCATTTGCTTCTGGCAAATGAATATAAGGATCAGATCCATATTTCCCGTACCGGAACCGTTATTATCCAGGATATTATCGGGTATTCCGGGACTTCTGCTAAAAGCGATTACTTGCGGTATGCCAAAATGAACGATATTCCCGGTTGGTATGTAGATAGCTGGCTGAGAAGATTCCCGGAAATAATCACCTTTAATAAAGAAGACCGCATGCAGCAGTTCGAATCGTTTTCATTGAATCTTCAGAGCCTGGAACTATACCTGAAAGATGCCCACAAAATAGCTGATCTGAAATCAGGCAATCCCGTTCTTGTCCGTAAAAACGGTAAATGGGACTTTTCAGCTACCGGTAGAAGACAACGCAACTATTTTGAATCGGAATACATTATTCAATATTTGGGAGAAGTGGAAAACATTGCATTTGTTCCGGAGAATAAATTGGAAATACAGCGTGAAATTCCCTGGAAAACGGCAAAAACAATAGATTTGCGCACACCCTTTTATTAAGCGATGCTAAAAACAGATAGACTAACCCTGAAAGAACTGGAATTAAGTGATTTGAACCAGATTCACGAACTGCATTCCTTGCCGGAAACCGATGAGTTCAATACGATGGGAATTCCGGCCGATATCGGTGTTACGGAGCGTTTGCTGGCCGATTGGCTGGGAATGCGGGAATTGGTTCCCCGTACGAAATACGTCTTCCGGATCGAAGATGCTGCGAACAATTTTATCGGGTTGATTGGTCTTAACCTGGGAAAGCCCCATTACAGGAACGGAGAAATCTGGTACAAGCTTCACAAGGATTCCTGGAACAAAGGATATGCTACCGAAGCAGTGAAACGGTTATTGGAATTTTGCTTTACGGATTTGAACCTGCACCGCGTTGAAGCAGGTTGTGCAGTTGAAAATAGCGCTTCTGTAAAAGTGCTCGAAAAAGCCGGTATGATCCTGGAAGGAAGGACCCGTAAACTTTTGCCGATTCGCGGAGAGTGGAAAGACAATTATTTTTACGCGATTTTGGAAGAGGATTTCTTTGGGATAGCAAATCATTCATGAATCAGCAGGAAACAGTAAGCGTGGAAAAAGCCTTGAAAAAAGGTAGGAGTACGATTACGGTTCCGGCATCTGTAGGATCGAAGGCTATACTCGGAATCTTCATCCTGTTTTCTGTTTTTAAAGTCATTCCCTGGCAGGTCACACTTTACGCGATTCCGGTTGTTTTATTGGTTTTTCCATGGGTATATAAAAGCCGGATGATAACCAAATGGAAATTGTGGGCATACGAATATTGCGCAAACGTTCACGAATTGAAAGCAAAGGCGATCATGCAGGGAATAATCACTGAAACACCCGGTTTCCTGGAAGAATGGTTCCAAAATTCTGCAGAAAAACAGCAATTGAAAATCCTTCAGCAGAAGTTTGCTGTTCCGGATCGCTTTATTGACAGGCCGGATGTTCCGCCCGAAACCATTTTTTATTTTCCCCGGAAAAAACACCTGTTGCCAATCACATTATTGGGCATTGCTTCGGTCATTTCAGCTATCGCTTTTTGTTTGACGGGCAGAGTAGTTAGTTTAATCATTCCTGCCATAACGGTTTGTTTTATCCTCTTCGTTGTTTTTCGGCGAAGGGAAGATATCATTTACCTCGTTTTAACTGAAAAGGGAATGGAAGGATTTGAGCTTCCGTTTACTTCCTGGGCGGTTATTTCCAGGGAGAGAATCATCCGCGGAGAAGGTGAAGATAGCGATTATTTCTATTGGGTGTTTGATGGCCCGGATGGAGAAAAACGGGTGTGCATCGATACGATTGAAATGAAACCGGCTGATTTTTATGACTTGGTTAAAATTTACAGGGGCAGGTTTGAAAAGCAAAGGGAAGAACTGTAATTTTCCGTATGTTCGTTAAATTTACGCATGAAATTTTTGTTGACTTATTTGTTTTTGGTTTCAGTAGTTGTTTCCGGACAAGAAAAAATTACACTTACAAAACTCACCAAATCAGAACTTCCCAAAGAAATCACGTATAAAGGAAACCTGAAAGAAGCTGTTCGCTGGATGGATGAATCGGGAGTGAACCTGGTGGTTACAAGCGAAACGGAAGAAGCCGTCAGCAAATCTGCTCCTTCTGAAGATTACCGCGAAAAGTACTTGTTTGCGCATCATTACCTGTTATTCGAAGACAGTATCAGTCAAACCTGGAAAGTCACCGATTTTACCAAAGAATGTCCGCTGGATTTGGCAGCCGATTTCGTCAAAAATATCCAGGTCACGGATCTGGACAAAGACGGAATGGGTGAGGTCTGGTTGATGTATATCGTTACTTGTAAAGGAGATGTAAGTCCGGCCGAAATGAAAATTATCCTGTACGAAGGAACACAAAAATTTGCCCTGCGTGGCCACAACCAGGTAGATATCGGCAACGGACAGTTGGAAGGCGGTGATTACAAATTCGACAAAGCCTTTAACCAGGGGCCGGAAGTATTCAGGGATTTTGCAAAGAAATTGTGGAAAGCGAATATCCGCGCAAAATGGTATTGATTCAGACAGATGAAAAGAAGCCTGTTTTTAGGACTGTTCCTGTCAATAACTCCATTTCTCATGGGACAAAACAATGATTCATTGAAATTGAACAAGCTGGAAGGGCAATGGTTTGTTGTCCGGTCCAACTTTCCCATGTGGGTGAAGGGTAACAAGATCAATCCTTCCTTTAATTATATCGTTACAACAAAAAGGGGAAAAGAGGTATTGCTCGATGAAGTTGTTTACGCGAAGCAGACCAAATCCAAAAACATAGTCGGGTATGACAAACCCGTTGATGAAAACAATCGGTCTTTTGTGTGGAGGGGAAAAGGAATCCTGTTCTTTTTGAAAAGCCGATGGGATATTGTTTACCTGGATAAAGACGGAAAATGGATGATCATTCACTTCCGGAAAACACTTTTCACACCGGAAGGATACGATGTCATATCAAGGTCGAAAAAGATGGACGCGCAAACTGAAAAGCAGGTTTTGCTGAAGCTGACGAAACTGAAAATCGAAGAACTAACGGTTATTCACCAGGATTAAGGGCTGAATATAGAAACAGCTTGAAAGGAGAATTAATCAGCTTCTTCTTTGATCATCTTTCGGTGTTCTCTTCCCCAGTGAATCATTTCCGAAATAATATTCCCGAAAGTGCGGCAATAAGCGGTCGGTTCATATTCGATCAATACCGGTATGTCATCGTAAACCGTTCGTTTGACCAGTTTATTCAATTCCATGTCTTTCAATTCCCGTGCAAGCATCCGGGTAGTTATTCCCGGAATACTCCGTTCAATTTCCCGGAACCGCTTGTGGCCGTTACACAAGGAGTTAATAACGGGAATCCGCCACTTTCCCCCGATAAAATAAAGTGTGTCCTGCAATGCTCTGAGTTCTTCCGCCTGATCCCGTTCCATAATTATTCTGATATCATTAGTGATACTGATTACAAAAGTATATCATCTAGGAATACCTTTGTAAAAAAAACAGACAAATGAATAAATTCAGTAACAAAACAGCAGTTGTAACAGGCGGTAATAGTGGAATTGGTTACGCTACAGCAAAGGAATTGGCAGCACAAGGAGCAAACGTGATCATTACCGGACGCAGAAAAGAAGCAATCGAACAGGCAGCAGAAGAACTGGGAGTAATTCCATTTGTGGCCGATCAGTCACAATTGACAGACATTGAAGCTTTAAAAGGTGAAATAGAACAGCAATTCGGGAAAATAGACATTATGTTCATCAATGCGGGCATAACAGGTGAGAGCCTGGCAATTTCAGACATGACAGAAGAAAATTTCGATTCAGTGATGGATATCAATTTCAAAGGAGCCTATTTTACATTGAGTAAACTGGTACCGGTGTTAAATGACGGTGCATCGGTGGTGTTTCTCTCTTCCATGGTATCGGGTACATATAAACCAAATAGTTCGGTCTATCAATCCAGTAAAGCGGCTTTGAATTCGATTGCAAAAACAGCGGCCATGGAATTGGCTCCCCGCAAAATCCGTGTAAATATGGTTAGCCCCGGACCGACTAAGACAGAAGTCTTAAGTAAAAACGGAGCGGACAAGGAAACGGTAGACGGAATCTTTGATTACCTGAGAGAAATCATTCCTTTGAAAAAGATCGGAGTTCCTGAAGATGTGGCGAAACTGGTGGTTTATTTATCAGATGATGCAGCATCCTATATTACAGGTTCCGATTTTGTCATAGACGGAGGATTGGTTCTTAACTAAGTGATGTAAACTTTCAAAATCCCGTTTGCTCCCGCAGGCGGGATGAATGTTGGTTCTATCGTCCGAAAAACAGATTATTGTTACTAACTTGCCCGGACAAAGAAAACGACATGAAAATCACCATTCCGGACGACTATCAACAAGCCATTGAAAAGCTGGACTGCTTTGCCTTGCTGAAAGGCCAGGATGTTAAGATCCTTCACGAAACCGAAAAAGATCCCCGCAAACTGGCAAAGCTACTGCACGACACAGAAATACTCGTACTTACCCGCGAACGCACAGCTATTTCAAATGAATTACTGAGCTTGCTTCCTCATTTGAAATTGATTAGTCAGACCGGGAAAATTTCCAATCACCTGGATTTGGAAAGCTGTACCAGACATGGAATTGCAGTTGCGGAAGGAATCGGTTCGCCTGTTGCTCCGGCAGAATTGGCCTGGGCACTTTTGATGAATACCGTGAGAAAAATTCCGCAAGCCATTGAAGCCATGAAACAAGGAAAATGGCAGATCAATATCGGTTCAGCTGTTTACGGCAAAACCATCGGGATTTGGGGATACGGAAAGATCGGAAAACGCATGGCGCAGTATGCCAAAGCTTTTGGGGCGGAAATACTCGTTTGGGGTAGTGAAAATTCCCGGAATGAAGCCTTGAAAGACGGATTTCAAGCCGCTGAAAGCAAATCCTTTTTCTTCAAAAATGCGGATATTGTTACTTTACATTTACGTTTAACTGAACAAACGCAAGGCATTGTAAAAGAGGAAGATTTGATGAGCATGAAAGAAAATGCCTGCCTGATCAATACTGCGAGAGCCGAACTGATTGAACCGGGAGCTTTGCTGCGCGTTTTGAAAAGCGGAAAGCAATTGTTTGCCGGATTGGATGTCTACGAAGAAGAACCTGTTACCGATCCGGGGTTCGAATTACTGAACATGGAAAATGTCATTTGCACACCGCATTTGGGATACGTAGAAAAAGCCGGCTATGAACTCTATTTCGGGAAAGCCTTTGAAAATGTGATTCATTTTATCAATGGAAATCCGGTGAATATCACGAATCCGGAAGTGTTGCGTCAAAAATAGTCTATGGGAACATTATTGAAAGAAGAATTGGAAGATCAGATCTTACACACAAAGATCAACTACCTGAACGGATATTTAAGTGCTTTGGCAATGATGTCGTCCTATTCGATTGTTGGGATGGACTTCAAACTCTACCTTTACCCGTTTTATGCAGGAGACATAGAGCGAGCCATACAATACAATTCCTATGAATTATTCGGAGTACATACGAATGAATGGAATATAGAGTTGGTGAAAACGGATCATTGGAAAGCACGTTTGAAAGAAGAATTATACATGAACTTTAAACGAAGCATTCCGGTTGATCATACAACAAGGATTCCTAAACCGGATTATTCCCAAAATGACCTGACTGATCAGTTACGCGACCGTTTCTACGCTTCCATCAACTATTTTGTGGAATTACTGGAAGATGAATTTGTGACCAGTCAAACAGATGTTTACGAAATGAAGGTGAAAGCGGATGCATATTATCGAATTGTTGGAATAGACTTGATTTTTGAAATAAGCGACACGAAATTAGTGGTGCTTCAGATCATGGGGAATGATTGAGGCAAAACGGATTAATAATGAAAGATGTAATGATTTTTTTGCTTATAGCGTGTTTCCTGCTCGTTCCAATGTTTTTTCTTTTTTGTAGAAAGTTATTATTCAAAACGAAGATGATTCAATATTTAATGATTGTTTCTTTCGCTCTTGCAATTATTGGAGTATGTGTTCCTAATAATCTGTCTGATAATAAACCTAATCTGTCTCTTGCTTTAATTCTTCCGTTATATGACCTGATTATTCTTGTTATTTCACTTCGAGTATTTCGAAAAATAAAAAAACGTGATCCGAGAGATACAGGAAAACCAAAAATGTTTTTGGATTACGATGACGGGTTCCTGTCTGATCGACTATTTGATTTTGTAATGTTTACCTGTTGGCTATTCGCACCAATGGCGATGCTAGTGTTCTTTTTCACTTAAGAGTGATCCAGTGATCCTTTCGTCTACAGAAATTTTATAGTACGAAATCTTTATTATACCTGTTGAAAACAGCTTTTATTGTTAAATTGGCTGTATCAAAACAAGAATCAACAGTTTAATTTCCCCTGATGGATTTCGAAAAAAAATACCCGATCACCCAAAAACCAACTGAATATTTAGTAGTCCAATGGACACGAGGTTACAAAGAAGTGGCTGTTTATTATCACGACCAGCTGATTGGCTCCGTGCAGGGATCGGCCAAATTAGTAAAAGGAACCTCATTCACTTCCGATTTGGGACTGATCTCACTTAAATTATCCGAGAAGCCGGTGACGCTCGACGTCATTGTAGATGGGTATCACAGTCGTGTGAACGTTTCCCATCCGGTTAAGGAATTGAAACGCACAGGAACTTACTTTTGGATTATTTCCGCTTTTGCAGTTATTGCTGGTATTCTTGAAGTAGGAATTTTCCGCGGTTGGGATGAAGTACAAACCATAGCTCTTGGAATTAATTTGGTTGTTTTCGCCCTTTATATCATCAGCGCAGTATTTGTGGGAAAAGGAAAGCCCTGGGCTTTTTACCTGGGTTTTTCGGTTTTCAGTTTCTGCACGTTGATTTCACTGTTGGTTCTTCTAACGGGAATGGCCTGGGGATTCCTGTTGTACATTTTCATGGCCGTCCGAATTGGGGGAGAAGTGATTTTAATCCTGAACCTGAAAACAGCGAATGCCGCTGTAAAACATTTGAAGTATCAGGATCCGTTTATCGAAGATTTGCTCGATTCCAAACTGTAAACGAATGAAAATGAAAGTTTTTTTAGTTGTTATACTTGCTTTCATGCACATAAATGTGTTTTCCCAATATGTAGTACCTCTGTATGAAGATTCAGAAGTAAAAATCTGTTTTAAAAGATACAATGATAAATATGGATACATCACGGAACAATACGAGGGAGCTTATCATGGAGCTCTGGTACACTATGAGCTGAAAGGAGAAATATTCATGCTCACTGAATTGGATGATACTGTAATACTGGCGGATTCATTAATTGTATACTCAAAAAGTAAATCTGAAAATGATTCGCTGCTTCTTTCATCTTATTCGAGTGTTCAGGAATTTCCAAATGCGCATGGTTTTTTTTCCGGTCTGACTTACATCATTAATGATACGCTGAAAGTTAACCTGCCCCAGGGGAATAATGATCCTGATCACCAGATTGCTATCAGAAAAGTAAATACTCCTTATAAGTTGGAAATGAGCGGGCACAATTATCACTATGGTCCGTTCACTGTAGATTCTGATATGGATGTGAAAGTGATAATTGTCCATTTATTATCGATTCCAAATGAATATGATTTTGCAAAGTTATTACCTGAAACAATCAATCTGGATGGGAAAAGATACAAGCTTAAGCATACTTTTGAACCATGGGATTAGGTATTAATTGATTTTAATGCAATTTAGTTGCATTAATACTCTGAAAGTGTATATTTGTATTACAAACAAACTTTCAGGAACATGACAAACAAGATTTACGACGCAATCATTATCGGGGGAAGTTATTCCGGGCTGGCAGCAGGAATGGCTTTGGGAAGAGCATTAAGAAATGTATTGATCATTGACAGCGGGAAACCGTGCAATGTCCAAACGCCTCATTCACACAATTTTTTGACACAAGACGGTGAAACACCGCGGGCAATCGCAGTTAAAGCGAGGGAACAGGTGGCGAAATACGAAAATGTAGAATTCTATTCCGGATTAGCAGTTGGTGGAGAGAAAACGGAAATTGGGTTTACTATAACGACCGAAAGCGGGGAGAATTTCGCTTCCAGGAAACTGATTTTTGCAACTGGAGTCAGAGATATCATGCCGGAAATAAAAGGAGCGGCCGACTGCTGGGGAATTTCCATGATTCACTGTCCGTATTGTCACGGATATGAAGTGCGAAATGAAAAAACGGGGATTCATGCAAATGCGGAAGTTGCCTTTGAGTTTTCGAAACTGATCAACAATTGGACGAAAGAACTGACCGTGTTTACCAATGGTCAGTCGACCCTGCTACCTGAAAAGGCTTCAACCATGAAAGCACACGGAATTGATATTAATGAACAGGAAATAGAAGCTTTTGAACACACCGGCGGATACCTGAACAAAGTTCGTTTTAAAGATGGAAGCAGCGTAGAACTGAAAGCGATGTATGTGAAATTGCCTTTCGTACAGCATTCGGACCTCCCGGAGAAATTGGGATGCGCCTTTTCAGAACACGGATACATTGAGGTTGATAAATTCCAGAAAACGACCGTTCCTGGTGTATACGCCTGCGGAGACAACGTAACGCCCATGCGCTCGGTGGCAAATGCCGTAGCTGCAGGAACATTGGCAGGAGCTATGCTGAACAGAGAACTTATAGACGACGATTTTTGACAAATGCATTTTACCGCAAAGAAAATAAGGACGCAAAGTTGATATTATTTAGTTCTTTGCGCTCTTTCCTTCTTTGCGGTTGAAAAGAAAATAGTTCGCCACGGCCGACAGGTAGAGATTGCATCAAAATGGTTTCTCTGAGTCCTTTGCTCGAAAAGTAAAGACGATGCGTTTACAGCATTTACAGTACGAAATCTTTGTTATACCTTGCCTTGTATTCCACGGGAGACATTCCTGTAAACTTCCGGAAAACTTCCCGGAAGGCTTTCAGATCGGAATAACCGGTTTCATACATAATCTCACTGACTGTTTTGCGGCTTATTTCCAGCGCTTTTTTGGCAGATTCCACTTTGACGCGTTGGATGTATTCAATGGGAGTGTTGCCTGTTGCTTTGATAAAACGGCGGTCAAAATTTCTCCTTCCCACCGAAAAACGGGAAGACAATTCTTCGATGGAAATCTTTTCCCTGAAATGCTGTTCGATATAGCTCTGAACTTCCTTCACAACTTCGTCTTCGTGCTGTTTTTGTCCTCTGAAAATGGTGAAGGCGGATTGACTTTTTCGATCGGGTTCTATCTGGAAGACTTTGGAACAGTAAATCGCAGTTTGCCTGTCGAAATACTTTTCTATCAGGTAAATAATCAGGTTCAGGAACGAATATGCACCGCCGTTGGTGTAAATTCCCTGTTCATCGGTGATGAGTTGATCGATTTGCAGGTTCACTTTTGGAAAGCGCAATCTGAAATCTTCTGCCGCACTCCAATGAGTGGAACAATTTTTCCCGTCCAGCAATCCGGAAGCAGCAAGTAGAAAAGCTCCCGTACAAATACTGGCAATTTCAGCACCTTCTTTATACTGTTGTTGTATCCACGGAATGAGCGCTTTATTGAGCGGTAATGATTCGGTATAATTGTGGTTCAGGGAAGGAATGACTATCAGATCCGTTTTTGAAATAGTCGAAACAGAAGTGTGCGGTTTTACTGAAAACAGGCCTTCGTAGAAATCTACCTGGTCCGAAAGTCCGGCGAGCTGGATTTGAAATACCGCTTCATTGCCTCTTTCTTTCCAGTAAGCATTCGCCCGGGAAAATAGTTTGTAAGTGCCTGCAATACTGCTCAAATTGTTTTCTCCTTCCGGAACAATAATCGTCACATGTTTCATCCGATTCTTTTTTACAAAAGTAGGAAAGCGAAGTGTCCAAATCAACCCGCCAGATTGTCTTTTTCACACCTTTTGAGATTCGGTTCCGGAACTTACATTTGTCGAAATAAATAACACTAAAACAGAAAAATATGGATACAACACAAACAGCGGTGAAACTAATCCTGGACAGATGGGAAGCCTCAATGCACAATTACGATGTGCTGCTGCAATCCTTGTCGGATGATCAGTTGCAAAAAGAAGCTTCGCCGGGAAAGAACAGGGGAGTTTATTTATTGGGTCATTTGATAGCCGTACACGACAGCATGTTTCCGCTCCTGAATTTCGGAGAGAAACAATACCCGGAACTGACGAAGATTTTCATCGAATCGCCCGACAAAGCTGTTGCTGAACTTCCTTCCGTACAGGAATTACGAACTATTTGGAGTAAACAACGCACTTCTTTGAAAGAGAAAGTGGATCAGCTAAAAGCCGAAGACTGGTTTGGCAGACACACGGCGGTTTCCGAAGAAGATTTTGCAAAAGAACCGCACCGGAATAAATTGAACATTATTTTGACGCGGACAACACACCTGGCTTATCACACCGGTCAAATGATTTACCTAAAGTAAGCAGCATGGCAACAACAGATTTCACATTTACCATTCTTACCGGTCAAAGCCCGGAATATGTTTTTAACGCGATCAGGGATGTGCGCTCCTGGTGGTCGGGACTTTACAACGAATCGTTTTCGGGAGAAACCAAAGAACTAAACGACGAATTCAGTTTCCGTGCAGGAGACGGGGCTCATTATTCCAGACAAAAACTGGTGGAAGTGGTTCCGAACAAAAAAGTGGTTTGGCTGATCACCGAAAGCGAACTGAGTTTCCTCGAACAAAAAGACGAATGGGTTGGAACTAAAGTCATTTTCGACATTTCAGAGAAAGACGGAAAAACCGAATTGGTGTTTACTCACCAGGGACTAACTCCCGAAATTGAATGCTACGATTCATGCGCTCCGGCCTGGTCCATGTACCTGGAAGACAAATTAACACCGCTCCTGAAATAGAACGTAGGGATGAAAATTTTTCATCCTTACTGTTTTTAATCATTAATTTTACCGCATGAATAACTCCAAACTTTCCATGCGTGTTCTTCACAGATACCTGGGTTTTTTCCTGGCCGGGATTATGGCCGTTTATGCAATCAGCGGAATTGTACTGATTTTTCGGGATACGGATTTTCTAAAAAGCGAACACACGGAAGAAATCAGGATTGAACCGAATGTGAAGAATGAAAACATCGGTAAAGCACTTGAATTGCGCCGCTATACCTTCGAAAGAGAAGCAGGCGACATGGTTTACTTCAAAAACGGAGATTACAACCGGAAAACGGGAGTTGCTCACATTACCACCAAAGAACTTCCGTATATCCTGGATAAAATGACGCATCTGCACAAGGCTTCCACGGATGATCCGCTTTACTGGCTGAATATTTTCTTCGGTGTATCGCTGCTTTTCTTCGTGATTTCTGCCTTTTGGATGTACTTGCCTAAAACCAAAGTCTTTAAGGCCGGTTTGCTGTATTCCCTGGCAGGAATAGTATTGACATTGATTTTATTGTTCGTGTGAATTGGGTCATTCTAATCATCGCCGGACTGTTTGAAGTGGCATTTGCTTCCTGTCTGGAAAAAGCCAAAACTGCAACGGGAAGCGCAATGTATTGGTGGTACACCGGATTCGGGATCTCGCTGGTGCTGAGCATGCTTTTACTGATGAAAGCTATACAGACTTTGCCCATCGGAACTGCTTATGCCGTTTGGACAGGAATAGGAGCTGTGGGAACAGTACTTGTGAGTATTTTCGTCTTTAAAGACCCAATGAGTTTTTGGAAATTGTTCTTTATCACCACGCTGATCGGATCGATTATCGGGTTGAAAGCGGTTTCTCATTGATCCCGTTTGATAAAGGATGATATATTTGCCGGGATAAATGCCTGAATGTATGATCGACGAACAATCAAAAGCCTATCAAACCTGGAAAAGCTTTTATGGAATTGCTTATTTCGAAGAAAAGAGCGGATCGAAATTCCTGTATTACGGTGATTCAAAAGGCACAGCATGGAATGTCGACAATATTAGCCTGAAGGATTCCGGAGACGTACACTATCTTTCCTGGACGGAAGAGACCGGTACACTAACCAAATTGATCGTAGTAGAACTGGAACCACACAATCACCGCCGATTGGAGTGGGTGATCGAACCGGCAAAAGGAAATTGCCTGTTTTGGGTAAACCGATGGACGGAGGATGGATTGTTTATCGTTTACAGGGATAACCAAACCAATTATGCGCTGCATTTATTCCTATCCAAAAAGCCGAAAGGATTTTCGCTGCGTGTAACGGAACTGGGAGAAATGCTGGCGATCAAAAAGAATTGGACCATCGGGTATAAATTTTACACGGATAAAGAAGTGAAATTATTTGACCTCCGGAATTTTGTCTACCAGGGAACAATCAGTGACGAAGAAGCTGCAGAGCGCGGAATCATTCCTGCCGAACTAGATAATGATTTTGAAGAGTTGGAATAATTAAAAAAGTCCTGGCAATCTGCCAGGACTTTTTTAATAGATGGAATTCCCTTATGCTTCCAGGATTCGGATCATTTTTTCGGCTACTCCTTTCGCAGAAGCCGGGTTTTGCCCTGTCACCATGTTTCCGTCAGCAACACTGTTTGCTCCCCACGGTGCAACTCCGTGAAAGATGGCGCCCTGGTTTACCAAGGCTGTTTCCAATTCGAACGGAACATCTCCTTTGGCATAATTCTCTTCTTCTTCATTGGTGAAAGAAGCAATGTTTTTGCCGTTAACCAGGTAAGAACCGTCACTTAGTTTCACATTCAGCAAAGAAACCGGGCCGTGACACACTGCACCTACAACTGCATGTCGTTCGTAGGTTTCTTTGATCACTTGTTTCAGTAAAGGGTTTTCCGGCATGTCTACCATTGGGGCCAGTCCTCCTGGAACGAACACCGCGTCGTATTTACTGACATCGACATCTGACAGTTTCACTGCTTTCTGCATATCAGCCCATCCCTTTCCGGTTAAGAAAGCCAGGTTTTGCGGATCGTCGGCCAGGTTCAGGGCATCCAGATATGGAGTATCGCCGGTTAGACTGGCAAAGTGGATTTCGTAATTGGCAGCGCTGAATTCTGCATAGGGGTGAGCTACTTCGGGTAAAAATGTTCCTGTTCTTCTGTTGTTAGGACCGATAGTGTTTGCGTTTGAAACGATGATTAAAATTGTTTTCATGACTTTGAATTTTAAATTGTTAGTATTTATTGTTTTAAAAGAGTTTTTTGACGATTACGACCTCCCGGATTTCGAGATGCGGGATGATTTCTTTGACCACGATGTTTTGATAGTGTTCCGAATTTTTGTGCAGGTCCACAGCAGACTGATCAACATATTTTTCATGCAGGATCAATTCGTTGGGATTGTTTTCTGATTGGTAAATGGTGTAAGAGATATTGCCCGGTTCTTTGCAGGTTTGTTCTGCCAATACAGGAAGCAGTTCCAAAATCCGGCCGGTTTCTGTTTCCCGGATTTTCCATTTTACGATGAGTTCTTTTTCCATGAGTTTGTGCATTAAATTGATAACACAAATCTCCGGATGTTCTGCCGCAAAAAAATTGATCTAGGATAATTTCGAATACAAAGTGACTTTTTTTGATCCAAGGCAAACGAGGCCAACGAAAATTATTGGAAGATTGAATCAAACAGGTTTTAATCGGATAATGGCTTAAATATGGAGCGTATAAATAGCTCTGTACTCCTGGTGTGCTTAATGGTTACTCATGGGCCAACTCCGCACGCAACCTGCTTAAACTTTCGGGCGTGATTCCCAGATAAGAAGCCAGGTGGTAATTTTTAATACTTGCTTCGATATTCGGATAAGTCTTTAAAAAAGTTTTGTATTTCTCCTTTGCCGACATAGCCAGATTAGATAGGATCCTTTTTTGAAAACTGGCGAAAAAACGTTCCATCTTGATCCGGAAAAAAGATTCGATTTGCGGAATTTGCGGATACAATGCCTCCATGCTGTCTTTGGAGATTTTGTAAATAACCGCATCCTGAACACACTCAATGTTCAAAAGCGCTTTTCCTCCGGTAAAAAATACCGTGTAATCACTGATCCACCAATCCGAAATGGCAAACTGGATGGTAATATCCTTTCCGCCTTCTGTCAGGTAATAGGTTCTCAGGCAGCCGTTGAATACATAGTACTGGGAAGGGACCAATTGTCCGGCATGCAAAATTACGTCGCCCTTTTTGACGCGGATTTCCTCAAATACTGTTTCAATAAGGGCCATTTCCCCGGTGGAAAGACCGGTTCCCTGAAAGATAGTTGATACAGGTATTGTTTGCATGTTCCTAAAAATAGAGAAAAGAATGAAAAGAAATCGAAATACCTGCTCAATCCTTCCTCATTCTGTTTCTCATTCTGTTTTCCCGTATCTTTGCGCCATGTTACAAAAACTGTTCGGTTCCTATAAGCTCATTTTGATTTACAGCGTTTCGCTGGCGGGCTTACTGTTCCTGATGCGCTGGCTTGAATTCCGGTTGCTGGTAATCAGTCATGCTACGGAACTGTATGTTGCCGCCATTGCGATCGTGTTCCTGATTTTGGGGATTTGGGTGGCAAAACAGCTTACGAAACCTAAAACGGTATTGGTAGAAAAAACGGTCTATGTTTCTCCTTCCGAAAACTTCATCCGCAATGAAAAAGCGGTGGAAGAATTAGGGATCAGCAAGCGTGAACTGGAAGTATTGGAATTAATTGCACAGGGCTTGAGCAACAATGAAATTGCAGAACGCTTATTCGTTTCCCTGAATACGATCAAAACACACAGCTCGAAGTTATTCGAAAAACTGGAAGTGAATCGCAGGACTCAAGCCGTTGAAGCGGGCAAACGATTGGGAATTATTCCGCTTTAAAACCCAAAATCACCCGAAAGTATGAGCGGGAAAACCGCACGGAACCTCACTTTTGCCGAAATTTAAAAATTGAAAACTATGAAAAGAAATGTATTGGTTTACGGAGGAATCGGAGGATTAATTACTATCGCGTGGGTATTTGTGGCTATGATTGGCTTCGGTCATGAATTGGACATGACACTGGGCATGGTGCTGGGATATGCCTCGATGTTAATTGCAAATATTTTCCTGGTGATCGGGGTGAAAAATTACCGCGATAAATACAACGGCGGAGTGATTACTTTCGGGAAAGCGCTTAAAGTTGGTCTTCTGATCACTTTACTGGCTTCGAGTATTTACGTGGTAAACTGGTTGATTTACGATTATGCAACAGGTTCGCGGTTTATCGGAGAATACATCGAATGTACGCACAACCAATTGGTAGCAAGCGGGGCAAGTGCAGCTGTTATTGCTAAAAACGATGCTGAAATGCAAGAATTTGCGGTCATGTACCAAAATCCCTTGTTTAAGGCTGCAATGACTTACATGGAAATCCTTCCGATGGGGATACTCTTTGCCCTGATTACGGCGATCGCGATGCGCAGAAAAGTGCCGAAAACGAATTGATTTTAGCACAGATCTGAAATTCTTGCTAATTTGGAACAATCATTCAGAATTTGTAATTAGTAGCTTTCCATGTATCGGATCCGGGTCATTTTTTTGTTTGCGCTGTTTGTTTTCATCACCAATCAATCCTTGTCACAAAATTCTTCGCTCAGAAAAGAATTGCGGCCGAAATTGATGAAGATTGTGAATAGTTACAAAGCAACAGTCGGTATCGGGCTGATTCATATCGAAACCGGAGATTCGTTGGACGTAAACAACCACATCCGTTTTCCGATGTTGAGCGTTTACAAATTCCCGTTGGCACTTGCCGTTCTGGACCTCGTGGACAAAGGAGATTTAAAGCTGGACCAAATCTATCATGTGAAGAAATCGGATTTGATTGATGATACCTGGAGTCCCTTAAAAAAGGAATTCCCGGAGGGAGAGGTGGACTTGACAATCGCTCAATTACTGGATTATTCGGTTTCTCAAAGTGATAATATTGCCTGCGATATTCTTTTCAGCCTGGCAAAAGGAACTCAATCGGTGAATGAGTACATACATGGGATCGGAATTCAGGGAATGGACATTCAGGCAACTGAGCACGAAATGCAGGCAGACTGGAAAATCCTTTACACGAACTGGAGTAAACCGATGCAGATGTCGCACTTGCTGGAAGGGCTTTATCGCCAGAAATACCTGTCGGATTCGAGCAATGCTTTCCTGATGAAACTGATGATCGAATCGTCGAACGATCCTGCAAGGATAAAAGCATTGCTTCCGGAAGGAACGATCGTTGCACATAAGACCGGAACTTCAGACAGACGCGGGAATATTTACGATGCCTGCAACGATGTGGGCATCATTTTTCTTCCCGATGGAACACACCTTGCTTTAAGCGTGTTTGTTTCCAAATCCGAGGAAGATTACGACACTACACGCAAACTGATCGCGGAAATTTCCAAAGCGGTTTATGATTTTTATTCAGCCAACTAAAATGTTATCGCAGAACATGAACACAACCAATCAGTCAACCGGTTTTCCAGGCATCTGGAAATTAAAGTCCATTACCAAATCAGGAGGTGAAGTACATACGAGTATGACGCATTTGGTCATTTACCCGGAATTACTCTGGGAATATTATCCGGATCATGTTTACTATGAAGGAGACCAAATTGGAAATAGTTATTCCCTGAACTGGAAAGACGGGATCGGCCATTTGGAAGTAGCGACAGGAAGAGGGCGGTCGTTTTGTTATTTTGTGACAGTTGACGGAAATTCCCTGCGAATGAAACTCGGAAGTGTCTTCGGAGATTTTCCGAAAGATAACGGAGACGGGGAGGACGGCTGCAACATTTACCGGTACGAACGGGAAACCGATCCGGAATTCATTACACAGCTTTCTCATCTTCCTGAAAAACTACCTGTTTTATCTGTCGAGCATCCGGTGCTTGGCCGTTTAATCTATGATTCAAATTACAAATATTGGGAAACAACACTAAGCGAAAGCCCTTTCGAAGACACCGTACTCAGTATCCATGTGAAAGACGGGAATTTGCCGGATGATTCTTTTTTCGATGCTATTGTTGAAACACTGAAAAAACTGAGCCTCGACGAGGTCAGGGAATTTGCAGGAGAGCAATTGCTGGAACTGAAAAATGAATCCTGGTTGGATGAAGACGAAAATGAATTGACACAACAGGATTTTACGGAAAGACTAATTCAGGTTGAAACCATCACTTACAACACGGATGGCTCGTTAACTATTTGGTTCGACGATAACGATCTGTTTTGGGGACATGGTATTGCCGTGGAATTGGATGAGCATCTGAATTGTACCGAAGCAAACATCTGATTAAGAAATGCAGCATGAAATACATCAAACTAAATAAAAACTGGAATGCGGCCCCAACTGCAACTGAGCCTCAGATTATAGAGTCGGAAAACTTCGTAGAATTGATCTTTGAACTCGATCCGGCCTTTGCGCATGTTGACGAAGGTGAAAAAGGAACACTGGAATTTTGCGAATTATTTGCTTATAAATTGACTCGAATAGATCAGGAAGCGTATTTGAAAGGCGCATTCCGGTTTCAAAATGACCAGTTGCCCTGGGGCGAATTCTATGAACTGAAAGACTCGCATTGGAAAACGGATTTCCCTTCGGATAAAGTGATCGTGAACGAATCATTGAAAGATCTCAAACTGAATCATTACTTATTTTTTCTTCCGGGCTGTATTTTCGAATGCCTGGCACTGGATTATAATTTTCACTTTGACACGACTGTTCCTGACCGGCTGGAAGAGATTTATCCGAAAGGATATTTCAATCATTACCTGACGATGTTTTCGGCACATTTTAATCAATTGAACACAGATAATTTCAAGGTGTACACGAACCTGTATATTCAGTTGGAAGGCAAAAAAGAGTTCGAGGGGCTCAAAGAAGAATTGAAGAAAATCAAGGCCAACAAGGATTTGGATTCGTATGTAAAAATCGCGAACTACCACACCCTGAATTTCGGAAGAAAGCAAATGGATGAGTTGGTCAAAGTGATCGAAACATATGATCCCAAAAGCAAATACGCATAACAAGTTCAAAAGTACAAACGATCAAAAAGTTCAACATATTTTGTTAGTTTGGAACCATTTGAACCATTTGAATCAGCCGCGGCTGAAACCATTTGAACCAACTTTTAAGAAATGAGTAAAACAGCAAACTACAATCAGCGTTTCCAGGATGTCGGTTTCACGGTTAAAAGTGTGAAAGGGAAGAAGCTGGAACAATTGATCGGGGCAGAAGACCCGGATAATCCTGAACGCGGTCCGGTAAGTATTTTCCTGAAACTGGAGAACGCGAACTGGTCGGAATACTATTTCGACGTATGTTTTGGAACCTGGGGCGATTACGAAACCAAAAAGTGGGAAGAAGTTGAAATCCATGAAGAAGATTATTCGTATCATGATTACGCAGAAAAATTCGGTGTAAAAAGCTTGATCGTCAAATCGGCTTATTGCAAAGACAATGAAATCACGCTCGAATTTGAGAACAACGAAAAGCTCGTTTTCAGGTATAAGAATCCCGATGATTGGGATAGTGATTATGAGATGGTTAAACTTCCATGAGACCAAAAAGGATCAATTGAAAGATAAATTGATATTTTTATCTCACGAGAACCGAACTTAAAATAAACCTTTGACAACATTTCCTAAAGAAGCCAAATTTAAATATAGCTGGAGAAAATACCAGCAACGCGTTCTGAATGAATTGCAGGACCATCTGAATGATAAGCATTTGCATGTGATTGCCCCTCCGGGTTCGGGGAAAACCATTTTAGGGCTGGAAGTCATGTTGCGTTTGAATAAACCAACGCTGATCCTTGCACCTACGATTGCAATCCGTAATCAATGGGCTCAACGCTTTTGTGAATTATTCCTGGAAGCCGAAAGAATACCCGAATGGATTTCATTCGATATTCGAACCCCACATTTTCTAACAATTGTTACTTATCAGGGCTTACATGCCGCCTGTAACAATTTAAATGCAGATGAACCTGAATCCGAGGAAGAAGAAATGGAAGAAAACGGCTTCGTTAAATCGTCTAATCCGAACCTGGATGCTGTTGTTGCCGGCCTGCAGTCAAAAGGAATTCAAACCATTGTTGTAGACGAAGCGCATCATTTGAAAAACGAATGGTGGAATACCCTGACGAAAGTGAAGAAAAAGCTGGACCCGGTTGTCATCGGATTAACAGCAACACCTCCTTATGATGTCTCAGTTGGTGAATGGCAAAGATATGTGGATTTAAACGGCCCTGTTGACGCTGAAATCTCTGTTCCGGAATTAGTGGTGGAAGGAGATTTATGTCCGCACCAGGATTATGTATACTTCAATCTTCCCACACCAGAAGAAAACCAGAAGATAGTTGAATTCCGGCAGCGGGTTGAAAGCCAGTACCAGGAACTCAAAAATGACCAGATATTGATCCAGGCTCTTGAAAACCATCGCATTTGGCTGGACCCGATGAACCATTTGGAGTGGATTTATGAGAACCTGCCTTATTATTCTGCAACCCTGATCTTTTTGAATGCCAACGGAAGGATAGTACCTGAAACCCACTTGGAAATTCTGGGTGATAAGGAACTGAAGATACCGGTTCTGGATTACAGCTGGACGGAAACACTCCTAAGCTTTTATTTGTTTAGTAAAGACGAACAATTTATTTCGCTGGAAGAACACCGGAAACAGTTGGAAGACCGTTTGCGTCGCTGCGGGGTGCTGGAAAGAAAACAGCTTAATTTTACTACCAATCCGAAAATTACCGGAGCATTGAGTGCGAGTCTCGGGAAATTGAACAGCATCCGGGAAATCGTCCGGTTTGAATCGGAGCAATTGGGAACAAAATTGCGGATGGTGATTCTTTCCGATTACATCCGTAAGGAGTTTTTTGTAGATGCGGCAGAGAATCGGGAAGAAATCACTAAACTTGGTGTTATCCCGGTATTCGAAAAGCTTAGAAGGGAGACTGAGTCGATAAAGCTGGGAATTTTAACCGGATCATTGATTCTTATTCCCAAATCGTCTTGTGCGGAACTGGAGAAACTGGCTTCAAATTCCGGAATAGAAAAGATTGAAATGATTCCTGTTCCGTATGATGCGGACTATGTCCAGGTACTGCAAACAGAACGGGTAAAAAATCACCTGGTCCATCTGATCACACAAATTTTCCAGCAGGGAGAGATTGAAGTGTTGATCGGAACAAAATCCCTTCTGGGAGAAGGATGGGATGCCCCGGCGATTAACTCGTTGATATTGGCCAGTTTTGTCGGTTCTTTTGTTTTGTCGAATCAGATGCGCGGGCGTGCAATCAGAAGACAACATACGAATCCTGAAAAGACTGGAAATATCTGGCATTTGGTAACCGTCGACACCAGTTCAGCCCATGGTGGCGATGATCTGGATCTTTTGAAGAGAAGATTCAAAGGATTTGTAGGAGTTTCCTTCAATAATGACCCGGTTATCGAAAATGGAATCGGAAGATTGAACCTGCCGCAGGATTTCTCCGATACTCAAACGGTTATTAATAAAAATAACGAAACAAAAACCGTTGCTGCTGATCGGGAATCCCTGAAAAAACGTTGGAAAACGGCACTTGCTTTCGGAAAAATACTTATCGAAGAAATCAAGATTCCGTTTTCAGACCCAAAGGGAAAAAGCTATGAGGATATTCAGTCATTGTACTTCACAAAGACAATTGCCAGTCTGATTGCAAGTTTGGTTTCCGGAGTACTGATTTATCTGGATGGAATTATACAGGCATTGTCGAGATCCGCAAGACATATCCGGACACTTCAGGGATTGTATATTTTTCTGACTGTCATCGGAGTTTTGGGCCTGTTGATTTTCGGTAGGCTGGCCTATAAAACATTGCGGATGTATTTGAAATACCGGGACATTTCAAAAGATATCCAACGGATCGGAGAAGCTTTGGTAAGTGCATTGATCAACTCCGGAATCATAAATACACCACACAGTGAATTGAAAGTGGAAGCAGTCAGAAATAAATATGGAGGGGTTTACTGTCATTTGTCTGGTGGTACCACCTTTGAAAAATCAACATTTATCCAGGCATTGAGAGAACTGATAGTTCCGATTAATAATCCGCGATACATCATTGAACGAAGAAGTTACCTGGCAGGAGTTCTGCAACAAATTGACTATCATTCGGTTCCGGATCTGATTTCCAGGAATAAAAGCCAGGCGGAATTTTTCGAAGCACAATGGAAACAGCGTGTAGGATCCTGTTATTTAATCTACACCCGTACTAAAGAAGGAAGGAAGCTATTACTGAAATCAAGGTTGAAATCATTATCCGCTCAAATGGATGAAATCGATCCGGAACATGTGAATAAATGGGTGTAATTTCAACTTATCCAGCGTAAATAAAACAAATGAATACACCAGATTTTCTTTTAACTCTTAATTCCCATGGTTGGAGTACTTGTTGGATTGTTGCAGACGGAAGACCGGTTGAACTGGCCATGAGCTTTGCTTTTTCCGATCCTTGCTTTGACCTGATCGACGCACTTTCCCGTTTGATAAAAGGAGAATCGTTTGTGACATTCTTTTGGTATGGC
Source organism: Fluviicola sp. (assembly GCF_039596395.1). NCBI lineage: Bacteria > Pseudomonadati > Bacteroidota > Flavobacteriia > Flavobacteriales > Crocinitomicaceae > Fluviicola > Fluviicola sp. The sequence goes on from NZ_JBCNJT010000001.1 coordinate 1,266,443, forward strand.
GAACCGGGAGGCGAACGTATTGAAATTGAACGGAATCCGGAACAACATCATTTATTGAAAGTCCGGATAGACGGATTTAGTGAATCATTCGGGGAGGAAATCAAGGCCTTTGAACCGACCATTCATTTTGAAATAAAACAGCGACAGTTGTTACTCGGATTTTATTTCCAGTTAAAGAAAACGGAAGTTTTGCTTCAGGATCCGTCTTTTGAGAAACACCGGACAGATCTTTTTCCGTCGGAGCGGTTTAAAGCGTTTGAATCAGAAGCGAAGCAGTATTTGAATCTGAAGTAAACGACTAATTACTTTCTATGATTTTTTTTAAAATCCCGTTCTTGTACTTTATCCTTCGGACCTCTTTTCCCGGAATATCATACTCTACACACCAACCATGAAGCAAGCCGTTTTTTACTGAAATTTGTTCTCTGCTTAATGCAGATATAAAAGTTCCTGAATAAGGTTTGTTGTCTAATGTCGTAAATGAACGTCCCGAATGATTCAATCGATCTGTTTTTTCATAGACTTTTGCCTGAAGATGTTTTGTCACTGAAACGGCTCCGTCCTTTCCGTTATGGTAACTTCCATTTCTTTCGTAGAAAGGCGTAATTACCGTATAATCGCCATTCAGGTATTCCGGAAAAAGGATTATGCCTTTCTCCATGGAATTTTTGAGAGAGTCAATGAGTGTCTCGATGTGCGGATAATCCTTTTCCTCAAATTGGTAAGTATACCTGAATGTTGTAGTTCCTTTTTTAGTGATTTGAACAATCCGGATAGTATCTGATTCCGGTTGAAATTCGAGCTCAAAACGTTGGTAATGTTCTTTATCAGTAAAGAATGTGGTGTTTTTTAGATTATCCAGATAGTAATGAGCTTCTTGTGTTATGAAACCATTTTGTTGGGTGATCGAAGTTCCGTGTTTCCGGTTGTTGTCGAAATGCTCGATAGTGACAATACTGTCCGGAAATACCTGAGTAATCCATTCTCCTGTACGAACGTTCCGGGTGTACTCACCGGTCAGCCGGATATATTGATTTTTAATGACCATGCTACTTTCCAGGACTCCGTGCAGTTTCCCGTCGACATAATTTCCGCGATCGTATCTCATAGAATCAATCCAAAAGGAATACGGGCCATTCAAAATCCCGTTCTTGTAGGTTTTTAGCTGATAGGATTTGAACCACTTTCCGGAATCTGCAGCAGGAATGTCTGAAGCTATTTTACTTGTATGGTATCCCGGATCAGAATCAGAGGATTCCTTTCCTTTTTGGTAGTATTGAATGGCTTGCCCGTCTAATTTCCCGTTTTTAAAATTCTCCACCCGGTAAACAGTATCTTTCAGCAACCCGGAAGGGATTCTGTAAATACGTGTTCCGTGCTCCAAACCATCCTGGAAAGTGGTCGTATAGAGAATGCCGTCGTGCCCGTAACGCGTGAAAATACTGTCCAGCTTTCCGGCTTTATAATAAGCCACGTACATGGTGTCCGGTGCATGGAAAAGCATACAGATTGCCTTACCGGATTTCTGTCCGTTCTGGTAATTTACCGTTTCAATAGCTAAAGGCGCATCATTGAGTGTATCCGGCGTATAGTTTTCATTGACCGATGGATCAGAATAAACCGGAACTTTGGCCAAACCTTGTTTCAATCCTTTTACATAAGAAACACTCCCGACGATTTGCCCGTTATAGGTCTGTTTTTCCGTACCAACCGGAATGTCGCGCTGCCATTGCAGTGATTTCACGACTTTTCCTTCGTTGTTGTACCATTTTTCCATGCCGTATTTCCAATGGTAGCTGTGTACGGAACTATGAATCAGTTTTCCCTGTGAATTATAATCACTTGCAGTGCCATTTAGCCTGCCGGCGCGGTAATTTTCCGTGCGTTTGATCGTTCCACCGGGGAAATAGACGATGCGTTCTCCGTCAAGCACTCCGTTTTTATAATTTGCACGGATGTTTTCTCCGTTCTCCGAAAGCTGGGTTTTACCGCCGTTCATTTGGTCAAATTTCCCGTATTTCCGGAAGACCCGGTAACGGAAATAAGCGATTTCACCTTTTCCCAGCGGATTCGCCACCGCTTCATAATCTTCCTGGACTAAAAAAGTGCCGTTGTCGTATGTCGTTGTAATGAAATTGCCGTTGATATCCGTACCGATGGATTTGAAACGCCCGCTTTTCAATCCGGAAATTACTGCTTGTTGTCCCTGAGCCCCGTAAGTATCAATCGCAATAAATTCCAAAGCCGTATCGCTTATGAGAAGGTTGATAAAAGGTTGTGTTCCGTTCTCAGTTTTTACCAGCGAATAATTCAATAAGTGAAGATTCAGCGAATCTTTTTCTCCCAGGAACTGGTAACTGTAACCTTTCAGGTAGTTATCAATAGTCGTTTTGTCAGTTTTATTAAACCAGGAAACAGCCGTGTTTAAAAGGGAGCTTTGTCCGTAAGTAAACGAACAAACGGTAAAAAACAGGATCGGGAGTAAGCGTCGCATCATCCAAAATTAGGGATTTAGATTTAGAGTCAGAAGTGGAAAAGCGTTTATATTATGTGTAACTTTAATGTATGATTGAAATAGGAATTGACAGTTTCGCTGCGGTACCGGCGAATAAAGATATCAGCAATGCACAGGCAATCAGGGAATTGCTGGAACGGATTGAATGGGCTGATCAGGTTGGCCTGGATGTATTTGGAATAGGGGAGCATCACCGGAAAGAATTCCTGGATTCGGCTCCTGCCATGATCCTTGCAGCTGCGGCTTCCAGAACGAAAAATATCAAGCTGACAAGTGCTGTAACTGTGCTCAGTGCTGCTGACCCTGTTCGTGTATTTCAGAATTTTGCAACGCTCGACCTGATTTCCAACGGAAGAGCAGAAATTGTTGCGGGCCGTGGGTCGTTTATTGAAGCATTTCCGCTGTTTGGTTACGAATTAAACGACTACGACGATTTATTCCGGGAAAAACTGGATTTGTTGCTGCAGATCCAGCAGAATGAAGTTCTGAATTGGTCCGGAAAATTCCGTGCTCCGTTGAATAACCAGGCTATTTATCCGCGTCCTTTGCAGGAAAAACTACCCATTTGGCTGGGAGTAGGAGGAACACCGTCTTCGTTTGCGCGTGCAGGAGAATTGGGATTGCCGTTGATGGTTGCGGTGATCGGAGGTGAGACACACCGGTTTCGTCCGTTGATTGATTTGTACAAGGAAGCCTGGAAAAAAGCCGGTCACGATTCGAAAGATCAGAAGGTCGGATTGCATTCTTTGGGATACGTCGCCGCAACAAAAGAAGAAGCCATTGCGGATTACTACCCGGGCTACGCCGAAATGTTTACCAATATTGGTAAAGAACGCGGCTTCGGCGCGGTGACTCCGGAACGTTTCAATATGCAGAACGGAACTTTCGGAGCATTGCTGGTGGCAGATCCGCAGGAAGTAGCAGAGAAAATTTTGCGTCACAGCGAAGCTTTGGGAGGAATTTCCCGTTTCACGTTCCAGATGGACGTTGGAATGCCGCATGAGAAACTGATGAAAGCCATCGAACTGATCGGAACCAAAGTTTCACCGATAGTGAAAGCGGGAGGGAAATAGTTCAAGGGATCAAGAGTTTCAAATGTTCAAATTTGACTTTAGATACCAGTAGTAAACTCTTTGAATCAGCCACGGCCGAAATTTTTTAAACCTTTTTGAACTAGTTTTGAACTTCATCATGCTATGAATGACAACGAAACATCCCGGCTTTCCCGTTTAACGGCCATTTTGCTGCAGTTACAGTCGAACAGGTTAGTGACGGCGACTGCTCTTGCCACGAAGTTTGAGGTAAGTGTGCGAACCATTTACCGTGATATCCGCGCTTTAGAACAATCCGGGGTGCCGGTCGTTACGGAAGAAGGCAAAGGCTACTCGCTGATGGAAGGTTACCGCATTCCGCCGGTTACATTCAGTGAACGGGAAGCAAATGCATTGATCACTGCTGAGCAATTCGTGTTGAAAAACAAAGATGCTTCTTTTATTAAAGACTACACGGATGCCATTACGAAAATCAAAGCGGTTCTTCGGGAAAGCACAAAAGATGGTGCAAATCTCTTGTCTGACCGCATTGCAATCGGTCAAAACAGTTCAAGTGACCGGACAAGTAATTACCTGTCCTCGCTGCAATTGGCATTGACGAATTTCAACCTGGTGCGTCTGCATTATCAAAAAGCAGAAAGTGAGGAAATCAGTGAACGTATGATCGAACCTTTTGCGATGCTTACAGCGAATGAGAATTGGTTGTTGCTGGCTTATTGCCGCCTGCGCAAAGAATTCCGTTTTTTCCGGTTGGACCGCATTCGGAATTTACAAGTTCACAACGATCGTTTCGAACCGCACAATATGACTTTACAGGAGTATTTTGATAAACAGGGATAGTTAGATCTCAGATGCAGGGTTAATCTTGGTAACGTTGACGGCACTTATGGGAGATTCATTCAGTCGTTTATATAAATCGTCGGTAAATTTTGCGGGATCAATTTCCAGTGCTTCATACAGGCGGTTCATCCAAAATAAAGACGGACACCTTTCTCCTCTTTCGTAACTGGAGATATTTTGGGCATTTACATTCATTCGTGAAGCCAATTCTTCCTGGGTAATTCCTTTTTCTTCCCTCACACGCTTAATTTCTCTACCCAAAACGTCATTAAATGACTTCGTATTCATAGTTGGCAAAGTCGAAATATTTAACAGCTCTTCTGTAACACGATTGTGTTTATTTGTTACTTTTACCAAAATAAAACCAGTTTATTCAATTGATCAGGATTGCAATATATGAATTCAATTTTCACTCGAGAAATGTCTAAAAATCCGGACAGGACCAGAAACCACAAATACTGAAAAACAGTATGTCTTCATTAATATGTGCTTTTAATTAACTATCAGGGAAATAAGTCTGCAAATAATTATTCACTAGACTGAAATCATGAAAAACAAAAATTTGATAGTCACACAATTAGAAAATTACGAAAAATCCTACGAGGAAACAAAGGATTTTGAAAGATTTAAAATTAACATCTACCAAACGATCCAGGATATCGAAAGCATTACACCGGTAAACCCGGTTTATTCTTCTTATTTGTTCCAGATCAAATTGGATTATGAGAATCTTGACAGGAATAGCTCACCAACTCTGGTATCATCTCTTAAAACATTTCTCAAGCGCCTGGAATAATAGATTTCCGGGCAGATTACTGATGTAATTGGATTCCCCGAATAGTAGAAAATCTGTAATTTTCATTCCGGATACCCGATTATCGGAGCATCCTCGTATTTTGATTTTATGGGAAAAGGATTTAACAAATTTACAGAGGGAATTGCCTGGCTTCAAATTGCTGCTTCTCCCACATTAATCGGAGTGATTATCGGGGTGATCATCGGACTGGCAGGAAATGCCGGACTTGGGATTGTTGTTGGCTTATTGGGTTTGGTGATCGGGATCGTCTGGGCAATGCGCGTTTCGAAAGAAGAAGGAACGAGTCAGTTTATGTCAAGAACGATGGCTACACCTGAACTGGACGAAAAAGAATCCGGTGAATCGGAAGAAATGAACGGATAATGATAAAAGGGCATTCATTCTGAAAGGAATTTCGTTTATTTGTTCCGTAACAAACCTGAAACACTATGAGCGTTCGAGCTGAAAAAGCAATCCGGAGAAAAGAATCCTCTTCCGGGAAAAATCAGATCAAAAAAGGAGATACTCCGGGCAATGAATGGCAGGATAACCGTCTGCAATCAGTCGTACAGCAAAAAATACAAGCCCTTGCAGATAGCAGTCCGCAATCACAACTGATTGATCAGGTGCAACAAAGCAGCACATCGCAAGCGAAACCCATACAGCGGATGGTGGCAATTAATGCCTATAAAAATGTGTATGTGCCGGATTATCTGAAACCGGAGACTAAAGAAGCCGAGGGAAGAATGGAAACTTCTATCAATACCCTGAGCGGAAGAGACGATAAATTGGTATTTACGGATTCCGACAATGTTCAGGAGATTTTTAAGAAAAATAGTTGGTCAACAGATTTGCTTGAATCTAAGAATAAATACACAGATAAAGACGAAGCGAATAAATTAACGGCCAAAGCCTCCCGGGAACAGCAAGACAGGAACCTGAGCCCGGAAAAACGCAAAGCAATTACAGATAAACTGGGATCTGACCTGGACGATCTGACAAATGCGACCTGGAAAAGAAACAGTGCCATTCTCCATGAGTTTTCAAAGCAAAAACAACTTTATGTTTATAAGAATGATTTAGCCTTGGATAACCCTTATGTTGATCCGGAATCCTTTAACCTGTTAGCGCCGAAAGATATGACGGATGCTCCGGGCGAGTTGGGGGAAGTTGGGAACGAGCATGATATTTGTGCCATTGAAGCGATTTCTGATTTGGGAGGAAACGTTAAAACGATGTGGGCTGACCGGGCAAGCGCCACTGACGTCGGTTCGTGGCACAAGGCCTGTAAGGCAAAAGGACTTGATTACCGGAATGACAACGAGTATATTAAGATTTTAAAAAAGCTGGGGTACAGCTTAGTTGAAAACACAAATATCGTTTTCAACGAGATTGATTGGGAAAAAGATACTCTTGGAGACGGGGAATATTTCCTGGGTACCGGTTCTGGAGATATCGGCCATGCGATTGGAGTTAAAATAACCGGCGGTGATGTGGACCAAATTTATGACAGACAGGAATTACATACCCCGGAAACGGTTGTAACGTATATTTTCAAAAAGTAGTTGTAGTAATTCCGGTGGTTTTATTTCTGACTTATTACGGAGTTTGTCTTGCAATTCGTAGGGAAGATTAACTATCTTGTGAACTGATTTTTGAAGAAATGAAACACTTAATTCTTTTTCTTTTCCCCCTTGCTGCCTTGTCTCAGCAAAAACCGGTGGGTTATGTCAATCCTTTAATGGGAACTGATTCCAAAATGGAGCTTTCCAACGGAAATACGTATCCTGCAATCGGTTTGCCATGGGGAATGAACCTGTGGACACCACAAACGAATACCATGGGAAATGGCTGGGCATATCAATACAGTGCGGATATGATGCGCGGATTCAAGCAAACACATCAGCCTTCTCCCTGGATGAATGATTACGGTCAGTTTGCGATTATGCCGGGAAGCGGGAAAGTAGTTTTCGATCAGAATGAACGAGCCAGCTGGTTCTCACATAAAGCAGAAGTTTCAAAGCCGCATTACTACAGCGTTTACCTGGCAGATTGCGACATAACAACTGAAATCACCCCTACGGAACGGGCAGCTGTTTTCCGGTTTACTTTTCCACAAAATGATAGTTCTTTTATTGTAATCGATGCGTTGGACCGCGGTTCGTATGTGAAAGTTTTCCCGAAAGAGCGGAAGATAATAGGGTATACCAAACGCTATGCACGCGGCAAACTCACGGATTTCAAGAATTACTTTGTGATTTACCTGGATCGGGATATTGAATTCTATTCGGTGGCAACGGATGGGAAACTGGCCGGTAAAAAGGACGAATCGGCCTCCAATCATTCGGGAATAGTGGTCGGATTCAAAACAAAAAAAGGGGAACAGGTGCAGTTAAAAGTTGCATCGTCTTTTATTTCACCCGAACAGGCTGAACTGAACCTGCAGCGAGAAGTTGGCAACAGCCATTTTGACGTCATAAGAAATAATGCGGAATTACGCTGGAACGAAACATTGGGGAAAATTGAGGTTTCAGGAGGAACGGACGAACAACTGCGCACATTTTACTCTTGTTTGTACCGCACGCTTTTCTTCCCGAATAAACTCTATGAGATTGATGCAAACGGGAAAGAAGTGCACTGGAGTCCATACAACGGGAAAGTTCTTCCGGGAAAAATGTTTGGCGGAACCGGTTTCTGGGATACGTTCCGGGCGCTTTATCCTTTGTTGAACCTGGTTTACCCGGAAATCAACCGGGAAATGCAGGAAGGCTTGGTGAATGATTACCTGGAAGGCGGATTTTTGCCGGAATGGTCGAGCCCCGGATACGCCGATATCATGATCGGGAATAATTCCGCGTCCATTGTTTCGGATGCATACATCAAAGGATTGCGCGGATACGATATCGAAAAACTCTATGAAGCCTTGCTTCACGGGGCAAACAACGAAGGTCCGGTGAGCGCTGTCGGGCGCTTCGGAGTGAATTATTACAACCAACTGGGCTATGTTCCTTACGATGTGAAAATCAATGAAAATGCGGCCAGAACACTGGAATATGCTTACGACGATTTCGCGATCTACCAGTTGGCGAAAGCCTTGAAACGTCCGAAAAAAGAAATTGACCTGTATGCCAAGCGCTGTCAGAATTACCGGAATTTGTTCGATCCTGAAACAGGAATGATGCGCGGAAAGAATGCAGACGGAACATTTCAGTCACCGTTTAACCCTTTCAAGTGGGGAGATGCATTTACGGAAGGAAACAGCTGGCATTACACCTGGTCTGTTTTTCACGATGTACAGGGATTAATCGGTTTGATGGGAGGAAAGGAGCGCTTTGTTTCCAAACTCGATTCGGTTTTCAGTCTTCCGCCGGTTTACGATGACAGCTATTACGGGGGAATGATCCACGAGATCAAGGAAATGCAAATTGCGAATATGGGACAATATGCGCACGGGAACCAGCCTATTCAGCACATGATTTATTTATACAATTATGCTGGTGCTCCGGCAAAATCCCAATATTGGATACGGGAAGTGTTGAATCGCCTGTACAAACCGACTCCCGACGGATATTGCGGAGACGAAGACAACGGGCAAACTTCTGCCTGGTACGTTTTTTCAGCTTTGGGATTCTACCCGGTTTGTCCGGCTACGGACGAATATGTGCTGGGGGCTCCATTGTTCCAAAAAGCAGTGGTTCATTTGGCGGAAGGGAAGCAGCTTGTTTTGAATGCGCCGCAAAATTCGGCAGAGAACCGATATGTTTCTTCCATGAGCATTAATGGCAAAGTCTATTCAAAACTCTTCCTGAAACATTCGGAATTGGTGAAAGGAACAGTGATTGATTTTAAAATGTCGGGAACACCTGCTTTGGAGCAAACATTTTCGGAAAGTGATTTGCCGTATTCCTTTTCGAGGGAAAATCTGCCTGCAAAAAAGTAGCGAAAGATTCTGTTAGTATGAATTGCTTTTGCAGAAAGTACCGAATTTTTACGGATAGCCCCGGTTTGAAAATTTAGTCTCCCGGAATCCGGGCCTGAAGCTATATTTGAACAACCTTAACGATTAAACCTCTTGTTATGAGACGAAAAATCAGTTGCTTCCTGTTTATGCTGTGTGTCGTTTGTGTTCACGGACAAAAAACATCCATCCTTGTCGATGAAATGACTGCGCATCATTTAAGACAATTACCGGAAGAAAAGCGATCTCATTTCGATAGCATTCTCCAAAACAGCATGCGAAAAAACTGGCTGTCGCGTGCGGATGAACGCTCGTTTGATGTTGCATTTATAGAAGAGGAATTTTGTGAGAAAATGCATTCAGTCACAACAACGGAATACTATTTTAACCGGGGAGACAGCATTCCGGCTTATTTATACGAACAGGGGGAAATGGTGGAAGTGAAAAACAGATATGGTTTTCCGGTTACCTGGTATTATCAACATGTGATTCATTATCAAACGTTTCAACCATTATTCGAAACATACAGCAAATTTCAACCCATGCAGGAATTGGCTTACGAGAAGGAGCAAATTTTGGATTATTCCTGCATAGGTAGAGCGAAAGATCAGGATAAACGGTTTGAAGATCAGCGAACTGCGGAACTCAAAACAACTTACCGCATTAACACCATGATCGACAAAAAATCGAATACAATCCTGGTTTCAGTTCAATATGCGCCGGAAAAACCGAAGTTTGAAATAAAAGGCTACAGTTCTGCATGGGATTGGTAAGTTCATTACTTTTAACCTCGTTGATTCCGATAATTATTGGAATTAGAACCTTTGAACTTTTAAACTTTTAAACCTTCGAAGCTCGCAACGCTTATGCTGAAGCTTCAGCGAAGGCACAGAGCGAAGAAGATTTGAACTTTCTTAAACTTTCCTTGAACCAGTAAACACCATGATAAAAACCTATTTGACCTATTCCAGGGATGCTGGAGACTTTAAGTTTGATCTTGTAGCATTGAGCCAAAACGGGCTTTCGGGAATTCGCCTGATAAACAAAGGAAAAACAGCAGAAGAATTCACTGACCGGATTGCTGAAATTTTAGCTTATGGAAAAAAGAATAACCTGGAACTGGAAATCCTGGTCGATTTGCCCGGAGAAAAGGCCTTGATCGGGAATGTTGGCAAAGGCATTCAAATTGAAAAAGGTGAAGTTTATCAATTATGCAGTGAAAACCAGGAGGAGAAATCAAGCGATATTCCAACCACCGGATTCCTGTCACAATTGGATCCGGAAATCGTTCGTGCGGGAGATGTTATTTCCATTGCTGACGGCGAACTGGATATGAAAATTCTGGAGGTCATGAAAACTTCAGTAAACTGCGAAGCGCTGAATTCCTTTTTTCTTACGTCAAACAGGTCGTTTACGATTAAAGGGAATAAATTGCCTGTTCAGCCTGTTTCAAATCACGATAAGATTCTTTTGGAGTCCTTGCAGCCAGCGGCATTTTCCGGTCCGGTGAAGATCCTGGTTTCATTTATATCGGACGTTTCACATGTGGAATACGTCAGGCAGCTGGTTCCCGGATTTCACATCGTATCTAAAGTAGAGACATTGATTCCTTCGGAGAAGCTGGAAGAAATTATACGGGCCTCAGACAGCATCATGCTAGGACGTGGAGATTTGACAAGTACCAGTAAAATGAGTGAGGTATTCCCGTTTCAAAAAGAGGTCATCAGGCTTTGTAATAGCTACCAGAAAGAATTGATCCTGGCCACAGGTTTATTCGGAGATTTAAAAAACAGCGGCAAACCGAGTATTTCCGACATGATGGATTTCGGGTTCCTGAGAAACCAGGATGTTAGTGCCTTTTTGATTGCAGGTTCCAATGCGAATCAATATCCTTTTGAAACCTTGGATTTGATTACAAATTTTGAGAACTTAGACTGAAATTCAAAGATACAGATGAGTTTATCCAAACAATTGGCAAAGCATTTAAGAGATGTTCATTTCGGAGGAAACTGGACAGAGACGGATTTGAAAAAAACATTGTCGGATGTAACCTGGAAAGATGCATTGACACAAGTCTATTCGCTGAATTCCATTGCTGCGCTTACCTTCCATGCAACTTATTATTTGGATGTACTGATTACCGTTCTGGAAGAAAACAAGCTCACCGGAAAAGATGAGATCAGCTGGATTCTGCCATCCATTCAGTCGCAGCAGGATTGGGAAGCCTTGCAGGAACGCATCTGGGAAAGGGCGGAGAAGGCCGCTTCATTGATAGAAACTTTGCCGGATGAACAGCTGACCCAGGATTTCATTGATCCGAAATATGGGACCCAATACCGCAACATCGCAGGGATTGTGGAGCATCTCCATTATCATTTAGGGCAAATTGTAATCATCAAAAAATTGCTTGTACAATAAATAACCGCGATTTGTCCACCTTTACAAGTGGTGTGTCGGACAAAAGCCAGTTGCCGAGTTTTTACTTTTGATGAAAAAAAATATGGCAGCTATTCTTAAGAAAGCCATGTCGGGGCTTTTGGATAAAATGCTCGGAACGGCTAAAGTCATCGGGGTTAATCGCTGGGAACCTGAAACGATGGTGGAAATAGACGTTCAAATGCCCGGTTTGAATATGGATAAGTGGAAAACGATCCATCGTGTCAAATGCAAGGTCGGAGAACTGGAATACCGCGATTACACGCCTTCTTGCTGGAATGCAGAAAAAGGAACCTTTAAATTGTATGTGGAAGCCGGACATGATGGCGTAGGAAGTCGCTGGGCGCAGCAAATACAGGCCGGAGATACCATTTTATTGGGATCGGTTCATGCTTCTCAAATACCGGTGAAAGAAGGGAAGGTACTTTGCTTGGTGGATTTGAGTGCTTTGGGACATGCATTGAGCCTGAAACAATTAACGGATCACACAAAATTCCCATTGGAAGTTGGGGTATTTTTACATGAATCGTATGAAATTCCCCAAGTGCTGATAAACGAAAACCCGGAATTTGAATTTCTTTACCGGGAAAATGAACACAATGTACCAGTTTTGGAAAAATGGCTGATGTCAAAAAAATTAGCTAACTATGAATCCATTTGCATAGCAGGAAATACCCCGATGGTTTCACAGCTGCGGAAAAAGCTGAAAGCCATTCCGGAAGTCGGCGCAAGGATCCTGGCACAGGGATTTTGGTCCTAGAAAAAAAGAAGATGAGTAGAGAGCAGATCCAGTTGGTTCAATTACCCGGTAAAACACGTGGAATCGAATTGTTTCGAATTACGGAAGAGCTGGTTTCTTTTGTAGAAACGGAAATGGCACTATTGCCGCACCGGCATGATCATTATACCTGTTTTTTTATTGAAAGCGGCACGCTTTACCTGGGAATCGATTTCAAATCCGTAAAAATAACCGGGCCGGCGATGCTCGTTTCTTATCCCGGACAAATGCATCACCATTTAAATGCGCTGGAATCTTCAGAGATTGAAGGATGGATTCTGGCTTTTGATCCGAAGTTCATCCATGAAAGTGCTTCCGTAGCCATTGAAGAATCCTTCTCTGAAGTAATCCTGGTTCCTTTTAGCGAGGAACAAAAAGCGTGGTTTTCCGGTTTATTTGAATTGATTCATACAGAAGTGAAACAGGCAGATCCGGCCGGGAATCCCGTAGCGGGACACTTAATAAACGGATTCTTTTCCAAAATTGCCGGGCTCTTTCAGCAGCAGGAAAAAGAACGCATTCTGGCATTTTCTTCCCGGAGCCTTGAAATTGTAAAAACGTTCCGCAGATTGGTGCGTGAAAAATACAGTTACCTGAAAAAGCCGTCCGAATACGCTGAGATCATGAATATCAGTGTCAGTTACTTAAATGATACGGTAAAGTCAATGACCGGTTTTTCAGCTACGGGTTTTATTCAACAGGAAATTTTCAGGGAATCGCAGCGTTTGCTTTGCTATACGAATAAAAGTATCAAGGAAATCGCTGTTCAATTGGGATATGAAGATTACAAATACTTCATTCGCCTGTTTTCCAAATCTGTCGGAGTTTCACCCTCAAACTTTCGTAAACAACATCAATAATCGTATTTTTAGTCCGTAATGAAAAAAGAGGACAAAGACGAAAAGGCGATTCATTTCCATGCAGTAATTGATATTATCGGGATCAATCCGTTTGTGTTTGTACCCGGGGAAATTCTCAGTGATCTGTTCTGCGAATTCGGGAAGGATAAAGGACCGGTTCCTGTAAAAGGAACCATTAACGGGAAACCATACCAACAGACATTGGTGCGTTTTGCCGGAGAATGGCGGTTGTATATCAACACCAAAATGCTGGCGAAATCTCCGGAAAGGATCGGAGAGCGGGTAGCAATAAGCATCGAAGTGGATTTTTCGGACCGTACGATTCATCCGCACCCGAAACTGGTTCAGGCTTTGAAAGAGAATTCCCGGGCGAATGCCGTTTTCGAAAGTCTGGCGCCTTCCCTTCAGAACGAAATTGTTCGCTATATTGCAAATCTGAAAACAGAAGCAAGCATAGACCGGAATGTGCTGAAAGCAATTGATTTTCTCCTCGGAAAAGAACGCTTCATCGGTCGTGACGGCATAAAATAACTTTGGAGGATTCACCCCGAATCTTTCATTCAAAACTGAAACACATGGCAAAAACAAAAACAGCAGAAACAACCAAAGATGTCTATGAGTTCATCCTGGAATTCACTGATTCCGAGCAAAAACGGAAAGACAGCCGGGAACTCATTCAATTGATGGAGGAGGTTTCCGGTTTCAAAGCCAAAATGTGGGGACCGAGCATCATCGGTTTCGGAACCTATCATTACAAATATGCTAGCGGACACGAGGGCGACGCTCCTTTACTGGGTTTTTCTCCGCGAAAAGCAGCCATTTCGCTGTATGTTTCAACGGGCGAGCAGGGACAGGAAGCCCTGATAAACGACCTGGGAAAGTTTACCATGGGAAAGGCCTGTATTTACATCAAGAAATTGGCAGATATCAATCCCGAAAGCCTGGTGAAGCTCATGAAAGATACGATGGCGCGAACTACTGAAAAATACGGATCATGAAGTTGATAGCGATTTTAGGGCTTCTGTTGAGCTTTCAGCTAATTGCTCAGGAACAGCATGTCCGATTATTGAAGGGGCAGAAAAATTACCGCCTGGTTTCAAAAAATGAACAGTCCGATCTCAAGTACAAGTTGTTCAACCAATTCGGTTCAGTGAAAATTTATTCCGGCGGGAAAATCGAAAAAGCTTTTCAGCCGAAAAAGGGGAAATTCACGGTCTATGTATTCGTTGCGGAATACCAGGGAGATTCATTCGACGGCACGCGTAAAACATTCCACGACAAACTGATCCTGAAAGTAAATCCGGAAACCAGCGAAGTCCTGGACGGATTCCAGTATACTATGGAATGGGCGGAGCCACCGGCAGCCTACGATTTGTATCGTGTAACGGAAGATGGCGTTGTGCTCACTCATCATATGGATTTGGATGAGCTTCAAATGCGGGTTGATGATAAATTTCAGGGTGAGTACATGGATCTGGAAGATCACGGAATTGTTTGGTTGGAATAACCGTAAAAGATGGAACTGAACTTGATCGCAGACAAATTTCCGAAGGAAAATGAATAGGGAAGATATAAAAAAACACTTTGAAAGTAATGGCTATACCGGATGGCATACACTGATTGATATCGTTTATGACAGAAAACCGGATCATATTGAAATCAAAGAAGTTTTTGAAAAATATGCATGGTTGGAAGTACGTTATAATGGAGAAGATGAAGATTACAAGTATCTGCTTCAGGCAATCAAAACAATCAGTGAGTGCATGTGCCAGGTTTGTGGAGAAAGCGGCGGACATTCGCTGATAGATGGCTGGGAAACGACGCTTTGTGATAAGCACTTCGAAAGTGCGGATGCTGCATTAAAGTTGCGCGGATAATAAGCGCGACCAGGCTTAAAGAATTTTCATGCCATTAGTCGGATCAATCTGTTTTTGTAATTATTACTGAATTACCATTTATTAACTCTGGCGGTTTTGTATCGGAAATTGGTTTCCCTAACTTGAAGATAATTATTAAAAATTTTCAGTTATGGAATTCAAAAAGTTACTTTTTATCGTTTCGCTTGGGTTTGCACCGATGGTCCATTCTCAAACGACACAAGTTATCGGTACTACGACTTTGACTATCGATACCTTGTCAAACGAAGTGTCCATTCCATGGGAAATTCAAGTGGAAGGGGAGAGTTACCTGTGGGTAACGGAGCGTGCAGGAATTGTTAGCCGGATAGATTTGCTGACCGGGGAAAAAGATACGTTGCTGGATTTGACAGCTGACGTTCATGCAGCAGGAGAAGGAGGTTTATTGGGAATGGCGTTGCATCCGGATTTTCCGGTGATCGCAGAAGTATTCCTGGTGTATACCTACGGAACCGAAGACAGTCAGGGATTTTTCAAAGAACGATTGGTGAAATACACGTTTGATAATACAGACCTGGTTACACCGGATACGTTGATTGATGATATTTTGGCTTATAGTAATCACAACGGGTCACGGTTGCATTTCCTTCCGGATAAAACCCTGCTGATGTCGACCGGAGAATGTTCTCAAAGTCAGTTGTCACAAGATACCAGTTCGCTTTCAGGGAAATACCTGCGTTTGAATACAGACGGAACTATTCCGGCAGACAACCCAACGCCCGGATCTTACATTTATACTATGGGGCATCGAAACTCGCAGGGAATTTGTACCCTTCCGAACGGGAAAGTGATTATTTCGGAGCACGGACCTTCAACGGATGATGAGTTGCAGGTACTCGAAGCCGGAAACAACTACGGCTGGCCGCTCATTCATGGTTTTTGCGATGAACCGTTTGAAGATGCTCCGTGTGCAACCGGTTTGTATACCGAACCTATTCGCGCCTGGACACCGACGATTGCAACCTCCGACCTGGTTTATTATCAAAACACCTTATTTCCGGAATGGAATAACCGCGTGCTGATGGTTACGCTTAACGGCCAACGGTTGGTAGCGATGGAATTAAACGCACAAACAACGGCTGTTACAGACGAAGATCAGTATTTCCAGGGACTTTTCGGACGCTTGCGAGATATCGCGATCGGTCCGAATAAGGAAATTTATATTGCCACGAATTCCGGTACCAATCCGATTATTCGTTTGACACCTTCCAACCCATTAAGCATTACGCAATTGGAAGATCAGCCGCCGTTAATCATTCCGAATCCGGCAGAAAGCTATATTCAGTTGGCAAACTATCAGCAGGCCGACCAGGTTTCTATCCTGGATCTGACCGGGAAAACGGTATTGGAATTGAAAAATGTGGAAAGCGGGAACCAGATCGATATTACCAAACTACCGACGGGAACTTATTCCGTGGAAGTAAAATATACGGGAAATGATCAGGTTGTGCGCTCTAAGCTGATTAAAGAAAGATAAAGAATGAATCTGAGGATCTGTGAAGGATGATACTTTGCAGATCCTTAAACTTTTCCTTCCTTTGTAAAAAAGGAAGGATTATCGTTATGAAAAAAGCGGAAGCAACACGCTTAACCATTCTGCAAAAAGCATTTGAGCTCATTTATGTCAAAGGATATCAAACCACCAGTATTGATGATATCCTGGCCACCACGCAAGTAACGAAAGGAGCTTTCTATTATCATTTCAAGAATAAGGACGAAATGGGATTAGCGATCATTAACGAGGTCCTGAAACCGACCATGACCGAAAGCTTCATTCTTCCTTTACAAAGTCAGGGCGATCCATTGGAGTTTATTTACGATATGATGTATCATTTGCTGATCGGAAATCCATTCCTGAAACCGGAATTCGGTTGCCCCGCGTCCAACATGACCCAGGAAATGACTCCCTGGAATGCAGATTTCGGCCGGGCAATGAACGAACTCGTCGTGGAATGGGAACAAACACTGATTCATGCGCTGGAAACCGGCAAACAGAATGGTTTTGTAAGAACTGATGTTCAGTCGAAACAAGTCACGGTTATGGTCATGTCGGGATATTGGGGCGTGCGGAATTTGGGCAAACTGGATCATGGAAAAGAATCATATCACCTTTATTTAAAAGAGCTTAAGAATTATTTGACAAGTCTGAAATAATTTTTTTGACCAAAAACATACTAAGTAGTATGTTTTTGAATTATTTTTGCATCGATAACTGATTTTCGATGTATTCAACGCTCATATTTCTGCATTCTTTAACCCGCTGGCTGGTAGTTATCAGTTTGCTCCTGGCCATTTATCGGGGTTATACCGGATTTAAATTCCAAAAGACATTTACCAAAAGTGATAATTCTATCAGGCACTGGACCGCCACCATTGCGCATGTGCAATTGATCATCGGAATTTTGGTTTATACCCAAAGTCCGGCCATTCAATATTTTTGGAAACACACCAGGGAAGCACTACACAATTGGGATGTTACGTTCTATTCACTCGTTCACGCATTGCTCATGCTGCTTGCAATTGTAATCTTAACGATTGGTTCGGCCAAAGCCAAGCGTATGCAAACCGATTCCGATAAGTTCAGAACGATGTTTCTTTGGTTCCTCATAGCTTTCATCCTCATTTTTATTGCCATTCCGTGGCCATTCTCCCCGTTGTCAAACAGACCTTTTTTCAGATAATATGTTACAGATCATTCAATCAAAAGTAGGCCGCTTGCGCCTCATCGGATTCCTGGAAGGAATTTCCCTGCTCATTCTTTTATTCATAGCACTTCCTCTGAAATACGGTTACGGAATACCCGAAGTTTCCAAAGTAATGGGAACCGTTCACGGGGCTTTATTCCTGCTTTTTGTTTTCAACACTTTGAGCGTGGGAGTAGAGTATCAATGGAAATTCCGGGAAACAACCTGGAAAGTATTGCTGGCTTGTATCGTTCCGCTGGGAACGTTTTACATCGATCAGAAAATTTTAAAACGAATGGATCCTTCAAACAGCAAGTAATATGAAAACCATTGGAATTATTTTGGGAGTTTGCCTGGTTCTTTATATCGGCTATCGCACGTACCGTTTTTTGAATCTCGATAAAGGATTGGGGAAGAAAATAGAACAAGGAGCAGTAATCCTGGATGTAAGAACACCGTCTGAATATAAAACCGGGCACATTGAAGGATCTGTCAATTTGCAGTTGAGCCGCTTGCATGCAGACAAGCTTCCTCTGGACAAGGACAAAACTTATATCACCGTTTGTTCGCACGGACTCAGAAGTGTCAAAGCCATGAACTTACTGAAGGAAAAAGGATACAAAGTGTTCAATGGCGGTGCTTTAGCCGACCTGGAAAGCGAAATTAAACAAACAGAAAAGTAAGCCCTGCATGCAATATTTGCGTACTTTCAGAGGGTAATTTGAAAGTAAGGAAAGTGGATATTGAAGCAATCAGAAGTATTTGCCGGCAATTTCCCGGAGTAACAGAAGATGTGAAATGGGAACATGACCTGGTTTTTTCCGTGGGGTTGAAAATGTTTTGTGTAGTGGGGCTGGATGAAACACCCGTTTCAGCTTCTTTCAAAGTCAGGGATGAAGAATTTGAAGAAATGGCCGGCCGGCCGGGGTTTAAACCGGCACCTTACGTAGCTAAATACAAATGGGTGCTTATCGATGACATTACCCGGATGAAACGAAGCGACTGGGAATTTTACCTGAAACAATCTTATGAACTGGTTAAAGCAAAACTTCCGGCTAAAACACGAAAAGCTTTGGATTCCAATGGTTAGTAAAAGCTGAAACATTTTAAACCTTTAAAACAAAACCTTCTGCTATGAAAAAAATCTGGTTATTATTCCTGGTTTCAGCGTTGTTCTCTTGCGGGAATTCCATAGAAACAAAAAAAGAAAACACTGCCCGGGAAAGCGAAGTTGACCGGAAAATCGCATTGGAAGTACTGAATGATTATGTGGCTAGCTGCAATGCGCTGGAAGATCCGGAAAAATGGGTTTCAACGAATCCCTTACTGACAGCGGATTTCAAGTCAGCGTATCAAAAAATGATCAAAGATGCCCGGGAAGAAGATCCGGAATTGGGCCTTGGTTTCGATCCGATATTCAACGCACAGGATTACCCCGACAAAGGTTTCACAATTGCTTCCGGTAAATCTTCGGATGATTCAGTGGTCGTTTTAGAAGGAATTGATATGAAAATGACCGTGAAAGTGAGGTTGAAAGCAGTGAACGGGAAATGGCTGGTTGACGGAGCAGGAGTTATCCGGATGGATGATAAATAAACCTGTTTCCGCGGAAATGGATAGTTTTGAGCTATATTTGGGATCTAAAATCAATACTAATGAATCGAATTAAATTATTCACGTTAGGTGTGTTTGCAATAACTGCACTTGCGTCAAAAGCTCAAACACTTGTTTTCCAGGCAAAAACCGTTGAAAACCAACTTTGGGGTTATTCAAACATGGAAGGAGAACTCGTTATCCCGGCTGAATACGACAAATGTTATCCGTTCTCATCCAATGGGCTTGCTGTAATTTACGACGAAAAAGAGCGTCAGTACCATTTCATTGATGTGAAAAACCAGCGATTAACAACCAATCCTGCCAAGTTTAAGATCAAAGACGGGCTGGGATTCAATGTAAGTGGTTTCAACGATCATTTGTTCCTGGTTCAGGTGAACAACAAATGGGGCTACATGAATGATGAGGGAAGCCTGGCCATTCCCGCAAATTATGATAACGGAAGTGATTTTAACGGAGGTTTTGCTACGGTTACCAAAGGAAAGCAATTTTTAGTAATAGATAAAGACGGAAATGAAACACCTCTTGAGAGCGGAATAACCGAAGTAAAAGAGTTTTCGGATGGGCTTGCACCGGTGAGAATGAGTAGCAAAAAATATGGATTCATTGATACCAAAGGGAAACTGGTAGTTCCGGCTGAGTACGAAACCGTGGGATATTTTGTAGACGGATTGGCATGGGTGAAGACTGCAGCTGGGAAATTGGGATACATTGACAAAAGCGGCCAGTGGATCATCAAGCCTGAATTTGAAGCAGGAAAGGATTTCGACCATACTAGCGGACTTGCGCGTGTTAAGAAGGGCGAAACCTGGTGTTATGTGGATAAATCCGGCAAGATCCTGTATGTGAAAGATACCGAAAGCTGGGGTGATTTTTCAGAAGGTTTGGCAGATGGGAAAAAAGGCGGAATGCGAGGATTTTACGATCATACCGGTAAATGGGTAATTGAGCCTAAATTCCTGGCTGTTCGTGATTTTCACAATGGCTATGCAGCTGCCAAGTCGGCTGACAATAAATGGGGAATTATCGATAAAACCGGAAAATGGGCGGTAGAACCCAAATTTGATTCAGTGAAAGATGTAACCCGGATTAAATAAAATGATTTCAACAGATAGAAAGCCCTGGCGATAAATGCCGGGGCTTTTTGTTTACGGTGGGTAAATTTCGGTCTTTAAATCGTATTGAACGTCAGGAACAAATTCCTCAAACGAATTAAAATGGCCAGATAACGTTAAATTGTTTGTCAGCTAAACGGTAATTGGTAACTTAACTCCTCTTAGAACCCAAATTCACACAAATGAGCAGATCCTTGAGTGTTGCTGTTATTACTTTACTGTCCTTCGGATGCTATTTTTTCTTATCACAGGCCTATTTTTCGGAACTCAGGATATGGATCAACGGATATATCCCGGATTTGGGAATTAGCCATTTGCTGGTATATCTGCTGGTTTCCCTTCCGGTTGTTTTAGGCGCTTCCGTTATCAATGAATTCAAGCGCTGCCAAACAACATTGGGACTGAACCGTTCCATAGTCAAAGGAGTTTTGTTCCCGCTGGTTTGTACCCTTCCAATGTTTATAGGCTTTGCCTTGTGTTTTTCAATTAACAAGCATTTGACCGCTGATGAGATCCTGATTACAGCAGTTGCGGCTGCATTTTTTGAAGAGTTTATTTTCCGGGGTTTTCTTTTCGGGCAATTATTCCGGTTCACGAAACTGGGCTTCATTCCGGCTATTTTGCTCGGAGCGTTCTTATTTGCAGCCATGCATTTGTACCAAAGCAATGATTTACCGGTTTTGATCGGAGTGTTCTCCACCACCTTTATGGGGGCGGTGCTTTTTGCTTGGCTTTTTGCCGAATGGAATTTCAACTTGTGGATTCCGGTTTTCCTGCATTTCTTCATGAACCTGGCCTGGATGCTTTTTGCGGTTTCAGATAACGCTTTCGGAGGTTTTTATGCCAATATTTTTCGTTTGCTCACCATTGCGTTGGCTATTACTTTGACGCTGGTTTATAAACGCCGGAAACAGCTTCCCCTCAAAATCAATAAGGAAACTATCTGGATCAAGAACCGGAATTAATGATTAATATTGAGTGATGAAACACACGATCAGCTTCTTGTTAATTGCCTTGTTGTTTGCCTGCAATTCTACCGAAACTCCAAAGGTAAAAACGCTTAAACAAATCCTTGTCTTTGAATCCCGTTTTGAATTAGGGAAGGAGCTGGAACCACGCCTGGTTGAACGGGAAGTATACAATGAAAAAGGATTACTGATTTCGCAAGTGGCCTATGAAGAATCGGGAACCGTAGATTACCGAAGCGAATTGGTTTACGACGCGAAAGGACGGAAAATAAAGGATACTTATTTCCTGGGAAATAAATGCCATTCCATTTCAGAGTTTCTCTATAAACCAAACGATAGCCTTCACATCATTGTGGTTTACCAACCGGATATGAAACTGGATTTTACCATTCAGCCGCTTTACGATAAAAAGGGATTTAATTACAGGGATGTTTGCCGGGAAACGGATCATAAGCTGCGTTTTTGGGATACCTACGAACGGTATAAATCCGGGAGGCTCAAAAAATGGACGCGTTTTAATCCTGACTCAACAGTCCAGTCCAAAGCTATTTATTACTACGACCGGAAAGGACGGGAAATCAAAAATGTGTGTTCGGGAGAATTAGGCGGGACTTATCTTCACAAATACAGCAAGAAAGGATTGGTAACAGAAGAAATCGGCTACAACACGCTGGATCATTCGTTTTTGTGGCTAAAGGTTTTCCGATACGATAAATCGGATAACCTGGTTAAAATCATAGAATACGACAGCCTGAAGGACCGTCCTAAAAATCCGTGGAGAGTACGCTATTACAAATACGAGTTTTGGGAGCCTTAAAAGAAAAAGATTGTAGATTTGAATGAAACCAATAGAATAGGACCTATGAAAAAAACAATCCGTTTGGCAATGAGTCTGGCGCTGATTTTTTCTCTTGCAGCCTGCTCATCAGGAGAGAGTTCCGCTCAAACGACTAAACGCGAGAAAAACCTGTTTCCTGATAACAGCGGTTTATACCCGATTATACAGGACAGCCTTTTCGGATATATCAATACAAAAGGCGAGGTAGTGATCAAACCACAGTTTGAAAAAGCTGCCCAATTCAGTGAAGGATTGGCGTATTTTGAAAAAGACGGAAAATACGGATTTATCAACACAAAAGGAGAAGTGGTTATTGAACCTGTTTACACCAAAAAGTCGAGAGGATGGCTCAAATTGGCTATTGAACCATTGGGAGAAACCTATTTCAAGGAAGGGTTGGCCGCAGTGAATAAAAATGGCTTATTCGGCTACATCGACAAAAAAGGACAGGAAGTAATTCCTGCTCAATTTTCAGAAGCAAATGCGTTTTCACAGGGATTCGCGTATGTCAGAAACGGTCAGCAAATCTATTTTATCAATCAAAAAGGAGAAAAGCAATTCGGAAGAGATTTTGAATGGACATCAGGTTTCAACGACAGCCTGGCCCTGGTAATGACCGATCAAAAAGTGGGTTACATCAATACTTCCGGGAAATGGGTCATTCCAAACAAATACTACACCGGCGGAATCTTTATGGATGGATATGCGGCAGTAAAAGATACCCGCGAGGGAAAAACCTGGAAATTGATTGATAAAAAAGGAAAAGTCCTGTTTGAAAAAGAAGCTGACAGGATGCATAAGGGATTCGGAAATTATGTTTACTTCAATGAGGGGAGAAACGAAGGACTGCTGGATTTGAAGGGACAGGTGGTTATTCCGGCTAAGTACGATGTACTATTTTTCCTGGACGAGGTAATTATTGTAAAAACAGATTCGAAAGAAGACCGTTTCGGGCTTATCAACAAAAAAGGAGAATGGGTGACTGAAGCTAAATACCACGCATTGTTTCCGGCGGGAGATAATATGATCCTGATGGGAACTGAAAACAGGGAGTTGGGATACATTGATTTTTCCGGG
The DNA here is from genome assembly GCF_039596395.1 of Fluviicola sp. Classification (NCBI taxonomy): domain Bacteria; kingdom Pseudomonadati; phylum Bacteroidota; class Flavobacteriia; order Flavobacteriales; family Crocinitomicaceae; genus Fluviicola; species Fluviicola sp. The sequence goes on from NZ_JBCNJT010000001.1 coordinate 1,289,890, forward strand.
AAAGTAATCTGGAAACCAACGAAATGATCACTGAATTTGCGAATTTATTCATATGAGTTGAACCGATTGTTGAAATAGCTGTATCGTTGTCATATGAAAAATTACCTGGTTGTTATTTTGCTTTTCCTGGTGAAAACAGGCTTTTCACAAAATCAGGAAGTGTATTACCAAACTTCTGAGAAGAATTATGCCTTTAAACTGTATGGAAATACCTGCAGCTTGTATGAACTTTCAAACTATGGCAGTTGGGTTAACCGGGAATGGGAGCTTCCAGCCGTTTACAGACCTGAAAGTGCACTGGATAGTTTGGGAATTCTTTTTTCAAACGAACAATACGCCATTTCATACGATTACAAGTATTTCCGGGTGTGTAAACTGAAAAACGGGAAGATTAAAGAGCGTCATACCTATGTAGCAAAAAAGCTGGAAAATCCTGCTAAACTCTATGAAGCGATCAACCATTCTTACTGGGAAGTGCTTTACCGCACAACAATTGATGAAATGAGAAATAATTATCCCGGTTTCCATGCATACAGGTATCCATATTACCGGTATGGAAGTCCGGAAGCCTGGGAGTCACTAACCTTTAAACAGGCTGAACCTTCGGAGTTTGAAGTACTTTCACGAAAGCAAAATCAATTCATAAAAGACAGTTTAATCCGAACAAACAACCGGTTGATTTTCCTGAATGATTCCATTGAAACCCATATTTCTACATTAACACTTGAAGCATTGAAAAGCAATTTCATGAGCCGTCCGATACACGTAAATGCTTATGACGAATACCAGCAGGTCATGCTGAAATTTGTTGCCGAAAAGCGCCCGGATTTGTTTTATGACCTGGTAGAATCGTTACCGGAAGAGAAGAAATACCTGTTCCACAAAGTTTCATACGGGGATTCGTTTAAATCACTGAAGAAATTTGAGACCGTTTCTCCTGTTAAAAGAGAATTCCTGAAATACAAACGAAAAGAGAGCTTAAAAGCAGGCTTAATGGTAACAGGTGCCGGATTGCTGGAAGTAGGTGTAATCGGAGGAGCGATTACCGGAATTGTTTACTGGATCCGGAAATAATCAACCGGATTTTTTACTTTAGCTGCTATGAGTGTAATCCATGAATTGGCAAGTTCTCTCAATCGCAGAGATGAAGTTCCGAACCAGGAGTTGGCAGCAAAAATAGCGTCTTCAAAAGACATGCAAGGAGTAAAGGAACTGATCGAAAACCTGCAATCGAATAGCAAGGATATTCAAAACGATTGCATTAAGGTGTTATATGAAATCGGCGCATTGGATCCGACATTGATTGCAGCATATGCGCAAACATTCCTGGATTTGTTAAAGCACAAAAACAATCGTTTGCAATGGGGCGGAATGGCAGCCCTGGACAATATTGTTTCTGAAAAACCGGATTTCATGTACGAATCTGTTCCTTCAATCCTGGACGCGGTTTCCAGGGGGTCGGTTATTACAATGGATGGTGCGGTGAATATTTTTATCAAACTGTGCGGCATTGCAAAATATGCCGATCATGCTTTCGATGTATTGCTGGAAGTGATCCGGAAAGCGCCTGTGAACCAGTTTCCCATGTATGCAGAGCGCGCAATGCCAATAGTAACGCCTCCAAACAAGACGCGTTTCGTAACCATTTTAAGCAGTCGGCTGCAGGAAATTGAAAAGGAATCGAAGCGCAAACGGGTAGAGAAAGTAATGCAGAAACTAGCGAAGGCCGGGTAGGCAATGAATATAAAATCATCTGAATTAAAAAGTTAAACATGGAAAAATCAGAATCAGGATCACCGATTTACAGGTATCAGGAAAACGACAGGAATGAATTTCAAGCACCTTCCGGAGAAGGGAACCTTGAAGAAATTTCTAAACACATTGAAAAATATGTAGGTGAGGTGAATATGGTGTTTCATGAGTTGATCTCAGACCAGGTACATATTGACCTTCATTGGATAAAACCTACTTCGGAACGTCCTTATCATACATTAGTAACTTCAGGGATGAGCGATAAGCCGATGACAACTCCTTATGAAATGAATGGCTCCCGGTATGCCGAGTTGAGTATTTGTTTACCGGCAGACTGGAAAATTTCGCAGGAAGATTTTGAAGACGAAGAAAATTACTGGCCTTTGAGATGGTTGAAAATACTTTCACGTTTTCCGCATGAATACAATACCTGGTTAGGGTATGGACATACGATTCCAAATGGAAATCCACCCGCACCATTTTCGAACAGGACCAACTTGAATACGATGGTTTTGCTTCCTTCAATCCTTTTTGATCCGGAGTTTCATGAGTTGAAGATCAATGATGAAAAAACGATTTGTTTTTATACAATCTACCCGCTTTATACGGAAGAAGTTGACTTGAAGATGAAAAAAGGAGTAGATGCCTTATTCGATGGATTTGAACGAATCGGATTAACAGATGTCCTGGAAATAAACCGGGAAAATTCGGTTAAACGTAAAAAACTGTTCGGATTATTTTGAAGACCTTAAAATCGATTTAGTCACAAAAATTGTTTAAAAAGTGAAGTTTCAAACATTCTGTTCTAACTTAATAGAACACAAAAACAGATGTTATGGAAACGACTTTATGGCAGCCGCGGCTTGAAAATGAGTTAGTACTTCTACGTCCGTTGGAACACTCAGATTACGAAGCATTGTATCAGGCCGCATCAGATCCGTTGATCTGGGAGCAGCATCCGGCATATAACAGGCACGAGCGTGAAGAATTCGATTCTTTCTTCGGGGAATCCATTGCCTGCGGAAAAAGCTTTGTGATCATTGATAGAAAAACAAACAAAATTATCGGCAGTACCCGTTATTACGATTACGATCCGGAAGATTCATCGATTAAGATCGGGTTTACATTCCTGGACCGCGCACATTGGGGCGGAAGTTTCAATTTTGCGAACAAGCAGTTACTGGTTGAATACGCCTTCCGCTATGTAGACAAGATTATTTTTGAAATTGCGGAAGTGAACATTCGTTCGCAGAAGGGAAATACCCGGTTGGGACTGGAAGAAGCAGGACATTTTATGAAAGACATCAAAGGGAAACAGTATCCGTATATTACGTATCTGCTGACCCCCGAAATGTGGGCAAACGCCAAGCGCATGCGTGCATGATTTTTTATTGACCGCAAAGAAATGGAGAACGCAGGGTTGCTCGTTTTACTAGCGTTTTTTCACTTTTGTGTTTCTGTCTTTCAGAAGAAATTCCGTCTTGATCAGCTATGCAGGCCGTTCTTTGCGGTTAATTTTCCGGTATTCTCAGTACTCCGGGAAAAGCATCTTCCGGGACGTCATTGCCATATTACAACATTGAGATATTGCAATATTTAAACTTTGCAACTTTGCAACATTGCAATATAGCCATGTCCGATTCATCGGTCGCAAGCTGTAATATTTATTTTTTCTTTATAGGATTACCTGTACTTTTGTTTAGATTTTGACCTTTGAAGTACACGAAAACCCGTCATATTTCCCTGTTCAGGCAATTTATCCTCAATTGTTTTCTGGTGCTTTCCGTATCGGGGCTTTGCTATTATTTCAATCACCTGATCGACAATCGGATTGTTGCGCTGATCCTGCTGATGACCGTTTCAATCTCAGCCATGATCTTCAATATCTGGCCGGTTTTGTTGGGGGCAACCTTAAGCGCTTTTATCTGGAACTTCTTTTTCATCGAGCCGCTGTTTACCTTTCATATCAACGAGGCAGAAGATTTCCTGACCTTCCTGATGTATTTCGTGATTGCTTTTATCAATGCGGTACTGACCTTCCAGATCCGGAGAGCAGAACGAAAAGCGCGTGATAAGGAGGAAAAAGAGAAGGAAGTGAAATTGTACAATACGCTCTTCAATTCACTTTCCCACGAATTGAAAACACCTTTGTCCACCATTCTTGGTTCAGTAGATATCCTGAAGGAAAACGGGTCAAAACTGACTGCTGAACAGCAACTGGATTTGTTGCGTGAAATAGATAAATCGGGGATGCGCCTGAAGCGGCAAGTTGAAAACCTGCTGAATATGAGCCGGCTGGAGAACGGAATGCTGCAACTGAAACTGGACTGGGTGGATATAAACGAGTTGATACATCAATTAATCCAGCGTCACGAAGAGTTTTCCGATCAACGGATTTTATACCGGTCAAACGAAGGATTACCGCTCATGAAGCTCGATTCCGGCCTGTTGGAAACAGTGCTTGATAACATTGTCTACAATGCAGCCCAGTATACTCCCGATCACTTGCCGGTAGAAATAGCCGTACAATGTGAGGACAACCGGTGTACCATTTTAATTTCCGATTCAGGACCGGGTTTCCCGGAAGCATCCATGGATCACATTTTTGAAAAGTTTTACCGTTTACCGGAATCGAAAGCCGGCGGAACAGGCCTTGGATTATCCATCGTGAAAGGTTTCGTGGAAGCACATGGCGGAAGGGTGGAAGTGAAAAACAAACCGCAGGGAGGTGCGGAATTTAGCATACATTTACCGGTGGAAACTTCCTTTATGCATCATCTGAACAATGAATAAAGCAGAAATACTGGTTATTGATGACGAACCGCAGATTCGTAAATTGCTCGAGATTACGCTTGAAAGCAACGATTACAAGGTTATTTTAGCCGAAACTGCCAAAGAAGGCATCCTGAAAGCCGCCAATCATCCGCCGGAATTGATCCTTCTCGATTTAGGACTTCCGGATAAGAGCGGCCATGAAGTCATCCGTGAACTGAGGACCTGGTACAACAAAGCGCTCATTGTGCTTTCCGTGCAGGATTCGGAGGAAGATATTGTACGAGCTTTGGACGACGGAGCAACCGATTACCTCACCAAACCTTTCCGGAATGCGGAATTGCTGGCCCGGATCCGTTCTGCCATTCGCAGGAACCATTCTTCCAATGCAAAAACCGTCCTGCAGTTGTGCGACCTGGAACTGGATATTCCGGGAAGAGTGCTGAAGAAAGGCGGAGAGATTGTGAAACTAACCTCTACGGAATTCAACCTCATCGTCCTGTTTTTCAAGAATGAAGGAAGGGTACTGACCCACCAGTTTATCCTGAAAGAGATCTGGGGAGTTGGTTACCAGACAGAAACGCAATACCTGCGTGTTTTCGTGAATACGCTGCGGAAAAAAATCGAAGACGATCCGAACCATCCGAAATACATTGTGACCCAAAGCCGGGTGGGATACCGGTTTTCTTAATGATCAATTATCAATTATCAATGAATCAAGCCCATTCTTGATAATTCCAGCATTTATAATTGATCATTTCATTTATGTTTTCTTTATAAATCCGCACAATCCTTTAATATTTCCCCAAGGTCTGAACCCCCAACTTTGACGTATCAAATGAAGATACATGAAAAAGATGTCAAACGGACTGAAAGCCAGGGTCACCGCAGGATCTCTGCTGATCGCATTGGGAATTATTTATGGGGATATCGGTACGAGCCCGCTCTATGTACTGAAAGCAATTGTAGGAGACAGGACCATCACGGAAGACCTGGTTCTGGGAGGAATATCCTGTGTGTTTTGGACTTTATTGCTGCAAACGACCGTTAAATATATCTGGCTGACCTTAAAAGCAGATAACCAGGGTGAAGGAGGAATCTTTTCCCTGTATGCACTGGTTCAGAAAAGGGGCAAATGGCTGGTTATTCCTACGATTCTCGGAGCAACTACACTCCTGGCCGACGGAATAATCACTCCGCCCATTTCAGTGGCATCTGCAGTAGAAGGATTAACGATGGTGAAATCACTGGGAGAAATCCCGGTTGTACCGATTGTTATTGTCGTCTTATCGCTCCTGTTTTATTTCCAGCGTTTCGGTACCCAAAAAGTAGGCTCTGCATTTGGCCCGATCATGGTGATCTGGTTTACCATGCTGCTGGTTTTGGGATTGAACCAGATTGTGCATTTTCCCAGTGTTTTCAAAGCATTGAGTCCGCATTATGCTTACAACCTGTTGGTGAATTACCCGCATGGATTCTGGATTTTGGGAGCGGTATTCCTGGCAACAACCGGAGCAGAAGCCCTTTATTCGGATTTGGGGCATTGCGGGCGTAAAAATATCCGCATTACCTGGGGATTCGTGAAGCTGAGCCTGGTTTTGAACTATTTGGGACAAGGAGCGTGGCTGCTGCACCAAGGCGCTGACAAACTGGATGGTATCAACCCGTTTTTCGGGATTGTTCCACCGTGGTTCCTGTTGCCAAGTATCCTGATCGCAACAGCTGCTGCAATCATTGCATCACAAGCTTTAATCAGCGGTAGTTATACGCTTATCAATGAAGCAATTAATTTGAATTTCTGGCCGCGGGTTTCTGTCAGACAACCTTCCGACAACAAAGGACAGATTTACATTCCAAGTGTCAACAACATTCTGTGGATCGGTTGTGTACTGATGATCCTTTATTTCAAATCATCCACGCACATGGAAGCGGCTTACGGATTCAGTATCACGGTTGCCATGATGATGACTACGATCCTGCTTTGTTACTTCCTGATTTACCACCTGAAATGGCATTGGTTACTGGTTTTATCCGTTCTGTTGGTATTCTCTGCGGTAGAGATTTCTTTCTTCGTAGCGAATGTTGCCAAGATTAAAGAGCGATGGATGTTCCTGTTCTTCGAATTGTTTATTTTCCTGGTGATGTATGTGTGGTTTTACGCCCGCAAGATCAACAACAAGTACATGCGTTTTGTAGACCTGGGGAAATTTGCTCCGCAGATCAAGGAATTGAGCGAGGATGAATCCGTTCCGAAATTTGCAACACACCTGATTTATTTGACGAAGGCCAATCACCGCCACGAAATAGAGGACAAGATCATCAAATCTATTTTTGCGAAAAAGCCGAAACGCGCGGATGTTTATTGGTTTGTGCATATCAACCGGACAGAGCATCCGTCCACGCTGGAATACGATGTGACCGAACTGATTGACGACAAGCTTATCAAGATCAATATTCACGTGGGATTCCGGGTGCAGCCCAAGACCGAATTGTACTTCAAGAAAATAGTACAGGATTTGGTGCAGAACAAGGAACTGAACCTGCACAACCGGCCCGATGGTTCGACTAAATACAACCAGGAACCGGATTTCAAGTTCATTGTGTTCAAGAAATACCTTTCGGTGGAAAACGAACTGGGAATCAAAGACGGGTTCCTGCTGAAGTCCTATTTCCAACTCAAAAAACTGGGGCAAAGCGACGAGCGTGCCTTCGGGTTGGATAAAAGCGACACGGAGGTGGAAAAAGTACCGTTGCTGCTTTCAAACTGTACGCAATTCCATTTAATACGTAATCAAAATTAATATCAAATAAAAAAATGAAAACACTTGTTTTTACAGGCTTTTTATTGGCAGCCTTGACCGGTTCTGCGCAATCAGAACCCGATACCATTATTCCCAATAAACAAAAGGGAGAACCGTTCAACAATGCCGATATGAGCTGGGCCAACGGGAGTGATCGCCGGACTTCCAATATCTGGAAGAACCTGAAGTATTTTACTCCAAGCGTTTTAGTCGACGTGAATTATACCTATTCGTTCAATAACCCGAATGACAACACAGTAGTCGGATCGACAGCTTTGGCACGGAACAATGAATTTCAGCTTTCGGCACTTCATTTCGGAGGAGATCTCGAATACAAGGGAGCAAGAGCGCGCTTCATGACCCAGTTCGGTACACGTTCAACCGTCATTCCAAGAAATGATTACAGTCCGTATAAAGGCCAGTACCAATTGGCAAACATTTACCGCTATGTGAGCGAAGCTTATGCAGGGTATCACATCAACCGGCTTCACGGAATCAATATCGACGCCGGTTTATTCATGTCCTATATCGGTTTGAACTCCTTCTACCAGGCAGAAAACTGGGAATACCAGGCATCCTTTACATCGGATAATACGCCGTGGTTCTTCAACGGGTTGCGCACCCAGATCTATCCCAACAGCCAATTGAAAATAGAAGCCTGGATTATCAACGGCTGGCAAAGTTACGGACGTTTCAATGCAATGCCCGGTTTCGGGGGAAACCTGACCTGGATCCCGAACGACAAACTGAAATTGCTGACCAATGATTATTACGGAACGGATGCAGCCGGAATCAAGGACCGCAAGCGTTTCCACAGCGACAACAGCTTATTGTACAAATACTTCGACAGACCGAATTCGAAGGGGATTTCCAGGATGGCCTTTTCCCTGACAGCCGATTTCGGGTTTGAGAAAGGAGGAGGAGTAAACGGGTTGAAAGATGGAGACAGCATTGCCGGACCTGCGCAGTATTTTGCCAGTGCCATGTTTTACAACCGGATCTGGTTCTTTAAAAACAAGTTTGCCTGGACAATCGGAGGAGGAGTGATGACCAACCCCGGACGTTACCTGGTGCTGTACCCGACAGGGCAGGCGAGTCCGCTCCCGAATCCCAATAATCCGACACAAACGGAAGGTGCGTTTCCTTTTTCTGCAAATCCCGGAGATCAGTTTAAGGGATGGGATTGTTCTACAAACATTGATTTTATGCCGAACCAGAGTATTACTTTCCGGGTGGAGTTTGTTTACCGGGCTTCGAGTGTTCCTTATTTTGCGGGAAGAGGAGGTGTGACTTCCCAAACCGGTTATGCCACAACGCCTTTGGATCCTAACTGGAAACCTGACCTGGTGAAGCATGAAAACCGGATTATTTTTGCGCTGCTGTTCCGGATATAGAGAGGGTTCAAGGGTTCAAAGGGGTCAAAAGGTTCAAATGTTCAAAGAGTTCAACTAAATTGATTAAACTTTTGAACTCTTTTTGAACTCTTTTTTTTCTAACTCCGACAAAAAACCATCAAACTCCTCAATTGTTTTGCGAGGCTTTGGGCTGTGCTTAATTTTGGTTCAGTGAATAAGTTAGGTGTAAGCATTTTTATTTTCTCAAATCGTAAAAATGACTTAAGATTATTGATTAAAAGTTAGCACTAAAATCAAACGTTTCAGTTTTCTCACCAAGATTCTGAAATGCAAAATGGAGCTAATATTTGTAGTATTTAGGTGGTTAGGTTAAGGAAAAGTTCGCTTAGGCGGACTTTTTCGTTTTAACGAGGTTACGGTTGTGAGAAGTGGAAACGGTACTTTGACTCCCGCTCAGCAACTTTTCCGTCTTCTCTTATTTTGCACTTTAAACCTTTGAGATTTGTTTCATATCCCTGTTGTGTTCCGATTATATCCGGTTTTCCGATCGTTTTCAGCCGGATTGTTAAAAATAAGGTGATTTGTTGGAGGAATAACGTTTTCATACTATACCCGTACTTGACCTATACTTGACCCGTACATGACCCGTACTTAACCCTCGCAGTTCCGGATTTGATTTTGGCTATCACTTCTCTGGTTACACATTTGATAAGTGCGACGGTTGGTTTCTTTTATGATACCAGCTACAAAAATTAACGCTTTGCGGTTTGCCGGGAGTTCCTCAATCCGTAATTTTAACGCATGAAAAAGATCAAATATTCCGTCCTGGATTTATCCGTGATTACCAAGGACGGCAACGCAGCAACAGCCATTCAACGAACAGTAGATTTAGCACAAAAAGCAGAGGAATTGGGGTATGAACGCGTTTGGCTGGCAGAACACCACAACATGGAGTTCATTGCCAGTTCGGCAACTTCTGTATTGATCGGACACGTGGCTTCTAAAACCAAAAGCATTCGCGTGGGGTCGGGAGGAATTATGCTTCCTAACCATGCGCCCTTAGCCATTGCAGAACAATTCGGGACGCTGGAAACTTTGTATCCTTCACGGATTGACCTGGGATTGGGAAGAGCACCGGGGACGGATCAGCAAACGGCCATGGCTCTGAGAAGGGGAGATTTGAATACGGCTTATCAATTCCCCAACGATGTTACGGCGCTTCAAACATATTTCAGTGAAGCCAACAAAACAGCAGCTGTGCGCGCTTTTCCCGCCGAAGGGTTGAATATCCCGATCTGGATTCTGGGTTCCAGTACGGACAGCGCTTATTTAGCGGCGGAAATGGGATTGCCTTATGCATTTGCGTCGCATTTCGCCCCGAAACAATTCAAGATCGCTATACAGATTTACCGGACTAATTTCCGTCCGTCTCAATACCTGGAAAAGCCTTATGTGCTGGCCTGTGTAAACGGGATTGCAGCGGACAGCAACGAGGAAGCAGAATTGTTGTCGATGAGTTTGTACCAGATGTTTTCAGGTATTCTGACCAACTCGCGGAAACCTTTGTCGCCACCTATCCCGAATCTGCTGGCATCCTGGCCACAGGAATTACTGGATGCCGTACAGGGAATGACTGCTTGTACGTTTGTGGGCGATAAAGATACGCTGATTGAGCAATTCAGCCGCTTTGTTGAAGAGCATGGTGTGGATGAACTGATGATTACCGGGAATATTTTTGACAATGAAAAGCGGTTGAGGTCTTACGAAATCCTCTCAGAGGTTTTCAATGCGATCAACCTGTCTTAGAATTGAGGGAAATTGATTAGCTTGCGGAACCAATCGATGTTCATGCGTACTATTCAATTTCCCGTCCTTTTAATCATTATCCTCACCGGATTCCTTATTTCATGCGAAGATAACACACCTGTTTCGAAACAGCCTGCAGCAACAGAAGCTACTCCTGGAAAAGACAGTTTGATCGGCGAACAGAAAAGCAGTTTTGAAAGCCTTCTCAACAAATACCGGACTATTTCCTTTGATACGCTGAAAGTGTATTACGGATTTGATGAAAACGACAAGCGATTTGCCGGGCAGGAACTGACTTTTAAAGAAGCGAAGAGCTTGCCGATCGGATTCCGGGAACGGTATTTCGGAAAACTATCGGGAGTGTATGCCTGTTACCGGTTTGCACTGGATTCCACGCGTTTAGGACTCATCACGCGAATTCCTTCGGAGTACGAATCTTCTTCACTTGTTTTATTGGTTTTTGATCGCATAAAAGACCGGTTCCAGGACGAATATTTCTATTTGGGAACTTCAAACGGGGATGCGGGTGAGATCTATACACGGGTTTCCTGGTTATTCCAAACGAAGAAGAAGCAATTCCAGGCATTTGTTTATACTTACCGGTCTTCCCATGAGATAGATGATACGCTTACAACCGAATCACACTATTACTTCCTGGTGGATTGCATGAAACCAACATTCGATTCGGTATCCACCAACCAGACACAACTCAAGAAACGCTTCAAAGGGCTTTTGCGAACGGAAGAAGAAGGAATTTAACGAAACCGCTCATTAATTCAATCGAATTGATTAAGTTCATGATCAAAAAATCAAACCGACAATACATGGAAACCGGATCTATTAACGAACAAGCAAATATCCTTCACTTAGAAGCAAGGGAAGCCGGTCAGGCGGGAAATTACCAACTGGCGATCGAAAAATTACTGGAAGCAATGAGTATAGAACCTGCGTGGGCTTATCCGGTTTATGACCTGGCATTTACTTATTTGTTAATGGGTGATTTTGGGAATGCCCTGAAATATTACCGGGAAACAGACGCTTTGGAGCCGGATGGATTTTTTACCACCAAAACCGCAATCTATACACTGGAAGGTGAACAGGAGGGATTGTTCCCAGAAGGATTGTATACGTATTACATGCAGATCGAATGGACGGATGAGCCCGAAAAGAAGTACCACATAGCCAAACAAATTGCAGACAATGTACCTGGATTTGCACCGGCCTGGAAAGAGATCGCTTATTTGCAGACAGACCCGGAAGAACGCTTGTATTGTATCGAACAGGGACTTGCAGGAAACCCGGACCGTGAAACCAAAGGCATTTTATTGCTGAATAAAGCCATGATCTTCAGCGAAAGAGGAGATAAGGAAACCGCGAAAAAATTACTTTCCGAGATTATTGATTCGCAGGAAACCACGCTTGCCAACAGTGAGATAGCGCGGGTGGCGCTGAAATCGATTAAGGATAATTAAAATCAAAAGGGATCGTAAAATTTTATGGCCCTGGTGATTTTTGTCTGGCTGTAGCTAAGGTTCGTCGAATTGACTTTTTTTAACATTCAATTCTACCGGTTCTTTAAGGGGCTGGACACCAAATCTTTTATTTGAGAATTTTCAATTATTGATGTGTTAATGAAAAATTAGCATCCTCTTGCCACATTGCAAAGCCTGCCATGAACCAGTATTTTTGCGGGAAATTTTTAAATAATCGATATGAAATCACCTTTACAATGGCTCGTAGTAGCCTCCGTCACGATGGTTTCCGGTATCAGCTTTTCTCAGACGCGTTATGTTTCCGCCACCGGATCAGATGCGTCTAATGACTGCCAAACTCCGGGAAGTCCATGTGGAACAATTCAACATGCGTATTCGCAGGCTTTGGCAGACGATACGATCAAAATTGCTCCGGGGAACTACAACCTTACTTCTACACTTAGTTTATTACAACCTGTAGTAATTACGGCTCTTGATCCGTCAAACAGACCCGTACTTACTACAACTGCATCTGATGTAATTTCTGTCGGAGCTGCGAATGTGACTATTTCGCATTTGCAACTGAACATGGGCCTTACTGCAGCAAACGGTTTGAGAGGTATTGTGGGAACGGCAGATTATGATGGGTTGAATGTACATCATAACCAGTTCATCTCTACCAAAGCCGTTTCTACCGGGATGGTTTTCGGTGCTTATGCTGTGGATTTAACCGCTCCGGTGGGAGATTCTTACAGTGTAACACTGGACAACAACACGGTTGCAACAGCCGGTCCGGTTGGTTACGATATCTTCGGAAGAGGATTCGGATTGGGGAAAGGTGCAACTGACGGCCCTTCAGGAGAAGTGTCAAACAACACGATCCTGGCGTATTATGCTATGCAGGCAGTGAGAAATACGGCTAACCTGACTGTTTCCGACAACATCCTGATGGGAATTACGATGGTCAATTACCCGATTCTCGGAGCGCAAATTCATTTGAATAATAACACATTTACAGGTGTTGCTGCTGCTTTGGCGGATAATTTATACGCGATCCTGGACATTCGTGCCATCGAAGAAGGCGCTGTATTCGTAGAGGGGAATACTATTTCCAACTACACGAATATCGGGTTGTTGAGCATGGCTTCCAAAAACGTAAACGTTTCCGGGAACAACTTCAATCCTTTAACTACGGCAAACAACTTCATTTCATTAATGGCGAACACGAAATTAATGACAAACGGAGTTCAGGGAAACACCTTCAGCGATGAAATCTCCATCAAAGGAAATACCTTCAATGCCGGTGTTGCAGGAACCGGAAAAGCAATCGTTTTTGCGGATCATTACGGAGCAAACACCCCGGCATTCGCAAACATCACCATCGGTGGTGAAACGGTTTCCGATAAGAATGTTTTTGTAGCTTCACTGGGGAATTACATTGTCCTGGACGAATTGTCAGGAGCAAGTACTTCTTACCCGTTATGGGCTCCATATACGGCAACAACCATGGTTCCGTTTGACCAGGACGTAAATGCCTATGCGGTTTACAATACTTACAACCAGGCCGATTTTGCTTCCGTAGATGCCAAGAACTACCAGCAATTAAACAATCCGGTACTGGGAACCGTGAACTTATCACCGGCAGGAAATATCCGCTATGTTTCCGCAACAGGATCCGATGATTTGAATACCTGTACACTTCCGGGAAGCCCGTGTTTGACTCTTGCACATGCTATTTCCGTAGCAGCAATCGGAGACTCCGTTTTGGTTGCCCCGGGTAACTACGCGCAAACAAGTATCCTGACGATTACCCAGCATGATTTAACACTTGCTGCACAAGACCTGAATGATAAGCCTGTTTTGACAACGAATCAATCTACAATGATCGATATCAATGCGGAGGGTGTGCACATCGACGGATTCCGCCTGGAATTAGGTTTGACCGCAACAACCGGGAAATATGGAATCATTTCCACTTCCAATACATTTGACAGCCTGAGCCTGACTAACAATGAGATCGTTTCTACTTCCCCGATTATTCCTTATGGAATGGTTTGGGATGCGTTTGCAGTTCGTTTGAATGCGAATACCGGTGAGAATACCAGTGTAAACATCCAGAATAACGTAATCGGAGAAGCGGTTGCAGGAACAAACAACATCTTTGGGCGTGGAATCAGCCTCGGTTCTGCCATTTTTGACGGTCCGGGCGGAGTGATCGCGAACAACGAGATCATGGCATACTATACGGTTCAGGCTATCCGTTCTCAAAACGAACTGGCAGTGAACAACAATGATTTTGCAGGAATCATGATGGTGAATACACCATTGTCTGACATTCACGTACACAATAACAACTTTGACGGCCAGACACCGATGTCAATGGACAGTTTGTATGCATTGGCAGAATTGCGTTCCGTAGAGAATGCATCTGTTATGCTGGAGAACAACGTATTTACAAACTACACCCGCATTGCTTTGTTGAGCGAAGCGTCAAAAAATGTGGTGGTAAACGCCAATGAATTCAACCCGAGTACAACTGCAACAGCTTTCGTTTCCGTAATGGCAAACACGAAGTTGATGACGAATGGTGTTCAGGGCAATACATACGCTGATGAGATCGAGATTACAGCAAACGACTTTCATGCAGGTACAGCGGGGGTTGGAACAGCAATCGTTTTCGCGGACCACTACGGAGCAAATACTCCGGCATTCGGAACAATTACCATCGGAGGAACAACAGCAGCGGCGAAAAATACTTTTGATACAGATTTGGGATCATTCATCGCTTTGGATGAATTGACAGGAGCCAGTACTTCTTTCCCGTTATGGGCTCCGTACCCGGCTACAACGATGGTTCCTGTATCCCAGGATGTTGTTGCATTGGCAATTGAGAACAACTATGGGTTGGCTGATTTCGCAGCAATCGAAGCAAAAAACCACGACGAACTGGAAAATGCAGCTTTGGGTAAAGTGATCATTAAAGCAGCAGGAGACAACCGTTACGTTGCAAATACAGGAGTTGACGTTTCAAACGACTGTACATTGCCCGGAAATCCATGTGCTACTATTGCACAAGCCATTTCAGTTGCGGCAGTGAATGACACCGTTTTCGTAGCAGGCGGTGCATATCCACAAACAAGCGTACTAAACGTGAATGTGGACGGATTGACTATTCTTGCACAGGACATTACAGACAAGCCGGTAATCACCACCAATCAACCAACCGTATTTGATATAGACGGAACAGATGTTTCCATTTACGGAATGAGAATGGAACTGGGATTAACTGCAACAACCGGGAAATACGGGATCGTTTCCACGACATCCAATTTCGATGGTGCTGTGATCCAAAAAAACGAGATCGTTTCCACTTCCCCGGTTATTCCTTACGGAATGGTTTGGGATGCGTTTGCAATCCGTTTGAATGCCCCGGCTTCCACATCTACTTTTGTGGCTATTTTGGATAATACCATCGGAACAGCTACACCGGCAGGAAACAACATCTTCGGTCGGGGAATCAGTCTTGGTTCCGGTTCTTCAGATGGTCCGGGCGGAACAGTGATCAGCAACGACGTAAAAGCATATTATACAATCCAGGCGATCCGCACCAACCAGGATATGAACATCGCGAACAACAACTTCAGCGGTATTGCCATGTTGAATGCACCATTGACAGGAACAGATATCCAATTCAGTTCAAACGATGTAGATGCAGTAACTCCGATGACAGCAGACAGCCTTTACGCTTTAATAGATGTTCGTGCTATTGAGAACGGAACAGTTTCGATCGTTGATAACCATTTGACAAACTATACACGTATCGGTTTATTGAGCATGGCTTCCAAAAATGTAAGCGTTATAAACAACCAGTTCACTCCTGAAGCTTCCGCTGCTGCGTTTACATCGGTAATGGCAAACACCAAACTGATGACAAACGGAGTACAGGGAAATACTTATTCCGATGAGATTTCTCTTAAAGGAAATACTTTTGATGCAGGTGCAGCAAACGGAGGAACAGCAATTGTTTTTGCAGATCATTACGGGGTAAATACTCCTGCATTTGCAGCTGTTACAATCGGTGGAACGGCAGCGTCTGAGAAAAACACCTTCAACGCATCTTTAGGAAACTACATCGTATTGGATGATAAAACAGGAACAAGTGCAGCCGTTTCTTTATGGGCACCTTATTCCGTGACTACAATGAAGCCATTCACGCAGGATGTTGAAGCATTGTACATCCACAACACTTACAACCTTCCGAACGTAGCATCTGTTGAATTGAAAAATACCGATTCAGTAGACAACACGATTTTAGGAAAAGTGATTTTGGCTTATACCTTCTTAGGATTGGATGAAGCAGTAACTGTTGAAGCAAAACTTTACCCGAACCCGGCAATCAGTAACTTGACAATCGAGTTGACAGATAACGTTGCAATTGCAGAACTAACCGTGGTTGATTTGTCAGGGAAGGTGGTTTACACTTCTACGATCACTGGTTCTGAAACTATCGATGTCAGCAACCTGACTTCCGGAGTTTATGTGGTTCGTTTGAACAATAACGGACAGGTTTCAAGCACACGATTCGTGAAGAAGTAAGATCGTTTCTTTAAATAATGCACGTATGAGACGTGCCAGTAAGGGTGAAAAATTTTTCACCCTTACTTTTTTTTAACCTGACAGCCAACCATTTATAGAATCCTGCGTCTTTTTGACAAGCTATAATACTTGTACTTATGAAAAGATTCATACTATTCATTGCCTTGAGTTCACCTGTTGCGTTCGGTCAAACCACGGTGATTATTCCGCAGGAAACCTACAACCAGATGAAAGCGAACGGAGCATTGGATCCTTCGGTGACTTACCAGCTCACTTCCAATACAACCGATCCGGTGGTTCATTATTCCGGAAGCCCGGAGAAAAACGGAGTTTGTAACTGCATGGTGCCGCTGGACAGCACCTTTATCCTTGCCATGCAGCCGAATGACGATTACTATTCCAACCTGATCTCGCTTCCGTTTACCTTTGATTTCTACGGAAACACTTATAATTCCCTGTACATCAATAATAACGGGAATATTTCCTTCCTGGCGCAGTACCCGACATTTACAGCAAATCCTTTCCCGGATGCACAATACAACATGATTGCGCCTTTCTGGGGAGATGTGGATACCCGTGATTCTTTGATGATGGGAGGAAGTAACGGAAATGTGTGGTACAAAATGACACCGAATGCGCTGGTGGTTGTCTGGGACCAGGTAGGATACTACAATGTGCACGGAGATAAAAGAAATACTTTCCAGCTGGTTATTTCGGATGGAACCGACCCGTTGATCCCGATCGGCAACAACGTTTCTTTCTGTTACGGAGATATGCAATGGACAACCGGTGATGCATCCAGTGGAATCAATGGATTCGGAGGTGTTCCGGCTACGGTAGGAGTGAATTACGGAAACGGGATCGATTACTTCCAGGTAGGAACATTCGATCAGCCGGGAACAGGCTTCGACGGGCCATACAATGCTCCTGACGAGGTTGATTTCCTGGATAACATGGAAATGTATTTCAATGTAGCGGGAGCAAGTTCTTCCAATACGCCTCCGATGGTGATTGCAGCAGGGATTTGTGATACGATCGATGTGTATTCCGGAGATACGCTGAAATCCATCCACACCGCAGATTTCACTGTGATGGTAGCAACTCCGGAGATCAACCAGTCATTACAGGTGGATGTTACCTGTCCGGATTACCCGAACGCAATCGCGGTAACACAAACACCGATCGGGAATGAATTTGTAACGGTTGACATTACATTTGATGCAACTTTGGTTCCCTCGGGAATGTATAACGTTCTAATCACTGCAACGGACAACGGTGTGCCGGCAGCTACAACCGTGAAATCCATTCCTATCCACGTTCAGCTGGACGAGTCACTTGGCCTGAAGGAGTTTGAGAATACGTTCTCTGTTTACCCGAATCCGGCATTTGACAAGCTGAATATTCAGTTGAATAACGGCAAACAGGCATCTGTAGAGATGATCGACTTGTTGGGAAATACCGTTTATTCAGGAGAAGTGGGTGCTACCAAATCCATCGACATTGCACATTTGAATGCAGGAGTTTATTTGGTGAAAGTAACCATGGATAACCAGGTTTCAAGCACGCGTTTCGTGAAGAATTAATAGTTTTTTTAATAAAATAAAACAGTTAGGCACGCAATTAATCGCGTGCCTAACTGTTTTTAAATGAATTCGCAAGCCGGCATTCGTAATGGCAAATTGTTTAATAACCTGTTCATAAACTTTCCTAAAACTTTTCGCCAGGGCTCCGATTTTCGCTAATTTTATAGAAACACAACGATAGCGTATGTTTGACTGGGAAGACGATAACGACAATTTTGAGAACCACCTGAATGATGATTTGGCGCGTTTCGAATCACAGCTTGAAACAAACTCGGTGGGCTTTTTTGACAGTGATCGTCTGGAGGCGATTATTGATCATTACCTGATGAACGGGAATTACTCCAAGGGAGAATTAGCCGCAGAGGTCGGAATACAGCAATATCCTTTCAATACCTTATTCCAGATTCGCAGGGCGCAGGCCATGTCGGGTTTGGGAAAACTGAAAGAAGCATTGGAATTACTGGATGCAGCTGAGCAGATCGACTCGGAATCCATGGAGCTTTACCTGACAAAAGCAACTATTTTCAGCCAGTTGAGAGACAGCAAAAGGGCGGTAAACTTTTTCCGTCGTGCACTCGAACTGGCCGACCGGGAGGAAAAGGACGAGATTTTCCTGGACCTGGCAACCGAATTGGAGCAATTAAAAGACTTTAAAGGTGCTGTAGAAGTACTGGAGGAGGCAATGCGTTCCAATCCGAAGAACGAGGGGGCTTTGTACGAACTGGCGTTCTGTTTTGACCAGCTTGGAAATAATGCCCGTGCGATTCAAACATACCGTCGCTTTCTGGACGATAATCCTTATTCATTCACCGCCTGGTATAATTTAGGGAATACCTATTCGAAAGAAGAAAAATTTCACGATGCCATTACGGCTTACGAATATTGCGTGGCCATTAACGACCGTTTTTCGCCTGCATATTTCAACATGGGAAATGCCCAGCTGACAGTAGAGCAATACAAAGAATCAATCGACTCTTTTGAGCGCTGCATTGAGATTGACGGAGACGATCCGCTGACTTATTGTTATTTGGGAGAAGCAAACGAGCAGTTAAACAATTTAACTGTTGCCTGGGATTTTTACCAGAAAGCCTTGTCCATGTCACCGACACTGGCAGAAGCCTGGCTGGGATTGGGGATCGTTAAGGATTTGCAGGGGCAGCCGAAAGAAAGCCTTCACTACATCGAAAGAGCATTGGAGCTGGAACCGAACATGGACGGATACTATCACGTTTATGCAGGAGCGCTTGAAAATGCAGGATTGATACCTGAAGCGGAAGAAGCTTACCTGGCATGTTTAACATTGGACCCGGAAAACGAAGATTGTTTCTTTGATTACGTGGACTTTTTGCTGGAACATAAGGTAGGAGAGGCGCGCACTTTCGTGGAAAATTACATTTTGAGACATCAATTGTTTTTCTCGGTGCTTCCGATTATTTATTTCAATTGGGTAGCTGGAAATGAGGAAGGTGCTAAGTTAGTGCTAGTTGAGTCCCTGAATAAAGACCGTGAAAAAACAAAAGAAGTATTTATTCGCTATCCCGAATTGGCAGATGTGCAAGAATTAGTAAATTTGACACGCTCATAGAGTATTAGTTTGACATGTGTCGATAGTACCCAATTACACAAAACATGAATTTTAGTTTACCACACATTCCGGAACGTACACAACAACCGCGTAATAACGGTATTACCATGATGATGGATAAAGGCCTGAGTTTGAATGAAGCAGAAAACTTCATCCAGGCAAACGGTCATTTGACGGATATAATCAAATTTGGTTTCGGAACTGCTTTTGTTACAAACAACCTGGAAGAAAAACTTAAATTATACCGTTCTGCGGGTTTAAGGCCTTATTTCGGAGGAACTCTTTTTGAAGCCTTTTATGCGCGTGGCCGTTTTGAAGACTACCTGCGTTTACTGGATAAATACGATCTGGATCTTGCTGAGATCTCTGATGGTTCGATCATTATCAACCACGACGAGAAACTGGAACTGATCCAGCGCTTGGCAAAAACGAGAACGGTACTTTCAGAAGTCGGGTCGAAGGATTCCGGGATTTTGATCAGCCCGGGAAGATGGATCAAGATGATGAGCTCGGAACTGGAAGCGGGATCCTGGAAGGTGATCGCAGAAGGGCGTGAAGCGGGGAACGTCGGTGTTTTCCGTCCGAACGGAACTGCGCACACGATGCTGATCAACAAGATCATTGCGAAGGTGAAGCCGGAAGATATTTTGTGGGAAGCCCCGCAGAAAAATCAGCAGGTTTGGTTCATTAAATTATTCGGAGCAAACGTAAACCTGGGGAATATTGCACCGAACGAGGTTATTCCGCTGGAATGCCTGCGTTTGGGACTTCGCGGGGACACTTTCTTTGAATTCCTTCCGGAAGATTACGCACAGCGCTTAAAACAAGTCGATTCAGACGAGCCTGAAGAGGAAGAAGAAGCATAATGTTTCAGTCAAAAGTTGTATTGAACGGACATGCGGGACCGGTTTACGCGGCTTCCCTGGACGGACATTTTCTATACAGCTCTTCGGGTGATAAATACGTCACACGCTGGGACCTTTCCAAAGGCCTGCAGGATTCTTCGTTTACCGTAAAACTGGAGCATGCGGCATATACCCTGCAAGCAGGAAATCACTTTTGTTTTATCGGGTGTACGGACGGCACCTTGTCAGGGATCAATACGGAAACCAAACAACTGGTTTGGGAACACAATTTCTTCGGGAATGCCTGGTTTTCCCTGTTGATCGATCCGGAGCGAAACTGGCTGATAGCCGGTGATTCGGAAGGAAACCTGGTTGTTTTGGAATTGCAGACCGGCAAACGGATTTTACACCTTCCGCTGGCAGCCGGGAAAATCCGGTCGATAGTGATAGCCGGTGACCGTTGTTATGTAAGCACCCAGCTGATCGGCATCCTGGTATTTTCCTGTGAGAACTGGAACGAACTGGCTTCCTGGGAACCCAACGAATTGGGAAGTAATGTCTTACTGGTGAACCCTGCACAAGGAGAAGTGATTACCGGTGGAAGAGATGCACATCTTGTTATCAGCAATACGCATTACGAAATCCTGAAAAGAATTCCGGCTCATTACCAGACTGTTTACGGCCTGATACGAACAGGGAAGCAATTCGTCACCGCATCCATGGATAAAACCATTAAGGTTTGGAATGCTGACTTTTCCAAAGTAGAGCAGCGTATTGAATTTAAGCATGGCGGGCACAACCGCTCAGTCAACGGTTTAGTGGCTATTGACGACCAAACTTTTGCCAGTTACGGCGACGATAAAAAAATCATAATCTGGAAAAAAGCTCCTGTAATTTTGCCATCCGATAATTGATTCTGAGAAAGTTATTTTGTACATTAGTATTATTATGGACAACGACTTTAATTCTCTGTATCCGCCAAAACCTTTTTTGGAAAAGGAGCCCGTAAGGCAAGGGCACATTGCTGTTACGGTATTTTCTCTGATGCTCTTTATCCTGAGTTTTTTGGTGTTCTTTAATAACCAGCTTCTTTTTTTGATTGAATTGGTAGCTGTATTAATCCTTCACGAAGGCGGACATTATTTATTCATGAAATTGTATAAGTATGAAAATGTCCGGATGCTGTTCCTGCCTTTGATGGGTGCTTTTGTTCACGGGCACAAAGAATCTTACCGCCAAAGGGAAAGTTTGATGGTGGTACTTGCCGGGCCGCTTCCTGGAATTATTGTCGGAATTGCCCTGTGGTTGCTGGGATTCCACTATGAAATCCACTGGATGGTCGAAACGGCAATGATCCTGTTTGCCGTAAATATTCTGAACCTGCTTCCGATCCTTCCATTGGACGGCGGACGCATGCTGAGCATTTTGTTTTTCGAACGCATCGAATTATTCCAGGTTATTTTCTCGTTCATCTCGTCTTTAGCTTTAATTGCGATCGGTTATTTCTTTGAATTTTATGTGATTATGATCTTCGGGTTTTTGATGGGATTCCAGGTAAGAAGTTTGCACCGCCGGTATTTGATCCACAAAGGACTGAAAGAAGACGATGTGAACTTCAATTCGACTTATGATAACCTTTCCGATCGTTCGTATCATTTTGTGAAGAATCATGTATTGGAAAACACGCCGGGCCTTCGCCGCTTTGTGGAAAACATGGAAGGCGAGGACACCAAAACGGTGGTTGCCAATGAAGTGAAGAACATGCTTGTTCCGCCAATGGTGCAGGATGTGAATGCATTTATGAAAGTGATCGTGATCATTGCCTGGATTTTGGCTATTTTTGGCCCGATTTACCTGATGTGGAGTCGGGGTGTTTTTAACGCAATATATGTTTAAGGTCGGACAGAAAGTATCTTTTTTATACGAAAAGGGAGACGGGATTATTTTGAGCCTGGAGAAAAACCGGGCGCAGGTCACGGATGATTCCGGGTTTGACCGTTGGTTTCCCCTGAATGAATTGGTTTTCATTCATTCCGAAAAGTATGCAGACGATGAAATAACGATTTCCAAAGAAGACCTGGAACCGGAAACGACGTTCCGTGTGATCCAGGAGCGAACAGGAGCAAAGAAGCCGCGAACTGTCTGGGAAATCGACCTGCACATTGAGGAAATCCTGGAGTCTACGCAAGGAATGTCGAATACGGAGATCTTACTCAAGCAAATGGCCGAATTCCGTGCTACTTTCAAAAAAGCAAAAAATCAATCCATTCATAAATTGGTAGTGATCCATGGAGTAGGAGAAGGAGTTCTGAAAAACGAGATCCGCACCTATCTGGCGCAGCAGGATCAAATTGAAGTATATGATGCGGATTTCCTGGAATACGGAAAAGGAGCTACAGCTATTGAGTTTCACCCGAATTGGTGATTGAAATGGAAAGTCGACCAATCGATGAACTGAATTTTAGTCAACCGAACCTTCGCAAAAAAGATCCGGCTGTAAAAATTGTTGCGATAGTTCTTTGCGTAATTTTCCTGCTATTCAGTTTTCTATGTTTCAGAGATATTTTTGATGTAATCAGAGACTATTTTACTTTCAGACATAAATTCGTCATCTACTTTGATCTTCACCGGATGATAACAGCGGTTGCCATTTCGAGTATACCCTTGACAGCCTATTCGGCCTGGCGAAGACGGTTTAACAAAGAACGCTTTACTTCCTATTTAGTTTTATTGACCATACTACTTTTCTTGTTTATAGTACTAGGTATTATTGGAATTGAAGTGATTTTTTCTTTTTCTGTAACAAGGTTTGTTGGAAATTCTTTCTCTCCGAGTTATACTCTTTATCCACCAATTCCAACTCTTTGCTTCAACCTGTTGTTTATCCTGGATGCATTGATTCTGTATTTAGTGTTCTTAATTGTTAGCAGAAGAAAAAACTCGATTTAAAATACCTAATCACATAAACAATACGTAGAATCCTCCGTTCCGAATTTGAATTCGCCCTGGTGTTCCCAGAAAATGTATTTCTCGTCTTTGGAGGCGTATTTCACGCCGCTTGCTGCGCGAACCTGCTTCATGTCGAATTTGCGGTTTAGTTCCGGGCTTTTCACTTTTACGGTAATTTTCCCGGTGCTGTCGGAAGCGGTGATCGTGATGCTTTCTGTGAAAACTACGTGAAAATCATTGCTGCAATCGAACTCCATGTGGCGGTTCTTGTTCATGACCGTGTTTCCTGCGCATGCTCCCAAAACGAGCGTTAATGCAATTCCCGAAATAAGTTGTTTCATCGATTTTGATTTCAGGCAAGTTACAAAAAATCAGGATAGGTGTTTGACCATGATGAAATCATCCATGACATACCCGTTCCCGATATCCAACACTTCTTCGTGATCTATCACAAAACCGTGTTTCCGGTAAAAACCAACCGCGTTATTTCCTTTGTTGACATTTAAATGAAGTGTGTTGTTGCCATGTTTGCCGGCTTGATCTTCCACGTGGTCCATGAACAATTTCCCCAGGCCGGAACCTTGTGTATCGGGGAGAATGTACAATTTGTGGATGCGGGTAATTCCAGCTTCCGGGTATCCGTGTTCAATTCCGCAAAAACCCAGCACTTTTCCATGTTCTTCGGCCAGCCAGAAAGCTTGGTTGGGATCAGTAATTGCCGTTTCCAGTTTTTGGTTGCTGTACATCAAATCCAGCATGTAACGGATTTGTTCGGGCGAAATAATTTCCTGGTAGGAAACGGGCCAGGTGCTTTCTGCAACCTGTTGTATCGAAGAAATGTCTGCCAGTGCAGCTAAGCGGAGAGTAATCATGTTTTTAAACGTCTTTTCCGAAGGAATACATGTCGTTGTGGTTGAATTCAATTTTGTCTTTCACGTTTTTGATCGTTTTGATCAAGCCGAAAATGAATTCATCGGTGTGGAGATTGAGCCATTTGAAGCCGGATTCTTCGCCTTCAATGGCCATGGCTGCCTGGTATAAAAATTCGAATCCGTGTACCTGGAGCCAGTGCTGAGCGCTTTCATTTCCTTCTGCAGCATTAACAAAAGCCATTAAATGCGGGTATCCGTTGGCAAGCAACCAGTCGCGTGCTTCCTGTTTCAGCGTTAAAGCCTGGTTTAAAAAGAAGATTTCCTGGTAACCATTGTCGTAGAGGAATTTTTCGAGGTCTTTGTGTCCTTCCAGCGCTTTGATCCAGGCTAGAATAATTTTGGTCGGGTAATTAAACTCCGCAAATGCAATGTCAGCCTTTTTCACCTCTACCTTTTTCTTTTCCTCTAAAGGCTCTTTTCCAAATATGCGTTTAAACCAATTCATATTATGAGAAGAATAAATAGGCGATCAGAATCGCAGCTACTGCACCTACTAAATCACAGAATAATCCTGCTGTAGCTGCATAACGCGTTTTTTTGATCCCTACAGAACCGAAATATACGGATAAAACGTAGAAAGTAGTCTCTGTACTTCCCTGGAAAGTTGCGGATAAATTACTGACAAAGGAATCAGGTCCGAAAGCTTTCATATTTTCAACCATGAGGCCACGTGCTCCGGAACCGGAAAAGGGTTTCATTAGCATCACCGGTAATGCATCGATAAACTCAGTTGATTTGACACCCATTTGAATAACCAACCATTTCAGGCTATTCATTAAATCGGTCAAAGCTCCGCAAGATTTAAATAAGCTGATGGCGCACAACATGGCAACCAGGAAAGGGAGAATATTTATAGCAACCTGGAATCCACCTTTTGCACCTTCCACAAAGGATTCGAATGCGGCGATTTTGCTTTTGATCGCCATGATGATAAAGAAGGTGATAAAACCGAACATGATCGTGTTGCTCAATATTCGCGAAATGAAATTGACCTGGTCCGGATGTGAGTTCAGGTACCAAAGTAGTAAAACGATCAGGGAAGTCAATCCTCCGATATATGCCAGAATTGTGGTGTTTAATAAATTAATTTTTTGCCGGATGGCAACGAAAAGAAGTCCGCCGAGTGTGGCGAAATAAGTTGTCAACAAGATTGGGATAAACACGGATGTGGGGCTAGCTGAACCAGCGCTGGCGCGTGCTGCAATGATTGATACCGGGATGATCGTTAACCCGGAAGCATTCAGTACCAGGAACATGATCTGTGCATTGGATGCTTTGTCTTTTTCCGGGTTAATTTCCTGTAATTGCTGCATGGCTCTTAGTCCGGCTGGAGTTGCTGCATTATCCAATCCCAGCATATTTGCAGAAAAGTTGAGCATGATACTACCCATCGCAGGGTGGTTTTTGGGAACTTCCGGAAATAGTTTGGAAAAGAGCGGGTTTACCAGTTTCGACATCACGGTTACAGCGCCGCTATCTTCCCCGATTTTCATCAATCCCATCCAGAGACATAAAATCCCGGTCATCCCGATCGCAAGGGTAAAAGCAGTTTCTGCAGTCTCAAAAAGACCGTCCATCATGTGTTTCAGTATCCAGGTGTCTTGCCAGAAGATAAACTTCGAAAACCCCATAATGATTGCAATGACAAACATTCCAATCCAAACCCGATTCAATACCATGCATCAAAAATCGGAAATAATCGGGTTTCTATTGCGGATGGCGTTCGCAAATATGAACAAAGTTTTCAAGAATAATAACGCCGTGATTCCCGGATACTTCCGGGTGGAACTGAACACCGTACAATGGGAGCGTTTTATGCATCATTCCTTCATTGACCGTTGCATCGGAAACGGCTACGTGGATGAAGTCTTTTGGAATACTGATAGCTTCGCAGTGGTCTTCCATCAATTCAACCTCTTCCGGGAGTTTATCAAAAAGCGGACAATCTGCAATTACAGCGATGATCTGCCAGTCGCGGTCTTCCCGCTGACGGTTTGAAAGCGCGCCGAAAGTCAGTCCCAGCATCTGGTGCCCGAAGCAAATTCCCAATACAGGCAGGGTTTCGGTTTTTAACCATTCGAATTGTTTCAGATATGGCTCGGTATCTACTTCGGTAATCAGGATGGGAGCTCCTGAGATCACGAAGCCAAGCGCGTCGTTATGCAATTCTCTTTGAAATTCAAACAGAGGAACAACGCGCGTATCCATGAATTCATAAACAATGGATTCAATCAGGGGTGTTTTCGAGCTTCCGCAATCAATAATGACAATCATAAATCTATCTGGCCAACTCCCTGACGAATAATTTCCGTGTTCCCGTTTGTGCAATCAACAATGGTGGAAGCATCCAGTTTTCCCGGACCACCATCGATAATCATGGCTACTTCATCGTCGTAACGTTCGTAAATAGAAGCCGGGTCCACGAAGTAATCCATGATCTCATCTTCCGAATCGTGGAGTGAGGTAACTGCCATTGGATTTCCGAGTTGTTCTACAATTGCCTGAACAATTTTATTATCCGGGATACGGATACCGATTTCTTTTTTGCTGGAATCGAATAATTTGGATACTTCATTGGTGGCATCCAGGATAAACGTAAACGGACCGGGCAGGTAATGTTTCAATAAACGGAAAGTATTCCTGTCGAGTTGTTTGACGTATTCGGAAACCTGGCTCATGTCCGAGCAGATAATGGAAAAGTTGGCTTTCGACAATTTCACATCTTTCCATTTGGCCAATTCCGCCAATCCTTTTTTGTTCATCACATCACAAGCTACCGCATAAACCGCATCGGTCGGAATGATGATGATGCCGCCTTTCTTTAATTCATCAACTACTTGCTGGATGAGACGGTTGTCAATATTATCCGGATTAATTTCTATGAACATCTCTGTGTAATTTCTAGTATAAATTTAATGAAAATCGGAGAGAAAAAGTTGTAAAAATCCTACTTCTCTTATTTGGTTTAGTTTTTGCAATCCACGTGACTTCGGCATTTCGATCAGCTGCGGCTGACTCAATGACCGAAGTTCAGCACTTTCCATGAATTTGTGTTAATGATTGGATACTGAGCGGAGTCGAAGTGTTAATTATGAAGTATCTTTGCACAAAATTGAAAACATGAAATACCTGATTCTTATTTTGATAGCTGTAGTGAGTTTGAGCTCGTATTCCCAATTGGACCGTAAAGCCATTTATAGCGCTTTGGCGAGCGATTCCAAAGACATCGTTCAAAAACAACTGGACGGGGTACAAGGCCTGAAAGAATCTTCGGAAGTGAAAGCATTTAAAGGAGCGTTGCAAATGAAAGCTGCACAGTTCCAGAAAACAGCAAAAGATAAGTTGAACCTGTTCAATGCGGGAAAGAAATTATTGGAATCGGAAATTAAATCCAATGATTCCAATGTGGAATACCGCTTTTTGCGTTTGCTGATCCAGGAGAATGCGCCCAAGCAGTTGAAATACAACGGAAACATCGAAGAAGATGCGTTGAATATTGCGGCGGGTTATAGCAAGTTGAAAGAATCAACTAAAGCTGCGATTGAATCGTATGCGAAGAAATCGGCTTCGTTGAAAGGATTGTTGTAAAATATGCAGGCACACGATTAATCGCGTGCCTGCATGGGTTATTGTACATCCGCCTTCACTTTCACCACGGTAATTCGCGGATTGGTATTGGCTGTGATCGTAATTGTTTTTTCACTGACTCCTTTGCCGTTCGGTTTGAAACCTACCTCAATTTTGTCAGACTTTCCCGGAGCGATCGGGCCTTCCGGCTTGCTTGGTGTTGTACAGCCGCAGCTTGCTTTTACATCTGAAAGTACCAAAGGCTTGTCACCGGTGTTTGTTACGGTAAATGTACAGTGGTTTTCAACTCCTTCAGTAACTTTCCCGAAATCGTGGATTTCTTTGTCGATGGTCATGGAAGTTACAGATGCCGCTTCAATGCGCTGTTGTTCTTTTAATTCCTTTAAAGCTTGTTCGTTTGCTTTGATGGTTTCCGGATCATCCGCAACTTCCATCAAAGGAGCGTCGGAGTCTTCGGTTTTTTCTGTGTTATTTGAACAAGCGCTTGTCATTCCGCCTAAGATTAGAAGGCCGATAAAGAAACTTTTCTTTTTCATGGTTTAGTTTAATGCCAGTTTTTGTTTGTCGTATTCGTTGGATTGAAGCAATTGAATTGCTTTCTGCAGAATTTCATTCTTTTGGTTGTAGATCATGTAGAAGGCTTCAATGCCATATAAATCATTGGCAATAGTCGCTTTCAATCTCAATTCCATGATGTTCTGACTGATCTTATATTCATCTTCCTTGAACTCGAAATCCTTGTTTTCTTTCTTGACATATGCAAAGAACTCGTCCATCAGTTTTTTATCGACTTTAAAATTAGCGATGAACTGTTCCACTGTTTCGTATTTTTTATGCAATTCGTCCCGGTTCTTATCTACATAAGTCAGAGGGAAACTGGTAAATGCTCCGTTTTGAACGGTATTTCGGTAAAGGTCCGTGATTTCGGAAGTATCAATCGGCACAAAGAAATCCGGCATAATTCCACCACCGCCGTAAACCGGTCTTTTGGTCACACGCGTTTCAAATTTCAGGGAATCCGGAAGCTTGATGCTGTCGATATGGGAGAATTCTCCGTGCATGAATCGACGCATGTATTCGTTCTTGTAATCGTCGATGTTTTCGTAAGGACGTTGAATGAAACGCCCGGAAGGAGTGAAGTATCGTGCAATTGTGAGACGCATTTGAGAGCCATCGGAAAGATCGATCGGCCGTTGTACCAATCCTTTTCCATAGCTTCTTCGGCCTACAATGAGTCCGCGGTCCCAGTCCTGGATTGCACCTGAAAGAATTTCGGAAGCAGAAGCAGAGTTGTCATCGATCAAAACGATCACTTTCCCTTTTTCCCACGAACCGCTTCTTCCTGCGCTCAGATCCTGGCGTGGTTGAGCACGGCCTTCCGAGTAAACGATCAGTTTGTTATCCGACAGGAATTCATCAGCAATTAATTGTGCTGCGTAAAGCAACCCTCCGCCATTTCCCTGTAAATCCAGGATCAGGCTTTCCATTCCCTGTGCTTTCAGCTTTTCAAGGCCTTTTTTGATTTCGTCGTGTGAACTGCGCGAAAAGGAAGTCAGTTTCAAATAACCGATTTTCGGACCTACCATGTAGGCACAATCTACCGAGTTTACAGGAACTTTGTCACGTGTAATGACATAGTTGATCGGTTTTTTCTGAGCTTTACGCATGATATCCACACGTACTTTCGTTCCGGCTTCGCCCAATAATTTTTCACGCACCTGGTTGTTCTTCAACCCGATTCCGGCTACGTTTTGTCCATCAATTGTAACAATCTTATCGCCGGCACGGATACCCAGTTTTTCAGACGGGCCGCCCACAATCGTTTCAACCACCATCAAGGTGTCTTTCAGGATCTGGAAGCGAACACCGATGCCCACAAAACTTCCGTCGATAGCTACGTTTGCAGCTTCCACTTCATCTTTGGGAATATAAACCGTGTGCGGATCCAGTTTCTCCAGCATGCCGATGATTGCGGCATCCATTAACTCTTTATCATTTACCGGATCGACATATAATTTGTCGACATAAGTGAAAATTTCGTCCAAGCGCTGACCGTTCGTAGGTGTTTTTGGTTCGGATGGAACCTTTTGAGCGGTGGATGTGAAGGTGTTGATACTTAATCCAAGTACCAGCAAAACGCCATAATATTTCATACCATTTTCTTAAGAATACTAATATAGTTATAAAACGTTCAAACGACTTGTTAGAAACGGTCTAAGTTGTTGAATCGTGTTAAAAAAACAAAATGAGAATGAGAGCGAGAATGCGTGAAAAACCTTCAGTGGACAAGCTAAGAGAAGAGAAAGCAGGATTCCTGGAAATTATACTGTTTTTCCTTTCCTCATTCTCATTCCCTGTTCTCATTCTGTTGTGTGAGTTACGAACAATTGGCTGTTGGTCTTTTATTGGATTGACAAAGAGGTGCTTTTTGTAATTTTAAAGCGTATAGTTCAGATATGAAGCACTTAAAAAGCATCTTTTTATTGACCGCCCTTGTTTTTATTTCATTGACTTCTTTCGGGCAGGTAAAAGCGTTGGATAAACTGGAAGTCCTTTACGATCAGGGGCATTACAAGATGGTTTTGCGGAAGGCGAACCGTTTGCTGGACCAGCCGGACTATGATTATTCATTCAAACCTGAATTCTACAAAAGTCTGGCACTTTTCCAGTTGGCCGACAAAGGGCTTTGGGCTGAGTTTCACCCGAAAGCTTTGCAGGAAGCCCGCGAATTATTCAGCCAGGTATTGGCTTCTCCCGACGGAATTAAAGTATTCAATACGCATTTGAACCACGTTTCCCAATTGAAACGCGATCTGGTTCAGAAAGCTTTGGCATACAAGGCTGAAGGGAAACAAGCAAAATACGACGAAATCCAGCAAATCCTGTTCGGTTTGTTTGACCGCATTCCGGATTTGGATGTTCCGGGAGAAATCCAGCCGCCGGTTGTGGATGCACCTGAGATTAAGGAAACAGCAGCAAGTACGGAAGAACGCGAGAAAATTGTGAAGTATGCGAAGAAATACCTGGGAGTTCCGTATAAATGGGCCGGGGTAGATGCCAATGGTTTTGACTGCAGCGGATTTACCAGCTTCGTGATGAAGGAGTTCAAAGTGACTTTGAGCAGAAGGGCAGAAGACCAGTACAATTCTTCCGCGAAGGTGAAACAGAAAAATGCTCAAAAAGGAGATTTGGTGTTCTTTAACAATGGATCGGGAATTTCCCACGTGGGAATTATTGTTTCTGCAAAAGGAGAACCTTTGACAATGATCCATGCCAGTTCCAGCAAAGGAGTGATTATTACCAATATTGAAGATTCCGAATACTGGCTGAAGCGTTTGTATGCAATCGGGACATACGTAAAGGGAGAGTAATTATCAATTATAAATGCAGAAATTATCAAGAGCATTTTGTTTCTCTTGATAATTCATAATTCAGTCATTTATAATTATATCTTCTCTTTTGGGGTTGAACAGGAAAATATTCATGAGCACTATCAATCCGGAGATAATAGCACTGATGAACCCGATGTTCATTAAATACGGGGATTTATCGATGAACAGGAAGGCAACAAGGCTGGTTACCAATAAAGCCAGCAACAGCCATTTCGAGAATAATCTTCTTTGAATAAACCGGTTATTGAGATCGAGCAGATACACATGTGTGGCCGCCAGCAGGAACAGCATATTCAATTTCCAGATCTGGGCGATTTCTACTATAGCCAGCAGAAAAGAAGCCAGGAAAAGTACCTGCACGACCAGTAGCGAAGTGTTGATCAGCCTGAATGTGCGTGAATTGATCTTGCTAACCGTTAATACCTGGAAAAACAGGAACAGGCAACTGATGAAAAACGGAAGTACCCTGGTCAGTCTCCAGGAAAATTCACTCCATCCCAAATAAAGTAAGATCATAAGTGCCAGGAACACCCATGCTAATAATGCGGGCCATTTAGCTCTCATGTGAAGGTTTTATATATTTTACAGCAAAGACGCAGACATCATCCACCTGGTCTACATCGTGTTTCCAGGAATCAAACGTTCGTTGGATTTCTTTGTATTGTTCATCCATATCCAGGTGATAAATGGTTGAAAGCAAGGTTTTGAAAGGCCGGGACTTGAATTTTTTCAGTCGGTCACCACCAAACTGATCCACGTACCCATCGGTGTACAAATACACACAATCTCCGTGTTCCAGCTGGAATTCCTGCATATCGAACGGTTTTGCATCGATAAACTGGCCGATCGGTTGTTTGTTCGGTTTCAATTCAATGACTTCCCCGTTGCGAATGATGACACATTCGTTATTTGCGCCGGCGAATTTTAATATTCCTGTTTTCTGATCAATGGAACAAAGCGCGATGTCCATCCCGTCTTTTACGTCGGATTGACCTTCGGCACGGAATGCATCAATTACAATCTCGCGTAATTTGTTCAGGATATCATTCGGCTCGGTCAGTTTGAATTCATTGATTGCGCGCAATAAACCGTTGTTACCGACAATACTCACCAATGCGCCCGGAACTCCGTGCCCGGTACAATCGACAGCAGAGAAAATCACTTTCCCCTGAACTTCGCGTGCCCAGTAGAAATCACCCGAAACGATGTCTTTCGGGCGGTAGAACACAAAGTGTTGGCGGAACAATTCGTTCAAGCGGGAAGTAGTCGGAAGGATCGTGGATTGAATCCGTTTCGCATAGTGGATACTATCCAGGATATCCATTGTTTTAGCGGTAATTTCTTCTTTCTGGATTTCCAGCTGGTGATTTTGTTCTGCAATTTCTTTTGTTCGCTGCTGTACAATCTCTTCCAGTTTCTGATTTTGTCTTTTCACACGCTGCGTAGAAAGCTGCACTACGAAATAGATCAGGAAGATTAACAAGATGACATAGAAAATATAGGCCCAAACTGTTCGGTACCAAGGGGGACGCACAATTATTTCATACGTCAGTACTTCGCTTTCAATTCCATAAGCGGATTTTGCTTTTACCTTGAAGGTGTAGGTTCCTTCCGGAATTTTCTCGAAGTTGGCAAAGTTCAATGGCGACCATTGCGACCACTGATCACTAAAGCCTTCGAGTTTGTAGCTGAAAGTTGTAGGCCCTAAGCAGGAGAAAGAATTGGCGTGGAAAATCAGTTTGAAGGAATTTTGGGCGTAATCCAGGCCTTCCAGTTTTTTGCTTTTTGAAATGTCGAACAGGAAACTTTTTCCATTGACCTCGAAACGATCGATCTGCACTTTGAACGGATTCCGGTTTTTGCGGATCGCATCCAGGTTCAAAACAAATAATCCGTCGTTTGCACCGATCCAGACTTCGTTTGCTGCAGGATTCTTTTCAACGGCAAAGACCAATCCGGCGTTTTTCAAACCGGTCAAAGGCCATGCTGTCCATTCCCATTCGGAGCCGCGTTTGCGGAACCACCCGAAAATATTTTCAAACTTTCCGTCTTTTTTATCCTGGTAAACAACCACCCAGAGTTGTTCGTCGTTCACATTGATAATCCGGTGAATGGTATTCTTGTAATTTTTCGTTTTGAAGGCTTTCGAAGGTTCGAACGGATCAATTTTCCCGGTTTTTTCGTTGTAAACGAACATTCCGTTTGCCGTTCCTACAAAGATTTGCCCTTTAAACTCTTCCACATAGAAGTTGTTGTTCTGATCCTCTTTACTCAGGCTCGGAATGTTTACCGATTTAAATTTCTTGGTAGCCAGGTCATAAATCCCGACTCCTTTTGAGCGGATACTGAAGTAAACCTTGTTGTGCAGGTAAGCGAGACTCACCGTTTCACCGCCGGCATCTCCGACCAATTCTTCGAAATCCCATTTCCCATTCGGGAGCAGGGTCATTTTTGCCAGCCCGCCTTCCAGCGTGAGGTAAATGGAATTCGGGTCTTTGGGATTTTTCTCGAAAGCAATGGCATACCGGTAAGATGCTGAAATGTGCTTCGAAGTCGCAGGATTCAGATCGAAAACCCCGTTGTACCCGATGATCATGGATTTATTCCCTTCGCGGGTTTTGATCGTTTCGATGTCGAAAATAATCTCGTTCAGTGATCCGTAAGGAACCAGTTTTGTTCCCGATTCGCTTTTCTGAGGAGAAATAAGCCCGTTGTGTGTCCCGATCAAAGGAATCCCGGAATTGAAATCAATGGTCTCAATTTGTGAGATGACTCCTTCGTTCTTGTGAAAGTAGGAGAGCGGAGAACCTGTTTCAATGAACTGGATCCCGTTTCCAAGACAAAGCCACAGGTTGAAATCGTTGTCAAAAAAAGATTGATTGATCGTTAAGTTTGCCAGGTCATCGTCGAGGTTGTATTCGCGGATGATTTTCCCGGAAAGGTCACCAATCACCAACCCGTCGTTTTCGGTACTTACCAGCAGGTAATTCCCGGCTTTTGTAACGGTATTCACGAAATATTTGCTCAGGCACGGGAATTTGGTACGCGGCACCGAATCCCAGCGCTGTGTATTCCCGGCAGAATTGCTGACACTGTAAATTTTACTGCGGGCATCGACTACATACCAGATATTATCGATCTGGAAACTTCCGCGGATATTCTTAATGTGTACCGAATGCGGCAATTTGATTTCTTTCAGTTTCGAATTGACTACATCGTAGTACAAATAGTTCTCTACCCGTGATTTGAATTCGGCTTTTGACTGGAAGGTCATTAGAACACCGTTCAGCACCCTGCAGGAAGTTTTGCATTCCAATTCCTGGTAAGCAGCCGGCAGTTGAAGCGCAGTAGCTTTCCCGTTCTTAAAAACGTACAATCCTTTTTCAGCAGCGAAGAGCATGGAATTGTCTCCCAGTTCAAAGATGTTCCAAACCTGCCCGATATTGTTCTTTAATCCGCCGTAAAACACCGGGTAATAAACCAATTCGCCTTTGCTGGAATAATCCAGGTAACCGAAGTTATTATCGCGGCCCACGTACACGCGGTCGTCGGAAGCCAGGTATAATTTGGAAACGTAAGTATCCGTACAACTTTCCTGGATGGCTTTCTTTGTTTTTTCCTTATCGGTTTTGATTTTGGACCATTCGATCCCGTTGAAAGAAAGGATGTCCTGGCGGTTCCCGAAAAGTACATTTCCGTTGGCAGCTTGTAACCCGGTCCAGATCTGACCTGCACTACCGTAATCGTTAATCGAAAAGTGTTTCGTATTGATCCGCCCCTGCAGGGTAATGTTCTGAGCGGGGGAAAGTACCGCAAAATGAACAGTAAAAAGAATCAATAAGAGTACCAGCTTGTTTTTCAGCATTTCTTTCCGTTATACGATACGAATATATAAATAAAAAAACACCTGAAGTCTATTTTTCTTCAGGTGTTTCCCTCACTGTTTGAAGTGAAATATCAGTAGTTTAACTTTCTGCTTTTTTCTGTTGCACAAACCAGATTCCACAAGGCTCTTGCACCAACGTTGGCGTCCCAGTCACTGTCTTTTCCGGGAGCAACTTCGTTCAGGTCAAAACCAATAATTTTCTTCCCGGATTCTACCAACCGGAAGAATAAATAATTGATCTGCTCCAATTCAAATCCTCCTACAACCGGAGTTCCGGTATTCGGGCACAAAGACGGAAGCAATCCGTCGATATCAAAGGAAATGTAAACGCGTTCCGGCAATTCGTTCAGGATCATGGAAACCTGCTCTTTCCAGGTTTGACCTTCGTATAGTCCTTTTTTCAAGTCCCAGTCGTAGAATGTTTTCACCCGCGGGTCCGAATCGGAAAGCATGACTTCTGAATGTGCAATATCGCGAATCCCGACCTGAACCAGTTTTTCCAGGTTGTTGCACGATTGCAATACATTGTACATGATACTTGCATGTGACTGCTGAAAACCTTCGTAAGCTTCTCTTAAATCTGCATGCGCATCAATCTGAAGAATACCAAATGGTTGTCCCTGGTCATTTAAAGCTTCCATTAAACCCAAAGGAGTACTGTGTTCACCTCCCAGAACCGCTACAATTTTATTCTCAGCGAGTAATTTCGTGGCACGTTCTTTCAGGTTGTTTCTCAGCAAATCCGAAGTGGCGTTCACTTTTTCAAGTACTTCCACATACGGGCTGTTTTCCTCCAATTCGCCACCTTCTTCCAGGAAACCAATGTACTGAACGGTATCAATACACATCTGATCGTTGATCTGTTTCATTTCTGCGGAAATAGGAGTCATGAAAACCTGCGTATTCCATGCTTCCGGCAATTGCGGATGATAAAAATCCAGCTGGGTACTTGCGTCCAGGATTGCTTTCGGGCCATCGCTTGTTCCTTTTCCGTAAGATGCGGTTGCATCCCATGGAACGGGGATAATCACAATATTTGCATCCTGTTCTTCCACCGGAAAACCAAAAATGTTCCCGTTTGCTATACCAACTCCGTTCGGATCGAATTTCTTATCCATTAATCAGGCTTTTCACGAAATTAGGTAAGGCGAAACTTGCTTTGTGAATATCCGAATTGTAGTATTTCAATCCTTTCGCGCTTACAAACTCGTCGATTTGAGCATCGTTTGTAATGGATTTTGGCTGAGCACTTCCTTTTAATCCGTACTGGAAGCTCCACATTCCAGTTGGGTATGTAGGAACGAAGAACAAAGACACCGGTGCATTTTCTTTTCCGAAAATATGCTGAAGGGTAATGTTCAATTCGGTAAATGCCTGCTCGTTGAATTTAGGAGATTCTCCCTGGGCAACCAAAATTCCTCCCGGTTTCAAAATACGGTGACAGTTTCTGTAGAATTCTACGGAGAATAATCCTTCAGCCGGTCCTACAGGATCCGATCCGTCAACGATTACCAGATCAAACTCTTCGTTTGCAGCTTCTTTTGCGAAAGCAATTCCGTCGCCAACGATCAGGTTCAATTTCGGATGGTCGAATGAAGCAGCAATTCCCGGTAAATGTTCTTTACATGCTTTGATTACTTCCCCGTCGATTTCCACCATTGTTACTTTCTCCACACCTTCATGGCGTAAGAACTCACGTACAGTTCCACCGTCGCCACCACCGATCACCAAAATGTTCTTGGCATTTCCATGAGTAAACATAGCAGGGTGGGAGATCATTTCGTGGTAATGGAATTCATCTTTTTCAGTTGTCATGAACATATCGTCCAAAGTCAGCAACTTTCCGTACTTAGGAGATTCCAAAATACGCACGCGCTGGAACGGAGATTGAACATCGTAGAACACTTCACCTGTATAGCGTAAAGACAGCGCCTGGTTATCGTCCTTGTCTGTAAACCACACGTTACGGGTATACATTTCAGGATTTGTCCATTCACCGGCTTTCTGACGCATCGAAGAGATATCGAAGTCATTTCTTGTTAATAACTGAACTGCTCCACGCTTCATTTCCAAAGCAGAATAGTTCTTGGCACCAAAACATTCTTTCAGGTAATCGAATGAAATCCAGGCATCCATTTCCCCGCAAGTGAATAAATCCACTGCAGCATACCCGTATTCCGGCCATGTATGAATCGCCAAATGGCTTTCTTGAATTACCACTACACCTGAAACTCCGTATGGAGAAAAATGGTGGAATGTAGAATTAATCACAGTTGCACCTGCTTTCAAAGCCGCGTCTACCATGTCGCGCTCGATCGAAGATACATCATTCATAATGTGCGGATCGCACCCCATAAACTCAACCAGAATATGGTTCCCCAATGCATTACTCATTAGCTATTCAGTATAAATTATAAAAACGAGCGCAAAGGTACTGGTTTTAGATGGTTTAGAGGCGAATAATTTGAAAAAATAACAGAGAGTTAATTCCGAACTGCGAATTCCGAATTGCGAATGATTGGATTGGCTGTTAAAATGCAATTTTTCCACCAGGTGTTGATTTGATTAATGAGCTCATTTTTAGTGGATAAAAGAAGAAATAAAGAAAGGGCGTTTAATCCGGAATTAAGAATTCGTCATTCGCAATTGGTTAAACCCGTTTTCAATTTCCCGGATGATCAGGTCTTTCTTTTCCAGGTGCGGATGATGGCCGCAATTCGGAACCATTATTCCCTTCCGGTTTATCTTGTCCAGGACAATAGAATTTACCTGTTCTTCTGTTCCGTATTGATCGTTTGTTCCCTGCATGGCTAAAACGGGAATGTTGAACGATTGGATTTCTTCCCGGATGCCCCAGTTTCTGAATTCCGGATTTAGCCACGTGTTTGCCCAGGCATAAAACAATTCTTTGGTCTTTTCTCCGTGAATGCGGTACAAACCGTCCAGCTTACCGGATTCAAACGCTTCGATTGCGGGATGGATTCCAGCCAGGGTTTCTTCTTCTACAAAAGTATGCGCAGCCATTGTTACAACAGCCAACAGGTTTTTCAGTTGTCGTGAAGCGAGGATCAGGGCAATACTTCCACCGTCGCTGTGACCGACCAGGATGATTTTTTGGTCCGGGTTCAGGATTTCTTTCAGGACGTCCTGCGTTTCATCCGCATAATTGTGCAGGTAACGGATATCGCGCTCACCGGCCAAATCGCTTGATTTTCCGTGTCCGCTCCGTTCAATAACAATTCCCGGAAGGTTGAGCGCGTGGCATAATTCTGCCGGGAAACTTTTCCACTGGATAATGCTTCCCAGGGCTTCGTGAAGAAATACCAGAACCGGTTTTGGTCCGTTCAAAAGATTTGAATTGATCCATTGAATGTTGATTTCTTTGGTGCCTGATCGAATGATTTTTTCCATTTCCGGATCGTTATATATGGGTAGGGGCGGAAAATTTTCCGCCCCTACCATCATTATTTATTCAGAATGTATTCGAATCAGTTCTTCACGCGCTCTACGTAAACACCTGTTCTTGTGTCGATTTTAATGACTTCTCCCATGTCGATGAACAAAGGAACTTTCACTTCAGCACCTGTTGCAATAGTTGCAGCTTTCATAGAGTTTGTAGCTGTATCGCCCTTCACTCCCGGCTCCGTGTAAGTTACTTCGGAAATCAGGTACATCGGTAATTCAACTACCAAAGGAACTTCGTCGTTTGCATCGTATAAAATATTACAAACCATTCCTTCCATTAAGAATGCAGGTTTTTCGATCATCTTTGCAGGAATAGTCACTTGCTCGAATGTTTCGTTGTTCATGAAAATGAAATCCTGATCTTCCTGGTACAAGTATTGGTATTCGCGGTTCTCCACACGAACGATCTCAATTTTGTGACCTGCAGAAAAGGTGTTGTCAATTACTTTCCCTGTTTCGATAATACGCATTTTAGTACGTACGAAAGCAGGACCTTTTCCTGGTTTTACGTGTTGGAATTCAATGATCTGGCTGATCTTGTCATTGAACTTGATACATAACCCGTTTCGAATATCTGCGGTAGTTGCCATGCTTTTTGTTTATTGTTTTCGGGCGCAAATATAACCAAATTTTCATCCGCAACCCGATTAAAAATTAACGTTTCATAAGACGATCCGCTAGGATAGGTCAATTAAATCGATTACTTTTGTTGTCATTA
Source organism: Fluviicola sp. (assembly GCF_039596395.1). Taxonomy (NCBI): domain Bacteria; kingdom Pseudomonadati; phylum Bacteroidota; class Flavobacteriia; order Flavobacteriales; family Crocinitomicaceae; genus Fluviicola; species Fluviicola sp. Next base: position 1,329,387 of record NZ_JBCNJT010000001.1, read on the forward strand.
TGACAGTTTTACCCTTATTTCTAAGTGATGTCGGCGGTTCTGAGATCGTCTTGATCTTACTGGTTATATTGATGTTTTTTGGTTCAAAGAGCATCCCGGGAATCGCCCGTACCATGGGGAAAACAATGCATCAGATCAGACAAGCTTCACAAGATGTTCAAAACGAGATTAAAAAATCGGCAGGAGATGTGAAGACGGATTTCGATTTGCAGAAAATGGTCCGTGAAACGACCGATATCATTGAAAAACCGCTTTTGGAAGAATCGGTAAAAATGGATCAGATTATCCAAACTCCGACTCAATTCTCCAAACCTTTCGGTGCAATGCCGAATCCTTCATCGACCCCGGTCACAGATACGGATGTAAAGCCAACACTGGACCAGCCGGTTGCGGAACCCAATAAAGATTTAGCACAGGAATAATATTTAATATGTAGGTTCGCGATTAATCGCGAACCTACTGTTTTATATTAGCTAGTCATTTGAAATACCAGATCCTGGTAAACCTGCGCATTTCCCTTTTGCAGGTATTCGATTTCTTCCGCGCCTCCAAATGCAAGAATAGGAACAAAGGTAAATACTTCGTGTTTTTTTAATTCCCCCTGTTGTTTGAATGCTTCCCTGAACAAGCTTTCGCGCAACCAAACATTGCGGTCTTCTTCGTCTAGTAAAAGATCTTCGAAAAAGCCATTCATGCTCCAGATGAGGGTTTTGATTTCGCGGTACTGAATATCAATGATGCAGACATCTTCATCTACTTCCGTCAGTCTTCGGTAATAGAACAATTCTCCGAATGCGCTGATTGCAAAAGGAACATAATTGGGAACTTCTCTTCCGAGCCAGGTCCACAAACTGTCTTCAAAATCTGCCGGATTCACAAACTCAATCAGCCCGTCGTTGTATTTCCCGAATCCGCTCGTTTTCCAAATCTCAATCAGTGATCCAGGAACTTTGTTTTCGTATTTCCGGATCGTTTCTTCCGATGCTGGAACGCAGTCTGAACCGGGTTGGTAATAGGATTTGAAATTTTCAAGCATAGGTTATAAATTATGTAGGGGCGGAAAATTTTACGCCCCTACTATTTGTTAGTCTTCGTCCTGGTAGGTCGTTTCTTTCAATTTGAAATCTTTCCGGATTTCCGGATGTGAGATCTCGCCACCGGAATTCCCGACTTCTTTGGCAAAATAGGCGGCAATAACCCCAACGATCAAAACGATGATGGAAGCAGGCATCGCCATGGATTTCTTTTTGAATTCCAGGAATAAAGCGATGATTGACAGCGCCATAATTCCCCACATAATCGGCATTAATTCTTCCGCATGTTCTTCGTGGATATGGATCAGTGTTTCTGTTTCTTCACTGTTTTCCAATGTTTGCTGGATAGCATCCGGGCAATCCTGGGAAATGGTTCGTTGCTCCACAGCTTCTTCCACGAAATGTTCTGCACCTTCACCGGTCGCATCCGAAATTTGAGCGGTAATTCCCGCAATGACGAATAATAAAAGTCCGACTCTACGAGTAACGGATGATTTTGCCAGGATCCCGATCAATAGAACGATGATTCCTAAAATCAGCCCGATAATCGGAAAATGGTTAATGATTAAGTGTGAATGTGCTGCGTTCATAAGCGTTGAATTTGGGGTCGAAAATACGAGAATAAACGAATAGTGCACCATGACAGACAATAAAAATCTGTGGGACACATCCGGCGATTTTTTTAATCATGCAGAAGCAACGCAAGCCTTTCACCTATTAATGAGCCGATTGCGACACCCATTCCTCCGAGACGTACTCCAACGGCAATGTTCGGTTTGATTTTTTCCAGGATCGGGCCTTTTTCAGTTCCGACTCCCATGGTTCCGGACCAGCGGTAATCGATCGAGAACTCTGCGTTTGGAATGATTTGTTCGCGCAGCAATTTCTCCAAAGCCTGCTGAATGAGTGCTGTTTGGTTGAGATCAAAGGTGTTTTCAGCTTTAAAATCCAGGTTCCTTCCACCGCCGAATAAAACCCGGTTCCCGACATTCCGGAAGTAGTAATAGCCTTTGTCCAGGTGAAAGGTTCCTTTGGCTCGGAGCCCTTTGATTTCCGAAGTGACCAAAACCTGTGCTCTTGCCGGTTCTACAAGTAAACCCGGTAAGAGTTTTTTAGCAAATCCATTGATGGTAACAGCTACCTTTTTCGACCGTATTTCTCCGTAATTTGTTTCTATGACCGCTTCATGATCGTCGGCATGTATTTGGGTTACTTCAATTCCATTCAGAACGATGATTCCATTTTTCGCCAGGTCTTTTTGGGTGGCTAAAAGCAATTTCCCGGTGTCGATAGCGCCTTCCAGTCGATTGAAATAACCGCCTTCAAACCCGCTGAAACCAAACTTCTCATTTACGTTTTTCTCAAAAGAGTAGCAATCCTTTTTACCGGTTATGAACTCAATCTGTTGGTTCAGGTATGCCAGTTTCGGATGGTAGATGGCTAAATCTTCTTCGTCCGTGATCAGATCGTAAGAACCGCAATTTTCGTAATGAATATCCGTGGCAGAGAAGCGTTGCAGCAACCGTTCCAAACCATCGTAGCGCAGTTTTACGGTGTTCCAAACACGTTCTTCCGGCACGTTTTCCAGGTCGTCCAATAGTTCCGTAACGCTGCCGAAACAAGCGAATCCGGCATTCTTTGTACTGGCCCCGAGCGGCAGATAACTGCGTTCCAAAATCACGATTTTTGCATCCGGATGTTGCCTTCTCAATTCCAATGCGCATGCCGAGCCAACAATTCCGCTTCCAACTACCAGGAAATCAATATTTTCCAAAAGCGTAACTTTTTCCCAGAAACTGAGTTGTTTAAATTGAATCATAGCAGCGAAAATGAACTTTTTTTACCGATATTTGTATGAATATACGCAGCGAATTTAAACCAAAATCAATTTCGGTTGTACTACGACTAGAATAAACTAAAAACATGAGAGTGAAACTCCTTATTTTAATTTCCTTTTTCTTTCTGACCAACCTGGTTTTTGGGCAGATTGACATGAATTTCTTCATCAAAACTACCAACTATACCACAGGTAAGAAGGAATCCGGTGTTACCGTAAAGTTGATGGAAGGTGCCAATACGGTATCTACTGCAACGACAGACGCTTCCGGTGAAGTAAAGCTATTACTCAAAGCCGGTAAAAAATACAAAGTCGAAGTTTCGAAAGCCGGAAAAGTTTCCCGCTTATTGAATATCAATGTTTCCAATGTCAATGATGAATTGCTGCAAGGAACTTCCAAGCCGGAGGGCCAGGCGCAGATTTCCCTCTTTGACGAACAGCCGAATGTCGATTACAGCTACGTAAAAACCAACCCGATTACGGAATTTTACTTTGACGGTCAAAATACCGTTTTGCAATACGACCAGATCCTTGCCGATAAAATGGCCAAGCGGATCGAGAAAATCATGAAAGATGCGGAAGGCGCTGCGAAACAGGGAGAAGCAAACTACAATTCCATTATCAAACAGGCAGATGCCTTGTTTACGGCTAAGAAATACGAAGAAGCTTTGACTCAGTATGAAGCGGCTGTAAAAATCAAACCGACCGAAAAACACCCGAATGACCGTTTGATTGAAATTGACGGAATTTTGAAAGCGGCTAAATCTGCGAATTTAGCAAATGCTCAATTAGACAGCGAATACAAAGCTTTGATTGCCTCTGCAGATGCGCTTAGAGATCAGAAGAAATACGAGGATGCGATCAAGCGTTATCAGGAAGCATTGGCTAAAAAGCAGGAGCAATACCCGAAAGACGAGATTCAGAAAGCAGAAGCTGCAATCGAAGCAGCTAAAAATGAAGCTGCCAATGCCGAGAAGTACAATGCTGCAATGAAAGCAGGGGATGGATTCTACGGTCAGAAAAGCTGGATGGCGGCACGCGATAAATACAAGGAAGCCTTAAAGATCAAACCCGGTGATGCAGCTGCAACAGCTAAATTGACGGATCTGGACGGAAAACTGAATGCACAGAAAGCAGAACAGGACAAGAAACAAAAATACAACGATGCTGTTGCGGCCGGTGACGCATTGATGGGAGAAGAAAAGTGGACAGAAGCAGTTGCCAAGTACACCGAGGCTTTGACTTTTGAAGCATCAGCGACTTACCCGAAGGATAAAATTGCGGAAGCAAAAGTAAAACTGGATGAGATTGCAAAAGCAAACGCCCTGAAAGAACAAATTACGAAATTACTTGCAGAAGGAACAACCGCACTTACAGCTAAACAGTACCCGGGAGCAAAAGCCAAGTTCGAACAGGTGCTGACTTTGGACAAAGACAATGCGGAGGCGAAAACCAAATTGGCAGAAGTTGAAAAGCAACTGGAATTTGAAAAAGCAAATGCGGAGAAAATTGCCAAAGCAAAACAATTGGTTACAGAAGGTGATGCACTTGACAAAGCCTTAAAATATGCGGATGCAAAAGCCAAATACCAGGAATCGATTGCATTAATCCCTGATGCCGCGGTTCAGGCAAAAATCGACGCTGTTGATGCGAAAATCCTGGCTGAAGGCAAGAAAGCGGAAAACAAAGCGAAATTCGACCAGGCAATCCTGGACGGAGATGCAAATCTGGCTACATCCAATTTCGAAGCAGCGAAGAAGAAATACGAGGAAGCTCAATTGCTGGATCCTGCTTCACAGGTTCCGAAACAAAAATTGATCGAGCTTGGTAAAAAAGAAGCGGCGGCTAATGCGGAGAAAGATAAGAACCAGAAATACCAGGAAGCGTTCAATGCCGGAGTAGCTGCATTGAGTGCGAAAGATTATACCACAGCGAAAGAGAAGCTTACACTAGCTACAAGCATTGACAATACCAAGCAGGAAGCAAAGGATAAGCTGGCGGAAGTGACTAAGATCCTGGCAGACAATGCGCAGGCTGCTGCTCAAAAAGAGAAATACGATGCAGCTTTAAAAGCAGGGAACGATTTGCTCGGACAAAACAAATTAGCTGAAGCGAAGAAGAAATTTGAAGAAGCATCCGTTTTAGATCCTTCACAGGCTGAACCTAAAGAGAAAATCAAGGAAGTAGACGCTTTATTGGCAAAAGCGGATAAAGAAAAACAAATTACGCAATTGCTTGCAGACGGTTCTGCTGCCTTGACTAAAAAAGATCTGAACGGCGCAAAAGGAAAGTTCCAGCAGGTACTGGCTTTGGATCCAACAAACAATACAGCATCCGAAAAGATGACTGAGATTCTGAAACTGGAAAATGACCAGGCCAGTGAAGCTCAGAAACAAGCTGCTTTTGATAAATTGAAAGGTGAAGGAATGTCTTTCCAGAACCAAAATAAATATGCAGAAGCAAAGCAGAAATACCTGGAAGCGAAAGCTATCAAATCGGATGAAGAAGTGGAAAAAGCAATCATTTGGTGCGATAAGAAAATTGCGGAAGAACTAAAAGATGCTGAGTTGAACAAGAAATACAATGCGATCCTGACCGAGGCAAAAGACCTGGAAGCTGCTAAAAAATATGACGAAGCAATCACAAAGTACGGGGAAGCTTTGGCGGTGAAAAACGAGCAGGAACCGAAAAACCGCATTGAGGCAATCAAAGCGTTGAAGGCTCAGAATGCCGAGCAGCAGAAAGTGGAAGAAGAATACCAGGCAGCAATCAAAAAAGGGGATGACCTTGTTTTGGCGAAGAAATATACGGATGCCATTCAAGCCTACAACTCTGCTTTGGTATTGAAGCCTTATGAGAAATTACCGGTTGAAAAAGCTGAAAATGCGAAGAAACTTTCCGAGCAGGAAACATTTGACGGTGATCAGGCTTATCAAAAGATCATTGATGTAGGAAACAAAGCTTTCGAAGAAAAGAATTACGTGAAAGCAAAAGAGATGTTTAACCGTGCGGCTAACTTCAGACCTGCCGATCAGTATCCGAAGCAAAAACTACAGGAAATCGGTGATTTGGAGAAAGCTGAAAAACTGGCTTTGGATCAGCAAAACCAATTCGCAAAGAAAATGGCTGAAGCGGATGGTTTGGCAAAAGCAAACAAGATCCCTGAAGCAATCAGCACTTATAAAGCAGCAAAAACGATCAAACCGGATGATTTGGCACCGGACCAGAAAATTGCAGAACTGGAAGCGTTGTTGAATGCAAGTAAAGTTGATCCCGCTGTAGAAGAGCAAAAACTGTACGATGCGGCCATGTCGAGAGGAAACAATGCAGCCTCTTCAAAAGATTACAACGGAGCAATCACACAATACGAAGAAGCACTCAGACACAAAGCAAAAGACCAGACGGCGCAAAATAAGATTGCTGAAATGCGTCAGATCCTGGATGACCTCGCAAAAGAGAATGCGGCGAATAAAGAACTTCAGGGGCTGATCGCTGCTGCGGACCAGGAATTCAATAACAGCAAGTGGTCGGCTGCGAAGTCTGCTTATGACAATATTCTTGCAAAATTCCCAAGCAATGCATATGCTTACGAGCAATCGAAGAAGTGTGAGATCAAGTTGAGAGAAGAGGCGGATGCAGACAAAGAACGTGCTTACAGAAATATTATCAGTGGGGCAGACGATAAGTTTGATACTAAAAACTACGCCAAGGCAAAAGAATTATATGAACGTGCAAGCGGATTGAGACCTTCTGATCCATATCCAAAACAGCGATTGAGAGAAATCCAGAATATTACCAGCCAACCGGTAGCAAGTAAAACGAAAGTGGAATCGAAGTCGCAAACTGTTGAACTGGCGAGTTTGGGAGAAGAAACGGATAATTCCCTGGTAGAAGGTGCTAAAAGATTGCAAAAGACAACCGAAACCCGTAAAGCCAAACGCACCAATAAAATGAATGAAAAACTTCGTGGTGTTACTGATAAAACAGGGGAATTGGCCGCGTCTCAAAATAACCAGGCATTAGCTACCGACAGTGTTTTCGGGGAGATCAGGATCGATAACAGTGCGCGTGATGCTGCTGCGACTGCAAAAGTTCAGAACAATGTGGATGTGATAGTCGAAAAGGAGAAAGAGCTAATCAAAAGTAATGAGGAGAACAGAACGATCAATGAGTTGAATATTGTCAACCAGAAACAACAACTGGATGCAGCAACCCAGGCAGTAATTGTATCCAATAGTGCTTTGGACGGTGTTGCAATAGATAACAATGAAGTGCTTAAAAAATCATCATCCAATCTGAATACTACGAGTGTTGAAAAGACAAATGAGGCTTATTCGGATATTACGAAAAATGATCAGGCCTTTACAACGATCCGAATTGACCAGGAGAAAAATACCATTGATGATATGGCAGAAAGACTGGCTGAAGAACAAAAAGTGAAGGATGCCGCCATTGTTCAAACGGATCTGATGCGCAAGAACTCGGAACAAGCTTCGGAAAGAACCGTTGAAACCAAGGAGGTGTTAAAAGCTGTGGATAACAACATAACTCTTAAAACGATTGAAGAAAAACAACTTTCCCTGAACAATGACATAAAGCTCACTGAGATTGAAAAGGTTCAGGCGGAAAATAAACTTGCAAATGATAAGGCACATGCTGAAAACACACAGCGCTTTGCAGATAAAAACGCGGAAACTTCAAAAGTAGTTGCAGAAGCAATGGCAAGCAGGGTTGAGAAGCATAGTGAGAATATCAATATAATAGAGGGTAAAAGAGATGAGAAAACGGAGGTCGAAAGAGCTGATTTCAATAAAGCTTACCTGAAGAATATCGAAAACAAGAACATACTGAATGAGAAAGCAATTGGAATGGAAAAACGCAATGAACTTCCTTCAATAGCTGCTGTGGAAAACAAAAAGAGTTTTACCGAAATTCAGGATGCAAGCAATCAGTCAAAACTTGATTATCAAAAAGCGAATGATCAGAAAGTAGTAGAGAACAATAGCAGAATTGTAAGTTCTCAAAAAGAGATTCAGGATAATGCCGGTAAAAAAGATCACTCTGTAGAAAATGATTTATTGCTTAAGAATTCCGAAAAAGAATTGGGAACTACCAATAAGATCATTGCTGAAAAAAGTGATGACAGAGCAGTGGCTGCCAAGAAAACGATCGACGAAATTCAGTCTGCCCAACCTGTAAAAACAACGTCAGGTGCTTATGAAGTAGATTTGACGAAATATAAGGAAGGGGTAAACCAGGAGCAGTTCGATCAAATGGGGTCTGACGGATTGGTTTCTGCAATTGTTACAAGACGTGTGGTTGTAACTAATGGAAAAGCGAATGTATACGTCCGTACACAAACGATGAACATTGTAACGTACCAAAAGAACGGAGAACCATCTACCGAATTAGTTTGGCAAAAAGAGACACAAGACGCAAAATTGAAGCGTAATTATTAAATCAGTAATATTATTATGAACAAGTGAGGGCGGAAAATTTTCCGCCCTCACTTGTTTTATTGACTTTCAATTCGACTAATTTCGGGCTCAAATTAAATTCCTGTTTATGAATGTTCATTTTATTGCAATTGGAGGGAGCGCGATGCATAATTTAGCTATTGCTTTATCCCGGAAAGGAGCACAGGTAACCGGTTCCGATGATGAGATATTTGAACCTTCCCGGACGCGCTTGGAGAAACAGGGAATTTTACCGGCTGCAATTGGCTGGTTTCCTGAAAAGATTACTTCGGAACTGGATGCCGTTATCCTGGGAATGCATGCCCGTGAAGACAATCCGGAATTGTTGAAAGCAAAGGAACTGAATATTCCCATTTATTCTTACCCGGAATACCTCTACGAGCAGAGTAAAGACCAGTACCGCATAGTCATCGGTGGGAGCCATGGTAAAACAACCATTACCTCTATGTTGCTTCACGTGGTGAATGAATTGGGACTGAATGTGGATTACATGGTGGGCGCGCAACTGGAAGGCTACGATTGCATGGTCAAGCTTTCCGAAGATGCTGCATTTATGATCCTTGAAGGTGACGAGTATTTGAGTTCTCCGATTGACAGAAGGCCAAAGTTTCATTTATATAAGCCGGATACTGCTTTAATCAGTGGCATTGCCTGGGATCATATCAATGTATTCCCGACCTGGGAGAATTATGTGGACCAGTTCCGTAAATTCTGTGAAGTGATCGAACCGGGAGGAAAATTGATCTACAATGTTGAAGATCCGACAGTGAAAAGCCTGGGAGAAGAGTTTGCATCTAAACTGGAAACGAAACCTTACCAAACTCCGGAATACCGGATAACGGAAACCGGAACCATCCTGATCCATGAAGGGAAAGAATATGAATTACAGGTTTTCGGAGCTCACAACCTGCAAAACCTCGTCGGAGCCATGCGTTTGGCAGAATCGATGCATATTCCCAATCACGATTTCCTGACAGCTATCAAAACATTCAAAGGAGCAGGAAAGAGGCTTCAAAAAGTTGCAGAACAAGGATCTTTTACGATGTTTAAGGATTTTGCGCATTCACCTTCTAAATTGAAAGCGACCACTTCTGCCGTGAAAGAACAATATCCGAACCGGAATGTAGTTGCGTGTATGGAGTTGCATACTTTTTCATCGTTGAGAAAAGAGTTTTTACCCTTATACGACGGAGCAATGAATGCAGCGGACGAAGCTCTGGTGTATTTTAGTCCGGCGGTAGTTGCACACAAGAAGCTGGAGCCTTTGACAATCGAACAGGTTCAGACGGCTTTCGGCGGAAAAGTAAAGGTCGTAAATAACACGGAAGATGTACTGGAATTTATCCGCTCAAAGAATTGGGATAACTCGGTTTTACTGATGATGTCGTCGGGGAATTTTGACGGGATCGATTATGAGAAATTGGGAGAGGAGTTGGTTGAGTAGACGAGACATTCGATATTTATATAAAACAATAAGGGCGTAAAATTTTACGCCCTTATTGTTTATTTCGGTTGCCGGAATAATACCCGGCGATAAATGACTGTCAGGACGAGTGCATTGATTACGGAAAGCATTAGCATTCCCAAAAGAGAAATGGTCATGGTAGTACTTGCCTGGTACCACGGACGGATACTTTCTGCAGATTTCTCCAGGATTTCTTCTTTGGAATAAGCTTCAAATTCAGGCCGTTCTGCTTTGAATTTTTTCAATTCTTCCGGGTTGTCGACCATTTTCTCCATGGATTCCTGGATCACGGCGATTTGGTTCTCGTTGTAAGAAGGATCGATTTTCGCATAATACAGGTAAATCAAACCACCTACAACCAATGTATAGATCATCCCGATACCCAAAATGGATTTGATATCACCGAGCGCCGTGCTTTCACTTCGGTTTTCTTTTCTTTTTTCAACGATACTCCCGATAGACATGGCAAGAAGCAAACAAAGGATATTCCACATGACCTGGATCGGGTATTTTTCCGGAGTTTGAAGTACCTGGAAATAAAAGAAGCAATATTTTCCTAAAAACCAGATACCTGCAAATAGCAAGGCAATTTTTGTTGATGTGCGCATGTGATAAAAGAAAAAAATCCCACCCTTGGAAGAATGGGATTTGAAATTTATTATGAATTCATTGATACTAAAAACTCTTCGTTGGAGCGGGTATTGTCCATGTGTCCTTTTACGAACTCCATAGCTTCTACCGGGTTCATGTCTGCGATGAATTTGCGAAGTAACCAAACTCTCTGAAGCACGTCTTTTCCTACCAGCAAATCTTCGCGGCGTGTTCCGGAAGCAATAATGTCGATTGCCGGGTAAATTCTTCTGTTGGAAATCTTACGATCCAATTGAAGTTCCATGTTACCGGTTCCTTTAAATTCTTCGAAGATGACTTCATCCATTTTAGAACCTGTTTCCGTCAATGCAGTTGCAAGAATGGAAAGGGAACCACCGTTTTCGATCTTACGCGCAGCTCCGAAGAAACGTTTTGGTTTGTGTAATGCATTTGCGTCCACACCACCGGAAAGTACTTTCCCGGAAGCAGGAGAAACGGTATTGTATGCACGGGCCAAGCGTGTGATGGAATCCAATAGGATTACTACATCGTGACCGCATTCTACCATGCGTTTTGCTTTTTCCAATACGATGTTTGCAACTTTTACGTGACGGTCAGCCGGCTCATCGAACGTGGAAGCAACTACTTCTGCTTTTACGCTGCGAGCCATGTCTGTAACCTCTTCCGGACGTTCGTCGATCAATAACACGATCAAATATACTTCCGGGTGATTTGCTGCAATGGCATTCGCCACATCTTTCAACAACATGGTTTTACCCGTTTTAGGCTGAGCCACGATCATTCCACGCTGTCCTTTTCCAATCGGAGCAAATAAGTCCATTACACGTGTCGACATGGATTCGTCCTTGTGACCGGTTAATTTGAACTTTTCATCCGGGAATAAAGGAGTGAGGTATTCAAAAGGAACGCGATCGCGGATATAACCCGGATCTCTTCCGTTAATGGAATCTACTTTTACAAGCGGGAAGAATTTCTCACCTTCTCTTGGCGGGCGAATCGTTCCTCGTACGGTATCACCGGTTTTCAGACCGAATAACTTGATCTGGCTCTGAGAAACATACACATCATCCGGAGACGGAAGGTAGTTGTAATCAGAAGAACGCAGGAATCCGTAGCCATCCTGGATCACTTCCAGTACACCTTCAGCCGTAACAATCCCCACCAGGTTGTAAGCTTCCTCATCCACTTTTTCCTCTTGCTGAGCCTGGTTTTGATGTTGCTGACGATTCTGGTTTTGGTTCTGATTGCGCTGATTGTTATTCTGGCGATCCTGATTTCCGGGATTATTTTGGTTGCGATTCTGATTATTGTTCGGACGCTCCTGGTTACCAGAGTTGTTTTGGTTTTGGGAAGCGTTTTGAGTATTTTGATTTTCGCCTTGATTATTCTGGTTCTGCTGATTCTGGCGATTCTGATTTTGGTTCTGGTTTCGCTGATTCTGCTGGTTTTGAGGTTTTTTATTTAATAAACGCTCAAAAGGTTTTGGTTTCTCAGCAGGTTTCTCTTCCTGATTTGCCGCCTCGGTCTTTGGTGCTTCTGTATTTTCAGTAGCTGCCGCTTCTGATTTTACTTCGGTTACCGTTGCTTCAGTGGCAGCAGGAGTTGAAATGCGTTTGCGTTTTTCCTTAGGGGCATTCGCTGTATCTTGCTTGATATCTTCTGTCTTTGGTGCTTCCGGAGCCTCTGTAGAAAACAGATCGGCAGCAGGAGCATCTGCTTTTGGTTCAGTAGCTTTTTTCACCTTTGATTTAGCCGGAGCTTTTGGGGTTTCAGTAGTTGTAGTGCCCGCTGAATTCGCCTGGATCTGCTCGATCAATTCATTTTTCTTGAATGATTCCACCTTCTTAACTCCAAGAGATTTAGCAATTTCCCTTAATTCTGGTAATAACTTACCGTCTAAGTCTTTATTATTCATATAAAATTTTGGACTAGTTTTTTGTATTCGACTGAATACTTGCGAAAAGCAATGTGATTTTAATAACGATGATGCAATATTACAAATATTCCTTACACAAGCACTATCTATTCACTTTTTTTCGAAAAAAAAAGCATTTTGTTTTCAGCATTATCCTGTTAAATTTGTGCCCGTTGCCCAAATCTGTTTAAAAATCCTTCATGAAAAATAAAAAAATCATTGCTCTGCTTCTTGCCCTGGCTGTTTTTTACGCCGTTTTGGTATTGGTGAGAATCTTTAACCATGAAGTAGATCCTGTAGGATTATTGATCCTTGGAACTTTGGTAGGGGCTTTTACCGGTGGTGCAATTGCAGGATGGTATTTGTTCAGAACCAACCGGAATTTAATCTACTACCTGGCTCTATACCTTGTTGTTGCCGGTTTGCTCTACGTGGAGCGGATGGTTGGAAGTAATCTCGCATTCGGCGCATTTCTGTTGAAAATCGTATTGATGGGAGGCTTGATTGCATATTCCATGCGGAGCAAGAAATTATCCCTTTGGATCTTCTCGTCTATGATAATAGGCGTTTCGTTCGGGTTGGATTTCCCGGAAGCATCGCTGGAAATGAAGCGTTTCGGAGATATTTTCCTGCGTTTGATCAAAACGCTGGTAGCTCCATTGTTGTTTTCCACACTGGTTGTAGGTATTGCAGGACACGGAAACCTGAAGCAGGTTGGGCGTATCGGTTTGAAGAGTATTATTTATTTTGAGATCGTAACCACTTTTGCGCTTTTCCTCGGATTGGCGGCAATCAATCTTTCCCAGGCAGGAAAAGGAGTACAGCAGGTAGAAGTTTCCGAGAAAATGAAGGAAAAATCTGCGGACCTGCTTGCGCAATTGGAAAAACCAAAAGATCACCTGGTGGATATTTTTCCGGAGAACTTTGCGAAATCCATTGTAGAGAACCAGGTATTACAGATCGTAGTATTCTCCCTGATTTTTGCAATTGCCCTGAGTTTGGTTCATAACCTGAAGCACAAGGAAACGATGCTCAACTGGATGGAGAGTTTATCGGAAGTGATGTTCAAGTTTACGGACCTGGTAATGTATGTCGCGCCACTGGCTGTTTTCGGCTCCATTGCATATACCGTAGCTAATTCCGGAACGGAAGTTCTGGGGAACCTCATGAAGCTGGTTGCCACTTTATATGTAACGCTGATCATTTTTGTCCTGGTGGTATTGCTTCCGATAGCTTTGTTTGCAAAAGTTCCAATCCGCAATTTTTTGAAAGCTGTAACAGAACCGATTTCCATCGCGTTTGCAACTGCCAGTAGTGAGGCTGCTTTGCCGAAGGCACTGGAAAATATGGAGCGATTCGGCGTACCGAAAAAGATCGTTGGATTTGTTATTCCGACGGGGTATTCTTTCAACCTCGACGGAACAACTTTGTATTTATCCATGGCAACGGTTTTTGTGGCCCAAATGAGCGGAGTGGATTTAACAATCGGCCAGCAGATCGCTATTTGTTTAACGCTGATGCTTACCAGTAAAGGTGTAGCAGGAGTGAGGGGAGCTTCTTTCGTGATCCTGACAACTACTTTAATGGATTACAAGCATTTGGGAATCAGCGTGGAAAAAGCCGGAATCATTCTGGGAATCGACGCACTGATGGATATGGCGCGAACTTCTGTGAATGTATTGGGGAATTGCCTGGCATCTGCTGTCATAGCACGAAGTGAAGGTGAACTTTCTGTTATAAAAAACGACGAATAACCCAGGTTATCCGTCGTTTCAAAACTTTGGTTGAGGTTCTATTGATGCGCTTTACAACCGTGGAACTGCGTTTTTAAATCCTCAGCCGAAGCTACGTAATCATTCGTTTCTTCTTCGGCGATATAGTCCTTAACGGAAAGCGAAGAAACTTCCTGATCATGCCTTTCTGATTCAGTAGAACAGGACTGTAATCCGTTTACAATGAATAGTGTGAAGCAAACTATTTTTAACCTCGTAATCATGTACCTAAGGTAACGTATTCTCTTCGCACCCTCAAGAAGATTTATATTTTTGGCAGATTTCGTCGAATGAAATACCTGTTTCATCGATTATAAAACACACTTAAAGTTTTGCTTTAAGCATGTGTTTCCGGTGTAACTATCTCTATTTCAACTTATGCTTTAAGTGCATCCCGGTATAATTGTCTTTTTCTTTCACCAATTCTTCCGGAGTTCCTGTAAACTGGATATTTCCGCCGTTGATTCCACCTTCCGGCCCGATATCTATAATCCAGTCGGCAGCTTTGATCACATCCATATTGTGCTCGATCACTATAATGGAATGTCCGTCGTCTACCAAACGGTTGAAGGCAATCAATAATTTCTCAATATCGAAGAAGTGCAAACCGGTTGTCGGTTCGTCAAAAATGAATAAGGTCTTATTGCTTTTTTGTGCGCCTTTGATCAGGAAAGAAGCCAGTTTTACACGCTGAGCTTCACCACCGCTCAAAGAACTGCTGGATTGTCCCATTTGCAGGTAGCCCAAACCAACATCTTCCAAAGGCTGGATTTTCTGTACGATCTTTTCATCCAGCTTGTCTTTTCCTTCTTTGAAAAATGCCAAAGCGGAAGAAATATCCATATTCAGGATGTCTGAAATGTTTTTGTCGCGGTAATAGACTTCCAGGGCTTCCTGACGGTAACGCGTTCCTCCGCAGGACTCACAAACCAGGTGAACATCTGCCATAAACTGCATACTTACCGTCACCACACCTTCACCTTCACACATTTCACAGCGTCCGCCTTCCACGTTGAATGAGAAGAATCCGGGCTTATAACCGTTGTGTTTCGCCGCATTTTGCTTGGCAAACAATTCGCGGATATCGTCGAAAGCTTTCACATATGTTACCGGGTTACTTCGCGAAGATTTTCCAATCGGGTTCTGATCGATCAATTCGATTTCCGCAATGCTGGAAAGATCTCCTTCAATGCGTTTCACATTTCCCTGGTGGTCTCCGAATTGACCTAAATACTTACGGATTCCCGGGTAAAGAATTTCTTTTACCAGAGTAGATTTACCCGAACCACTCACGCCGGTAACAGCTACAATCCGGTTCAACGGAAAGTCAACCGAAACGTTCTTCAGGTTGTGTTCCTTCGCACCGATCACGGAAATTTTGTTCTTCCCGTTTCTGCGTTTTGCCGGAACAGGGATTTCACGAACTCCGGTCAGATATTGGGTAGTGAGGCTGGTGTCGTTCTTTTTCAAAGCATCAAATTTCCCCTGGAAAACCACTTCGCCACCAAATTTTCCTGCAGCAGGGCCAATGTCAATGATTTCGTCGGCGTGAAGCATCATGTCTTCCTCGTGCTCCACCACGATCACCGTATTCCCGATATCGCGCAGTTTCTTTAATACTCCGATCAGTCGTTCGGTATCTCTCGGGTGCAGCCCGATACTCGGTTCATCTAAAATATACATGGAACCAACCAAACTACTTCCCAGGGATGTTGCCAGGTTGATTCGCTGGGATTCTCCTCCTGAAAGTGTGTTTGCTGCACGGTTCAGTGTCAGGTAACCCAGTCCGACTTCTGTCAGGAAGGATAAGCGCTGAGTGATTTCCGGTAAAATGCGGTTGGTAATTTTCAATTCCAACGGATCAACTTCCAGGTCCTGGAAAAACTTCAAGGCATTTTCGATCGGCATCAGAACCAGTTCTTTGATGCTGATCCCGCCTACTTTTACGTAATTGGCGTCTTCTCTCAGACGTGTTCCGTGACATTCCGGGCAAAGCGTTTTTCCGCGGTAGCGTGAAAGCAATACGCGGTACTGGATTTTATAGGATTGGCTTTCAACAAATTTGAAGAAGCCGTTGATTCCTGCAAAATGGCTGTTTCCGTTCCAAAGGGCATCGAGTTGTTCCTCCGTGAGTTCTTCAACCGGGCGATGAATCGGGAAATCAAATTTGCGGGCATTGCGAACAAGCTGATCCTTGTATTCACTCATGACTTCACCTTTCCAGGGAACAACCGCGCCTTCGTAGACACTTAAACTCGGGTCCGGAATTACCAGGTTCGGATCGATTCCTATAATGGAACCGTAACCTTCACAGGTTTTACATGCTCCGAAGGGGTTGTTAAAAGTAAACAAGTGAGGAGAAGGTTCCACGAAAGTCATGTTATCCAGTTCAAAGCGATTGGAAAATGTGCGTTCTTCCATGCTTCCCATCTGGATCACGGAACAATCTCCATGACCTTCCATAAATGCCAGTTGAATGGAATCTCCCAGTCGACCCGAAAAATCGGTATCCATTTCCTGTGTAACGATCCGGTCGATCACAATCTGGATCGAATCGGAAAGCCGGATATCTTTTGCGGAGATATCTTCCAGCTGCTTGAGTTCGTGGTTGTGCAGAATGCGCACATAACCCTGTTCTTTGAGCAGTTTCAATGTTTTTTCGACCCCGTATTTCTCCAGGGAAGGAAAAGGTGCTGTAATTAATAAGCGGAGATCGTGCTCTAAACCCGCGATGTAATTGATCACATCCGTTACGGAATCTTTTTTGACCTCGTTTCCTGAAATGGGAGAGAAGGTTCTACCGATCCGTGCGAATAATATTTTCAGGTAATCGTAGATCTCGGTGGTTGTACCAACCGTTGATCTCGGATTGTTTGTAATGACTTTTTGCTGAATGGCAATTGCCGGAGCGATTCCTTTGATGAAATCCGTTTCCGGTTTGTCCAGTTTTCCTAAGAACTGACGTGCATAGGAAGATAAACTTTCGATATAACGTCTTTGCCCTTCTGCGTAAAGGGTATCAAATGCTAAAGAAGATTTCCCGGAACCAGACAATCCTGTGATGACTGTAAACTTTCCGTGTTCGATCTTAACTTCCAGATTTTTAAGGTTATTGACGCGTGCACCTTTGATGTGAATGTATCTTTCAGACATACTACAAATTTCGGGAATAATTACGAATTATTGAGTCCCGGAATCCGAATTTGTAGCGGTATTTTGAAGTTATTATTCCTTGTTTAACAAAGTTTGTAATCAATCCATTCCATTCCGGCGAATACTTGTAAACTAAAATGATCATTTGCTGCCTGGTTTTGATCAATGACAAACCTGTTTTGTATCCGGAGACGGGGAATTCGCTCATTTGGAACTGTAAATTTTTAAGCTTTTTTTTGATTTTAGTCGAAATAGTTCTATCTTTCCAAAAATAATTCATAGAGCCTATAGAGAAAATTCTACTTTAAACTGTTAATAAACAACTGGTTACACCCTTAAGAGTAGAGTTATGGCTATGAAATTTCTAGACGATCAAGTCCTTATTCATTATTATTTAGAAGGAAACGAACAAGCTTTTGAAGTTCTGTTGATGCGTCATAAAGACAAAATATACCGTTCCATTTATCATAAAATCCGCGAGCGCGAGATTGCAGAAGATATTTTCCAGGAAACATTTGTAAAGATTATTCAAACATTGAAGTTGGGGAATTACAATGAAGAAGGAAAATTCCTGCCATGGGCTATGCGCATCGCTCAAAACCTGGTGATCGATTACTTTCGTAAGCACGGAAGAATGAAGCTGGTAAGTGAGCGCAATGCGAAGAGCGAGGATTTCAATATCTTTTCTGTCCTGAAAATGGACGATCTGAATATTGAACAAAGTATTTCCAAAACGGAACTGGAAAAACAAATGATCGAACTGATCCAGCATTTGCCGGAAAGTCAGAAAGAGATCATTGAAAAACGGATTTTCCAGGACCTTTCCTTCAAGGATATTGCTGAAATGGAAGACATTTCCATCAATACAGCGTTGGGAAGAATGCGTTATGCACTAATTAATTTGAGAAAATTGATCGAGAAGCACCAGTTAGTTACAGATCTCGATTAATTGTTAGCTACCACAATAAAATAGGATCCTCCCGGTTGAACCGGGGGGATTTTTTTATTTAAGCAGATTGTGTTTTTTAGGGCTTGAATTACTTGGCCGGTTGGAACAATCCGCTGATTGCAATGCGGTTCCAGGAGTTGATTCCTACAATCGCTACAAGGATTTGTGCCAGGTAATTAGCGTCGAAGGTTTCACTTGCTTCTTTGTATAATCCGGAAGGAATTCCTTCGTGACTGATAAGCGTTACAGCTTCCGTCAGCGCCAGAATAATACGTTCTTCTTTGGTGTACAAGTCATTCACTTCTCTCCAGGCATTCAATAAAACAATGCGATCGATTGTTTCTCCGTGTTTTAAAGCATCTTTCGTATGCATATCGATACAGAAAGCGCAACCGTTGATTTGGGATGCACGGATTTTAATGAGTTCCTGATGCGTTTTTGTCAACGCTGTTTTGTCAATGTAGCCGGCTAACCCGTAAAAGGCTTTTTTTGCTTCCGGTTCTGTTTCCAGGATATTGATTCTCTTTTCCATTTGTTTGATTGTTTTGATGAAGCAAAGTTCCGGAACAAACAACGGAAAAAACTTAAACTGGTTTAAGAACGCTTTTTTCTGCGTAATTCACTTAAATATTCGGGGGTAAGGCCCAGGAACGAGGCAAGCAGGTATTGCGGAACACGTTGTACGAAACCGGGATACAAATCGTAGAAATGAAAGAAGTAATCTTCTTTGGACATCGTATACAGGTATTTGAGCCGCATCTGATAAGCGGCAAACGCACGTTGGTAAACGAACCGGAAATAACGTTCCATAACCGGGAAATCGCGGTAAAGCTTCTCCTGCGATTCAAGATCAATGGTCAGTATTTCTGAATTTTCAACCGCCTGGATACTGAACAGCGCTTCGGTTTGGAATTCAAAAGCCCTGTTGTCCGACATCCACCAGGTTTCAAGAGCAAATTCGGTTGTTACCTCGACTCCTTTTTCATTGAGCAGGAATTTCCGCAGGCATCCGGTGAGAACAAAGAATTGATAGCGGCACAGATTTCCTTCCTGCTGCAGGATTTCTTTCTTCGGAACACGGATCGTTTTGAAATAGCTTAAAATTTGTTCGAATTCCTCGTCCGAAACGGAAATGAATTTTTCAAGGTGCTTTTTGAATACCTGTGACATCGGAAGCTCAATTAAATTCAGTGATTCGTTCCAATACTAAAGTATCGCGAATTCCTTCAATGGTTAGTTTGTTTGGCTCAACAGCCACAAAACTCAAAGGGGTAACCAGACAACCGTCACGTAGATTGATACGGTCTTCAAAAACCAGGTAATTGAATAATAATGCCGATTGAGTTTTGTAATTTTCAAACACTTCCGCCATTCCGTCTTCGCGAATATGCAGTATGAAAGAACGATACAGGAACGATTTCGGATAGTACATCTCTTCGGGATCTTCGTCTGTTTTTTTATACTTCCACCAACCGAGCACTTTAGACCTCATTTTATGACTGAGCAGGGCTTCTTTCAAACGTTTCCCGGTGTTTTTATCCGGTGATTTTTCGTAGACGAGATCCTGCCGGTTTAATTCATCGTGTAAAATTAATTTACTGGAATCCAGCTGAATGATTGAATATTCTGTGTCGTATTGATTGAATAGCTTTTGATTTTTATAGCATCCGTAAAGCACCAATTCATTTCCAAGTGAATAGGAGAACAACTTGAATTGATGATTTTTGGTAATAAAGAGCCGTTGGAAATCAGAGGTGCCGTTTGACACGGAGTCCAGACGCCATTCGCCCCACAGTAAACCGGTATTAAACGGGGCAGGAGAACTGGTTTCCGTTTTGCTGTTATTGCAGGAGCAATTTATCACGATCAAAATACAGCCTAAGAGTATGTTCCTCATACGGTATTCCTAATTAATGCTTCGCCTTTTTCTTATCCTGTTTCCGGCCTTTGTAATTTTTCCGGGCAAGTTTCAGGGTGTGCTTCAGTGCTTTTTTGCCCGGTGCAATTTTCTGGTGTCCGGGAATGACAATTTTCACTTTCGGGTATTTTTTGATCAGCGTTTTAGCCGCAACCGGCCACATGCCGATATTCGCATCCGAAAGATTTCCCAGGTCCTGCGCTTCAACTGATTTTACAAAACAACCACCGACCAAAATCCTGTCTTTGGGGAAGTAAACGACAATATTATCCGAAGTATGTCCTGCTCCCGGGTAGAAGGTTTCGAAAACGGTATTGTAAATGGTGAAAACGGTATCTCCTTCAAACGTGTATTGAGCTTCCGGAAAATTATTTTCCCGGCACAGGTTTTTGGTTGCATACGTACTGTAAGTGGCAATTCCCTGTTTTTTGTAGTAATCCAATCCGGCGGAACGGTCTTCGTGCCAGTGTGTAGCAATAACCAGTACTACTTTTTTGTGGAATTTGAGAGTGATCGAATCCAGTATGGGTTGAAATTGGGTGGTGTCCCAGGGAGTGTCAATCATCACAACGCCTCCGGGAGTAATTTTCAATAATCCATGAGCTGAAATCCGGGCTTCCTTATAGGTTTGGTAAGTAGTGAAAATGTATGAACTGTCTGAAATTTTCGTGAAATCCAGCTGAGCATTCAATCCGGATGAAACCAAACAAACCATTGAAAAAAGAAGCGCTTTCATGTTTGTAAACTTACGATTTTTACCGCAAAGAAAAGGAGAGCGCAAAGGTGAATGAGTAAAAATTTGCACTCTTTTTCTTTTCTCTTTGCGGTTATTTAAAACAAAAAAAGCCCTTCGACAAGCGAAGAGCTTTTATGCTAAATAATAAAACTAGATTAAACAGTCACTTTAGGCGCTGCTGCTAAAATGTCTGAAGACGTTTCTGCCGCATACTGTTCAAAGTTCTTAACGAACTGATCAGCCAAATGGTTGGCAGTTTTGTCATAAGCTGATTTATCTGCCCATGTTTCACGCGGATTTAAGATCTCGCTTGGAACTTCCGGACAAGAAGTAGGGAATGATAATTCGAATACCGGCAATGTTTCGTAAACCGCATTGTCCAGTTTCCCTGTCAATGCTGCTGTAATCATTGCTCGTGTGTAAGACAATTTCATACGGCTTCCTACTCCGTAAGAACCTCCTGACCAACCGGTGTTGATCAACCACACTTTAATGTCTGTTCCCTGCAATTTTTCACCCAATAATTTAGCGTATTTCGCAGGGTGCAGCGGTAAGAATGCTTTTCCGAAACAAGCTGAGAATGTCGTTGTCGGTTCTGTAATACCAACCTCTGTACCGGCAACTTTTGCAGTATATCCGGACATGAAGTGGTACATTGCCTGCTCATTCGTTAAACGGGAGATCGGAGGCAATACACCAAAAGCATCAGCTGTAAGGAAGAAAATATTTTTTGGTCCTGATCCGATAGAAGGAATCATGATGTTGTCGATGAAATCGATTGGGTAGGAAACACGGGTATTTTCCGTGATAGAACCATCTGTGTAATCAGGCGTTGAAGTTCCTTCGTGGAACCCGATGTTTTCCAGGATTGCACCGAACTTGATCGCATTGTAAATCTGCGGTTCTTTTTCTTTGGAAAGATCGATTGTTTTTGCGTAACAACCTCCCTCGAAGTTGAATACGGTATTGTCTGACCAACCGTGCTCATCGTCACCGATCAAACGACGGTTAGGATCTGAAGATAAAGTCGTTTTTCCTGTTCCGGATAATCCGAAGAAAATAGCTGTGTCGCCATTCTCTCCCACGTTTGCAGAACAGTGCATGGAAAGTACGTTCTTCTCATGAGGCAATACGTAGTTCAATACAGAGAAAATCCCTTTTTTGATCTCTCCTGTATATCCCGTACCACCGATAATGATCATTTTACGGGTAAAGTTCAAAATTGCGAAATTCGACTGGCGTGTTCCGTCAATTGCCGGATCAGCTTTGAATCCCGGAGCACAAACGATGTTCCACTCAGCTTCAAAATTTTCGATCTCGGCATCCGTCGGACGCAGGAACATGTTGTATGCAAACATGTTTGACCACGGGAACTCCGTAGTTACACGGATGTTCATTCTGAATTTGTCGTCAGCACAAGCATAAGCATCACGCACGTACAGGTCTTTCCCGATCAGGTAAGACTTCATGCGGTTGTATAACGCATCAAATTGTTGGGTAGAAACAGGAATGTTCACATCACCCCACCAAACACTTTCTTCCGTGTTAGCATCGCGAACAACAAAACGATCTTTAGGGGATCTTCCAGTGAATTCACCTGTTTCGATTGCGATTGCCCCGGTGTCTGTCAATACACCCTGACCACCGATAATAGTGTCTTCTACTAGCTCTGCCGGCGTTAAATTCCAAAATACGTTACCGAGATTTTCCAATCCGATAGTTGCTTTTAAATCGGCATTTTTTCCTCGTTTACCAAATTCATTCATAAAATGTCTTTTTGTTTTGCCCTTGCGGCTAACTTATTTCGGTGCAAAAGTACACGTATCCGTCAAAAATTCACCCTTTTTTCGGGATAAATATTAACAGAATAAGAACAATTGCTTTTACTCATCTTTGATAACGCCTTTATTCCTAGGTTATTGCGGGTAATACGGGGTTAATAACTTCTTAAAGCTACTTTACCAGTTCCCAGTCTTCCGCGATTTGGTAGGTACTGAAAAAATCCCCGTCTTTTGCGTGATTGGAAACCACACCGCCTTGTTTCGGGCCTGGCCCCGGATCGATCAGCAGGTAATGTCCCCACATGTCGGCGGTGTAAAAAATAATGACCGAACGTCCTGTCGCATCTTTGTAATCTTTCCTTGTAATGACCGGAGAATTTTCCCGACAGGAACCTTTTCCTCGCTTTCAGATACAATATCGAAGGCTGTTTTCCATTGTTTAACCAATACTTCGCTGTTGGCGTAATTCACCACTTTATCATCTGTTCCGTGAACCACGATCAGCTGCGGAAATTCACCGGTGTAAAGTGAATCCTGTGAATATAGCCTGCGGTGAAGGATCTCATCATCGGCAACGGTTGGCTTTCTCATTTCGGAGAATGACTGTTTCGGGGAATCGACCTGTTTGTATGCCGAGCCGGCCAAAATTGCTCCCGATTTGATCTGAGCCGGGTAACAGGCCATGTAACTGACGCTCATCATTGCCCCGGCACTTACGCCGTAAATGTAAACCCGCGATTCGTCGATGGAATAGTGCGATACCGCGTATTGCACCATTTCATGAATGCTGGCCATTTCCCCTTTATCTTTTTCCTGGTCGTCTTTCAGGAACCAGTTGAAGCAGCGGAAGAGGTTGTTGGCCGATTTTTGTTCCGGGTAAATCACATAAAAACCAAAAGCATCTGCCAGTTCATTCCATCCGGAACCTTCCGAAATTTCTTTGGCATCCTGGTTACATCCGTGGAGAACCAAAATCAAGGGGCGTTTTCCGTTCTGTTTCGAAGCAGGTTCGTGCAGATAACCGTTTAAATTTCCTTTGTTTTCGGTTAATTGGCTTGAAATGTCCGTTAATTGGGAAAACAAAGCCGAAGGAGCCGCTATTAGCAGCGCGATGATGAATGTTGCTTTCAAATTACCTGGTATTTTTTCATAATGAAGGTAGCACTTTTATTCTGACAAATTCCATCCCGAAGGGTATAATCAAAGAAAAGATCGTTGTCACGGATTTCCACTTCGAAGCATTTGTTCTTTAAATACGCCGGATGTGAGCGGGTGGTTTCGCAAACTTCCAGGTCGTGCGTGGCAATCATCCCGATTGCATTCAAGCGGACCATTTGCTCTACAATACCGATTGTTCCGTTTTGCTTGTCGTCTGAATTCGTTCCGCGCAGAATCTCATCCAGAAGCACAAAAGCCGGTCCTTCGTTCAAGTTGTCTATGATCAGCTTCAGTCGTTTTACTTCGGAAAAGAAATAGGAAGTGCTTTCTTCCAGGGAGTCACTCAAACGCATGGAAACCAACAGTGGGCTCGGGTAGAAGCGGGCGCTTTTAGCAGGAACAACCGAGCCTGCATTGGATAAAATGACCCCGATTCCAAGTGTTCGCAGGAAAGTACTTTTCCCCGACATATTGGAGCCGGTCAGAATTACAAAACGTTCCCGGTCGAAAGAAATGGAATTGGAAACACGCTTGTTTTTGGCAATTAAGGGATGTCCCAATTCTTCAAAAGAAATTTGTTCGCTGTCTAAATCCGGGAAGCAATATTCCGGGTTATTGACCTTGAAATTGCTGAATGAAAGAATACTTTCCACTTCCGCAATCTGTTCGATCCATTGACTGATAGACTCTCGGTGATTCTTCTTCCACCTCACTAATTGCCGGAAAATATGCACGTGGAATTGAACGGTTCCATTCAGCATAAAAACAGCCATTCCGTTGTTGATGCTATCCATATTTCCGTAGATTTTAGATGCTTCTTTCAACAGGGCGCTTGCAGCCTGGTTCTTTGAATGGACTTTTGAGTGGATTTCTTTCAGTTTGGCCGATTTCCATTCCCTGCTCTCGATCAATGAGAGCATTTCACTGTAAGCCAGCAATGCGGCACCAATCCGTTCTGTTTTGCCTATTTCGTTCCGGATTTTGCCCACTACGGCACCGAATAAAAGCATGTTTACTACGTAAAGGATTACGGCGACATTGAACCAGTAGACTTGTCCTGTTTGCCAGAGCAAAATCATGCTTGTCAATCCCAACGCGGGAAAGATGAAAGCCAATATGCTGGAAATGATGGAAATCGATTGTTTGGAATCCTGCCAATGTTCAATGTAGTTGCGAATCTCCCGGCTGTCCTTTCCCAATTTGGCATACACCTGGAAAGCTTGCCGCCATTCAAGGTCTTCCGCAACTTCCGAGATAGCTTCCTGGGATTTTCGGAGTGATTCTTTGTCCTGGGTTTGAAGCAATGCAGCCGCCAGTTTTTCACTTCCTATGACGGTTGATGTGCGGTTCAGGTGTTCGAACAACGAATGTGGCCCGAATAAATCGATGTCGAAAGAATAAGGATGCTTCGTATCCAGGAATTCTTCCCCGTTTTCATAATAGGGTTTTGATTCCTTCAGAAATAAGTCTTCCGATTCATTCAACCATTGATAAGTGGCTGCAACCTGCAATTTGCGTTTTACCCGGAAATGATAATTGACCAGAAAGAGGAAAAATCCCAAAAAGATAATTGCACCGATCAAAAAGGGAAGGCCATTTCCGTCTCGTGAAAAATAAAAACCTGCTCCGGAAAGGAGTAATACCAATAACCTTGACCAACCAATTAACTGAAGTCGTTTATTGATTTGATTAACAGCATTTTTGTAATGCTTCGCACGTTCCGGATAATCTGGAATCATAGAGTTGCCAGTTTTTTCAATTCACCGACAGCCTGGTGGATGTTTTTCCAGACTTCACTGATGGTTGCATCCATCATATAACAAGGTGCAGTAATGATTTTGTTTGCGGTGTCCACGTGAATCTCTTTAACCGTTTTATAAGTCGTTGTAGCGCCGGTTTTTTCCAATCCCTGAGAAAATGCTTCGATATCGTAAGGGGAGGATTCTGCAGTTGTTCCCAAAGTCAATGAGGGATGGATATCCGAACCTTCCAGTGCTTTTGCCAAAACTACCGGGCTCACGCACAAAGCAGCGATCGGTTTGCCAATATTGATCAGGTTTACGAGCAATAATTTCACTTCCGGCAAAATAGCTCCTTCCGGTCCTTCAAATGCCCATTTAGTGAAGTTTTTTGCACTCCCGAATCCTCCGGGAATAATCAACCCGTCTAAATCTGCCGGTTGCACATCCTGGATAGGAACAATGTTACCACGTGCAATGCGTGCAGCTTCCACGAACATATTGCGGGATTCGTTCATCGGTTCCCCGGTTACGTGATTGATTACGTGAAACTGATCGGCATTCACCCCGATACACGTATAAGTATCTCCTGATTCGGACACGGCAAGCATGCTCAATACTGCTTCCTGGATTTCAGCTCCGTCATAAACTCCGGACCCGGAAAGTAAAATTCCAAAATTCATTTTATTGTTTTATAAATTAGCACAGGAAGAAAACCTTCAGTCCTTTGCGTTCTTTCACTCTTTGCGGTTAAATATGCTTTTTTACTTACCGCAAAGAAAAGGAGGCCGCAGAGATGCTCAAACTTTCCTGCTTTTTGTTTTTAAATCTTTGTTTCTCCAAAAATACGATTCTCCGGCTATTTCGTATCTTTGTTATCATGAACAAACCAATAATATTTTACGACGGAGATTGCGGCTTTTGCAATAAAACAGTCCAGTTTGTTCTGAACCATGAAAAGAACCGGGAGATCTATTTCTGTGCACTTCAGAGTGATTATGCCAGGGAGTTCTTACTAAAATCCGGGATTTCGAAGATTGACCTTTCCACCTTTTACTTTTGGGACGGGAAGAAGCTGAATAACCGGTCTACGGCAGCATTGAAAGTGTTGAATTATTTGCGCTTTCCATATACTTTGGGAAAAATCGGCTGGATTTGTCCGCGTTTTATCCGGGATGGCATTTACAACATGATTGCTAAGCGAAGAATGCGTTTGGCACCTGCTTTTTGTGCACTTCCTACACCGGCACAGGCAGTCCGGTTTTTGTCCTAAAAAGGCCGTTAATTTTGTACTTTCTATCAGGAAGTATTAAATAAAACCGGATGTTAAAATACCGATCAAATTTTGTGTAAATTCTGTTGATATCATTCTCGAAATAGGAGTGGTGTAGGGAATTCTTTCCTTATTTTTGTCTTATGAGAATATCTGCTTCGATTTATTCGGATAAGAAACGTGAATTGTCGGAAACAATCCGGGATCTGGCCGCTCACCATGTAGATTTGCTGCATGTTGACTGCAACGACGATCCATCTGTTTTTGAGGATATCAGCAAGATCAGAACCTGGTGCAACATCCCGGTCGATTTGCACATCATTACCAAAAAACCTTCCAATTATTACGACCTGCTTCGCACCGTTCCGGTTGAATATGTGACCTTTCAAGTCGAAGACCTGGAAGAAGAATTGTTGATTCCGGCAGATATCAGCGGAAAGAAAGGATTGGCAATTATCACTCCGACACCCATTGAAGCATTTGATAAATACAGCAATTTCGATTTCATCCTGATCATGGCAACCATTCCCGGACAAAGCGGAGGTGTTTTTGATGCGGTGAATTTTAAGAAAATCCGTGATTTCCAAAAGAAATATCCGTCGAAATCCGTTCATGTAGATGGAGGCGTAAACGGAGAAGTTTCATTTATCCTGCGAAACATGGGGGTTCATACTTCTGTTTCCGGTTCTTACCTGTTCAATGCGCCAAGTGTCGGCCATGCATTGATGGATTTAACGAAACGTACGATAGATTCCCAGTTTTTGGTCAAGGATTTTATGATTCCGCTTACAGAATCACCGGCTATCGGGGAGAACGCCTCGATTTCCGAAGTGCTGAATTCGATTGAAGACGGAAAATTGGGATTCACGCTGGTGGTTGATGAAACTTCCAACTTAAGAGGGTTGATTTCCAATGCGGATATTCGTAAAAGCCTGATCCGTACGGGCGGAAACCTGAATAATGAATCCATCGCTGAGATCATGAATTCCAAACCGTTGGTGATTGCTGAAACGGCAACTGTGAACGACTTACTGCAACAAATTAAAAAATACACTTTCCCGATTCTTTATTTACCCGTTGTTGATAACAACCATAAAGCAAAAGGGATCTTAACATTCGTAAACCTGATTAAAGGGGAAATATGATCATTCATTTAAAAAATTCTGTCAGCTCAGCTGATGCGGCTAAACTGGCTGCGGAAAACAAAGCATTTCACCTGGTTTCACAGGGAGTAAATGTATTGGTAACGGGATCCGGTGTAAAAGAAGTACCTGCTGCACTGGAAGCGGTAACGGAACAACATTGGGTATTCCCGAACGACATGCAATTGGCTTCGCGCAACTACCGTTCCGAAACCCGTGAAGTAAAAATCGGAAATGTAACGATAGGTGGAAACACCGGAAATACGATCATGATCTCTGGTCCTTGTTCCGTTGAATCGGAAGAACAGATCCGTGAATCATCTGATTTATTGAAATCTTTGGGTTTGACGGCACTTCGCGGAGGATGCTACAAACCGCGCACTAGCCCTTACAGTTTCCAGGGATTGGGACTGGAAGGATTGAAGTTGCTGGCAAAAATGCGTGACGAATACGGTTTTGCGGTAGTGACGGAAGCACGTGATGCTACACATATCGACGAAATCATCGAACATGCGGATGTAATCCAGGTTGGAGCGAAAGCCATGTACGACCAGGGGATTTTGCGCGCTTGTGCAAAAACGCAAAAGACCGTTCTGATCAAGCGCGGTTTCGGTACTACTTTGCAGGAATTTGTTCAGGCAGCCGAATTCGTTCTTTCCGGAGGAAATGAAAACGTAGTTTTATGTGAAAGAGGAATCCGCACATTTGAAACCGGTACGCGTTTTACATTGGATTTATGCGGGGTGGAATGGTTGAAACATTATACAAACCTTCCGGTGATCCTGGATCCGAGCCACGCAATGGGTTACGCTTATGGTGTTGCAGGATTGTCGAGAGCTTGCATTGCTTTGGGAGTTGACGGATTATTGGTGGAAGTTCACCCGAACCCGAAAGTTGCCAAATCGGATGCTTCCCAGCAATTGAACCACGAGGAGTTCAAGCAATTGTTACAAACACTTGATCCGATTGCAGCAAGCGTTGGATATAAAATGAGATAACCTTGTTTTTAGAGCAAAATATAAAAGGCCTTTGCGCAAAGTTCGGCGTTGATTTCTATCAGATGCTGAAAGATTTTGACGTAGACGGTGTGACTGAATTGTCTATCCTGGACCTGGAGGCGATCGCAGAAGAATACGAAGTGGATTTCTATTCGCTGCTTTTCAAGCCTTTATTCGTCTTCGACCATTTAAAAGCCAAGATCTCGAAGATCAAATTGCTGATACTGGATGTGGACGGTGTAATGACGGATGCCGGAATGTATTATACGGAATCCGGGGACCAGATGAAGAAGTATAATTCCAAGGATGGAATGGGGATTATGAAAGCGCAGGAGCAAGGCTTGCTGTGCGGGATCATTTCTTCTGCATTTGTAGACCGAATGGTTCGTAACAGGGCTGAAACTTTGAACATCAAATATGTTTACGTAGGCCGCGATCAGAAAATCACGATTCTGAAACAATGGTGTGAGGAATTGTCCATTACCCTGAATGAAGTGGCAATGATCGGAGATGATATCAATGATTTGTCCATTATGCGTGAAATCGGGCTCACTGCATGTCCGAAAGATGCTGTTCAGGAAGTCAAGAAAGAGGTAGATATTGTACTAACAAAAAACGGGGGAACAGGAGTTGTCAGAGAATTTATCGATAATTTTCTCCTTCCTGAACCGATAAAAGAATTTTAATAAGACATGAATCAAGTGAAATTGGGCATTATACGCGAAGGAAAAGTGCCGCCCGACAAACGGGTTCCACTTACTCCCAAACAATGCAAGCTGGTTGAGATGAAGTTTCCGCAAGTCAAAGTACTTGTACAGGAAAGCGAAGTCCGTGCATTTAAGGATGAGGAATACCGGGCGGAAGGAATTGAAGTGGTGAAAGATCTGTCGGATTGTGATATCATCATGGGCGTGAAGGAAGTGAATATCGAAGACCTGATTCCCGGAAAGAAATTCCTGTTCTTCTCACACACGATCAAAAAACAACCTTACAACAGAAAGTTGCTTCGTGCAATTTTAGATAAGAAAATCCAGCTGATTGATTACGAGGTGCTGAAATCCAAAGAAAACAAACGCATTATCGGTTTCGGGCGTTATGCCGGGATTGTCGGAGCTTACAACGGAATCCGTGCTTACGGCGAGAAGACAAATACCTTTCATTTGAAACCGGCCAACGAATGTTCCGGCAGAAAGGAAATGGAAGACGAATTACACAAAGCGGTGTTTCCTCAAAACATGAAATTGGTGTTGACCGGTTTCGGGCGGGTAGGTTACGGAGCGCGTGAAATCATGGACTTATTGCCGTTTACAGAAGTAAGCCCGGAAGAATTCCTGAGCGAAGAATTTGATACTCCTGTGTTTACCCATCTGGAAATTGAGGACTATTACAAGCGCAAGGACGGAAAACCGTTCAGTAAATCCGAATTCTATGCAACACCTGATATTTACGAATCAAGTTTCAAACGTTACTCGGAAGCAGCTGATATTTATGTGGCTTGTCACTTTTGGAGCAGTAAATCACCGTTTATCCTGACGGAAGAAGATTTGCGATCCGATAAAAATAAGATCCGCGTTATTGCAGATGTTTCCTGTGATATCCAGGGTCCGATCGCTTCTACAATCCGTTCTTCCAAGATCGCCGATCCTTTCTACGGATACGATCCGAAAACAGGTCAGGAATGCGATTGGGCACAACCGGATGCGATCATGGTGATGGCGGTAGATAATTTACCGTGTGAATTGCCGAAAGATGCTTCGGAGGATTTTGGAAATGAATTGATTAAATCTGTTTTCCCGCATTTGTTCGGTGATGATCCGGATAATATCATCGGAAGAGGTTCCGAAACGGACCTGAATGGAAATTTAACATCTTACTTTGCATACCTGAACGATTATGTCAATCAGGTGACAGCTTAAAAACCGGCTATGGCAATACAGAAAGGCGACAAAAAGGTAATCAGGGGATGGGTGATGTATGACTGGGCAAATTCGGTCTACAACTTAGTAATTTCATCGGCAATCTTCCCGATTTTTTATGACAATGTAACTACGAAGTATTTCAAGCAAACGCATCATTATGATTTGGAAAAGAGTTTGCCGGACGGAGTTAACGTGACGGTCAATTTCTTCGGATGGGAACTTTCCAACTCCGCATTGATGAGTTTCGTGCTTTCTGCCTCGTTCCTATGTGTATCCTTCTTTTCACCTTTCTTATCAGGAATTGCAGATTACCTGGGAAATAAAAAACGGTTCCTGCAGTTTTTCTGCTACCTGGGAGCGGCTTCCTGTATGACGCTTTACTTCTTTGATCCGGCTAAAATTGAATTGGGCCTCACCAGTTTGTTCTTTGCCAGTATTGGGTTTTGGAACAGTTTGGTATTTTACAATGCCTATTTGCCTGAAATCGCCGAACCGAAAGACCACGATAAAATTTCGGCAAGAGGTTTCTCCATGGGATATTTCGGATCAATGCTCTTATTGATCATTTGTCTGGTGTTGATTCAAACAAAAACACTTGAGGCAAGATGGTGTTTTGTCCTTGTTGGAATCTGGTGGTTGTTCTTCTCACAGTTTACCTACCGCGTACTTCCGAATTCGGGTAAAAAAGAAATCCGTGAAAAAGGATATATCTGGAAAGGATTCCGTGAATTGCGGCATGTTTTTGTGGAATTCAGACAAACGATCCGCCTGAAAAAATACCTGACTGCGTTTTTCTTCTTCAATACCGGTGTTCAAACCGTGATGTTGATGGCTACTTTTTTTGCCAAAAAAGAAATTGACTGGCCTATGAAAGACGGAAAACCGGATGACAGCGGATTAATCATTGCTATTTTGTTGATCCAGCTATTAGGAGCAGGAGGGGCATTCCTGATGTCCCGGATTTCAAGAAGCATCGGAAATATCCGCACATTGGGAATTTCCATTGTGATATGGATTGGTATTTGCGTTGCGGCATTTTTCATTAAAACACCGGTTCAGTTTTATGCGCTTGCGGCAACCGTTGGTTTGGTAATGGGAGGCGTACAGGCCATGGCACGTTCGACTTATTCTAAATTTTTACCGGAAACAGAAGATCACGCCAGTTATTTCTCATTCTACGATGCTACTGAGAAAATCGGTATTGTGACCGGAACACTGTTCTTCGGGGTAATGGAGATCATTTTCAACGACATGCGTTTCTCGGTTGTATCTGTGGCATTCTTCTTTGTAGTGGGATTGCTGATGCTGTTCCGCGTGCCGAAGAATGAGCGCAGTGACCTGGAAGCAGTTTACGATTAACACCTCTGAAACCTACAGTCTCACTGGGCAAATAGACAGATATCTATCCGTATATTGGCATACCGATACGCGGGATGCTTCGTGTTATCAAACGTAGGCTGACTTGAATAATTAATACCTGATAAGCGATAATTTGAAAGAATTTACTTCACCACAACCCGCATTACTTCCGTTTTCTTTGAATTATTGATCCGCAATACATAAACTCCCGGTTTCTCTTTCAGGTGAAAAG
Organism: Fluviicola sp.; assembly: GCF_039596395.1. Lineage (NCBI taxonomy): Bacteria > Pseudomonadati > Bacteroidota > Flavobacteriia > Flavobacteriales > Crocinitomicaceae > Fluviicola > Fluviicola sp. The sequence continues at coordinate 1,361,856 of NZ_JBCNJT010000001.1, forward strand.
AAATCACACCATCGTCCGTTTCTTTTGTTTCCAGCACTTTTCCATGCAGATCGGATAATTCCAGACTGTTTATCCCGCTAAGGCCAATGACCTGGAAACTACCGTCATTCGGATTGGGAACAATTTGAATGGAATAACCGGATCTTTTACTGGAAATAACAGAAGAATAACGACTACTCCCGTTCAGATCAACCATTTTCAACCGGTAATAAGACGTTTCCGGCAAAGGATCGGTATCTGTAAACTGGTAGAATTGTCTGTGATCACTGTTTCCTTTCGCATCCGCCATTCCGATAGCTGTAAAATCACTTCCTCCCTGAGAGCGTTCAACGATGAAATAATCACTATTCTCTTCACTTTCTGTTTCCCACAATATAAGCGAAACCGTTTCGGAGTTTTCCACCCTGAAATTGGTCAAACCTACAGGTAGTGGTGTCGAAATACAATTGTCAATATCCGATTGTGAAACCGTCACACAAACCGTTCTTACGCAATCCAGGCATTGAGCCGGACTAGTTGGTGTTTGCCCGGTCAGGAAATAATCCCCGGCAATTACAATCGGATTGGTTCCCGCAGAACCTGCGGTGATGGTTTCCGAAAAACCACCCGGACCGCTAACTGAAATGGCCGCAGAACCGGTAAAACTACTTGCAGAACAATAGGCGACATCTGCCGTAAAAACAAGGTCATTCCCACTGCAAACCGTGTAATTCGGAGCTCCCGTTACCATCGTAGGAACAGCAATAGGAGCAAAGGTAGGTCCGTTGAAGTAATGACTGCAGCTGGTTGCTCCGTAATACGACCAGGCTTGCCCGAGACTATTGGTTGCCAGTCCGTAAAATCCGCGGCCGAATTGAGTCGGCAAGGAATTGGATAAGAATAAATAACCGTTGCATCCTGAATTCAGGTCACTCGTTCCGCCACAACTTACAAAACGTGATCCGCTGTATCGCCAGCCAATAGCAGCAGTTTTCCCGGATGCAGTTACTTTTGTGAGCCCGAACGATTGCGGGGTCGTCCCCTTGTAATAATTCACGTTAATCCCGGAAGTAGGAGCTTCCCAGTCTGTAATGCATTCGTAAACAGCCGTGTAAAAGTTGTTATTACTTTGCCAGTCAATGCACTGCTGATCGCCGCCTTCCGCGTTGCACAAATCGTAATTCGTGGCAAAAGCAGAACCGGATAAGTTCTGGCTTGAGAATGCTGAAGTTTGTGAAGTCAGGATTTCAACACCTCTTTCAGCCTGGTTCACACTGCGTTTAACGGTTGAAAAAGCGGTAGTTTGCGTGGTTGCAGAGTTTGATCCGACTCCATCATCGTTATCGTCCATTCCATAACCGCACATGTTGGCAAAGGAAATCCCGCAAGGAATCATTTCGTCACCGGAAGTAATTACCGGGTAATCGATCGCCAGATAACGTCCCGGGTTGGTTGTTGTAATTCCGGATGTACAGCTTGCTGTTTGGGAGTAACGGATCCGGAATTTAAAATTGGCGGTAAAATAAGCACTGCTGACCATGATTCCAGAAGCAGCTGTTGTTCCGGTAGCTGCCGTGTAGTAATTCCCCGGAGAAGTCGTTGACTTAAAAACCGTCAAACAAACCCTTGACCAGGCGCTTTCTGTCAGCCACTTGGTATTGGTGGAATTGTTGATACACATATCGGTATTGGACGAACTGATATCCATCTGAAGGATTTGCGTCCAGCTGGTGCCGCCATTGGCTGAAAAATCCAGGTAAGCAACGTTTCCGACACAGGATCCCCAGGAATTGCTTTGTCCGCAGGAAGTTTCAGAAGGAAAAAGCCAGAATTGCACTTTAAACCCTTCTACTCCCGACATGTCAAAGGTGGGAGAAACCAATGTAGGACTACTTTGTCCGCGGAGAACAGCATAACTGAGGTTTTGATTGGTATTTGTTCTTCCGTCGAAATTAGCACCCAGTTTCCCGTTAGCTCCGCCAGAACCGACAGCCACGCTATTCGCCAGGTTCCCGATACAAAATCCATTCGTTGAAGTACAGCTTCCGCTACAGTTTGGCTGAATCAATCCGGCTTTTGCTCCGTAAGCATCTGCTGCCGGAAGTGCGCCCGCAGTTGTAGCTGAAGGAGCTCCTGCAAATGTCCACCCGCTTGGGAGTCCTGCTGTTGACCAGGTTGTTGTTCCCGTAAAATCGAATGCCTGGCGTATTCCTGCCGCTGATTCAAAAGAACCAGGTTGTGCACAAGGACTCGTACAGCTTGCACTGTGTGATACATCTGAAGGACAATTGGAGTTGGTTTCTCCGGCATCCACAACACCGTTTCCACAGGTTGGACATTGGGCATTTAAGAAAGAAGAAGGCAGGAGCACCAACAATAGCAGGGTAAGAGTAGTATTCATAGGAAAATGTAGCGTTGGTCTAAGATACTGAATAATAGCATAAGCACTCTAAAAAGCATAAGATATTTTCAGGTCAGCAAACTTTTTCCGGGAAAAGCGCGTTCTATTTCTAAACGCTGCCTTTTCTATGAAGTCTTGGTCTCTTTTACTGGTAATGAGTTTGAGTTGTTTACTCAATCAGTTCTATGCACAGATATCTGGAGTAATCAATCAATACACGCCCGTAACAGCCATTTCCTGCAACCAGGTTGATGTACTGGATGCTTCTTTTCTTTCGGTGGGAGATCGTGTATTGATCATTCAGATGAAAGGAGCTACAATTAATACCACCAATAGCGCCAATTTCGGTACGATAACCAATTACAATGATTGCGGAAATTATGAATTTGCCAATGTCACAGCGATTAACGGAACCAGCGTTACACTTCAATACCAACTGCTGAAAACCTATACCATCGCAGGCCTTGTACAGCTTATCCGGGTTCCTCAATACACGAATACAACCGTTGTAAATACGCTTACTGCACAAGATTGGGATGGAAGTACGGGAGGCGTTCTTGTGATGGAAGTTTCCGGGACCTTAACTTTAAATGCTCCGATTTCTGTCAACGGAAAAGGGTTCAGGGGTTCGTTTTCTTCCTCAAATCCCGATGGCGGATGCGGAAATTACCAGGATTACTTTTATCCTGTTTCATCCGGATTCGGAGCATTGAAAGGTGAAGGAATTGCTGTAGTAACGAATGCCATGAACGGAGGGCGCGGAGCTCTTGGAAATGGTGGCGGCGGTGGAAATAAACACAACACCGGTGGCGGTGGCGGTTCCAATGGAACAAGAGGCGGTCGTGGCGGAGATCAGGCAGCTTTTTGCGGGCAACAACCCATTGGCGGAGAAGGTGGAATGGCATTGAATTACAGCACGGGCCGGCTTTTCATGGGAGGCGGTGGTGGTTCCCCGGATTTCAATGATGGAGTGGGAAGTTCCGGTGCAAACGGTGGTGGCATTGTCATTATACGTGCGGCAACGCTGCAATCCAATAACACGTTTATCGAATCCTGTGGAGGAAATGTGGTTACAACTTCCAACAGTATCGGTGATGGTGCCGGAGGTGGCGGGGCAGGTGGTGCCATAGCTTTGGACGTGACTACCTTTAGCGGGAATGTGATTTTAAGAGTAGATGGCGGTGACGGAGGAAACATACAAACAACTTATCCTTCTTGTTTCGGTCCCGGAGGTGGCGGCGGAACGGGTATGATCCAGCATTCGGGAAGTGTGCTGCCGGCAGCAAATGTAACAACCTCTTTTGTGCCGGGAGATCCCGGAATCAATGTATCCAATTCCAGTTGTGCTCAACAATCCTACGGCGCCTCTCCTGGTGAATGGGGCCCGCTTTATTCATTCAATCTTCCTTTTCCGGAAGGCAATATATTGCCCGGGACATTCGATATGGGACCTGACATTGAAGTGTGTGAGCAAAGCCTGATTCTCACCACAAACGTAATGGCCGATTCTTATTTATGGTCTACAGGAGAAACAACAGGTTATGCACACGCTACTGTTTCCGGACAATATTGGCTTTCTGTACAAATTAGTGCTACCGGCTGTTGGTTGACAGATACTATTTCAGTGAATTTAAATAGTTTGGATGTAGATGCGGGACCGGATCAAACGATTTGTATGGGGGAAAATGTGACGCTGCACGCCTCTTCGTTAAGCAGCAATTCCACTTTGACCTGGAATAACGGAATTATAAATGATCAGCCTTTTACACCTCAGGCAACGACTATTTATACAGTTGTCGCAACTAGCTCAAATGGAAATTGTACGGCTACAGACAGCGTGCTGGTTACCGTAAATCCTTTGCCGCCTGTTACGGTAATTCCTTCCGTAACTTCCGGTTGTGTACCTGTTACCGTTTCATTCACTCATGCAAACACGAATTGTGCTTCTGCAAACTGGGCTTTTTCGGATGGAACAATAGTTTCGGGTTGCGGGAATCAGTTAGTGACATTTGATACCCCCGGCTGCTATGACCTGACCCTGGAAGTAACTTCCAATGAAGGATGCATCGATTCTGCTGATTTCACTTCAATTGTCTGCGTTTCAGCTTCTCCGACGGCTTCATTTTCACCGGTGCCATCCATGCTGGATGCAGAAAACCCTACAACAACGATGGTTAATAATTCTGTCGGAGGAGATTTCTACGAGTGGAATTTCGGGGACAATACGGTGCACTCAACTCTTTTTGAACCGGCACACAGTTATTCTCCCGCTACGTTTGGTTCCTATTCAATCAGTTTAACCGTTACCAATGAAGACGGCTGCAGTGATACTGCCTATGGAATAGTCTACATGGAGGGTGGAAGTGTTTATTACGTTCCGAATACCTTCACACCGGACGGAAACGAATTCAACCAGGTTTTCCGGCCTGTTTTTGAATCGGGAATTGATCCGTCGGAATACAATCTGAAAGTATTTAACCGTTGGGGAGAACTTATTTTCGAATCAAATGATCCGGCGACAGGGTGGGATGGAACCTATCATGATCAATTGGCCCAGGAAGGTGTTTATACCTGGAGAATTAAATTCGGGTCGATGTGGACCAGCGAGCGCGAAGTGGTACACGGTCATGTGAATCTGCTTAAATAAACCACATAGGTACATAGAACACAGAGCTTTTGTTTTGATTAATGCTATTCAAGCTGGCAATTTGTCGTTTCGCTCCGCTCTCATTTTCTTTTAACCACATAGGTTATTTCACACAAACGAGCGCAGGTGAACGCGGAAGGTTTTTCTTTTGTTGGTTAAAAAAAGAACTCTATAATCCCCGGTGTTCTTTGTACCTATGTGACAAAAAAAGACCGGTATCTCTACCAGTCTTCTATTATCAATGAGCTTCTTCTTCCGGGTCAGGAGGGAAGATCTTCTCAGGATTCTTAATGTTTTGCATGCGGTCAATGAAATCTTCCAATTGGGAGATCGTCAATTGTTTCGCGATGATTTTTTTGTCTTTATCCAGCACAAAGATTCGCGGCGTTGCATAAATATCGTAAGTGTCGTGGTAATTCAATGCTTCTAGTGTGGTATACTTCGGAACAAATTGTCTTGGGTCGGCCGTAGCATCTTCAAACAATTTCTTCGTCAAACCAACATTGATAAACTCCAGTTTGTTGTCACGGATGAATTTTTTCCACTTTTCGAAATCATCTCCCGTTGCTTTTCCAACCGCAAAGATTTCTACGTTGCGTGCTTTGAATTTTTTCTCGTACAAAGTCTGAAGTTTCGGAGTTGTTTTCTTACAATGCCCGCATTCCGGATCCCAGAAGTAAAGAATGGTGTAATCACTTTTCAGACTGTAAAAATCTTTCCATTTCGTATCTGTTGTGTCACGTAAACTGATATTCGGAGGGCGAACACCCTGAACCAGGTTCATTTTAACTTTGTTCTCCTCGCACAATTCTTTCAGCTTGTCTTTTTTGTCATTCATCCAGAAAGCCACTGAATTTCCTTCCGAATCAAACTGGCAGTAATAGCGGTTAACCATGTAGACATACACTTTGTCCATTCCCATGATGTTTGACTTCGCAAATGTATTGGTGACGTAGTCTACCGAATACTTGAACATTTCCGATTTCTTGTCCATTTGATCAATGAAAGGGAAGGCGAAAGCCAAAACCGTATCCGGGTGCTGGATCAGCATGTTTTTCCCAAAGAAATATTCTACTTTCGAACCAAAAACAGGTGTGTTTACTAGGCGGTCATCTTTCAGGTCGATGTTGTCCCAGTAATGCTTGCGGTAATATTCGTACCGGAAGTTTTCATTGATTACTTTCCCGTTTGCATCTTTCGGAGCTTCAGGAACCACCACGTCCATAGACATTTTGATGATTTTAGCAACCAGTTTTGTCGGGTTGTTTTTCTGAAGATCGGTTTGATAAGCAGCAACCAGTTTGGAAACCGAGTCCATTTTCTCGCCCAAACGTTTGTATTGAGGATCGCCTTCTTTGTGTTTTTTGCGTTCTTCGGCAAAACCGTTAGCTACTTTGCGCTGGTCCTGCAAATAGTTGATGTAAGCAACGAATACTTTGTTTTCTTCGGATTTCTTCACTTTCATGTTGGAAACGAAATCAGGACCTTTTGTCTCGATGTTGATTTCCTCGTTGTTGTAAATAACCTCGAAGTATTTTTGTCCGGGCATCAATAATGCAACGATACCTGGTTTCAAATCTTTTTTTGCGGTGAATTCAACAACTCCGCCTTTCATTTGGGCCGTGTCTGCGTAAAACAGTTTAGAGCCGTAATATTTCGTCAGGAAAACGGTGGTGTCTTTCGCTCCTTCTACTTTGAAGCGCAGTTTCTGACTGAATCCAACCGTTGATACAAGCAACAGGGCAATTACTAAAAGTTGTTTCATGTTTGAAGGTTTATTTTTAATCATGACGTAGCAAAATTAATAAAGTCATTCGTTTAACAGAAAATTAACCATTGTTCTGTTCGTAAATTCCCTTGCGGGCGCTCAGGTAAGAAGCCAGTGCGAATAAGGAATAAGCAAAAACCAATGCCAGAATGCTTAAAACGCTTAGTCGTGTATCGATATACAATCCTCCCGACTCAAATACCGCATCTAAAATTAGTTTAAATCCGATAAAAGCCGCCATGCTGAGGATCGCAATTATTCCAAAAACTTTGGAGAAATAGACGAAGAAATTCTTAACCAAGGTGTTAGGATGGTGTCCCAGGCGCATTAAAGTCCGTACTTCGTATAAATTCTTACTTAATAGTAGTTGCAGGTACTGAATTAAAACCAATCCGGAAAGGAATACGGCAATGATCGAGATTCCCAATACAACGAGAATCAATGTTCCCACCATACTTTTCAGGCGGCCAACTACAACCTGCGCGTTTTTGGATTCCAGGTGTTTTTCTTCCAGCATTTGTTCCACCAGGCCGAATTCATTCTCTTTCCCGGAAATCATGATCTGGGTGATTTTTTGTTCTGCGTCGGGTGCGAAACGGTTGTTTGCCCAATTCATAAAGTTTTGTGGAACAAGCACGGAAGGAACTTCATTCGTGAAACCGATAATGCGGCACGAAATGTATTCTTTCATGGTGTCGTTTTTCAGGGCAAACTTGAACTTGATGTCCATAGCGAGTTCGTCACTGATCTGAGGCATTCCCTTGGAGCTCATAAACATGTTCATCATTACCAGCAAATCGCGCGGCATGAGAATAGGAACGAGTGTGTCGCCTTGTTTCCAGTGAAAATTATTCGATTTGATATCCAGGAAATCCGGGTCAACGGTTTGAATGAAAATATCTCCCCTGAATCGCGGAACGGAAGGGTCCGCCGTTTCGATCGTAATGTTGAAGTTATTCGATTCTACGGGCTGTACATCCAAAATGAATGGTTTCTTTTTCATTTCTTCAATTTCTGCCAGGGAAAAATCGGTTTTAGCAAGATTGAGTGTGTTGAAACTGGAAACCTTCTTTTGTACGATTACCGTATTAGGTCCCAGGATTTCTGCTCCTTTCCCGAAATCATTGACCTTGATCAGGTAGTGAATGGAAGTAATGAGAAAAGTCATTCCCAAAAAAGCCCCGACAACAGCAATAATCAATTGCCGTTTGTCCTGGTATTGAAATAATAGTTTGCGTAACATGGCTCAGAGCTTTAATTCGTAATCGTAAGAGAACCGGCTGTCGTCATCCAGGGATGTCAGTACAAAACCTGCTTGTTGTCTGGTACATTCAGCATCGATCATGGAAAGACAGCGCAAACTGTTGCGTTCATCCAAATGGGAGAAAGGTTCGTCCAAAATCAACCAATTGAACGGCTGGCACAAAGAACGGACAATGGCAACACGCTGTTGCTGTCCCATGGACAACAAACCACAGGGATCGTTCCATTTGTGATCGATTTCCAGTTCGGCAAGCATGTTTTTGATTTCCTGCTCCGATTTGAAATCGGTTAAGTGGTTTTTGAGTTGCAGGTTTTCGGCCACCGTCAGTTTATGAAAGAGCTGTAAATCCTGGAATACCGTGGAGATTTTTCGCTGGCGGATTTCAACCCATTCATCCACTGAAAAGGTTTTAATGTCTCTGCCGTCGTATAAAATCGTTCCGTCGTAATCTTTCCGTATTCCGAATACTGTCATTGAAAAGGTCGATTTCCCTTTCCCGGAAGAGGCGTTCAGCAGGATCTTTTTGCCGGATTCAAGTTTTGCGCTGTTTCCCCAGATGCTGTCAGTCCCATGGTTAATGGATGCAAGCGGAAAGGGCATAACCTGATTAAATTGGATGTTCATCTTAGCTAGTTTTCGCGATCAATTTCAAATATCATTCCAAGATTACAAAATACTACTTTTGAACGATTTTCAGAATCTCATCCCGCATTTCATCGGTTGATTTTGCATCCAGCCAACTGGTGCCGGGATGTTTTTTGAACCAGGTCAGCTGGCGTTTGGCGTAATTCCGTGTGTGTTGTTTGATCTTTTCGACGCAGGTTTCCAAATCCCACTTTCCATCCAGGTAATCGAAAACTTCCTTATAACCAACGGTTTGCAAAGCGGTGAAGTTGCGGTATTCCGATACATTTTTCACTTCTTCGATCAACCCCGATTCGATCATCTGATCTACCCGCCGGTTGATACGTTCGTACAGAACTTCTCTCGGATGATTGATCACAAAGCGAATGACTTCAAAAGGACGTTTGGGAAGTTCGTTTTTACGCCAGGTACTGAAAGGAATCCCGGTCAAACGGATCACTTCCAGAGCTCTCAAAATGCGCATCGGATTTTGTTGGTCGACCTGCGCATAGAATTCCGGATCTACGGCTTTTAATTCGTCCAGCAAAGCATCCAATCCTTTTTCGAAAAGTTCATTTCTCAAAACGTCCTGGATAGCAGCATCGGTTGGAATAGGATCAAGGCCAATGCATAACGCATCGATAAACATTCCCGAACCACCTACCAAAATCAGTTGTTTGTGAGCAGCTAATTCTCCCCGGATCAATTCCATAGCTTCAGACTCAAACTGCGCTGCACTTACCGGTGTTGAAATGTGGTGTGAATCGATGAAGTAATGTGGAATTCCTTCCAATTCTTCCAAAGCAGGTTTGGCGGTCCCGATGGATAATTCCTTGTAAAATTGCCGGGAATCTGCTGAAAGAACGACGGTGTTCAGGCTTTTTGCCAAAGCCACGGCCAACGAAGTTTTTCCACTGGCTGTCGGACCTTCAATAACGATCAGTTGCTGCATGCGCAAATGTACGATTTCTCCCTGAAATCAGCGCTTAACGAGTGTTTTGTAAGTTTCGTAGCGGGAAGTAATTCCTCGAACGTATCGAATACAAATATTTCCTCTGAAAGCACCGCTTTTCACCACTTCGTCGGTATAGTAGGAATGTTTTCCCAGGTTCATGACCATGGTTTCCACGTTGTCTGCCCAAATATGCGGATTCAATCCTTTCTTTTCGGCCAGGCGCTGTGCATCAAGAATGTGTCCGGCACCGGCATTGTAACTTGCCAGGATGAATTTATTCCGTTCTTCTTCATTCTTGATACTTGTCCAGAGTTTTGAAATACGGTTCAGGTACTTGAAACCGCCTTTGATTTGAACTTCGGGAGGTGAAGTAGGATAGACCCCGAATTTCGGACCGGTTCCCGGCATAAACTGCATCAAGCCGTAAGCTCCACCAAATGCACGTGCATTCGGATTGAATTTGCTTTCGTGGTAGATCAATGCGGCAACCATTCGCCAGTCGATGTTGTATTTTTCTCCTTCTGTTTTCAAAATGGCGTCAAAAGGAGAAATACTTCCTCTCCTGGATTTGAAATTGCTTTCAACGCCCAAAGAACTGTTGATCTGCTCGAAGTATTTGCGTTTGATGTAGGAAAAAGCTTCCTTGTTCATGAATTTGGAAAGCCAGACATTCAGCCGTTTTTGAAGGATCGGCGATTTTTTATTCAACCCGAAAGCAATGTTTTGTTTGAATGAAATCGGCAGGCTGACATCCAAATTGTCGTAAAAGCGTTCATTGATTTCCGCCACATTCCGTTCTGCAACCGTGTAATCGATTACACCGTTTGAAACCTGTTCGATTAATTCTTCCACACCTTCCTGTGCTTGTGTAGGGCGGATCATAATCGTGTCACCGATTTCATCCTGCAGGTGAAGTAAACGGGTGTAGTAACTGGAACGTTCCCAAACGACTACTTTTTTACGTCCTAATTGGATCGGGTCGGTAATAAAAGTAACTTTCTGATCTTTTGTTTCCGGGGTTAGTTTTCGCTGAACCAATACCTGGTTGGTTTGCAGGAAAGGATCGGAGAAATTGATTTCCGCTCTTCTTTCACGCGTTACCGTATAATTACAGGCCACGATATCACCTTCTCCGCGGTTCAGGATGTCGTTGATTTCATCGAGGTTGTTGACGATCTTTACTTCGAGGCTTACACCCAATTCTTCGGCAAATTCTTTCAGGATTTCGTATTCGAATCCCATTTTTTTGCCTTTGTAAATAAAGAAGGATGTAGAGCTGTTTTCTGCCAGAACTACCAAGGTACCACGCTTGTAGATACCGGGTAAATCGAAATCATGCGCATCAAGAGGCTTCTTCCTGGAATCTATTTTTTCTGACGAACAGGACGCCATGATCAGACATCCGATTAGAAAGATTAGTCGTAAAATTCCCGTTTTGATTTGCGGCATAATGATCAAACTTACGAACAAATTACGAGAAAAAGGTTTAAACCTTCCCCATTAAATATTCATTTGCATCGCGCATATATTCATGAAAGCAACTAGTAATTTCGTTCTCATAGCGCTGAAACACGGTGTGTCCGTTCGTTAGCGCGTTTTCAAAAGATAGCTTGCGGCTCACTCCCTGACACATTCTGTAGAGTCCTTCTTCCGTGTGGTAAAGACTGATCCAGTTCCGTTCGACTAACAAGTTTATAAACTGCTTGAAATCTGACGGATAAGGCTCATTGGTTAAATCAATATTTGAATAAAAGCCGGCTAAAAACTCCTGAAGTTTGGTTTTGTGATAGAGGTTCCAGTTTCGCGCCAATAAATGGTCAAAGTAAATATCTATGGCGATCGGCGCCACTTTCGGCAATTCACCGCGAATGGTATGAATTAACTGAATGACTTCAAAATGATGGTCAATGTAATCATCTATTTTCCGGTGAAGCAAAACTCCTTTCTGGATGTGTTCCGGGTATTCCAGGTATTTCTTTCCTTTCACGAAATCCCCGAACAAATTAGCCACGGCCAGTTGCGGATCGTTGTTGGAAAAGTAGATGTGACCGAGATAGTTCATGGTGTTAAGATAATTAATTATCAATTATGAATTTGGAAATTATCAAGCTATCCCCACGGATTAAGCAGATACAAAAAGGTTCGATTCAACTTTTACCCAAAAGCCCAATGATTGCTCCCAAACAGAATTTCGTAGATTGTAGCTAGTATTACCAATGCTTTGACAGGAAAACAAAGCACGTAAAGGATAATCCCCCAAACCCTGTACCGTTCACTATTTTCTTTTTCTGATTTTTTGAGGAAATACATAGACATAAAAAAGGGAACTAAAGAAGTGATAATGCTTGCGAAAGCAATTCCGGCCAAAACAGTGCTATCAATTTGATCGCCACCTGCATGTAAAAGGGAAATCGCGGTAATCACTAGTAAACAAGCAATGACTAACAGGTATATCAAGCGAAGCTTTTTTCTCATTTCAGCTGTTTTTTAGAGACAAGTTACTCAAAACCAATTGGCTAATTCATTCCGCAACTCCGTCAGGAAAGGCGATGTTTCCTGACGGACACTGATACCATTCTTTTTGTTACTCAGTAATTCACTGAAATAGGAGTCTTCAATGTTCACTTCCACGACCATTCCGTTCCTTGAAAGCACGTTTTCGGTTACCGTACGTGGCAAATTCGTTGCGCCGGATGTTCCGAGAATAAAGAGGATCCCGGTTTCTTTGGAGATTCTCAGCACACTGTCTCTACGGAAATATTTTTCGTTGTAGTATTCATCGAACCAAAGCACATGCGGACGCAAATCTTCCCTGCATTTCGGACAGCGCAGCGCTTCCCATTCCTCCGGCGTGATCACATCTTTATCACGGTCGGTCAAACGGATTTGCGCAGGAAAGGGGTAGAGCTCGCTGGAGCATTCATCGCCGCAACGCACGAAATCAAAGTCGCCGTGAATCAGGTACGTTCTTTCTTCCGAAGATCCTGCTTTTCGGTGGAGGCTGTCTACGTTTTGCGAAATCAAAGCAAACCGGTCGCCAACAAGGTCCTCGATTTCTTTGAGCATGAAATGGCTTTGATTCGGTTTGGCAGCTTCCGTAACGGACTTGCGGTACAAAAACCACTTCCAGACTTCTTGCGAAGCGAGTTGAAACATACGGTAAGTACCGATTTCCTCCGCTTTGTAGTTTTTGGAGCCGGAAACCCAATAGCCATCTTTTCCCCTGAAAGTAGGAATGCCGCTTTCAGCAGATAAACCCGCGCCGACCAGGAAGGTAATACGTTTATTAGTCTCCTTGCAAAATTGAAGACGTTCAATGATTCTGTTATCCATAGTCAATTTTTTGCAGTTAGGTTATTCCAGTGTTCTTTCGTAATCTCGTAAATGAAATTCAATTTCGGGACTTCTCCAAAATAGGTAACGTCTTCTTCTCCGGTCTTTTCTGCACCTAAACGGCTAACCGCTATCTGGGAACGCAGGTTGGTTGCTCCGACATGGAAATGCACTTTCGGCACGAATTGAAAGATGTAGTCCAGCATGAGTTTCTTTACCTGCGGATTGATGCCTTTTCCCCAGGAATCTGTTCCGTAGAACGTGTAACCGATCAGAATACCGTTTTCCGATTCGTTGTAATCGTAGTAGCGCGTGCATCCGATAATCTTTCCGGTCGATTTATCTACTATTTTGAAAGCACCTTTGCTTTCCATAGCACCGGTGAAGAAGTTTTGAAAAACTTCACGTTTCCAGCGGTCCTTGTTCGGGTGCTGTTCCCACACTTTCGGGTCCGAAGCAACGGAGTATAGTTCTTCAAAATCACTTTCCTGAAGCGGGTAGAGTATGATTTGTTCGTTTTGTAATGTGGGTTGGATGGAGAAGTTCATGGTGTCTATTTTGTGATGAATGATTCAATATCCATTCTTTTGTGAAGAATTCTAATGATCAAAAGCTCTTCGTTTTTCAGATCTAATTTATAAAAGATCACATGTGATTTTACCGGTGAAAGGAAATACCCTTTTCTAACCTCATTTAAATTCTTTCCCGAATAAGGGTTTTCAGCGAGGTACTCGATTTCATTTAACAGCAAATTGAGATATCTATCAGCCTGATCAACGGACCAGTTTTCAAAAGTATAGATCCAAATTCCTTCTAAATCGATTGTAGCATCTTTACTTATTTTGTAATTCATTATTTTGAATGATACTTCTGATGGAGATCGTTTAAGAAAGACTGGCGATCAAAGTTTTCTACAAAACCCGATTTCTCACCTTTTTTTAATTCATTGATTAATTCTGCTTTTTTTGATTCTTCGTATTCAAACAATCTTAAAGCAGCACGAATGACCTCACTTGCCGATGAAAATTTTCCTGACTTTATCTGCTGATTAATAAAACTATCGAAGTAATCGCCTAATAAGATGGATGTGTTCTTTGCCATGAAGTGTAAATTTACCCGAAGATACCAAGAATTGGTATTTAAGCAAAAAAACAATTGTTAAATGATTGAATCAAAATCGTTTCCGGGAGCGGGTGGAGGATGATTTGTTTGTTTTTCAAGATGGGTTGGATGGAGAAAGCCATATGGTGCTATTCGGTTCGCTAGTTATCGCTTTTCAGGTAAAACTTTTACCAAAAAAGACCCAAAATCGAAATCTACCGGCTGCACTCTGCCTCTATTATAGCTAATAGAACCATTGGAAGTATAGGATATGCCATTATGACCGGAATCGGCTGCGGATAAATACATTGGCTGTCTGCCTTCTTCTCCTGTAACCGACATTTTTGCTCCCCTGGGCCCCCGAACACAGACAATCGTCTGTTCATCTACCTGGTTTTGGTAAGAAACATATTCCAGTGGTTTCAAGTCCATATTCGTATCGTTAATCTGGATCTTTTCACTTGCTTTACGTTTATCTATATTTCCGAAGACATAGATCTTATTTCTCGGATACTTATCCCGGTTTGCTTTTAATTCCGCTTCTGTTAACGAATAGATCGATATTTCAATGGATATGTTGTCTTCGTGATGAATGATGCTGTCGATCGTAAAGGAATTGGCCCCTTGTTTATTCGCTTCGTTCCAAAACGAATGAAATAAATGCGAAAGGGTGGAGTTACCCGTATTTGCAGAATTACCGCTTAAGTTCCCGATTTTGGTTTTTCCGGAAAGGTTAAAGGATTCATCGATCAGATCGAATGTTTTGGAATGATATTGTGGAGAAGAAGTGTTTTGCCCGAAACCGGATTTGAATAGAAGGGTAAAAAGTAATAAAGTAACGATTTTGTTCATTTCAATGGACTTGGTGACACTCAAAATTAATTAATTTTTAAGGGTATTGTTTTGAATCTGCAATACTTTTTCAAAGGCTTTTCTTGCCGAACCGCGAAAGAACACTTCCCCGCAATAGGTATAATCCAATTTGTCCAGGATCTTCAGCATGGCGGGATTGTCAAAGTTCGTATCCACTTTGATGCTGAATACATGAGCATTTATTGCCAGATCTTCGATCAATTGAAACAAACGCGTTGCAATTCCTTTCCCTATTGCTTCATTGGACGTCGCAACCCGGTGAATAACGACGTACTCACCGTTGGTCAGCCATTTTCCCTGAATATCCGTGTAAGCGGGTTCGATATCAAAAATGATGGCGGCATACCCCAAAATCTGATCATTTTCGACAAGAACATACCCATACCCGTTTGCCAGGTCGTTCTCAATGGTTTGTTCATTCGGATAACCGTCCTGCCATTGAGCACTGCCATCCTGTTTTCTGCGTTCAATCGCTTGCTGCAGGATTTTCCAGATAACAGGGATTTCTGAAAGGGTAGCTTTGCGTAAATTCATTTTATCTTAACTCAAGTGTGATCGTTGCTTATTAAGTTCTTTGTCCTGTTTAATACAAGAAGCTGTAATTCTTCCCGTAATACAACATCTGCTCAATGAACGTTTGCTTGTTCTCCAGTTTGATGTCTTTGATCTTTCCGTTATCGTCCATAACCGGAACAAAAACCGGGTAAACAAATCCGTTGTATGGGGCAATGTTCAGCGGTTTTACGCGACGCAATACTTCTGCATGTGCTTTTTGGTCGACTTTCACTCCGTAGGTTTCCACCAATGCTTTTCCGGCCTTGTAATCTCCTTCGGATTTGATGCGCTGGATTTCTCGCAGCAACTCACCGAAAAGTGTGCGCAGTTTGTTGTAATCCTTGATGTCGTAATAGGTTTTTCCGTTTCGCGTGATTTTCTCGATCACTTTGTCTTTCTGACCTTTTTCAAACACCCAGGCACTCACCAACTGACGGTTTTGCATGTGTTCTTCTTCCACGTTTTGTCCAATTTCCAGGCGCTGCAATTGCGTTAATAAGCCATTGCGGATATAGCCGTCGTATTCTGCTTTCCCGACTTCCAGCGTTTCGATCAATCCCAGATCCACCATTTTCTGATCCATAATGAAATACAATCCGACTAAATCTGCACGCGCTTCTTCCAGGGTTGATGCATAATTCTGCAAGGTTTCGGAAGGCTGGCCAACTCCTTTATTGATTTGTCCGCTGGCATGTCCGACTACTTCATGCAACGCTGTGTGCATTTTTCCGGCAATTGCCCCGTATTTGTTTGCGCGGTCAATTTCTTCCTGGTCATTCGCAAATTCTTCGGTTACAGCAGGCCCGCCGGCTTTGTTGTACGCTTCGATAATATTCCCGAGAGAAACCGATTTGGAACCGTGAATTTCGCGGATCCAGTTGTTGTTCGGAAGGTTTACACCGATCGGAGTGGAAGGAGCAGCATCACCTGATTCGCTGGCCACTTCAACTACCTTGTAGGAAACGCCAACTACTTTCTTTTTCTTGTGTTCCGGCAACAACGGGGAATTATCCTCGAACCACTGCGCATTTTTTGCAACCGTTGCCATGCGTTTGGAAGCTTCAAAATCGTTGATCTGAACGATGGATTCGTAATTTGCACGCTTTCCTAAAGCATCACCATACGTTTCAATGAACCCGTTGATGTAATCGATATCGCCTTTTGTAGCTGTGGACCACAATACATTGTATTCATCCCATTTTTTCAGATTGCCCGTTTTATAGTATTCGATTAATACTTTCAATGCTTCGGCCTGTTGATCGTTTTCTGCAACTTTTACCGCTTTTCTCAGCCAGAAAATAATCTGGTCAATTGCATGCCCGTATTTCCCTTTGCTCTTCCAGACATCTTCATGCAGTTTTCCGTTTTTCAGGATCAGCGTAGAGTTCAATCCCAGTTCAATCGGTTTCGGATCATTCAGGTCCTGTTTTTGGGCATAAAAGTCTTCCACCATTTTCTGGGTAACGCCTTTTCCGTAGAAATTATTTGCAGAAGCCACGATCATATCCACGTCCGGATCTTTTACCTTGCGTTTTTTCTCCCGGTCCGGTTTAAAAATAGCATCCATGGCTTCCCGGCTTAAATTGTGTTCTACCGCAAGCATCAGTTCTTTCAGGTAAGCCGAGCTGAATTTCGGCTGAATTTTGTCCATGCTGTAATGGTGATGAATCCCATTGGAAAAGAACACCTGCTTACTCCATTCGTCGAATTTCTTCCACTCGGCAGCATGCTTATCTCCTGTATATTTTTCATGGATCGCTTCCAGTGTTCTGCGAATTTCCAGGTTGAACCGGTTATTCTGATCGTAATTGATATCTCTTCCGGCTAATCCTGCCTGGGAAAGGTAATAAACCAATTCTTTTTGCTTCAAAGAAAGCTTGTTCCAGCTTGGAACTTCAAATCGGAGGATTTGAACATCCGCAAATCGTTCAACAGTTGTTTCCATAGGTCCGTTTTCTTCCGTTGCTGATTCTTCATTACTTCCACAAGCTGTACTTAGCGTCAGAAGAGAAGTGAAGGCGATCATATTGTGTATTCTCATATTATTCGGTTATCTGCTTGAAATTACTCAAATAAATTGGATTTGACCGGTAGAATCAAAACCGCTCAACACATTTGCTCTAAAAGATGTTTGACAGGAAGAAGCATTCGATTGCTATATTTGTTGAATCATGTGTTTTAACATTCAATCACTCAAAAAAGGAATAATCGGAGCAATTTTGCTTCTGACGGTTGTTTCGTGTGAGTCGAAAAAGAAAATTCCCATTGAAAATCTGAGAATCGTCATGCTGGGAGATAGTGAAACCCGCAGGATCAATCATTATTGGGGACCGGACACGAATTGGAATACTTTGACCGGCTACAAGCACATTTTTAACTTGGGATTTGACGGTTATACCACCGAAGATTTACGTTATTTTAAACGCGATTCAGTGACTCCCATTGACCTGGCTTTGAAGAAGAAGCCGCATATTGTGTTTTTGATGGCAGGAATTAACGATGCCGGACAGTCGAGGCCGCTTTCAAAAACACTTGCCAATATCCGGGCAATCATTGATACGATGCAGGCTCACCATATTGAGATCGTGATTCAATCGGTTATTCCTACAACGAATTACTACGACACCTTGTATGGCGGATTTCAGGAAAATGGGGTAATCGCAGCGCGGGTAAAGGAATTAAATCAAAAACTGATCAGGCTCTGTAACGCGAAGAACATTGATTTCCTCGATGTAAGACCCGGAATGCTGTTGGAAGACACATATTTAAAAAAAGAACTGACCATGGACGGAATTCATTTAAATTATGCAGGATACGTAATCTGGAAGGATCACTTAAAAGCCTTCTTTCAGCAATATTACGAATGATCCTGGATTCTCAGTCGTGCTGAACGTAACACTCTCCGGCTGCAATCGAAACGGGGATGGTGTTTTCTTTCGGAACGATCGGGCAGGAGTAACGGTCTGAATAGGCACAATACGGGTGATAGGAAGTGTTGAAATCCAGTTTGACCTTTTTGGCTTTTTTGCTGAAATAACAATCCAGGTATTTTCCCGCACCATACGTTGAAATGGCTGTTGTTCCGTCTTTGAAGGGAACGAAATAATAATTTTTGTACTCTTTTCTTCCCGCCAGATCCAGGTTTTGGTACACATTCAGGGTGCAAAGCGTGTCGTTTATTTTGAACGAAAGCGTTCCCATTTTCCGGTAATAGACTGTCCGTTCTTTTGTCATAGGCATCACAAAAGCCGGTCCGACTTCTTTCACAAAATCTGCTTCAACAATGAATGCGGTATTGATTGGGAAGAAGCAAATTTCCGGGTGAATTTTACGCTCTTCTTCATTCAGGACAGTCGACAAGAATTCTTTTTCGTGTTTTTGACGTTCGGCTGTCAGGCTGTCTGCATAGGTATTCTGGGAAAATGCTCCGGATGCAGCATACACCATGCATAAAACGATCAGGCATCTTTTCATCTGCTTCCGAATAATGAACTACCTACACGAATCATCGTACTTCCTTCCTCAATGGCAAGCGTATAGTCTCCGCTCATTCCCATGGAAAGCACTTTGAAATCCGGGTTGTATTTGAAATAATTGCTTTTCAGGATCATGAAATAATTGTGCAGGTTCCGGAATTCATCGCGGATTTGTTCTTCATCTTCCACAAAGCTGGCCATTCCCATTAATCCGACTACGGAAACATGATGCATTTCAACAAATTCGCGGCTTTGCAGGATTTCTTCCGCTTCCTCAAACGAAAGCCCGAACTTGGTTTCCTCCTGCGCAATGTGGAATTGAAGCAGGCAGGGAATTACCCGGTTGTTTTTCTCTCCCTGTTTATTGATTTCCTGCAACAGTTTAAAGCTGTCAACCGAATGGATCAGCGAAACAAACGGAGCGATGTATTTGACCTTGTTACTTTGTAAATGGCCGATCAGATGCCACTCAATATCTTTGGGCAGAACTTCCCACTTGTCAACGAGTTCCTGGACTTTATTTTCCCCGAAAACGCGCTGTCCGGCATCGTAAGCTTCCTGTATAAGCGAAGCAGGTTTGGTTTTTGAAACTGCCACCAGAACGACATCCTGTGGAATTTCTTCTTTCAATAAATGAATTCTATCTGCTAAAGACATATTTATTCGTTGATATTGTAAATCGTCAATCCGCTGCGCATTTTGGGTTCTACCCAGGTCGATTTGGGAGGCATGATTCCTCCCTGGTCCGCAACTTCTTTTACTTCGTTGATGGATGCGGGGTAGAGCAGGAATCCGACTTTAAATTCCTCCTTTTTGATCCGGTCTACGATCTTTTTCAATTCTTTTGTTCCCGGGATAAATTCAATTTCCCTGCTGGTTTTCAGGTCTTCAATTCCCAGGATCGGACTCAGGATGTAATCCGTCAGGATTTGTGCGTCCAATTGCCTGACAACGTCTTTGACACTGGTAATGTGTGCTTTTGCTTTGAACGAATACGCTTCTTTACCCAATAGACATACAATTTCATGTCTTTCAAGCGGTCTGCGTGCTTTTTTCAGTTCTTCAATTTCGAAATGTTCCGAGCAAGCCTTCAGGAAGTTTTTACCGGAAAGGCCGTTCAACGTTTTTACCAGGCGCTGAAATTCCAGGATTTCAAGTTTTTGCTCATCAATCAGGTAAGCTAAAAAGAAATCGTGATTCGGGAATTCCGGCTGTTTGTTTTTGATGATAGTGTCTTTCAAGCGGGCAGAGGAGGCCGAGCGGTGATGGCCGTCGGCAATATAAAGCTCATTGAGCGAAGCATAAATCGCAATTAACTTCGGGTCTTTTTTCGCGTCGATCACCCACAATTCATGCTTGATCTTATCGGTTGTCGAAAATTCGTATTCCGGCCGCGCTTTCGTAACTTTATCCAGGTATTTATCCAGTTCCGGAAGATGCTTATGCGCCAAAAGGACCGGTTCTGCATTAAACCCTGTGATATTCAGGTAATTCGTAAACATGGATTCGCGGGAAGTGATCGTTGCTTCGTGCTTTTTGATCAAATTGTTTTTGTACTCATCCACGCTTACTCCCGCAATCACCCCGGTAAACTGATGCGTTCCTTTCGTTTGCCTGTAAATATAAAAAGATGCTTCCTTGTCCTGGAAAAGTATTCCCTGTTCAATAAAGGCATCGTAACGTTCTTTCACTGCTTCGAAACGTTCCACGGAGTTGGCTTTCGAATGGTGTTCTTTATCTCCTTCCGGGTGAATGATGTGCAGGAAAGTATAAGGGTTTTCGTCCAGTTTAGCGCGCAGAATATGCTTGCGATAAGCAGCCAATGGCCTTGTTGAAACCAACTGTGCTTTGTCTCTGGTAGGACGAATTGCCTTAAAGGGGTGTATTACAGACATTTATTTTTAATCACTTAAGCAGGAACCTGAACTCCAAACTGTTTAATAATCAGATCAGCCAATTCCAAACCAATCCGGTCCTGAGCTTCATTTGTCGCTGCCCCGATATGCGGAGTTGTTCCGATTTTTTCGTTGTTCAATAAATCCGCACGCGGGTTTGGCTCGTTCTCAAAGACATCTAATCCGGCGTATGCTACTTTACCGGCCGCAATTGCTTCCAATAAGTCGGATTCGTTGACAACTCCGCCACGCGCTGCATTTACCAGGACAACACCTTTTTTCATCAGATCGAATTGTTCTTTCTGAATAACAGCCGAACCATCTGCTTGTTTCGGGATATGAAGCGAAATAAAATCAGCTTCTTTCAAAGCACCGTTTAAATCGTTGGTAGACTGAACCGGAACTTTTACTTCTCCGAAACCGGGGATTTCCAATGGGATTTCAACATTAATCGCGTGATTGTTCACCGCCAGGACTTTCATTCCGCAACCCAAAGCATAACTCGCCAATGATTGCCCGATGCGACCGAAACCTACGATAGCAATTGTTTTTCCGCGCAGTTCGATTCCTTTTCCGTATTTCTTTTTCAATGTGGAAAAATCTCCTGTTTCCATTTGCTTGAACGAATCGTGCAGGAAACGCGCTCCTGCGAACAAATGTCCCATAACCAATTCCGCAACCGATTGGGAAGAAGAAGCCGGTGTATTGATCACGGTCAATCCTTTTTCGCGGGCATAAGCCACATCAATATTGTCCATTCCCACACCACCTCGTCCAAGCAATTTCAATCCCGGACAGGCATCAATCACCACTTGACGGATGGTTGTAGCGCTTCGAACCAAAATAATTTCAATGTTGTTTGCATTGACATAAGAGATCAGGTCGTCCTGGTTTACTTTATCCGTAATAACCGTATAACCTGCTTTTTCAAGTGCAGCTTTTCCTTCGTTTGAAATTCCGTCGTTTGCTAGTATTTTCATATTCTTTATTTCATTTTTGTCCTGAATCCTGAAGTTTTTATCCGGAACCGTTTTTGTTTGTTCAAATGTTCAAATGTTCAAATGTTCAAATGTTCAAATGTTCAAATGTTCAAATGTTCAAATTTCATTTAAACACCTTTCAATGGTTCCACTCTCCATTTTCAATTCCCTTGAACCCTTTGAATAATTTTGAACCTTTTGAACAATTCTTACCCGTGTTTTTTAGCGAACTCTTTCATAACATCCACCAATACCTGAACACTTGACAGTTCCAATGCATTGTACATAGACGCGCGGTATCCGCCCACACTTCTGTGTCCGTTCAACCCGATAATCCCTGCTGCTTTCCATGCGGCATCGAACTCGTCTTTCAAAGCATCATTGGTCAGTAAGAAGTTGATATTCATTTCCGAACGGTCTTCTACTGCAACTGTTCCTTTAAACAATGGGTTTGAATCAATTTCCGCGTAAATCAATTCTGCTTTTGCCTGGTTTCTGACAGCCATGGCTGTAACGCCTCCGTGAGCAAGCAAATCCTGTAAATTCAGCATTGCAACATAAACGGAGAATACCGGCGGTGTATTGAACATGGAATCTTTTTCTGCATGAATCTTCAAATCCAGGTAACTCGGCATGAAGGAAGAAGTCGATTTTCCAAGTGCTTCTTTTTTTACAATGTATAAAGTAGCTCCGGCCGGCCCTAAGTTCTTTTGAGCTCCCGCGTAGATCAGGTCGAAATCCGAAACGTTGATTTCTTTGGAGAAAATATCCGAAGACATGTCACAAACCAACGGTAGATCTGTTTTGGGATATTCCTTGAACTGTGTTCCGAAGATTGTATTGTTGGAAGTGAAGTGGATATAGTCCACGTCCGTCGGAACCTGCAGGTTTTTAGGAATGTAGCTGAAGTTCTTGTCTTCCGAAGAAGCAAACACATTTACATCAACACCCACTTTTTTCGCTTCCTTGATTGCTCCGGAAGCCCAGGTGCCTGTATTGATATACCCGGCTTTTTTGGTGGAACGCATCATATTCAACGCAGCAATTGTAAAACCAAGTGTTGCTCCACCTTGTAAATAAAGCACTTCATAATCATCTGAAATGTTCAATGCTTTTTTTACCAATTCGCGGGCATCGTGCATCACAGCTTCGTAATCTTTGCTTCTGTGGGAAACTTCAAGAATGGATAACCCGTTGAAATCCAATACAGCATCTGATGCTTTTTTAAATACGTCTTGCGGAAGAATACATGGTCCTGCGCCAAAGTTGTGTTTTTTCATTTTTTGCTTTTTTTACCCTCTAGTTTGGAAGTACACAAATTTCGAGATTTTTGAACTAAAAGAGAAGCCTTTTGGCTTAAAATATTTACAAAAAAAGCCCCGCCGATTGGCAGAGCTTTTAATATGTTGAAGGATTATTCATTCGATTATTCTTCAGTTTTTTTCGTTGCTTTTGCAGCTGGTTTTTTAGCGGCCGGTTTTTTCTCAGCTGCAGGTTTCGCAGCATCTGACGCGGCAGATTTTTTAACAGCCGGTTTTTTTGCAGCTACTTTTTTCTCCGTTGCTTCTGTTGTTTCTTTCTTAGCAGCTGCAGGTCTGGAAGTTGTAGTTGCTTTTTTTCTTTTACGGGTATTACCATAGGAACCGTTTGTACGTTTTCCCTTTGCCGTCTTGATATCACCTTTTCCCATAATAGTCTATTTGTTTTTTTAGTTCGAAAAGTCATACAAATATAACTTTCTCTTTGACTTAGGAAGTATAAATTGTTCAAAAGGTTCAAAAATGTTCAAAAGGTTCAAACTGATGGCTTTGACAAATACTCATTGAACGATTAATCGTTTTAGTCGTTTGAACCCTGTAAACGTTTTTCCAGTTCTCTTCGCACTACATCGCCATTTCGCATGTACCGCTGGCACCATTTCAGTTTGATATCGGTTTGGTCCTCTTCACTGAGTTTCCAGTCAATATCCGATTCGATCAGTCGCTGTCTCAAAGCCTGTAAAGTCAATGCCACGGAAACAGAAACATTGAAACTTTCCGTAAAACCGACCATGGGAATTGCAACCTTGTAATCGGCGATTTCACGGATTTCATCGGAAATGCCTTCCCATTCTGTTCCAAAGGAAAGCGCAACCGGCTGATCGAGCGGTAAATCGAAAATGGAAAGTTCTGCATCCGGAGTCAACGCGGCAATCTTATATCCGCGTGATTTCAATTTCGAAACCGCATCCAGTAGCGGCGCAGAGCCTTCATTGTAATTAAACAAATCGACCCATTTTCCCGCGCCGCGTGCAATGTCACGCTGAACTTTGTATTGGTTCTTGCTTTCAACCACATGCAATTCCTGTATCCCGAAACAGTCACAACTTCTCAAAACCGCACTGGCGTTGTGTTCCTGGTAGATTTCTTCCAGTAAAACGGTCAGGTAGCGTGTTCGATTGGAAGCAATTTCTTCAAATAATTGACCTTTTTCTCCCGGAATCAATTCATAAAATGCGTGAAGCAATTCGTTTTTCATGCCGCAAAGCTAACGATTTTAAAGCGAAAGCAGCGATTTGGCAAGTTAGAATAGTGAATCTGGCCATGTTGAAATTTGGGCATATCCATGAATTGAAAAACGCCCTGAAGGGATGCTGGCAGGGCGTTTTCTTCGTAAATCGAGCAGTTCTGAATTCATGCTACGGGTTATTTATCCGTTCTTTCCGATTCGTCCGCCACAAAGCCAAGGGCCCGAATCTCTTTTGCGCAACTGTAAATAAGCTGTAAATCACCTTCAGAACTTTTACAAGCGGTTACTTGAGCACTTTCACCGTTTTTGTCCAGCCGCTTTTTCCGGTGATTCGTATAAGATACACTCCGCACGGAAGCGGCTCAAGGCCTGCTAGTTGCGATTGAAAATGGGTGTCGTGTTGAGTTTGTTCCGTCCGGATATCCAGATTTCTTCCCGTAGCATCTTCCAGTGTTATGTTGACTTCACCGGAACCGGCATTGTCCCACGAAACGGTTAACTGATCACTAAAAGGCACCGGATTCACCGAAATACTATTGACCAGGTCTTCATCCAAAGAAGCAGTTTGATGATCCACATAAGTTCTAAGCAATTCACGCACCACCGGAATAAGAGTCCAGGAATTTTTGTTGTTGTCATTGGTGAAAACCGTGATGCTTTGATCCAGCGCAGGGAAATACCAGGAAGAAGCATGATAAGCCAGATCTCCGCCGTGCCCGTAAGCTTCATAGCCCAGGAAACCATTGGTTTTGCGCATTAATCCCAGTCCGTACCGTTCCATGTTTCCACCGGCCTGAACCGTTGTTTTAGCTTCGTTCATCATGGAAGTTGAGAGTAAATCCCCGCGCATGTATTTTCGCATCCATTTCGTACAATCAGTTGGAGTAGAGAAGTAGCCTCCTGCAGAACCTGCTGTGGAATTCAGCGCCATATAGCTCATGTAGAAATTGTTTGCATCATCCAGAACGCCGTCTCCGGTAATGTCGAGCCACAAATGTGCAACCGGAGCATTCAGGGCTTCAAATGCTGGAATAAAGAAGGTGCTCAGTCCCAAAGGATCAAAGAACCGGTCACGCAGTTCCGTGTAATACGCGTTACCACTTGCTTCACGAATAATCATTCCGAGGAGAAAATAGTTGGTATTGCAGTATGACCAGGAAGCTCCGGGCTGAAACAGCGGAGGAGCAATGAACCGGTCAATGAGTTCTTCAGGTGTCCAGATCCGCGACATATCTGCCATCAAAGAATCCTGGTGGTGCGGATGACTCAGCACATCATAAATTCCGCTGGTGTGATTCAATAACTGTCGAATCGTGATGTTCGTATCGATATACGGCATGGCCGGAAGCCATTCATGTAAGCTGTCATCGAGGTTCAACACGCCTTCGTCTGCCAATTGCAGGATACACGCAGCAGTAAATGTTTTTGTAACACTTCCTATCAGGTAGGCATCATCGGGAGTGACATCATTCGAAACGGAAGAAACACCGTTCGCGTGCGCCCAAACCGAACCGTCGGAAACCTGGATGGCTGCGCTCAATGATTTTGCCCCGAGAACCATGCGCATGCTGTCGAGCGTGTGCTGTAATTCCGCGTCCAACCCGGCTGATATCTGTGCTTTGGCCGGACTTGCATGAAAAAGCAGCGGAAGCGTGAAAACTAAAAAGTAGAATAGTCTCATAAACCTGATTTTAATAGTATGAGATAAAGCTACGGATGCCTGCAGCGATCTGTTTGTCGAAACCTGCTAATTTTCATTTCCCAACGGTAGTGGCGAAAAATTTTTCGCCACTACCAAATAAAATCGTTGTTCAATTAATGCGCATTCACACGCTGCTTCTCGGAATCTGACGCGCCTGATTGGCGGGCATTCAATGCTTTTCCTTTGCTGAAACGGTAAGAGAAACTTATTGTCAGAACCCGGGTGTCCAGTTTACTCAGCCAGTTTGCTTTGGAATTGGCAATGTTGCGGATATCTCCTCCCGGCTGATTCGTGTAAAGCACGTCGGAGAGATTCAATTTCACAGAACCCTGGTCTTTCAGGATTTTGTATGCTAAACCAACACGCACCGAACCAACGGGAATTGTGAGGAACTGACCAGATAAAATGCGGGTTTGATAAGATCCGGCAATATCTGCAGAGAATTTCGGGGTGATCGTGAACCGGAAAGCAGGGCCAACATACCAATACCAGCGATTTTCCACCAACGGCTGATTGTAAATCGATGTGTTGTAACCGATATTCTGTAATTCCGAATAGTATTGCACATTCCACCATTTTGTGATGTTGAATTCACCGCTGACATTCAATCCATATGAGGTTTGATTGCCATAATTTCCCGGCCTGCTGTAGTAGATGTTGTTTACCTGTTCATTGGTCTCGTTGATGAGATTGTGAACAAGGCTGTAATTCAGCGTTAAAGCAAAAACACTCTTATAAGCGTAAGTCAGGTCGAAATTATAGGAGAATGTCGGTTTCAAGTAAGGATTTCCTGCATAGTACGTATACGCATCCATCGGGTAGGTGAACGGGTTCATGTCCTGGTAATTCGGATAATCAATCCTTCTCCCGAATGACAAATTGAACTGGTGTTTTTTCAAACTGTCGGGAGAGTAGGAGAAATAAGCTGTTGGAAACAGACTGTTGTACATGCGTGTAAAACTGGAATCACTAACCAGGGCATTTCCCAATTGATGTCCGTTCATTTGGATGCTTTCAAAACGTAAGCCGAGTTGCATACCGAACTTTCCCCATTCCTGGCCATAATTGACGTAAGCTGCATTGTTGTTTTCCCTGTAAAGAAAGCGGTTGGAAAAAGTGTAATTCGGAGTGTGGTTTCCGTTTGCATCCACATCGTAGAAATCTGCCGTGTTGTCTGTGTTCACGAATGCAGTTTTGATCCCTGCTTCCAGGCGGTTATTGTTTTTAAAAGGGTTGACATAATCTATTTTGGCTGTTTTAATGTCAATATCAGCAGGCAGGGAAGAATAGAGATTCAATTGACTGAGAGGAGTTCCGTCTAAGGTTCGGACTTTATTATCCAAAGTTTGTTCCTGGCCGGATGTGTAGCGAATGTAATCCGCATTCACGGAAAGCTCTTTTCCGAGGCTGTCGATTTTCAGGGTGTAATTGACATTCGCGCTTCCGTTGTACCAGTTGTTCTCGGCCATGGTGTAAGCCGAAACGAGCGCGGAAACCGAGTTGTCAGCAGCCAAAATGGATGCCTGGCTATCGTGACTGGTTCTGGAAGGATTGTAAAACCCGGAGAATACAACGCCGATTGTGGATTTTTTACTGGCATACCAATCCATCCCGATTTTAGCGGATCTTCCGCCGTGTTCCCGTTTGATGTAGGAATTTTGCAGGAAAGAAGAGCTTGGCTGATTATCGGAAGTGTAGTAATATCGGTTGATATCCAGGTCCTGGTAAGAATTATTCTGGCTCCATCCAAGTGTTGAAAACAGGTTGATCTTATTGACCCGGTAATTGAAATTAAAACTGTTATTGGTGCGGTAATACCTTCCTTGTCCGTAACTGAGCGTAATCCCGCCGTTAAAACCTTTTTCTTTCAGCTTTTTCAGGATAATGTTGATGATTCCGGCATTTCCGGAAGCATCGTAGCGCGCCGGCGGATTGGTCATAATTTCAATGGAAGCCACCGAATTAGACGGAAGAGAACGCAGATATCCCGCTAGGTCTTCCTGTGACATGTAAGTCGGTTTGTTGTCGATAAATACCTGAACACCTGCTTTTCCTTTCAGGGAGATGTTTCCGTTGAAATCAACCGTAACTCCGGGTGCTTTTTCCAATAAATCAAGAACGGTTGTCCCGCTTGCACCAACCAATGCGTCAGGGTTGACAACTACACGGTCAATTTTCCGCTCGATGAATGGTTTTTTCACCGTGACTATCACATCATCGAGTTTTGTAACCGGGGCACTCACGGAAATCACCGGTAATTCAACGCGTGAAGTGATTGAATCCAGTTCAAATGGAGCACTTACTACCTTTTGATAATCGATCTGGTCAATGATGATCATGAATGTTCCTGTTTTCGAAATCTCCAACTCAAAATTCCCCAACGAATCACTGATGGCTGCTTTCACCAGGGATGAATCACCGGCATGGCATAAACGCACAATCGGAGGTGATTGCGGATCGATACCAGTTATTTTTCCTGAAACGGTTACATTCTGAGCAGCAATGAACTGGAAAGACTGTAGGATCAGAAATAAAAAAAATAGGATACTTGGTTTAAATCGCGTATTGGTCATAGGGTTTGGGAATAGAACTGTGTCACAAAGATGTTCTATTTCGTGAAAAGTTGCGTGTAAAAAAGTGCTAATTGGTGTAAAGGAGTTTATTCCGTGTTGAACGGTATCAGGGCGTGTTGGAACTGTAAATTGTTGGTGAAACCCCGAAGTGTTTTTTGAACATTTTACTGAAGGAATGAATATCCGCAAAACCGGTTGTGATTGCAATATCCGAAACCGAATAGTCTTTTTTCAATAAGAGTGCAGCCTTGTTTAACCTGTTGGAAAGAATGTACTGGTAAGGTGTCAGTCCCGTCATTTGTTTGAATAAACGGAAGAAATGGTACTCCGACATCCCTGCCATGCGCGCAATGGATTCGATAGATAGGGTTTCCGCAAAGTTTGAATCCATGAACTCTTTTCCCCGGAGAACGCGCCTGCACAAATCCCGTTGCGTTGCTGTTTTTACCGTTTTGATCGATTGAAGCTGTTTGAAAACCCGGACCTGGTCGCTTACCAGCGATTCTGCAAGTTGGAAGAAGAATTCCTGGTTAACCTGTTCATTGGAAAAGGAATGATTGGTTACCTGTTCGCTGATTTGCTGCAGTTTTTGTCCCAATTGCGTGTGGGAAGCCCGGTATTGATTCTCCAGGAAATCTTCGGTGTAGAAAAACTTCGCAAGATCGGGATCTGAAACAGCTGTGTCGGGTACCTGTAGCGTTGAAACAACCTCCGTGATCAGGTCATTGGAAATATTCAAACACATTCCTTTGACGGGGCGATTGCTGTCGATGACTACTTTTCCTTCTTTCTGGCCGTTCATCAGGAGATACGAGCCGGAATTAACCGTATACGAATGATTGTTAATGGTATAGCGCTCAATTCCGTCGCGCACAAATTTGATGGCAAAACAATGCGAAACCATCGAATGCTCAAAATCGGTTAAGGATGACAGGTTGAAGACATTTCCGGTATTACCGACGCGAACGATCATCTGGCCGTTTTTGTAGAGCGAAGGGTTGTCGTAATGTGTCATTGCATAGTAATAATCGGATTACCAATGTATTCAAAATCGCAGGACCGGGAAACAGAATCAGGCGGTTATTTCCTGAAGTGTAGGAATAAGCGAACGAAAGGTGCAGAATAGGAATTTAACGACTTAGGACACATTCGAATACATAGTTTTTGTCATTTTGATACGAAGGGTGATTGAAGTTGGATGTTTTCAAGGTGGAGATTTGTAGTTTCGCTCTGCTCGCGGGTTTTGAACCACATAGGACACAATAGAACACATAGTTTTTTTCCATTTTGACACGAAAGGTGATTGAAGTTAGATGTTTTCAAGGTGGAGATTTATAGTTTCGCTCTGCTCGCGGGTTTTGAACACATAGGTTATTTCCCTAGACCCCGAACGGTCGAGACATGCGAGGACAGAAGAATAGATATTAAACGTAGAAGGAATGGAATAAACTTGGATATTAAGATATTTCTTGTTGTTCGTTAATTATCCTATGCGATTATAATCAAAAAAAATCCCCTCGCCGCTAGACGAGAGGATCTTTTCTCTAAAGAATATCGTTCTTAGTTAACTGCTGAAGATAACTCAGCCCCAGCTTTGAAACGTGCTACGTTTTTTGCTGCGATTTTGATTTCTTTCCCTGTTTGTGGGTTACGACCAGTTCTAGCTTCACGCTTAGAAACTGAGAAAGAACCGAATCCTACTAAAGAAATACGTTCTCCTTTTTTCAATGCTCCAATTGTAGCACTTACAAATGCATCCAATGCTTTTTTAGCATCAGCCTTAGACAATCCTGCTTCAGAAGCAATCGCATCAATTAATTCTGCTTTGTTCATAGTTTGGTTTTTTTTGAATGATTTCTAATAATTAACACAACAAAAATATATGAATATGCTTCTCTACCAAGGCTAAACACTAAAAAGCGCCGATTTTGTTGATAAATAAACGCATTTGTTGATAAGCACCCCTGTTTTTAGGGGTTTTCCGACCAATTTGGGCTTTTGTTCGATGAAATTTAGTTGGAACTAATTGTCCAATCGGCCGCATGATTCCCCACCAGCCACTCTTTTGCGGTCATTTTTTTCTTTCCTTCCACCTGGAATTCCAAAATTTCGAGTTGCTTTCCGTTCGTGTCGACAAACAATTGGGTTTTGGTAGCCGATAAATCCACCGAGCCTGTTCCTTTCTGATCCGTAAGGCCTGTTTTGAAAATCTTTACGTTCTTGATTTCTCCTTTTGAATTTTTCCAGCTTGTCCATGCTGCAGGATACGGATTCAATCCGCGGACCAGATTATGGATCGTTTCCGGCTTGGCTTGCCAGTCGATTTGGGTATTCTCCTTGAATAATTTCGGGGCAGGACGCATTGAAGTCCCCAATTGGGATTGCGGGATCGGGTTGACTTCGTTATTTGCAATGCGGTTCAAGGTGTCCACAACCAATTCTCCTCCGGTAATAATCATGCGGTCATGCAGTTCTCCTGCGCTTTCGTTTTCAGAGATCGCCATTTCTGTCTGACCGATTACATTCCCGGTATCAATCGCTTCATCAATAAAGAAAGTGCTGACCCCAGTTTTGGTGTCTCCGTTGATGATAGCCCAGTTAATTGGTGCGGCACCGCGATAATCGGGCAGGAGGGAAGCGTGCAGGTTGAATGTTCCGTATTTGGGCATTTTCCAGACTTCTGTGGGAAGCATCCGGAATGCAACAACGACAAAAACATCTGCTTTCAGTGCTTCCAATTGCGCTAAAAACTCCGGATCTTTCAATTTCAAGGGCTGAAGTACGGGGATCTGGTTTTCAAGGGCAAATTGTTTGACCGGGCTCTCGTGCATCAATTGTCCGCGCCCTGCAGGTTTGTCTGCAACGGTAACAATTCCTGCCAGGTTCATTCCTGAAGCTTTGATCGCTTCCAGGATTCCAACTGAAAAATGGGGAGTCCCCATGAAAACAATGCGTAAATTATTCATAAGCTATTTCTTTCTCTGTCCGATTGACCCATTTCAAATATAGAAAGGAAGCAGATCCCATCGTGATAAAATAAACGTATTCAACCAGCCAAACCCATTGCACGGGCCAATTCCAGACCTTAATAAACAGGTAAGCTGAAATGATGTACAAACTGGTAGCTAAACATTCGATTAAAAAATTAATACGCGTTTTCCCGATTCCACTGATGGTTTGGAAATAAACGCTTCCCACTCCATAGATTAAAATAGAACCACTTACAACGCGTAGGATTTGTGCGCTTTTAGCCACGTGTTCTGTGTGATCCGAAACCAAACGGATCAATGCTTCCGGGTAAAGGAGTGATCCGTGGAAAGTCAGCACCAGGAATGAAATGGTAAGGAATTGCATTCTGCGCTGAATAACCGGGATCCGGTTGAATTCTTTTGCTCCGAAATATTGTGCGATATAAGTTTTGGTTGCTGCGGCAAATCCCCAGATCGGGATAAATGCCAGGAAATAAACGTAGCGAATGTTCAGGGAAACTGTCAGGTTGTCGCCACCCATTTGTTCGATCCAGATAAAGAAAATGGTCCAGATGGAAAGTGCTACCATTCCCTGGAACAATAAAGGAACTCCGATCTTCAGGTTTTCTTTCAACTGGAATTTAGTGATGAAATTCTCTTTCCAGATGGGGTAGAGCATACGCAACTTTCCGCCGAGCAACGTGGCCAGCAGGAATAACATCGCTAAAAACTCAGCGCTGGTAGATGCAATTGCTGCTCCCTCCAGTCCCAAACGCGGAAACGGCCCGATCCCGAATACCAGTAAATAATCCAATACGATATTCGACAGTGCGGCAATTAAAGAAGCAATCAGGACCAGTGTTGTTTTCCCGACCGCTAAATAAGAAGACTGGATCGTGAGGGTAATCGTAGCTGCCCAGAAAGAATAACTCCGGATCTCCAAAAAGGATTGTTCCGCTTGAGCCAGTTCATTATTGGTAACCAGGTAGCTCATCAATGCGGGCATGCAGAATTGGACCAGTATCGTCAAAACAATCGCTGCAAGGAAAAGGATCACAAAATTCGACTGGAAAACAGCGGCAAATCCTCTGTCATTCTTTTCCCCGACTTTTTGAGCCATGGCAATTTGAGCCCCGTCGCCCAATCCCAGGAAAACCATGTACATGGTAATGTACCACAATCCGGCACTTCCGGAGGCATCATAGGCCAGTTTACTGAAACGGCTCAGGAAAGCGGCGTCAGTAATGGAAATGACGGATTGAATGAATCCGCTGAGCATCATTGGAAGAGCAACTGTGAGAATGCTCCTGTAGCGTATATCCAGCATTAAATGATCTGTAAAAGCAGTCCTTTTAAATATTCTCCTTCCGGGTGAAAAGCATTAATCGGATGATCTGCCGGTTGGTGCAATTGCTCCAGGATCTTAACGGTTCTTCCGGATTCAATTGCCGCGGCAATGATCGTATTGGTAAATAATTGTTTGTCAACAACCTGCGAACAACTGTAAGTCATCAGCAATCCTCCCGGACGAATGTGCTGAATGGCCATTGCGTTCAAACGTTTGTACCCCTGAACGGCTTGGTGTCTTTTATCACGGTGTTTCGCAAAAGCAGGCGGATCCAAAATGATAATGTCATATTCTTCGCCGGTTTCCCGGATAAAGTTCATCGCATCGGCCACAATGGATTGATGGTTTTTGAATCCGTTCAGTTCCACGTTCGCATCCGTCAGTTCGATCGCTTTCTTAGAGCTGTCCAGCGAGTGAACTTCTTTTGCGCCTTGTTTTAAAGCCGCCAGACTGAATCCTCCGGAATAGCAAAATGTATTCAGGATTTTTGACCCTTCGGCATATTTTGCAAGCAATGCACGGTTTTCACGCTGATCGATAAAGAAACCTGTTTTCTGGCCTGTGATCCAATCCAATTGATATTTCACCCCGTTTTCCAAAGCTACGTGCGGCGTTTCGCAAGTGCCGTGCAAATAACCGTCTTCTACCGGAATTCTTCCCGGCAGCGTTTCTTTCGACTTGTTGTAAATAGCTTTCAGGTCTTTTCCCAAAGCGTGAATCAATGCGTTTTTGATCAGGTCGATCTGGAGATACATTCCCAAACTGTGACATTGAATAACCGCTACTCCGCCGTAATAATCAATCACCAATCCCGGCAATTCGTCTCCTTCGCCATGAACCAGCCTGCAGATCGAATTATCTTCCCGGAACAGGTGCAGTTTTTTGCGCAGTTCAACGGCATCTGAAATGCGTTTATTGAAAAAATCCTGATCGATCAGTTCCTGGTTGAAAGTCAGAATACGCACTGCAATGGATCCGTGCTGAAAATGTCCTTTTGCAATTTCATTGTTCCGTGAGTCCAAAACCACAACCACTTCACCATCCTCTATGGATTTCGGCATCTCTTTTAAAGCACCTGAAAAGATCCACGGATGTCTTCTTTCCATTGATTGCGTTTTGTGGGGAAGTAATTGAACACTGGAGTACATAAACTGAATTTTGCGCAAAGATAGCTTATTAATTACGAATGACGAATTCCAAATGACGAATTGAAAGCTTGACAGTTTTTAGTAAGTCCATCGTTAAAAACAGATCAAAACCTTTTCAATGATAGCATTCTACATTTTCAATTATCCCTATCTTTGTGTTGGACCTCAAAAAAGAAAAATGTCTTATTCAATTCAAGTATTTCTAAAAAACAATTCTTTTTCAGAAGAATATGCCCAGGAAAAGCATGAAGGAAAGGATTCTCCTGAAAATATCCGTTACGAGTGGGAAGATGAATTCCGCTTGACCGATGCATCGGATGTGTTGGAAATTGTTCGTGACCAGCCTTTTGTTCTGGCAGGAGAAATCGGTGAAGGAAAGGCTTTCCATTACGAGATCCACGATGTGATCCAGTTTATTTTCCACGGGGAAAACGGTCCTACGGCTATTGTGTTTTCAGAGAAATGCCTGGATGAATACATCATTGACCACGATCATCAAAAACTGAAAGTTTACCTGAACGATGATGAAGTGGTGGAAAACCCGGTTCCGGGAGTTTATATCGTTTTAAGTGCATTTCCCAAGGAATTACGGAATTAATGCTCTCCATCCGGCAGGTTCATTTTTCATACAGCGAACAGAAGAAAATTCTTCAGGGAATTTCTGTTGACTTACAGCCCGGTGAAATATTCGGGATTGTAGGGGCAAGCGGTGGCGGAAAATCAACACTGCTGAAAATTGCAGCAGGCCTTTTGGATGCTTCCAAGGGAAGTGTTTACTGGAATGGTGAACGCGTTCCCGGACCAAGTGAGCGATTGATTCCCGGGCATCCGGAGATCCAGTTGGTCAACCAGGATTTCAACCTCGATCTTTTTCATACGGTCAGAGAAAATGTGCGGGTAAAGATCCTGCATTTACACGAAAAAGACCGCGAGCGTTTTTGCGATGAATTGTTGGATCTGGTCGAACTGACGGGAGTTGCTTCCCAGCAGGCGCGTTACTTATCCGGTGGAGAACAGCAGCGTTTGGCGATTGCCCGCGCTTTGGCATTGGAATCGGAAGTATTGCTTCTGGATGAACCTTTTTCCCACCTGGATGCGCATTTAAGGCTGAAAATCGGTGCTTACATCAAACAATTGGTTGAAATCCGGAATACTTTATGCATTTTGGTTTCCCATGAAGGAGACGAAGTGATGCAGTGGTGCGGGAAAATTGCCTTTCTGAACAAAGGGAAATTCAACCGTATTGATACCCCGGAAGCCTTTTATTTCAATCCTTCCAGCTTCAATGAAGGAGCTTATTTCGGAGAATTAAATGAATTGAAAACAGGGAAAACTAAAATTTTATTTCGACCTTGTGAATACAAAGCCGTTAAAAAAGGTGGTTTCGAAGTGGAATTTACAGATGCCGTTTTCTTTGGTGCTTACTGGAAATCCTTTTTTAAAACACCTGATAAACAAATCATTATACTCTATGCGGATAAGCCGCTTAAAAAAGTAACACGTATTGAGCTCAAAAGTAAAAATACCAACCCTTAGCTGGAAAGAGGTCTTAATCCTCTTCAAACGGACCTTTATAGAATTCTTCCAGGAGAATTCGTTTTTTCACGGTGCCGCATTGGCTTATTATGCGGTTTTTGCTATTATCCCGATTATTTACCTGGCACTGATCAGCTTCGGGAAGATCATGGGACAAGAGGAAATCCTGCGTTTGATTAAAGTATTGTTGGAAGAGCAGGTCGGTTTGAAAGACAGTTCCGGACTCTTGTCATTTTTATCTGAAGTTCACTTCGAAAAGAGCAGTGTTATTTTGAATATTATCGGGATCATCGCCTTGATGTTCTCCAGTTCTGCCTTGATTTCTTCCCTGCGAATGAGTATCAATGAGTTCTACGATATTCATGTGAAAATCGATGACCGCCGGACAAAATTTTTCTACACGATACTCACCAAACTGATTTCCGTTTTCATGCTGGCGGTTTTCGGTGTTTCGATCGTATTGCTTTATACGGCAGAGACTATCTTTTTGTCACTCAGCGGGGAACTCTTCGGTTGGCTTCATATCGAATCGAAATGGGTCATGGAAGCCGTTGGTCAGCTGGTTTCCGTAGGAATCAATACGATTTTATTTGCATTGGTTTATAAATTCCTGCACGATGGAAGAGTGCTCTGGAAACTTGTTCTTTCAGGCGGTTTACTTACTGCCTGTTTGCTGCACGTAGGACAAATCGGCCTAAAGTTTTACCTGACCAACTTCTTTTTCGGGAGCCAGATGGGAATTGCGGGAACTTTATTGATCTTCCTGGCGTGGATGTACTATACTTCCCAGATTATCTTCCTGGGCGCGAAATTCGTGAAGGTCTATTCAGAGTTAATAGGCAGGCCGATTATTTTTGAAGTACATCAATTGCTACAAAGCCTTCAGAAACGGAAAAAGGAATAATTTTTTTTGTCAGACAGCAAATGGAAAAGCCTTCAGACAAACAACGTTACAAACCTAATTCGTATCCGCTCAATTTTCGGATTATCTGCTTGTTTGCTTCCGTTGCGCTGATAATATACGCATCGATATGTGTCTATTACGACGATTTTTCAATTCCCAGTAGGCGAAGAGGAGGGTCGCATATAGGCAAGGTTCTGCACATACACGGATATTCCGTTTGGATATTGTCGCTGGCCTGTTTAACAACCGCCGCCAATTTGTTGTCTTATTTGATCGATCATTATGACGAACGCAATAACGAGCACAAATACGAACGCTTTTCAAAACTGAGCGCAAAAGCAGGATGGTTCTTACTGTTTTCGGCCATTATACTGGAACTTACACGAGCAATTTCAAAATCGTTTTAAATTTATTTTTGTCAAAAAGTTTTGAAGATTAAAAAATAATCATACTTTTGATTAAATTTTGATCACCATGAAGTTAGGGAACAATTTAAAACTTATTCGCAAAAGCAAGAAAAAATCCCAGGAAGAAGTAGCTTCCGATTTGGGTTTGACACGCAGCAGTTATTCCGGTTATGAAAATGAGATCGCAGAACCCGGAATCGAAACACTGATTGCTTTAAGTCAGTATTATGCTGTTCCTATTGATGATTTGCTGACCAAAGATTTCTCCACTTTTACGGAAAGCGACTGGACAACCATCAGTTCCGGTTTGTACGCAGACATCAACGGAAATAACTTGCGCGTTTTGACATCTTTGGTAGATGCCGACGACAATGAAATGATCGAGTTGATTCCACAGCAGGCGAGAGCAGGTTATACAACCGGTTATGCAGATCCGGATTATTTGAAAGTACTTCCGACCTTCAGCTTACCTTTCCTGTCCAAAAACAGGAAATACCGTTCTTTCCCGATCATGGGAGATTCCATGCCGCCGGTAGACGAAGGTTCTTTCGTCGTAGCAGAATACATTCAGAATTGGGGAAGTGTCCGCAACGGAACTCCTTGTATCGTCGTTACAAAAGACGACGGGATTGTGTTCAAGATCGTAAACAACTTCATTGAAACGCAGCAATCATTCGAATTGTGCTCGACCAATCCGTTGTATTTGCCTTACTATGTAAACGTCAACGAGATTGTGGAAATGTGGAAGTTTGTCAATTACATTTCTCCGAGCCTTCCGGAAATGCGCATTGATGATTCGACACTCACAAAAAGCATCCAGGATTTACAGCGTGAAATCATTGATTTGAAACGAACGGTTACCGGGGGAGCGAAAAACGTTGTTCATTAAACACGACACGTTCTTCGGTGATCAACTCGCGCAGTACGTTTTTGATCTTTGCTGAAAAAGACGTGTCGAATTGAGCGATAATCTCGGATAAAGTTAACGCTTTGCCTTCCAGCAGGGCAACTAATTCCAGTTCCAGTCGCGGATGCTTTTCCAGCAGGTTTTGCTCCAGGCAATAGTCACACTTTCCGCAAGGATCGCTTTTTTGCCCGAAATAAGCAATGATAAACTGAGGCCTGCAGTGTTTCTCTTCAATGAAGCGTTTCATGACGTTCATGCGCTCCAAAGCACGTTCTTTCCTGAAATGATAAACTTCCGGTTTTAATTCTACGTAATCATCCGGGAAACGCTCATGCAGGAAAGTAACCATCGGAAGATCGGTTCGCCAGGTAATGTCAATAATCCCATGCTCTTCCAGGTATTTCAACTGGCGTTCCAGTTCCTGGGGCGAGATCTTCAATCGCTGACAAGCTTCTGTTTCGTCGAGTTCGCAAAAAGAATCGAAAACTTCACTGTGATTCCTGCAAACCCAGGTAATCAAAGGATCCAAAACAGGATTCTTCAACTGGAATCCGTATAAATGCGTATTGTCGATGCTGACCTTAATGCGTGATCCTTTCAATCCTTGTTCTGAAAAAAGAATACTTCCGTTCATTTCAAGTAATTTGAAAGCCGGATAGACTTCCTGGATGTTCAAATTGAACTTTTTGACAAAATCATTGAAAGGAAGCACATAGGATTCATGTTCACCGGAGCCAATGGCCACTTTCAGGTAATTGCACAAAGCGCGATAGATCAGTTTGATCCGGTCTGTAGACGGGAACTGCGCCATTACCCGCTCAGCAATTTCGTTAATATCGGCAGGTTCTATAAACGCAAAAGTCCGGGATTCATTTCCGTCACGTCCGGCTCTTCCCGCTTCCTGGAAATAGGATTCCGGATTGTTCGGAACTTCATAATGCGCTACAAAACGCACGTTCGGTTTGTCGATTCCCATTCCAAATGCATTCGTAGCAACCATGATCGGCGTTTTTTCCGAAAGCCAGTTTGCTAACGCCAGGCTCCGTTCTTTGGCATTCATTCCACCGTGATACATGTTGGCTTTGATATTCCGTGCCTGCAGGTAAATCATCACGTCTTTCACGCTTTTACGCGTTTGACAATATACAATGCCTACATCTCCCGGGTTCTTGTGAATCCATTTCGTGATCGCATCCAGTTTATTGGAGACGTGGTAAATCTCATAACTGACATTCGTACGTTCGAAAGAAGCTTCAAAAACTTCCGGGTTCTTCAGTTTCAGATGTGTAATGATGTCTTCCTTGACTTTCGGAGTTGCAGTGGCGGTTACAGCAATCATGGGCACTTCCGGATGGAATTCCCTCAATTTGGTCACTTCCATGTAAGCCGGTCTGAAATCATGTCCCCATTCAGAAATGCAATGCGCTTCGTCAACAACAAACAAACCGACTTCCATTTGCTTTACTCTTTCCTGGAATAACCGGGTTTGTATCCGTTCCGGGGAGATGTACAGGAAGTCAATCCCGCCGAATTTGGCATTGTCGAGCAGAATATCGATTTCCCGGAAAGAAAGTCCGCTGGTCAGTGCTTTTGCGCGAATTCCTCTTTTTTGCAGTTGATTCACCTGGTCTTCCATCAGAGCAATCAAAGGCGAAACTACGATCGTAATTCCTTCACGGGCAATTCCCGGAACCTGGAAACAGATGGATTTCCCACCACCGGTAGGCAAAAGCGCAAGTACATCCTTCCCGTAAATAGCAGCATCAACAATTTCCTCCTGCAAAGGACGAAACTGAGAATAACCCCAATAATTGGAAAGAATTTCAACGCTTTTGTTTGACATGCTTTATTAAATTAAAAAGGAAACTGAGCGGAGTCGAAGTGTCCTTTTTTGAACGTGTAAAATTACTGCTTCAACTTCATTAATTTGCTGTAGTATTCCGGTTTTATCACAGATTTCAGTTCCGAATAGGGGATTACAGCCCATTCCGGATCGAGGCAAGGCGCTTTGTAGTGCGGGAACAAAGGCAAAAGCCTGATTCCTTCCGAAGTAAATACAAAATTGCAATCGGTGGTCCATAATTCCTGATCATTGTACCCGCACTCAAGTACATCATCTGGCGTGTCTTCGTCAAACTCTCCGGGATTTTCTTTGGACAAATACTTGTAAATGCGTTCTTCAAATTCCGCCTCTTTTCCGGGCAATAAATAATCTTCGGATTCGATTTTTTGGTGCGTGTTTAAATGGTAGTTAATCCCGTAACTGCTCTCACCCGGATGTGCGCCTCCACAATAGAATACCTCAAAAACAGAGAAGCACAGGAGGTCATTGGAAATGGCAAGATTGGAAAAACTGTAATTTAAATCGGAGCCATAGTTTGAGTAGGAAGCACATTCCAGGCTCGTGAGAAATTCAGTGAGTTGCAAATATTCCAGGTATAAGTTGGCATCTTTCTGTTTTTCCGCCACCAGGCCCGAATCAATGCGAAACAGGCTGATCCCGGTTAATACTTCCGTAAACGGACGGATTTTCACCTGATTGACCGTACGTACCGGCCCGTCTTGCTTCAGTTTGAAAAGCCCGATTTTCACTTTTGTCAAATCATTGTCGGCATGGCCTTCTTTCACGAGATAAGGGTTGGAGCATTTCGGACTTCCTGTTTCTTTGGTGGTTAATGCAGCCAATTTAACCGGAAGTGATTTTCCATTGTGAGACCACGTTCCCTCCAGTGCCTGGTTAGGCCATTTAAATTTGAAAATCTCTGGATTCTCAGCTATTTCCCCGTAAAAATCTCTTGAATTCAATGTAACAACTCCTGCCTTGTAGCTGCCGGTTAAGGAAATATCGACCAGCTTATTTTTATAAAAGTAGTAACCTTCAGCATGACTTCCACTCACGGAGAATTGAAGGTAAATCGGATACTTTCCGATCATTCCGCTATAGGAATGCGCTTGTCCGCAAACACGGACTGAAGAGAGGAATAAAAAACAAAAGCAAAGCAGTAGTTTTCTCTTGAAATGGCTTTTCAATGAAAGTGTTGTAAGTCCTGGCATTTTTATTTGGTTACATTAAAAATACATGTTGTTGCAAATATTGGAATTACTTCCGGATTGTTCGTGGAATCGTCAACTAATTTAGGTATATTCGCAATAACTATTAGTCGTTATGATATTACAAGACAACATGAAAGTTACTCTTACTCAAGAGTCGAAACTAAATGCTGTTGATTGGAATAATTTGCCATTCGGTAAGGTTTTTTCCGATCATATGCTGATTATGGATTATAAAGACGGCGCGTGGCAAGATCCTGAGATCATTCCATTCGGACCGTTATCCATGCATCCTGCAACGTCTGTGATCCATTACGGGCAATCAATTTTTGAAGGATTGAAAGCATACCGGATGGACAATGGCGAAGTGGCGATTTTCAGGCCTGACAT
This sequence comes from Fluviicola sp., assembly GCF_039596395.1. Taxonomy (NCBI): domain Bacteria; kingdom Pseudomonadati; phylum Bacteroidota; class Flavobacteriia; order Flavobacteriales; family Crocinitomicaceae; genus Fluviicola; species Fluviicola sp. The sequence goes on from NZ_JBCNJT010000001.1 coordinate 1,403,150, forward strand.
GAACGCAAAACGATTCGAAGAGTCTTGTGAGCGTATGTGCATGCCGGTTATTCCTGAGAATTTATTCGTTGAACTGACCCGCAAATTGGTTGAAGTTGAAAGCAACTGGATCCCTAATAAAGAAGGATATTCCCTTTACTTAAGACCGTTTTTATTCGGAACTGATGAATACATCGGTATCCGTCCGTCTGATACGTATCGCTTTGTAATTTTTGCATGTCCGGTTGGAGCTTACTACAGTGAGCCGGTGAATGTAAAAATTGAAGAGTTCTACACAAGAGCATCAGTTGGCGGAGTAGGAAGAGCAAAAACGGCAGGGAATTACGCTGCAGCTTTGTATCCTGCTAAACTGGGACAATTGAAAGGGTATCACCAATTGGTTTGGACAGACGGAAAAACACACGAATACATCGAGGAATCGGGAACTATGAACGTGATGTTTGTGATCGACGGAAAATTGATCACTCCTTCCGAAGAGAGCGATACGATTCTAAGAGGTATTACCAAACGTTCGGTTATTGAAATCGCAAATCTTTGGGGAATGCCAGTTGAAGAACGCAAGGTTTCCGTAGCAGAAGTTGTTCAGGCGCATAGAGAAGGCCGTTTGACAGAAGCATTCGGAGCAGGAACAGCAGCAACAATTGCACACATTGCCAAAATCGGATACCGTGATGAAGATTTGATTCTTCCTCCGATCGAAACACGTACATTCTCATTGAAAGTGCATGCTTATCTGGATGATATCAAATCCGGTAAAGTAGAAGACAGCTTCGGCTGGCTTTTGAAATTGTAATGTTATTATCAGGTAATAAGATAAGTGGGCATGTGATTAATCGCGTGCCCACTGTTTTTTATGGAAAATTTGATAAGCCTGCATCCTTACAGAAATTAACAGTCATGAAGCCGATTTTCTACCTTGTGTTCCTGATCCTGTTTTCCTCACAGGCATTTAGTCAGACTACCGTTCGAATCATTGCAAAGGACAGAAGTAACGGAGATCCTGTTTCCCGGGTTTACGTTCGTCAGTACCAGGGAGATTCATTGATCAACGCTCAATATACTTCCCTGAAAGGAGTTGCTTATTTCCGGGTTTCTACCAAAGAAGCTACCAATTTCGAACTGGAACATGTTGCATTCAGTGCACTTGAAGAAATTCCAACCAAAATATTCTCAGGAAAACCAACCGATACACTGACCATTCAGGTTCGTATGCATTATTTCAAAGAAAAATTGCTGGACCAGGTTGTTATTAAACCTATCGGGATCCCGGATACCGTTTTTGAATCAGAACGTGTTTCTGTCACCGATTTTGAATTCATGCCCGATAACAACCTGCTGTTATTGACTTATCCTAAAAACCTGAAAAAAGGAACAGAACTGGTTCTTTATGACGGATTTAATTTATTGGGAGAAATTCCGCTGCCTGAAAAAGGAGAGGAGTTGATCAGGGATTATCGGGGAAATCCTCATGTATTGACGGAAAACAATGTGTATGGAATCAATCAGCGAAACAAACAGATTCAAATCGCTCAAATCCAAAAGGATTATTACATGACCTACATTGCTCCGATCGTAGACACTGCTTTCACCAAGTATTATTTTTCCAATTTCAATCCTAAATACCCTGCTTTCGATTATTTCACCTTTGATATTGTAGATTCGAGTTACCGCAAGATCGCCAAAGTACAGGATGATCTGATGATGGAGCTGTATCGTTCCGAATTCAAATGGGTGGACGTACGAACAAAACTATGGGCGAAAGAAAAAGAGAACGAAACCGGGGTCGACAAGGAAGTTTGGGTCGGAATGTACTATTTCACCAATTCCATCTACTACAAAGAATTATATGCACCGATTTTTGAACGCAACGATTCTATTTTCCTGTTCGACCATTACAAGAATTTGTTGTTCAAATATTCTTACCAGGGAGATCTTGTTGACAGCATCCCGATTTATTATCACTTACAGCCCAAAGAGAACGGATGGAAAAAGCACCTGATCCAGGATTATGAGACAGGCGAGATCTATATTCATTACGAACTTGCAGGGAAAGCGCAACTCAGACACTTTGATACAAAAACCGGGAAATTAAGTTCTCCTGTTCAGCTGCATTTCAAATACCCGGAAAATATCCAGATCAAAGGAAACAGTGTGTACTACATTTACCGACCTTTCGAATCGACGCAGAAAAAGTATTTATACCGGGAAAGATTGCCCTTCGAATATCCGTCTCAAAAGACCAATAAGGGAACTTTAGTGGAGTTAGCAAAGCCCTAAAAGCGTAAATGGAGCTAAGACGGGCGTCCTAACTCCATTCACTAATCAACCTAACCTAACCACCTAAATCATAACAAAGATACTACAAGTAATTTGATATGCAACTGATCAGGCGAAAAAAAAACAGATAAAAAATCGTTAAAAAAGTCAAGATGTTAGTAATCAGTATTTTAACTTTTTGAAAAATACCGTTAAATGATCAGCTTTCTTCCCATTGGTCCTTCACAGAACAATAGATCCAGGATAGAAACCCGGGTATTAAATTGAGTTTGATTGAACAATACCTGGTTATATACTCCCTGCATTTCCAATTGCTCATAATCCGATTCGCGGTAGTCTTCCTGGTATGAGGTTTCATACTTTTCCGTCAAAGAGAAATCAACGGACAATTGATACGTATCTAAAAAGAACTGAGTGATCTCCAAATCAAAATCGATCAGAAAGCGGTGTTTTTTGAAAAGCAACTTTTCGATATCTGAAGCGTAATGCTCGAAGTAGGGAGCAGAGGCATACGCAGTTTTCAAAGCTTTCCAATGAAGCAAAGGCCAATTTTGCTGGTACGAAACCAATACATCCTTCGTTACGGTCTTCGATCCGGAAGGTTTTTCGAGCGGCATCGTCAACACCTGGGCTCCCTGTGAACCCAGAATGACCATCCGGTTGCGGAAAGTTTGTTTCGGTAAATGATCCGAATTCTCGAAAACAAGCTGTTTAAACCGCGCCAGGTCCTGGAAATAACGAACACTTCCGAAATAGGCGATCGGGAAAACTGCGGACATAGGAAATGCTTATTGAATCTTGGTAAACATACGATCCCAGCGAATACCCGTGTAGGCACTTTTCGAGAACCAAACAACCGATGCTTTTCCAACCACGTGATCTTCCGGAACGTAACCCCAAACTCTTGAATCTGCAGAGTTGTAACGGTTATCTCCCATCAACCAGTAGTAATTCATGGCAAACTTGTAAGTAGTCGCTTTCTTCCCGTCGATGTAAATTCCGTCATTCTTTTCCTGTAACTTGTGACCTTCGTAAGCTGTAATTGCTCTTCGGTACCAGGCAATATTTTCTTTCGTCAGGTTCACAACCGCTCCTTTTGCCGGGATTCTGAACTTCGTAAAATCAGTCACTGTATTGTTTACATACAAGTCTTTCGGGAAGTTATCCAGGTTCCGGATCAATTCTGAGTAAGTTGCTTTGTGAGCTTTATCATCCGAATATTGAGGGCTTAAATACAGATTAAAAGAAGATTTCGGAGACATTCTCTTCAATTCCTGCAATCTCGCATGTGTCAGGTATACAATTTCTACTCCATTTGCATTCATCACATAATCACCTTCTTCCTGAGACAAGCCCATGGAAGTTAAATAACGCTCCAACAAAGGTTCTCCTGAAATGGTATAAGCCATGTTCTGGTTCGGATAAATTCTCGCAGGTTTCCCGTTGATATACAAAATAGAGTTTTTGATTTCAATTTCGTCTCCCGGAATAGCCACACATCGTTTGATGTAGTTTTCACGCTTATCAACCGGACGGTAAATAATTCCATAATGCTCGATGTAATTCAACCCTTTTTCAGGCATTCCTCCGCGAGAGTAAGTTACACCGCTTGCAATAGCAGTACGTGCTTTATTTCTCCATTTTTCGATATTCTGAATGAACTCTCCTCCAAGGCTATCCATGATCAGTGTTTCCGCATTTTCACCTGTTGCCATGGATTTCTGCTGAAGAACCTGGAAAGCTTCCGGATGTTTTTGGGATGCATCCTGGAACCAATACCACAATGCTTCGCTGTTTACCACCTGGTGGTAATCATGTCCCATCAAACCGTTCGGTACGCGCGGATCGTAGATCGCAGTATCACCGGAAGGATAGTTGAATACCATCACATCGTAGCGGTTCACCTTTCCGAAGCCCGGTAAACGGTAATAATTAGACGTTTCAATTCCCAGGTAAGATTTCACATTGATCCACGGAATGGTATTGTGAACCAACGGGAATGAAAGGGGAGTAACGGGAACTTTCGGTCCGTAAGCCAATTTGTTTACAAACAAGAAATCTCCGACCAACAAAGTTTTTTCCATGGATCCCGTAGGAATCTGGAACGGTTCAAAAACGTACGTACGAATGATGCTGGCGGCAACCAATGCGAAAATGATCGAATCCCCCCATTCCTTGATGGCTGATTTCTTCCCGATTCTTTTGGAACGGAATGACAATACGTAAGCCACTACGTGACCCAGAACCGGCAAAGCCAAAAACAAAGCAATGTGATCGCTATTCGTGCGTTTTGCCACTTCAACCGGACTTGCCCAGTTTGTTGGAGCCAATACCGGTAAGTTTTGATCGTTTGCAATCTTCCACAAGATCAGGTACGGAAAGAAAATTCCCTGGAGCGTATCTGCAATCGAAAAGAACCCGAATCTGCGGATATAGGAAACATTTGCAACCATCCACATTACAATATGAATTCCTGGAATGAACATCAGCAATGCCCACCATGGTTTTCCTGCCCCGAACTTAAATACGATGTAATAATTGTAAACCGGTACAAATGCCTGCCAGGATTTAGCTCCCATACGATCAAACGTTTTCCACCAAAGGGAAATGATCGGGTGGACAAGAAGCAGGAATAAGAAATAATAAAATACGTTCATAGGGTAGAATTAAAATGCTAGTACATCGCGCATGGTGTAAACTCCTTTTTTTCTATGAAGGAATTCGGCGGCAATGACGGAACCCAGTGCAAATCCATCGCGGGAATGCGCTTCGTGGCTCAAGGTTAAAGTGTCTATTTTTGAAGAATATGAAATCGTGTGTGTGCCCGGAACATCCGGCTCTCTCAATGCCTGGATAGGAAGTTCATGATCGGCATATTCCGGCCAGGAACCTGTTTCGGATTTCCAGGAAGTGTAGTTGTGATTATTCTGAATAATTCCCTGTGCCAAAGAAACAGCCGTTCCACTCGGAGCGTCCAGTTTTTGGATGTGGTGAATTTCTTCGATTTGTGCTTTGTATTCCGGATGTGCATTCATCAGTGTTGCAAGCTTCTCATTGATGTTGAAAAGAATATTTACTCCGATGCTGAAATTGGATGCATGCAATAAGGAACCGGTTTTCTCAGTAACCAGGGTAGCAACATAAGGCAAATGATCTTGCCAGCCTGTTGTCCCCACAACAACCGGAGTTCTTTGCTCCATACAAGCCTCAATGTGTTTGATCGCTAATCCGGGCTGCGTAAATTCAATAGCAACATCCGCCTGGTTCAAATCAACCTGGTCGATCGTTGTTTTGGAATCTACTTTATAAGCAATGATATGGCCGCGCTCAAGAGCAATGCGCTCAATCGCTTTTCCCATTTTTCCGTATCCGATTAGTCCGATTTTCATGTAGCGCAAAAATACTGTTTTCCCCTTCCGAATTTAACTTTTAACGAAATTTAAATTGAAAAGAAACTCCGTAAGCATTCGGGAAATAAGTTGTGGGATGAATGGATAATGACAAATCTTCGCTGATATCGAAATTTACAAAATGTGCTTCAACGCCCGCATCCACAATATTGAGGATATAAACGAGTCCTAGTCCCAATATGGCAAAGTCGCGCCGGTTGCGGTGCTGAGCATACAATGAAAGCAAACTCTGATCGTCGTAATCCAGGAAATTGCCTGGTGCATTTCCTACTTTTCGCGATTCATATTCCGCCCGGTAATCGTTCTTCAACATGTTGTTCTTTACCACGAAATAAGTCGTGGCAGTCAACCCTGCATAGATCAGCGGAACTTTCCAGTAAGCTTTCTTCTTGCCCTTTGGCATGGCAATGTGATTGTAAATCTGTCCCGAACCGGGTACCACAGCGGAGAAAAGACAGGCTCTTTTCCAGGAATGTGTTTTAACGGAATCCTGAGGCGGAGCAACAGCAAGCGAATCCTGGGCGTTTACATGAAGTGAAAACCAAACCAACGTAAAAACACCAAGGATTTTGTGCATTATTTTGTTTTGTTCAATAATTCGATGATGCGATTTAAATCTACTTCGGATGAGAAGTTAATTAAGATCTTACCACTTCCTGAATGAGTCTTCTTAATCTCCACTTTCGAAGAAATCCGATCGCTCAAATGGTTTTTGAACACTTCCTGGATCGAAGATAATTCGGGAGTAGAAGCTGTTTTTGGAGCATTCGGAGCTTCTTCGCTGGTACGTGACGTATTGGTGCGGATCAACTCTTCAATCTCACGAACAGAAAGCTGGAAATCAATGATCTGACGGTATAAGTCCAATTGACGGTCTTCATCACCGGAAGATACCAATGCGCGGGCATGCCCCATTGAAATGAGGTTATCACGAACTCCTAACTGGATTTCAGCCGGAAGTTTCAGCAAACGCAAATGGTTGGTAATCGTTGTTCTTCCTTTGGAAATCTTTTGGGACAATTGGTCCTGTGTCAAACCGATCTCATCAATCAGGCGCTGGTAGGAGAGGGCAACTTCGATTGCATTCAGGTCCTCGCGCTGAATATTCTCCACCAAAGCCATTTCAAGCATCGCCTGGTCATTCGCTACGCGGATATATGCAGGAACTTCTTCCAGTCCAGCCAATTGAGAAGCTCTGAAACGTCTTTCCCCTGAAATCAGCTGGTATTTATCTTTCCCCAGTTTACGAACCGTTAAAGGCTGGATAATTCCGTGGATCGCAATGGAATCTTTCAATTCGTTCAATGCATCTTTTTCGAAATTCGTACGCGGATTGAACGGATTGGCTTCAATCGAACCGATCGGGATCAATGCCACACCACCGGAAACGGCAGTAGCGGTCGCCGCAGGCGCAGTTGTTGTTGTAATATCAGATGAGGAACCTTCCAATAAAGCTCCCAATCCTTTTCCTAAAGCTGAACGTTTTTTCGGATTAGATGTCATTTCCTACTTGAAATTGTTTGTCGTTATTACCGATTTTTGTCAAATCGTTTCGTTGAAGAATTTCACGGGCGAAATTCAAATAATTAATAGCTCCTTTGCTGGTAGCTTCGTGCATGACGATTGTTTCACCGAAACTAGGAGCTTCTCCCAATTTCGTATTTCTGTGAATCACCGTATCGAAAACCAAATCCTGGAAGTGTGTTTTCACTTCTTCCACCACCTGGTTTGCCAGGCGCAAACGCGTATCGTACATCGTCAGGACAATTCCTTCGATTTCCAATTCCGGGTTCAGTCTTCCCTGGATGATTTTAATGGTATTCAGTAATTTCCCCAAACCTTCCAGTGCGAAATATTCACACTGAACCGGAACCATTACGGAATCCGCAGCTGTCAGGGCATTTACAGTAATCAATCCCAAAGAAGGGGAGCAATCGATGATAATGAAATCGTATTGATCTTTGATTTTGTCAAGCGCCTGCTTCAGCATTTGCTCGCGGTTAGGCATATTGATCATTTCCAGCTCAGCACCAACCAGGTCAATGTGAGAAGGAATAATATCCAGGTTCGGATTGCTTGTAGGAATAATTAATTCCGACGGATGCACGTCATTGATCAGACAATCGTAGATATTACGGGAGTTTTTCGGGTCCAGACCGACTCCGGACGTGGCATTTGCCTGCGGATCAGCATCGACCAACAATGTCTTGTACTCCAAAACACCAAAACATCCACCCAGGTTAATGGCTGTAGTTGTTTTGCCAACACCACCTTTTTGATTCGCTATTGCGATAATTTTACCCATAAGAGCACTGTAAATTTGTGGATAAAGATAAGTTATTGAAATGACCTAAGCGGTATTTCCTCCTGCTATTTTTTCAACGAATAAGATGTTGAAAGATTGTTTGAAAGTTTACAGGTCGTCAAACTGAACATCGCTACTGTAAGTGGGATTCGAACTTCCCCCGGTGTTCAATTCATTTGCTTTGTTCATGACTTCCAATAAGGTCTCCGAAAATTTATCGAAATCTTCCTTGTAAAGGAATACTTTGTGCTTTTGAAAAACTTCTTTCCCGTTGACGGTTACCTTCTTGCTTTCCGTAACGGTAATGTAATGATCCTGGCCTTTTGTGGCTTTGATATCGAAGAAATAAGTGCGTTTTCCGGCTTTAACAATTTTAGTAAAGACTTCCCGCTGAGAGTCGTAATCCAGTTCGTTTTGCATAGTTTAATAAGGGTTGCAGCAAAACAAATATGAATGATTATTATTGATATACAAAATTTTGAGGCAGAAATTTACTTTTTCGGTTTTCGTTTCTTCCCGGAATTGAGCGTAGCAGATGGCTCTTCCTCTTTTTTGTGCTTCTTCTTCAACTCATATTTTTCAAGAGCGGTCATTTCTTTTTTGTCCTTCTTAACCGGCTTCTTGCTTTCTTCGGTTGTGTTCAGCGCATCTGAATCCGGTAAAACGGCTACGTGTACATCGTTTGCAGAACCTTTTCCTTCACCGGTCGGATCGATCCATTTCGATGGAGTGGAAGTCACGCTGACTTCTCCGCTTTTATCGATGGAAGCAACGGAAACAACATTGTCTTTCTTGTTGATGCCAACAACGTCCTCTTTCAATACCCAGCGATTGTTATCAAGGATGAAAGCATCGTAAGACATATCCGGAACATAGAATTCGTAGAAACCGACCATTGTAGGAGTTTCCGGCATTAAATGATCGAAAATAATACGGTTGTATTCCGGTTCGTAGCGCAAAGACATTACAGAACGCTCCGAATGTTCGTAGAACATACGTTTTGCCGTTGTAGTGCCGGATTTGAACAGGGGATAGCCCAATTTTAAACTGTTCCCGGAAAATGCGATAACATCAATCAGCTTGGTGTTGCTCATGCGTGTTCCGCCATCCCAACCAAGAACGGTGTAATAGGTTTTATTTGCTTTTTCTACCGGAATAATCTGGTAATACAAAGCTCCGTACCACATATCTGCTTCCAGCGTTTCTTCCGGTTTAGCAGTAAGTAAAAAGGATTTGTCGATTAATTCGATGACCTTGTGTTTCGTGTCTTTCAAGGAGTTCCGGTGAAGCACGTACGCATAATACTTTTGGGTTCCGTCGTCCTGTTCCACGTTCCAGTTCACAATGCGCACCAATTTATCCGGACTGTCAATCACTCCGAGTGTTTTCAATTTGGTAAATGTGATGTCGAAAACAGTAGGTTCGTTGAGCGTTTGCTCGATCAGCTTTTTAAATTGCTTATTCCAGTTTTCCTTGCCTGCATTATCCCGGGCCCCGCGAACGGAATCCAACAATACAGCCAGTTCGTTTTCCCTCGAATAGGAATCGAATTGCCCCCAGGACTGGAGCGCAGTAAACATTGTAATGATTAAACCGAATGAAACCTTCATAACTCTAGAACGTCAAAAAAGTAACCAGGTTACAATTTAAGAATAATTGAAGCAATTACAAGTGCATGAAATCCTTTTTCGCAAGCAATTCATCTTCGCTTTCACGATATTCCGGATCATCCACACAGCAATCAACCGGACAAACTGCAGCGCACTGAGGCTCATCATGGAAGCCTACACATTCGGTACATTTGTCCGGAACAATGTAGTATACATCCATGTCTTTCGGTTCGAAATTTTCATCTGCCTGAACCATTTCACCATCCAACGTTGTAATCAATCCTTTTAATGACGTACCGTCCGCATACGTCCATTCAGCGCCACCTTCATAGATTGCGTTGTTCGGGCATTCCGGCTCGCATGCACCGCAATTGATGCATTCGTCTGTAATCATGATTGCCATAAGAGACTTTTTTTGTGCAAATATACGGAGGTCTCGGATTTAAACGTTGAAATATTTCAAAAAATTAATGGAATTCCTACCGGAGGAATTAACTTTGCATCGTGGAAAAAAGAGCAATTACAGAAGTTTTCGGTCAGCTTCAAAAAGCACTCAAAGCTTTTACAAGCAACGAACAATGGCCCGGTTACGAATGCGGATTAACGGAAGATGAATTTCAAGGATTTCAGCGCTTAATCAACAAAGAAATTCAATTAAACCCGTGGTTTACCAAAGAGAATTGTATCAAGGCTTTAAATGGAATCATTCATTTAACTGAAAAAGAAGCGCTTGAAAACTTTTCCAACAGGTATTCATTTACCTCCAGTCCGAAGACGATTGCATTGATCATGGCCGGAAACCTTCCCTTCGTGGGATTCCATGATTTGCTTTGTGTGCTGATTACCGGGAACAAAGCATTGTGCAAATTGAGTAGTTCCGATACGCGCATTCCTATGAAACTGATCGAATGGATGCACGAATGGAATCCTGAACTGAAAGAATACATTCGCATTTCTTTGGGACCGATCAAAAACTACGATGCCGTGATTGCAACAGGAAGCAACAGTTCCATTGCACAATTTGAAACGTATTTCGGAGGAGTTCCCCATTTATTCCGGAAAAACAGGACATCTATTGCTGTTTTGGATGGCTCGGAAACAAACGAAGAACTGGCAAAATTAAGCTCCGATTGTTTTGATTTCTTCGGGATGGGCTGTCGCAACGTTTCCAAATTGTACCTGCCTGTAGGATTTGACCTGAACCGCATTTTTGAGAATTTCATGGACCAGGCACATTTGATCCAGCATCATAAATACGGGAACAACTACGATTACAATCGCACGGTTTATTTAATGAACCAGATTCCGTTCCTGGATAATAATGTATTTATGCTAAAAGAAGACGAAGGCATTCACGCTCCGTTATCTGTGATCTACTACGAATACTACCGGGAAGAAGGGCTGCTCCTGCATAAAATTACCGAAATGAAAGACGAGCTTCAGGCGGTTGTCGGACATGATTTCATTCCTTTCGGGAAAGCACAGTCTCCGGATATAACAGATTTTGCGGATGGAGTAGATACCTGCGCATGGCTGAATTCACTTCATTAAAGATGACTCCGGTCAGTCACCTTTGAAAAAAGCCGCCCATTCCGTTCACTGAGCGGAGTCGAAGTGACGGATTGCGGAGTTATTAACAATCGTCTTCAAAGTTTTCAACATTTTTTGTAACCAAGTTCTTACTTTTGCGTATTCTGGAAAGAATTCAATGCCTTTTAACATGATGAGAAGCTTAGCAATTGTAGGATTTGGGATTTCTTTTTCCGTTTTCGGAGGACAATCCCCGGCAAAAATGACACAGACAGATTACGTGAATATGTGGTCGAATGTGGCAGTTGAACACATGCTTACTTACCGTATTCCGGCAAGTATCACACTTGCGCAGGGTTTGCTGGAAAGTGCCAATGGAAACTCACCGCTTGCAACTGAAGCCAATAATCATTTCGGGATTAAATGCAGCGACTGGACAGGAGAGAAGATGTACTTCGATGACGATGCAAAAGGAGAATGTTTCCGGAAATATCCCAATGCAACGGAATCATACAACGATCACAGCTTATTCCTGACCAAAAAACCGCGTTATGCAGGTTTGTTCCAATTCCCGGTTGATGATTACAAGAACTGGGCGAAAGGATTGAAGAAAGCAGGCTATGCAACTCACCCGGAATATGCTGAAAAATTAATCGATTTGATCGAACGCCTGAGATTGTACGAATACGATGATAAAACTGCTCCTGATACTAAAGGAACAGAGTTGTTGGCAAGTAATGCAAAAGAAAACTCAGCTTCCGGTTCCAAATCCAAGTCCAAAGAAACGGCAAACAATAAGCCGGTTTCTTCCATGAAGATCGATGAAGCGTGTTTGAAATACCAAACTCACACCGCGAAAGAAAACAAGAACGATGTGAAATTCATTGTTGCCCGGAAAGGGGATACTTACTATAAAATTGCGAAAGAATACGATTTGGCGATGTGGCAAATGTACAAGTACAACAATTTCGTGGAGAAAAAAGACATGCTTGAACCGGGCGATATCGTTTATATCGAACCGAAAAGAAGCAGGTCCCGTTGTAAAGACGTGACTTACACTGCCAGCAAAGAAATTACATTGATCGAGATTTCCCAGGCAGAAGGGATCAAATTGAAAAGCCTTGTAAAAATGAACGGATTCACATCCGAAAAAGTGACTGTCCAGAAAGGACAAAAGATCCTTCTTCGTTAGTTATCTGCGTTGAAGTTTATTGTTGTTGTTTGTGAAAGGTTGTGTTATGCAACCTTTTTTTTTGGAAAGTTTCAAGTGAGTTCAAAAGTTCAAATGTTCAAAAACCAGCATTTGAACTTTTTTAAACTATTAAACCATTGAACGCCTTCTTAGGATTTCAATGCTGAAACTCCCAATTCCCTCTGATTCATTATGGAGCAGGTGCTAAATTGTTTTAAGAAAAATACTAGGATTAAAAGATTTTGTTAAATTTGAGAAACTCCTGTATTATGAAACCCTCAAACGAACTGTATAAGTTAATCAAGTCGTTGACTAAATCTGAAAAGCGATTTTTCAAGCTTTCTTCAGCTTTACAATCCGGTGAAAAGAACTACCTGAAGATTTTTGATTTTATCGAAAAACAAGGTGCTTACCGGGAAGAGGATTTAAAGGAATTCTTTCAAAATGAGACATTTGTAAAACACTTGCCTTCTGAAAAAAACCATTTATACCGGTTGATCCTGAAAAGTCTTCGCGTTTATTATTCGGAGCAATCAGCTTCAAGCGTTCTTAAGCAGGAATTAAAAAACGTAGAGATTTTATACAACAAAGCTCTTTACAAAGAGTGCGAAAAATTTGTTCAGCGGGCAAAAAGTTTAGCCATTGAGCACGAGGAGTTTTATTACTGGTACGAATTGATCGCCTGGGAGAAAAAGCTCCTGGAAGCAGCTTATGAGGACGGTGAGTTTTCAAGGAACCTGGATGATATCATCGAAGAGGAGGAATTGGTGATTGCGAAATTGCGAAACCTGGCGGAATACCAGGTCATTTATTCCAAGATCAATTTGATTTTCCGCTCGGGAGGATTTACCCGTAATGAAGAGGAGCGAAAAATTGTTGAGGACATTTCCAATTATCATTTGATCAAAGGAAAGAACACGGCACTTTCCACGCGGGCATCTTCCATGTGTTACTACATCAAAGGATTGTGTGCTGCAACCAACCGGAATTACGAAGATAGTTTCCAGTTCTTTAACCGCACCAAAGATATCCTCGACAACAATCCATTGATCAAAGAAGATCTGGGACAGCGTTATATCCTGACACTTTCTCATTTATTGCGTTGTTACATTGACAACAAACAGTTCAAGGAAGCTACAAACGTGATCCATGAGATCCGTTCACTGGAAGGAAGCAAAGGATTTAATTCCACCGATTTATCCCTGCGCATTTTCACCATCTCCTACAATGGGGAATTTGCTTTGAACCACGCTACCGGAAATTTCGAAGCTTCCGCTAAACTCGCCGACGAAGTACGCGTTAGATTGCGTGACCTGGATGACAAAGTTTCGAAAGAACAGAATATTTTGTTCAGCTATAACCAGGCTTATACGTATTTCGGGATCGGAGATTATAAAAAAGCGCTTTCAACCCTGAACGAAGTACTGAATGATAACGAACAGCGTTTGAGACAGGATATTTACAGTTTTGCCCGCATTTTCAACCTGATCATTCATCTGGAACTGGAAAACTATGATTTCCTGGAATATGTGATCAAATCCACGAACCGTTATTTAAGCAAACACGACCGCGACTACGAAATAGAAAATGTAGTGATCAAGCATTTGCGCAAACTGGCAAAAAGCATGAATGTGACTCAGCGCAATGAGATCCTTTCGAAAATGAAAGTGGAAGTAGCCGAGTTGATGAAAGATCAGCAGGAACGTGTGATCCTGGATTATTTCCACCTTCCGGCGTGGATCAATTCGAAACTGGATAAAGTAGATTTCTCAAAAGCAATCAAGGAGTACAATCACTTGTAATCAAACTTGTATTGCATCCCGATATTGAAAGTGGTATTTACAATATCCAGGTCTGATCTGCTTTCGAAAAATGCCTTGTAAACAGAACTTGTTGTCAGGTAACGCACAGAAAGATCCAGGTAAACCCGGTTGAAACGGAATCCGAATCCTCCGCTGACCGTTTGGCTGAATGTTTTCCCGTAGCTTCTTGCCAACGTATCTCCTTTCGGGTAGTAACCATAACCACCACGGATGAAAAACATGTTGTTAATCGCCCACTCACCACCAACACGCACATTCAAAGCATCCACCATCTGGCTTTTAATTGTTGCGTTTTCAATGGCGTAATTGTAAGGAGTATAAGCTTCGTCGGTGGTGGTTTTTAATCGTCCCCAGGCATAATTCAGATATTCCAAATCCACATTGATACAACCGTTGTCACCGAACACAAATCCAAAAGATCCGACAAACTTGGTAGGAGTCCAGATTCTGTATTTGTATTTATTAACCGGCAGAAAACTTGGATCTACGTATTTCATCCCATCGGCGTGAAGCGCCTGCATGTCAGCCGAATATTCATCCGTGATCTGGTAAAAAGTAGGTGTATGAATAGCAACTCCCACACGGAACCAATCAGCCGGCAGGAAAATAGCACCCAATTTCACATTTGTTCCGCCTCCTTTTGACCGGTAGTTGTATTGATAAACATACGACATTAAACCAAGCGTTCCTGTTGTATCGGTCAATGTTTCTTTGTGAATGATTGATTCGGAGAAATTCAGGGTATTGTAAGAAACCGAAGCTCCGAAATAGATTTTATCCAGGTAATTTGCGCTGAGCCCAAAGTAAAATTCATTGATTCCTCCACGGTTCAAAACAGTGCGATTATGAATTACATCCGCGGAATTCAATCTCGGGTAATAATTGTTATTTGCATCCGGATCGATCGCATATGTTTGATAGGCCAGGGAAGAGGTGTATGGCTGATACGTGTATAGATCTTCCGGTGCAATTCCCGAAGCCCCCGAAGCAAATACATCCAAGAGCGACTCGAACTGTTGTCCGCTGTAATTGAATGAATTATCGAAATTTGCAACACGGTTCATCCCGAAAGAGATTTGCGTGTAGATCAAACCGGAATTAGAACTGGAAACGTCACTTACAACCGTTCCGGCCAAATTAGGTATCCGCACTTTAAATGCATCCATGGATGAAGTTCCTGTTGAGACAGCCTCACCGTTCCCTCTGAAATGCGAAGTTGTTTTAACGGAAGTACCCGCTGCACCAAAAGAGAATGAACTCACGGAAGCTCTTCCGAATCCGGCCGGGTTGATACCGATACAACCGCTTTCTGCACCTAAAGCTCCGAAGGAACCTCCCATTGCATCAAACCGCGCTGATCCCTGAACGTACGTGTTTGATAACCGGTATACATCTACTTCATTCTGTCCGAACGCAAAAAAGGCTCCGGTAAAAACTGAAGCCAAAACTATCTTAGATCTCATTTATTTAATTTATCGTCTACCACCACTTCTTGATCCTCCACCTCCGGAAGGCGAACTTACGCTTCCTCCCCCGGAACCACCGCCGCTTCTCATAGTAGGAGTACTTGTTCGCGGGCTGGAATTTGTATTGATTGTTCTGTTACTAACGCCTTGGTTCGGATTTGATTCCGATCTGTTGTAAGTGCCTGTTCGCTCCGTGGTAGGATTAGAAGGACGGCCTGCAACTACAGGTCGTGCAGACTGTCGTGGGCTCACACCGGTAGCTGAAACTCTTCCGGGAGCAGGGTTCCCTGTATTAAGAACCGGTGACGGATTCGAAAGTGTATTTCTACCGACTCCGCTAAAACCGTTCGTATTCGGTTTCGCGATTAATTTGTTGTCGTAATGTACAATCCCGGAAGAGGATGATGCCATTCTTCCGGTAGAAGTTCCTGCATGTGCATTCGACATATTTCCTGCTGTATTTGGCTTACTTGAAGGTGTAAACCAGGAAGTATTCCCGTAATAAGAAGGATATCCGCCTCCGTAAGGATAATAACCGTACGGATAAGCAGTGCTGTAGCCATAATGATAAGGATTCCCGAAAGTATTGCTTCCGTATCCATAACCGTACCCCATGTTGTAATAAGGAGTATAGAAATTACTGTAGCCATAATAACCCAATCCGGTAATCGGAGCATACGGGGAATATCCGTAATAAACATATTGGGTATTGTAAAAATAATCGTAGTACTGACGCGGGGAAACATAGGTTGTGCGCTCCTGCGGAACCTCAGTTTGTTCCTTCTTCGCGACAAAAGTAGCGTAATCCGTCACGTCATTCAGGTCCGTTCCCGGAGGCATAATAGGGGTGCGCGTATTGTAAACGTCATCCTGCATGAAATGCTCGGAAGAACTACATCCTGCAAGGGATATTGCAACTCCAAAACAAACTCCGAATTTTAACACGTTATACATGATGATAAAGATTAAAAAGGTTGATTAAAGATAGCTGATTTATTTCTAATTTTACGGTTTTATTCTTAAAATTTAACATACTCAAAAATGTCACAGAAGTACGCTACTCGCGCCGAAGATTATTCAAAGTGGTATAATGATTTAATATCCAGAGCTGACCTTGCAGAACACTCGGATGTTAAAGGAATGATGGTAATCAAACCCTATGGTTATGCTATTTGGGAAAACATGCGCGACATCCTGGATGCAAAATTCAAAGAAACAGGTCATCAGAATGCGTACTTCCCCTTATTCATCCCGAAAAGCTATTTGAGTAAAGAAGCATCCCACGTGGATGGTTTTGCGAAAGAATGTGCGGTTGTAACGCATTACCGTTTGAAAAACGATCCGAACGGAGGAGGTGTTATTGTGGACCCGGATGCAAAGCTGGAGGAAGAATTAATCGTTCGTCCGACTTCCGAAACCATTATCTGGAACTCGTACAAAAAATGGATCCAATCTTACCGCGACCTGCCGATTTTGATCAATCAGTGGGCAAACGTAGTTCGCTGGGAAATGAAAACCCGTTTGTTTTTGCGCACTTCCGAGTTCTTATGGCAGGAAGGCCACACGGCGCATTCCACGAAGGAAGAAGCGATCCGGGAAACAGAACAAATGCTGGATGTTTATGCAGATTTTGCAGAACAATATATGGCGATGCCGGTAATCAAAGGCCACAAGACAGAAAGCGAGCGTTTTGCAGGAGCCGATGATACTTACTGTATCGAAGCCATGATGCAGGACGGAAAAGCTTTGCAAGCAGGAACTTCCCACTTTTTGGGGCAGAACTTTGCAAAGGCATTTGAAGTTAAATTCAGCGATGCGCAAGGTAAACTGGAATACGTTTGGGCAACTTCCTGGGGAGTTTCCACCCGTTTGATGGGAGCTTTGATCATGACCCATTCCGATGATGAAGGTTTGGTATTACCACCTGCGCTTGCACCGATTCAGGTAGTGATCGTTCCGATTTACAGAACAGAAGAAGAATTGCAATCAATCAACGAAGCAGTAGCCAAAATCTCTGCCGAACTGAAAGGATTGAAGATCAAAGTGAAATACGATGCCGACGATCAGAAACGTCCGGGATGGAAATTTGCCGAATACGAAGCAAAAGGAGTTCCGGTTCGTATGGCGATCGGGCCAAGAGACCTGGCAAATGGAGTAGTGGAGATTGCCCGTCGTGATACGAAGGAGAAATACGCCATGAACATTGACAACATCGGTGCTTCCATTACTGCTTTATTGGATGAGATCCAGGTGAACTTGCTTAAAAAAGCAAACGAATTCCGCGATCAGAACATGCACAAAGTGGATACTTACGAAGAGTTCAAAACGAAACTGGAGCAGGACGGAGGATTCTACCTGGCTCATTGGGACGGAACCAAGGAAACGGAAGCTAAGATCAAAGAAGAAACAAAAGCAACGATCCGCTGTATTCCTATTGATATTGCTTCGGAACCAGGAGTTTGTATGGTGACCGGGGCTCCTTCAAAAGGACGCGTGGTTTTTGCGAAAGCATATTAACAAATTGATAATGTAAAATTTTAAAATTGAAAAGATGGATTGTTTTTAACTGAGGCAATTGTTCAGCCTTAGAAATAACCCTCTTTTCAATTTTCCATTGTCAATTTTTCAATTCAAAAGATTATGGAAGATTCACGAAAAATCATACAGGATATTTTGATCCGGAAAGCAGGATTGAAGCAGGATATCTTTCACGATACGAAAAATCATTTTGAACGCTTTAAAACGCATTTACTGCAGGAAATCGAAGCATTGCGGGCTTCTGTTGAAGATCCCAGGATTCGTTTACACTTAGAGAACAAAGGTGAATTCCAGGTGCAGGTGTATGTGGGGAGTGATGTGCTTGTTTTTCAAATGCATACCAATGTATTCAAATTGCCCGACGAACATCCGATGTGGCAAACAGATTACCTGAAGGAAGATAAAAGCCGCGGTTTTTTCGGGATTATCAATATCTACAATTTCCTGGCGGAATCTTATCTGAAGAACCGGAGCAATGATTTGGGATACCTGATCGGACGTGTTTTCATCAATAAAGACGAACATTTTATGGTGGAAGGAAAGGGGCAATTGGGCTTTTTATTCCGTGATTTGACCAATTCGGTGCTTACGGATGCGATTCTTACGAACATCATTCACGTCTCCTTTGCCTATGCTTTAGACTTCGATTTGCTAACTCCGCCTTATGAAATCGTGTCAAAAGTGACCGTTTTCCAGATGCAGGAACTCGAAGCGAGCAGTCAAATGTCGACCGGTAAACGACTGGGTTTCAAATTTGAAGCAGAAGACACAGATTTTTTTTAGAAAAAAAGCATCGGAAAAGCTTGCAAATAGGAAAAATCCAAGTATATTTGCACTCCGAAATTCAAAAACGGCCCATTCGTCTAGTGGTTAGGACGCCAGGTTTTCATCCTGGAAACAGGAGTTCGATTCTCCTATGGGCTGCCAACTTAGTTGGCCCATTCGTCTAGTGGTTAGGACGCCAGGTTTTCATCCTGGAAACAGGAGTTCGATTCTCCTATGGGCTGCAAATTTTAGATTGTAATAAAAGAAAAAAATGGCAAATCACAAGTCAGCACAAAAACGAATTCGTTCTAACGATGTTAAGCGTTTGCGTAACAAGTACCAACACAAAACAACTCGTAACGCAGTACGCAAACTTCGTTCTTTGAAAGATAAGAAAGAGGCAAGCGAATTGTTGCCAGCAGTAGTTTCCATGTTGGATAAATTGGCAAAGCGTAATATCATTCACAAAAACAAGGCTGCGAACTTGAAATCAGGTTTGACAGTTGCTGTGAACAAATTATAAGAAATTCATTCAAGAATGAGAAGGTCTTGTCTGCCAGACGGCGATGAGACCTTTTTGTGTTTTAATAAAGTTTCATGAAGAAATGGGCTTTGTTTCTACTTGTTATCTCTTTCTGCCCGCTTATCAGTGTGGCACAATCTCCCTTTGGAAATTACTTCCAGGATTCGTTAAAGCCCGGCCACCGCATTTCCGGTAAGCTCGATTCCGTAGATGCCAACCTGGCTAATTACCAGCATACACTTCCCGGAGACTTCAATCCCTTCCTGTTCCAATTTTCATTTTCCGATCTGAATACCGTTTGGCTGAAACCCCAACAAAGGCGTTTTTCTTCCATTCCTCATATTGCGTTTGAATATTCCATGGGATCGAAATCGGCCCAATTCGGGAAGATTACTTATACCCAGGCGATTGATTCCAATACGTTCATTCAATTCGATTACATCCGCAACAGCACCCTGGGAAATCTTCGCAACTCCAGTTTTGAACGGAATTCCGCCCAATTAATGGTCATGCACCGTTCCAAATACTACGGGACCATCCTGGACGCTTCATTTTATTCCAGCAACAACCGGTTGAGCAACGGTACGCTCGGAGATTCAATCCGCGAAGGATTTGCACTCCTGTTCCAGGAAGTAGACAAACCCAACGCTGAGAATAAGATCAAGGAATTGCATATCGACTGGAAGAATTACATTTCGTTTACGAAAGATTCCCTGCAAAAGATCGGGATTATCCTGCAGCCACGACTCGATATCAAGAACATGCGTTACCTGGAAACAGATACACTGGAAGGTATTTACGGGTTTACGAATTATGACACCGCAGTTACAGCGGATTATTGGGAGTTGTCTTCTTTAAAAATGAACGGCGGGGTTTTCTACAAGAACCGTGGTTTCAACATTGAAGCGGGCTTGGGTACACGCTACTGGGACTATGACAATATGCAGGTTCACCAGGATACGACTGAAGCATTCGGATTTGCTGCTTTGGACATGAACATTCAGGGATATGCACTGAACGCAACCGCAAATTACACTTTTGCAGGAGCAAGCGGCGAAACCCAGATTCTGGCAGAAGCAAAGAAGGCTTTCCGGATCAATAAATTTTCTGCAAGCGGTGCATTTATCCACAAATACCCGGAAAATTATCAACGGGCCTATTACGGAAATACACTTTCCTACAATTGGAACGACCGGGAATTGAGCACCAAAACCTCCCTGAACCTGAGTTGGACCAATAAGAACCGGTTTGTACCTTTCTTTGCCCAGGCTTTTGTGGAGAACAATTCAAAAATGCCCGTTTTCATCCAAAACCGTTGGAGGCAAGACACTTTGACATCTTTAAATGTATTGGGAATCCAGGCAGGATTTGAATATTCCTACAAGAAATTATTGGTACAGGGAAGAGCAAGCTACCGCGAAAGTACCGGCGATTTGCTTCCCAACTGGTTGCTTTCCGGACGCATTGCCTACAACGGCGGACTGTTCAAAGCGAAAAAACTAAAAACCGTAACAGGTATTGAAATCGGTTACATCAGCCATTACCAATTGCTGGATTTTGTTCCACAGATGAACACGTATACATTTGTTTCTGCTGGAAAACAGTTCCGCGACATGATGAAGCTGCATTTCTATACCCAATTTGATTTGGGGTATTTCAGATGGTTTATCCGTGTAGAGAATATCGAGCAGACATTTGTGAAGCCTACCAATTTCGAAGGAATCGGTTATCCGGTTACACCGCTGCAGTTGCGGTTCGGGGTTTCGTGGGATTTTTTCAATTAAGGTGACTTCGACTCCGCTCAGCCACCTTTACTAATTTTCTTTTCGTTTATCAATAGTATAATGGACACTGAGCGGAGTCGAAGTGAACATTTGAACTTATCGATGGGGATAAGTTCATCTTTCATTTCATCTGTATAAGGGAAACCTTTCCTATATTTGAAAACCAAAAAACTATAGATGGGATTACTAGATAATAAAGTTGTATTAATTACCGGAGCATCCAGAGGAATAGGTAAATCGATTGCAGAGGAATGTGTAAAGCAAGGCGCAAAAGTTGCTTTTACGTATTTGTCTTCAGAAGAGAAAGCGCGTGCTTTGGAAGCTGAATTGACGGCAAACGGAGGAACGGCAGTCGGATTCAAGTCTGATGCCGCAAATTTCGACCAGGCTCAAAAGCTGGTGGATGATGTTGTGGAGAAATTCGGAACGATCGATGTTCTTGTAAATAATGCAGGAATTACACGCGACACGCTTTTGATGCGTATGACGGAAGAGCAGTGGGACGAAGTAATTAACACGAATTTGAAATCTGCTTTCAACTTGACAAAAGCAGTTCAGCGCCCAATGTTGAAGGCTCGCTCAGGATCGATCATTAATATGTCGTCTGTTGTAGGTGTAAGCGGAAATGCAGGTCAGGCAAACTATGCGGCATCTAAAGCAGGTTTGATCGGATTTACAAAATCTGTTGCACAGGAATTGGGATCAAGAAGCATTCGTTGCAACGCTATTGCTCCGGGATTCATTGAGACGGAAATGACCGGTGCACTGGACCAAAAAGTAGTGGAAGAGTGGAGAAATTCGATTCCATTGAAAAGAGGAGGACAACCGATCGACGTTGCAAACGCGGTGGTTTTCTTAGCTTCTGATATGTCAGCTTATATTACAGGACAAACAATCCATGTGTGTGGAGGAATGTTGATGTAATTTTTCGCGCTTTTATTCTTGTGGCGTAGCGGTTTTCCATGAACCACCAAGACAAGAAGAGCATAACTAATTTAAAGAGGGTTTCAAGATTTTGGAGCCCTTTTTTATATGTGAATTGAGTAGGGCCGTCCCGGATAATCCGGGACGGCCCTACTGTTTTTTATGCGTTGCTTCCGGATCCCCGGGAGAATAATTTCAGGCACTTGCGGAGCAGATCGTAGTAAAGCGTAACGATCAACAGGATTGTCATTCCCCACAACACCAGCACATTCGCCAGGAATGTACTCATTGGAATTCCGAACCAGTATTTCTTGTAAGTATAGAACGGAGCGTCCAATAAACGCGTGTTTTTCGGGTCCATGTACAACGGATCGTCTTTCTGGATCAATTCATCATCTGTTACAATGATCTTTTGAACTTCCGTGCGATTGGTCACCAAATCCTGCAAACTTTCATTGATGAATGCAGCCTGGGATGCTTCGTAATTTTTCTCACCCATTTTCATGACCAGCTGATCCAGTAATTCAGTAGTTTGATTATAAGTGAGGTTGTATTGCTTTTTCAACGTTTCCAGGAAAGCACCGATATTGAACTGGATTTCCTGCACGGAAGATTTTCCTTTTTGCAATTTGCTTAAACCGGCTACACAGTCTTTACATTCCAGGTTCCCCCAATTGGAAACTTCTTTTTCCACTTCATTGGACAGGATGCGTTTTGCTTTCTCAAAATCCTCCGGAGATGTCTTTTTATCGGCCAGGATCGTCAACTGGTTCTTCATTTCCGGAATCCAGTAATCCCGTTTCCAGCTTGCATTGCTTTGTTTCTGGTGCAATTCGAACTGGCGGCCTTCGTGCTCATTGTCCACAGCCTGCGTTACCGCCAAAGCTTCATAGGCCCAGCGCGATGCCATCGCATTCCCGATCCACGGAACTTCGTTGTTGGAAGAGAAAATCGGGTGGAGCTTATCGAATTTCACGATTACTCCGGAGAAGATCAATTGCGGGATGATCAATAATGGAACGATGATGTAAATAACTTTCGCAGAGTTGAATGCACTGGAAATATTCAATCCCAATACATTCGCCATGCAGGAAGTAGAGAAGAGGATTACCCAGTATTCCCACCACAATCCATGGATTTCAAGGATCAGGTTCCCGATCAGTACAAAAAATGCAGTCTGGATAGCAGAAACGATAAACATGATCAGTATTTTCGACCACAAATAAGAACCGAGTGATAAATTCAGGAAACTTTCGCGTTTCAGGATTTTCTTGTCTTTGATGATTTCTTCCGCTGCCACCGTTAGCCCCAGGAACAAAGCAACAACTACCGAAATGAATAAGTATTGCGGAATATTCTCGTTTTCGTAGAAGACATAATCTTCGTGTCCTTTCCCGTCTGTGTTGAAAAACTTGACGAAGAAAGAAAGGATTGCAGCCAAAACCGGCGCTTCCAGCATGTTGATGAACATATACTGACGGTTTGCCAGCTTGCTCAGCACATCTCTCAGGAAGAAAACCTTGAACTGCTTGATCTTATTGGCAATGCGGGAAGTTCCTTTGATCGGTTCCGTAATTTCTTCGATATCCGGGGTCTTGTAATTGGACAAATAGCGTTCGTTCCATTCTCTCGGAGTGACTTTACGCACCTTTGTCTGGTTCCCGTATTCATCTACCACTTTCGATTCGATGATGTTGAAAATCTGTTCCGGGTTTACGTTACCACAAATCGGGCATTCGCGCTCGTTTGCATTGACGTGATGTACGTGCGTTTTGAAATAAACGACCGCATCAATCGGGTTTCCGTCGAAAATCGGGTAACCTCCCTGGTCGAGGATCATTAATTTATCGAACATCTTGAAGATCTCCGATGAAGGCTGGTGGATTACTACAAAGATCAGTTTTCCTTTCAGGGAAAGCTCTTTGAGCATGTCCATAATATTTTCAGAATCGCGCGAAGAAAGCCCGGATGTAGGTTCATCCACGAACATCACTGCAGGTTCGCGGATCAATTCCAGGGCAATATTCAAACGCTTGCGCTGTCCTCCGGAAATGGTTTTTTCCAGTGGGCTTCCTACTTTCAGGTGCTTGGCGTCTCCCAAACCGATATCCGAAAGTAAATCCAATACTTTTTTCTTCAGCAGGGATTCGGACAGGTCGTTGAAACACAATTTCGCGTTGAAATACAAGTTTTGGAAGACGGTCAATTCCTCGATCAATAAATCATCCTGGGAAACAAATCCGATTACTCCTTCCAGTTTGGATTTCTCCCGGTGTAAGTCAACCCCGTTAATGGTTACAGCACCATGAGAAGGCGCGTAGTTTCCGTTCAGTACGTTCAGGAAAGTAGATTTCCCGGCTCCCGAACCACCCATTACACCCAGTAATTTCCCGGATTGTTCAATGAAATTGATTTCATGCAGACCGATTTTTCCACTGTTGAAGTGGAATTGCAAATGATCTACTTTGAAGGTAATCTTCTCGCGGTTCGCATCGTTGAGGAACCTGGAAATCACATCGCTGTAATAAATCGGTGCGGATTTATTGGTACGCAGGGTAGAACCCTGGTTTAAAATATGTCTGCGTTCATTGGAAACGATCTGACCGTTCAGGATTAGCTCATCGTGACCGAAATATCTGAAAAACAGGATGTTGACACTTTCCAGCCGGATTACCGAAATGGAACCGTCGAATCCTTCCATTTTAATCAGCTTTGCATGCGAAAGGTGCAGGTCTTTTTCAGTGATGTACATGAAATGCTCATCATCCAGGATCGTACTTCCATTTGCTTCGACAAAGGATTTTAGTTGCTGGTACTCAAAATCAGGAATGTTGAATGATTCGGAAACCGTGTGAACGAATTCCTGTTCCTGTTCGTGTACCTGGTCATTTGCGTGAATAAAGTCGAAAATACGCAGCAACACGATCATTTTTTGCCGCTGGGTCAATTCTTCATTGATCTGTGCACAAATACGCAACACCTTTACCGAATTAACGGATGTCCTTTTGCGCTGACCATCTTTCTTTCCGGATCCCTGGTGGTGAACTAACAGGAATTCATCAAACAGCTGAATGTACTTTTGAAGCAATTCATCGTTCAGTTCGGTACGTAAAAATGCTTCTACGATTCTTCTGCCATTGGAACTTTCAATGGCTTCGTTAGTAGGGTCTGTTACTTCATCAACCTTCGCGATAATCGCGAATAACTGCATTAGAGCGCGGAGTATGCGTTCACTCATGCTTTTCCGGTATTTATTTGACTAATTATTATCTTTTGAATCCGATCATCATAACGGCACAGCCGGTGATTTTTTTATCCATATCCAATTCCGTTTCAATAACAACGGGAATTGTTCTCGGAACTTTGAAATCCCAGTAATTGGAGTTCTTATACTTCCTGTTTGAGAAAAGGATGTTTCCATCCAGGTCTTTCACTGTAAAAATCACATACTCATCATCCGTACCTGCCGTTGCAGCGATCCGGTAAGTGGTTCCACCGAAGAAAGTGGTTTTGAACTCTGCCTTTTCACGATCGAGGAACGCCGTGTAAACCTGTCCGTCAGACACGAAGTTCTTTTCTTTTCCTTTCAGAATATTTTCGCAATCCTTTACCAGGGTTTCGCAATCCTGTGCATTTACTCCAAATCCGACGAATAAAGTAAAGATGCTGTATAGTGCTAACTTTTTCATAATGACTAATGTTATTCGATTACTTTTCCTCGAATGGCTTCGATTTTCTGATTAATAAAATTCAGGGTGCTGGAGTCGACAGTAACCACTGTTTTGTGACGCAGGGTAGTTGTTTTCGTTTTTGCATTGGTCACAGGAGCCATATACTCGTACTTGATCGTAATCTGATCGAAATAGAATTTCAAATCTTTCATGTCTGTGATCAATTCATCCCAATCGCCTTTTTTATTGTAATCCGAAAGCAAATCGATGATCGTATTCAATGTCTCAGACTGTTCTGCAATCCGGTCCAGGATCTTCTGGTTTGCATGTTCTTTATTGATATTACAAGCCAGGTACATCGATTCGATCCATCCTCCTACCAGGATCAATGCAGAAACGCTTTTGCGGTTATTTGATTTCAGGAAATTATCTGATTTCTTAAACGCATCCGAAACAATCACCATCATGGAATCCTTGTTGGTGGAGTTCTTTTCGAAACGGGACATGAAATCTTTATCGAAGGCTCCTTCCAGGCCCAATTTACTGGTTAGTTTTTCGATGGTGGAAAGGTACTTTAACGCAATGCTGTTTTGCTTGTAAATCGACACGTACCCAAGGTCTGTTCCATAAACTCCGAGGTTCATTGCTTTCTTGTATTCAGAGGTGTAATCTCCCACTTTTTCCAGGTCGTTCAACAGGAATTCGTTGTAAGGAGATTTGGACTCTTCCAGCAACATCGCCATTTGCATAGGCGAGGGAATACTGAAGATTTTGTCATCAAACTTCGCATTCAAAGAGCTATTGGGGTCGATAACTTCTTTGCTTATTTCAGGCTTTTTTTCTTCCTCCGATCCACAGGAGCTAATCATAAGTACAATCCCGGTACTTAATGTGAAAGTAGTTAATAGCTTATTCATAAGTCGCATTGTTTCTTCGTTAACGTACAGACGAAAATATACAAAAAATTGTTAATGGAACTTTGTTGTTGATAATTCTGAATCAGAATTGTTTAAAACGCCTATTTGATCGAATAGTTCCGGATTCTGATTAAATTTGCAGGAGCAATGACGTTTTTAAAACGATTCTGAAGAATAATAAGTTTAATACCTTAATAAACAGCACTTTAAGCTGTTTCACCTTCAGAAATAAATGAATTCCTGAACTCGTGTTTGCCG
Source organism: Fluviicola sp. (assembly GCF_039596395.1). NCBI lineage: Bacteria > Pseudomonadati > Bacteroidota > Flavobacteriia > Flavobacteriales > Crocinitomicaceae > Fluviicola > Fluviicola sp. The sequence continues at coordinate 1,430,143 of NZ_JBCNJT010000001.1, forward strand.
GTGCGAAAACCGGGAAAACGGTCTTACGGGGAGGAATTGAACGGTTAAAAACAATCTGCTATATTTTTAGTTGTAAAAAGAAAATTATGAATATTCGTCCGAGAAGAAATCGCAAAAGTGCAGCCATCAGAGCAATGGTTGAAGAAACACAATTAGGAGCACAGCACCTGATCTATCCGCTTTTCCTGAAGGACGGAAAAAACATTCGTGAAGAAGTGTCTTCTTTGCCGGGGAATTACCGCTGGAGCATTGATCAGTTGCTGCCGGAATTCGAAAAATGGATGAACCTCGGGATAAAGACATTCGACTTGTTCCCGGCAGTCGATGAACACCTGAAGGACCAAATCGGCAGTTACAGCTATGCAGACGAGAATTTTTACCTGCACACCATTCGCACGCTGAAAGAAAAGTTCCCGGAAGTGGTGTTAATGTCGGATGTAGCGCTGGACCCTTATTCTTCAGACGGGCACGACGGTTTGGTAATTGACGGGAAGATCGTGAATGACCCGACGCTGGATATCCTGGGACGCATGTCTGTTGCGCAGGCCCAGGCAGGAATTGACATCATCGGTCCTTCCGATATGATGGACGGAAGAGTAGGTTTTATCCGTGATGAACTGGATGCTGCAGGTTTCCAGGATGTTTCGATTATGTCTTACACGGCAAAATATGCCAGTGCTTTCTACGGTCCTTTCCGGGATGCGTTAAATTCAGCACCGAAGAGCGGAGATAAGAAGACCTATCAAATGAACCCGGCCAACAAGCGCGAGGCTTTGATAGAAGCGGAACTTGATATTGCTGAGGGAGCAGATTTCATTATGGTGAAACCGGCTTTGTGCTATTTGGACATTATCCATTTGCTGAAAGAGAATTTCGCGACACCAGTTACGGCTTACAATGTGAGCGGAGAATGTGCCATGGTTTACGCAGCTGCTAAAAACGGTTGGCTGGATTACGACCGGGCTGTCATGGAAATGCTATTGAGTATCAGAAGGGCAGGAGCAGATGGGATTTTGACGTATTTTGCGCCGGATGCAGCTAAACTAATTGCTAATTCTTAATTGCGAATTGCGAATGGTGACTTCGGCTCCGCTCAGTCACCATTTTTCGGAATTATTTGATTGAGAGTTTCAGTTTATTCCAAACACCTTGTTTTTTCAATTCGGAAATATACTGTTTAGAAGATCCTTGTTCCATTCCATAATCGGTTCCGCCTTCATATTTGATTGATAGAATCAATTGTGAGTTCAATTCGGAGATATTCATTGCTACATAATTTGTTTCGTGGTCCCTGACCTCCCAGGTTTCTTCCAAATCCGTTCCCGGAACCCGGATTTCAGAAACAAAGGGTGTTTGAACTTCAAGGAGTAACAAATTACCCAGTCTGCAGTATTTCCCTTTCGAATAGACATCTTCTTCCAGACAAAGTGATTCAAAAACGAATAAGGAATCGTTTACAAATACCATATTGCTTGCACAACAGTCGCAGGGAGCTAAAATTTGCATGTTTGCAGAATCAATCTCGGGTCCCAGGAAGAAATACTTCCCGCTGAAATCTGTATTGGAATGTTTTATGAAATCGTCTTTCAGAGAAATAAAGGGTATGGGCTTTCCTTTCGTACATGCTGTAAGAGCAAGTGTGAGGATAAATACGTAAACTGTTTTTTGAATCGACATGTATTAAAGATACGAATTCATTCCCACAAAGAAACATTGCCCAGTGTCGGGACAGGTGAGCACAGTTGTTTTACATATTTGAGTAGCAGGGTCCGATATTTTCACTATGTCAATAACCGAAACTCATCCTCTTGTTGGTTGACTTAACGATTTTTTAATTCGATTCGGTTAGGTTTTTCAACTGTTCGAAGCTCTGATTTGTAGTTGAACTAATTCTATATATCCCAGTTATAATAAGGGTTTGGACCTTTTAAGTTTAAAATGTTAGAAATAGTGTGATTTGTTTGAGATATAACGTTTTAATATTATATCCATACTTGACCCATACTTGACCCGTACTTGACCTATACATGACCCAGTTAAGGCGTTTTTCTATTTTTCAGAAAGCTGTTTTCCATTCTTTGTATCATGTGGAAACTTCTCAGAAGTGTTACGGAATCCTTCCAAAAGGAACGAATATTTATTCATTCCCGGCGAATATCAATTAAACACGAAGAGATTCAACTAACTGAATGACTATTAGTTATATTTATCGGAACAATAACTTAAATATCTACAGGATGAAATTAAAAATGATTTTTATGTCAATGGCATTTTTGCTGTTGGCGAACGTTGCAAGTGCGTTTACGATCCGTTACTACAACAACGATTCTCAAAAGTACACGATGGAGGTTCGTTCCAACGGGTCTACTCAGAAAATTGAATTCAGTGCTTCTACAACGAGTTCTGCTTCTGTTCAGACAAGTGCTTCTGAAGTTGAGATCAAAACAGAATGCGGTTGGGTAAAAGTGAAAGACGGTCAGAAAATCTCTATCAAGAACGGTTGTATCAAGATTGAATAATTGATTTTTGCGTAATACGAAATCCTGGTTTGCTTCGGCGGATCGGGATTTTTTTTGTTTTTAAGGCGGCCATTGATAGTTTCGCTGCGCTCGCGGGTTTCAACCACATAGTACACATAGAACACATAGTTTTATCCTGTTGGGAGGCGATTGTAGTTTCGCTGCACTCTCGGTTTTTAAAGAACATGAAAACATAGCAGATCAGCCGCGGCTGACCGCTATCTCTTTCAGTCACGAAGCTTGTGTTTTACATATTGTTACTTAGTTGTTTCGCAGGTTAGAAAATCATTCCGAAGCAAAAAAAATCCGGAATTTATTGTTGGTTTAATTATTCCACTTACATTTGTTGCATGAAAATGACACAATTACATCATCATCATCACATGCTCAGCTAAGCGCTTTGGTGAGATGATTGTATATCTATAATTCTTTAACCCGCTTGGCTTTCAAGCGGGTTTTTTGTTGTCATTTTATTTCAATACTCTTTTGAAGGCCGGGCTCTAATTAAAAACATGGAACGTTTAATTATTGCTTTACAAAAATCAGGTCGGCTCCGGGAAGGTTCCCTGGAATTGCTGAAAGAATGCGGCCTGAAAACCGATTACCGGGACGGACAACTCAAGATCGTTACATCCGATTACCCGGCAGAGCTCTTATTCCTGCGCAACAGTGATATCCCGCAATACGTATCCGACGGGGTAGTGGATCTGGGAATTGTGGGGTCCAATCTACTGGAAGAAGATGAAACTCCGGTGGAGATTATCCAGGCACTGAATTTCTCCCAATGCCGTTTGTCGTTTGCTGTCCCCAAAGCGTCTGGCATTCAAACAGCCGAAGATTTGCAGGGAAAACGCATTGCTACATCGTACCCGAATTCAGTAAGAAAGTACCTGCAACAACAGGGAATTACCGCGGAAATACACCCCATTTCAGGTTCGGTAGAAATAGCGCCATCCCTGGACTTGTCAGACGCCATTGCAGATATCGTTTCTACCGGGAACACCCTTTTTCAAAACAACCTGCGGGAAATTTTCCCTTTTCTTTATTCCGAAGCAGTTTTGATCAAAGGCCCGGATTTGGCCCCTGAAAAACAGGTGCTGCTGGACCAATTGCTTTTTCGTATTCAATCTGTTCTGGCGGGAAATGAAAACAAATACATTCTGCTCAATGCTCCGAAAGAAAAACTTTCGACAATCTGCAAGATTCTTCCGGGAATGAAAAGCCCTACCATTCTTCCTCTTGCGGTTGAAGGCTGGATCAGTATTCATTCGGTGGTGAAAAAAAAGGAAGTCTGGCAGGTCGTTCAGCAACTAAAATCGGAAGGTGCAGAAGGAATCCTCGTTTGTCCTATCGAAAAAATGGTTTCTTAAAGATGAAAACACTCATAAATCCATCCCAAACAGAATTAAAAAAAGTCCTGGAACGGGTGAAACTGGAACCCGGAAACCTGGAAGCTTTCATTTCGGAAGTGTTCCAAAAGATTGAAACAGAAAAGGACCTGGCATTGCGAAATTTTACCCTGCAATTTGACGGTACTGTCCTTGACAGTATACCGGTCGAAGAATGGGAATTCGAAGAAGCAGAAGCCCTCGTTTCAATGGAATTAAAGCAGGCCATTCGTGTTGCAGCCCGCAATATCGAACGTTTTCACCGTTCACAAGAGAACCGGGAAACAGAAGTTGAAACAACTCCGGGCGTCCTTTGCTGGAGAAAATCCGTACCGATACAAACTGTTGGACTATATGTTCCCGGAGGCACAGCTCCTTTATTTTCGACTGTTTTAATGCTTGGAATTCCTGCTAAAATTGCCGGAAACCCGACGCGTTATTTATGCACTCCTCCCGACAAAAAAGGGAAAATCCACCCTGCAATTTTATTTGCGGCAAAAACAGCCGGAATTGATATCGTATACAAAGCCGGTGGAGCACAAGCCATTGCCGCCATGAGCCTGGGAACGGAAACCATTCCAAAGGCGGATAAAATCTTCGGCCCGGGAAATCAATATGTGACGGCGGCAAAGGTATATGCCCAAAAACTCGGAATTGCCATTGATATTCCAGCCGGCCCGTCGGAAGTACTGGTTGCTGCCGACCGATCGATTCCCGCATCCTTTGTTGCCGCAGACTTACTGGCTCAAGCCGAACACGGCACGGATTCACAGGTCATTTTCCTTACGGATGAAAGTGAGTACCTGGAACAGGTATTGGAAGAAGTAAACAGACAACTGGAATTACTTCCCAGAAAAGAGATTGCCCGAGAAGCTTTGAAATCCAGTCTTGCTATTGTTTCAACGATCAAAAACTGGCCGGAAATCATCCGTTCGTATGCTCCGGAGCACTTAATTATCATGGGGAAATACGAAGACGAGATCGTTCCGAAGATCACCAATGCCGGAAGTGTATTTATCGGCAGGAATACGGCTGAGAGTTTCGGGGATTATGCTTCAGGTACCAATCACACCTTGCCAACTTCCGGTTTTGCAAATGCATACAGCGGTGTTTCCCTGGATTCCTTTGTCAAGAAAATCACCTATCAAACAGTCAGTGACCTGGGATTGAAAAACCTGGGGCAAACAGTGATTACTATGGCAGAAGCGGAAGAATTGCAGGGGCACGCTAATGCGGTAAAAGTACGTTTCGACTTCGCTCAGCGACTTTCTTCTGACACTCCGGACATTAACCATTTTATCCGGAAGGATTTGCGGGACGTGACACCTTATAGTTCTGCAAGGGATGAAAGTGCAGGTACCGGCGATGTTTTCCTGGACGCCAACGAACATGCTTCAGTCACTCCTTACAACCGGTATCCCGATCCGGGACAAAAACAATTGAAGGAAGTAATCGGGGAGATCAAAGGAATCCAACCGGAAAATTTGTTCCTCGGAAACGGGTCGGATGAAGTGCTGGACCTGATCTTCCGGCTTACCGGAACTCCGTTTCTGGACACCGTTGCGTGCTTAAATCCTTCCTACGGAATGTATGCTGTACTCGCTAAACTGAACGGCCTGGAACTGCGGAAAATCAATCTCGACAAGCAATTCCGGATTACTGCTCCACAAATCTTAGCACAGGCAGAAGGTTCGAGGCTATTGGTATTGTGTAACCCGAATAATCCGACCGGAAACCTGATCCCTAAAAAGGTTTTGCTTGAAATTATCCGGGAATTTACAGGATTGGTAGTGATTGATGAAGCCTACATTGATTTTTGTCCGGCTGATTCCTTATCCGGTGAAGTGACTCATTATCCGAACCTGATCGTGGTACAAACACTTTCAAAAGCTTACGGAATGGCGGGCTTACGCATTGGAATGGCAATCGCTTCGAAAACCTGGATTGCCGCCCTGAACCGGATAAAACCTCCTTACAACTTGAGCTCGGTGGTACAGGAAAAAGCTATCGACACTTTAAAAACAACTCCCTGGAACACATTGAAGGCTGAAATTATCGGGGAGCGGGAACGTTTGACCGTCTTTTTGAAATCCCAAGCAGCTGTTACGGAAGTTTTTCCATCGGAGGCCAACTTCATTCTTTTCCGCATTCCGGATGCTTCGGCTGTTTACCGGAAACTGCTTGAAAACGGAGTAGTCGTGCGCGACAGAAGCAGCCAATTTAATTGTTCGGATACCTTGCGGGTGAGCATCGGGACCCGGGAAGAAAACAATCAATTCATTCAAATCATGCAAACGTTATGAAACAAAAAATTCTTTTTATTGACCGGGACGGGACTATTCTCAAGGAACCAAGCGATTACCAGGTCGACTCTTATTCCAAACTCCAGTTTTTGGAAGGAGTAATTTCAGCCCTGAAAACCATTGTTTCCTGGAACGAATACGAGCTTGTATTAGTCAGTAACCAGGACGGATTGGGCACAAAAAGTTTTCCTTTGGAAGATTTCAACGGTCCACACCAACTGATGCTGGATATTTTGGAAAGCGAGGGCATTGTTTTTTCAGCAGTGTGCATAGACCGTTCTTTCCCGGAGGAACAATCTCCGGACCGGAAGCCCCGAACGGGGATGCTCACAAGGTATTTTTCCAAAGAATATGACCTGGGGAACTCACTGGTAATCGGTGATCGCCTGACAGACGTCGAACTGGCTAAAAACCTGGGTTGTAAAGCCTTTTTACTGGACGCAAACTCCATAGAAGTCGGGACTGAACTACAATTTTCGCCGGAAGAACTGGAAAAAGTCATACTCCGCAAGGTCTCGAATTGGAATGATTTGCTTGCCGACCTGCGTTTGGGAACCCGGAAAGTTGAAATACGCAGGACCACGGCAGAAACTGATTGCTGCATCAACCTGGACCTGGACGGAAGCGGCATTTCGACAATTCAAACCGGAATTGCTTTCCTGGATCACATGCTGGACCAGCTTGCGCGTCACGGACAACTGGATATCACACTAACCACGAACGGCGATTTGCAAATCGATGAGCACCACACTATTGAAGATACTGCTCTGACCCTTGGGCAGGCAATTGACCAGGCTTTGGGATCAAAACGCGGAATAGAGCGTTATGGATTTTGCCTGCCGATGGACGATTGTTTCGCAACTTGTGCTATTGATTTCGGAGGTCGCGCGGAATTGATCTGGGACGTGGAACTGAAGCGCGAATTCGTAGGAAAACTACCAACTGAAATGGTTCATCACTTTTTTAAATCATTTTGTTTTACAGCACGTTGCAATATTTATATTCAAGCAATAGGTGAAAACGAACACCACAAGGTAGAATCCATCTTCAAAGCCTTTGCGAAAGCCCTATTAATGGCCAAACGCAGAAGCGGAAATTTCGATTTTCTCCCGACAACTAAAAACGCACTCTGATGCAAGTAGCAATCATTGATTATGGAGCCGGAAACCTGTTTTCGATCCGGCAAGCATTTAAACGGTTGGGACGGGAAGTCGTTTTAACAGCTGACGAAGGAGAAATCCGCTTGGCTTCACATGTTATTTTCCCGGGGGTGGGGCATGCGGGAAGTGCTATGAATTACTTGCAGGAAAAAGGATTGGAGCGGGTTATACCCACTTTGACCCAGCCCGTGTTGGGAATTTGCCTGGGTATGCAGTTGATGTGCGGCTGGAATGAAGAAGGAAACCTGCAGGGTTTAGGAATTTTCGACGTGCCGGTTCAATCCCTCGAATCCCAATTCGGCCATCTGCAAATTTGCCAGTTTGCCAAATGGCAAACCGAAGATTTCCGGGCAAACTATCCCGTTCCGCACATGGGTTGGAACGATGTTCAGTTAAACGGAAAATCCGAAGCATTCTACTTCGTACACAGCTATGCCGCCGGAATTTGTAAAGACACCTGGGGAATTGCCGGGTATCCCTGGCCTTTTTCCGCAGCATTGAAAAAAGACAATTTCTACGGTGTTCAGTTTCACCCTGAAAAAAGCGGAACCGCCGGAGAACAATTACTCACTCAATTTTTAGCATTATGATCGCCATACCTGCAATTGACTTAATAAATAACGAGGTAGTTCGCTTATTCCAGGGGGATTACAAGCAGCAAACAGCTTATCCATTGGATCCGGTCGAATACGCCATTGAGATAATGACCAACGGATTGGAATATTTACACCTGGTAGATTTATCGGGAGCAAAAGCCGGAAAGCTCGTGCACCAATCCATCCTGGAACAAATTGTGTCCCAAACAGCCCTGAAAGTAGATTTCGGAGGAGGAATAAAAACAGAGGGTGACATTCGTCATTTATTGAAATCCGGAGCCACCCAGGTCGTAATCGGGAGCTTGTGCGTGAGAGATCCGGAAAAAGTAATGGAATGGATTGAAACATTCGGAACGGAACGCTTTATCCTGGCGCTGGACATCGACGGAAACGAACTGAAGATCAACGGATGGCAAGATGCTTCCGGAAAAACTTTGGAAGAAATCATGCGCCGGTTCAGTCGGTTCAAAGGATTAACCATTCTGACCACAGACATCCGCAGAGACGGCACAGGATCAGGCCCGAATGTGGATTTGTACGAAAAACTAGTTCGGAACTTCCCCGACCAGCGCTGGATTGCAAGTGGTGGAACAGAATCTTTACAAAACCTGGAAAAACTCCGAAAAGCAGGCTGTTACGGCTGTGTGATCGGCAAAGCATTGCTCGAAGGGAAAATAACTTTAAAAGAACTTAAATCATTCAACGATGCAGGTTTATAAACGAATCATTCCGTGCCTGGACATTCAAAACGGGAGGACGGTAAAAGGAATCAACTTCGAATCGATCCGGGACGCCGGAGATCCTGTTCAGTTAGCCAGCTACTATGCAAAACAGGGGGCAGATGAACTGGTATTACTGGATATTTCAGCAACGATTGAGAGGCGTTCGACATTTATCCCGGTAGTAGAAGCTGTTGCAGAACAGGTAAACATTCCATTTACGGTGGGCGGAGGAATTTCATCAGTTGAAGCTGCACGAATACTCCTGAGAAGCGGTGCAGATAAAATCGCTGTCAATTCATCGGTAGTAAAACGCCCGCAATTAATTGCCGAATTGGCCGATCAGTTCGGAAGGCAATGTGTAGTAGTGGCAATTGATGTACGCAAAGCGAAAGCCGGTTGGACCGTTCACACCCATGGAGGAAAAAAGGATACCGGCATCGACGCAATTGAATGGGCTGTAAAAGCTGTTTCAATGGGAGCCGGGGAATTGCTCCTTACTTCCATGGACGGAGACGGAACGAAAAACGGATTCGCCCTGGATTTTTACCGGAAAGTACAAAAGTTTGTGACTGTTCCGGTGATTGCTTCCGGTGGAGCAGGAACTGCAGCACATTTTGAAGAACTGTTTACCCAAACGTCTGTTACCGGCGGATTGGCTGCCAGCATTTTTCACTTCGGAGAAATTGAGATTCCCGAATTGAAACTTGAATTGAGTAAAAGAATTAGAATAAGGCTATGAAATACGACAAAAACGGATTAATTCCGGCAATTATACAGGATTCACAAACGAATAAAGTCCTGATGCTCGGTTATATGAATGAAGAATCGTTCGAACAAACACTGGAAACAAAATTGGTGACCTTTTTTTCGCGTTCCAGGAACGGGATTTGGGTAAAAGGAGAAACTTCCGGGAATTATTTAAAACTGGTTGACTGGAAAGCGGATTGCGACCTGGATGCTTTATTGATACGCGTCATTCCCGCGGGGCCAACGTGTCACACCGGGACCACTTCCTGTTTCGGTAAAGCAACGAGAGATCCGCTTAACATCTTGAGCGGCTTGATACAAACCATTGATGAGCGGTTTACAACTCCCCGGGAAGGATCTTACATTCAATCGCTGATTGAAAAGGGATTGTCTAAGATTGCTCAGAAAGTAGGTGAAGAAGGAGTGGAAGTGGTGATTGAAGCGATGCGGAACGAACCGGAACTATTCAAAGAAGAAGCTGCTGATTTGTTGTTTCACTATTTGGTTTTGTTGCGGGCGAAGGAGGTGGATTTTAGAGAGGTGCTGGGTGTTTTGGATGGAAGACAAAAGTAATCATACTTTTATTTCCCGCAGACCCCGAATGTTAAGGACAGGCGAGTACGGAGAAAACGGAAGCTCATTTTTTATTGATCACAAGGCTCTTCCGCCCACAAATCATGGATCAATTCCAGTTCGTCAAGAGTTTCGATAGATTCGCAGCAGGTTCTCATTTTGGAACGCCAGTCGTTTGTGTCAAATGAACTCACATCCGCATTTTCCCAGGTTTGTTTGTCGGGCCACTGAGCGATACCGATGTAAGAAGTTTCAGAGGATTTATAAAGGCGTGAGCCCAGACTGCCGCAGCGCCGGTAAATGAGTTTAGTGACTTCTTTCCAGGATTCTTCGAAAGCCTCGTTTTGATGTGGATGGATGATGAAGCGGTAACTGATGGTGAACATATCAATAGATTATTAATAATTAGCTGAGATCAGTATTCTCTTTATAACTGATTCGTACATCCCAAATATTTCTTAGATCTCTGTAGAATAGGTTATCTTCTTTATCAATCCAGACGATACCATGATCCTTTATAATTTCCTGTTCGATCAATTCATCAATGATACGATCTGTTACTTCTGTAAAATCCCTTAAATATTCAAAGCTAAATTCCTCTCCACAAATGATTTCGGGAACATCCGGCAAGGAAATATCACTAATAAATCCGATCCTGTCCCCGGCGTTTTTTATTAGATAATAAGTAACAATGGTTGACGCAATGACCGTTCCGGGGATTTCCCTGAAATGAGTTCCTGTATCCACGCCGTAAAAATCAATAATCTCTTTTTTATCAACGTTTACCAATGAATAATCCAGGCCCATTTGTGGAATGTTTAGATGAATATCTACCAGTGCTTTTCAAAATAAGCCTTATCGAATACTTTTTCGTTGTGTTTGAACAACGTAGAAGCGGTGTTTTTCAGATGCATGGGGTCTTTCTTTCCGAACAGGCGTGTAAGCATGGCAATCGGGAAGAGGAAGAGGTAGAAAATGAGGCTCAGAACGATATTCGGAACAATGTAACTCAGAACAAGCGTTAGTTTCATCCAGGCAAAATCGATCCACTTTGCAATGAAATCAGAAAGTACGCCCGCCAAACCAACAAAGAATGCCACGGACAAACTCCATTTCCATTTGGTCATCAAATAGATCAGCACAAAGCCAACTACGATCGTCAGGACTGTTTTAGCCGGGTTGGAAGCTTTTTGTTTCGGAGCACTCATGCGGACAAGAACTTAGAACAAGGAATAAATAAAAGGTGCAATGGCACTGGTACCACCGAAAACAATCAGGATCCCGATCAATAGCAGGATGATGATAACAGGTGCTAACCAAAATTTCTTTCGCTCTTTCATAAAGCGCCATAAGTCGCGTAAAAATTCCATTTAGTTATTTTAAATTTTAATTCTTCTTTTCCTTTATCTGTCCGTCTTTCCAGAGGGAACTTCTGTCTTTTTCGTAAGGTGGACTATCACTGTCCGTAATGCTTAGCTTTTTGCGAAAGCTGCATTCCGTCTTCAGTAGCTTCGCTACTTCTTCTGAAGAAGGTATTTTGCCATTAATTTGTTTGTTTCCGAATTCGGATGGGAATCACCGTCAAGCGTATATTTCCCGTAATACTTAATCGTATGGGACAAATCTATAAACTTAATCTTCTTCTTGTTCAAATAAGATTTAAAAATGCGCATTTCTTCAGGAGTATATGCGATGTAATTCGGGTAGAAGACCAGGTAGAACTTGTCATTCCCGAATTGTTTCTGATAGGCTTTCTTGCTTTCCAGGATCATTTCCGTAACCAGGTCGAAATGGGAATCATTCAGTTTCAAAGGAAGATCTGCTTCGAAATATTTCACAATATTGGTTTGATACAAACGCTCATACCACCCGGAAACAAACGGCCGGCCGTCTTTAAACAACTTGTTGCGGACCAGTTTTCCACCTTTCATTTCGTAATAAGGAGCTAAGTGCAGCCATTCCGTATAGCGGTGCATGGTACCGATAGCTCGGTAAATGTGGTCCCAAAAGAAAATGTAGTAGGCACACCCGTCTTTTTCGGCAACCTGTTTTGATAAATCGCGGTATTGGAACTGTGCCAGCATGTGGTTTGTTCCGGTGGCAGAAATACAAAAGTTATAGGAATTTGCTTCCGGAGATTGTTCCTGTACGTGATAAGCCAGCGTTTGATTGTCTTCCAACCCGTAACCGAACCCGATGGAACAACCGAAGAACAGGTTGTATTTTGTTTTCGTGGAATCGAAGCCAGGAGTGATGCGCTTATTCATGCTGTCTATGGCAAAATGCACATCAAATACCGTATCATTATTACCGATGACTTTCACTTCGTGGTAAACGCTGTCCGGGTAGTAAGTAGCACCAACCTGGCGCGCGATGTGATTTTCCGGCAAATTCGGAATACTGAAGTCTTTTTTAAATGCAGAAGGCATTCCCAAAACAAAGAACAAAATAGTCTCGAGCAGGAACAGGAGCAAGGCTATCAGGGTAATATTCGCCAGGATTACTTTTTTTCCTTTCAGGAAGAGCAGGTAAAAACATGTCAGGATGAATAACAGGGACAGGTATTTCCACAATCTCAACCAGCCGAAGATCTCATAACCGATCCCGTTTTTGGTGACGTTGTATGCGAACAAGCTGATAATCGCCAGGACCAAAACAATGCATGTCCGTTTATTTGCTTTGACGAAGGATTTGAATTTCTGCATCATTTCGCTTAGTCCATTTTAAATTTGACCATCCATTTCTCCTTGTTTTCCCAATCTTCCTGTTCGGTTTTGGTATATACAAAATCACCGACCACCAGGTAATCCATTTCCGTACTCATGAAGCAACGGAACGCATCGTAAGGAGTACAAACAATGGGTTCGCCTCTCACGTTGAAGCTCGTATTTACTACCAATCCGTATGAAGTCTGGTTTTTAAATTCCTGAATAAGCGCGTGATATCTCGGGTTTGTTTCCTTGTAAACAGATTGAACACGTGCGGAAAAATCTAAATGAGTGATGGACTGCAGGTCGCTTCTTTGATGGTACAAGCGTTCCCAAAGCGGCAAATCGTTGTAATTATCAGGCAATTTCAGCCTCCTGCTTTCTTTCACAGGCGCAACTACAAGCATATACGGAGAATCTGCCTGTAAATCGAAGTATTCGCGTGCATCTTCAGCCAGAACAGAAGGAGCAAAAGGCCGGAAGCCTTCGCGGTACTTGATCTTCAGGTTTAATTTTTTCTGCATTTCCGGGTTGCGGGCATCGCCCAGGATACTCCTGTTACCAAGTGCACGCGGACCGAATTCCATTCTTCCCTGGAACCAGCCGACTACATTTCCTTCAGCCAGTTTCGAAGCCACGAAAGTCGTTAGCTCATTGAAATCATCGTACTTTTTATAACGGGCATTCGTGCGTTTGTTCATCGACTGGATTTCCTTTTCCGAATAATCCGGACCTAAATAGGTTCCGTTCATCTGGTCGTAGGAATAATCAATCACACGCGCTTCTTCGAAATACATGTGTGAAACCGCCAATGCGGCTCCCAAAGCTCCTCCGGCATCACCGGAAGCAGCCTGGATATAGATTTCTTTGAAAAGATGCTCTTCCAGCAGTTTCCCGTTTGCCACACAATTCAGCGCAACACCTCCTGCCATGCACAAGTAATCCGAATTGGTCAGTCTTTTGGCCTCCTTCGCCATGAGGATGACAATTTCTTCGGTTACTTTCTGAATAGCAATTGCCAGGTTACAATGCACCTGTTCCAATTCAGATTCACCTTCGCGGCGCGCTACTCCAAACAATTCCTTCCATTTCTGGTCGTGAACCATGCGAAGTCCGGTTGCGTAGTTGAAGTACTTTTGGTTTAACCAAACAGACCCATCTGATTTAATATCAACCAGTTCTGATTTAATTTTCTGGATAAATTCTTTGGTTTGATCGGCATGTTCGTTCCCGTAAGGAGCAAGGCCCATCAATTTATATTCCCCGGAGTTTACGGTGAATCCCAAATAATAGGTGAACGCACTATAGAGCAATCCAACGGAATGCGGGAACTCCATTTCACGGACCAATTCAATTTTTTCACCTTTCCCCAAACCGATGGAGGCCGTACACCATTCTCCCACACCGTCAATCGTCAGGATCGCTGATTCCGGGAATGAAGAAGGGTAGAAGGCACTTGCGGCATGTGACAAATGGTGCTCCGGGAAAAGCATTTTCACCTTTTTCTTATCGTACTTGCCCACCTCTTTTAATCCGTCATGGATCATTTTCTTGAGAAACATTTTCTCGTTGATCCAAACGGGAATTGCTTTTAAGAAGGAGACCAATCCTTTCGGTGAAAAGGAATAATAGGTTTGCAGGAGGCGTTCAAATTTCAGAAGCGGTTTATCGTAGAATACGATTGCGTCCAGGTCATCAATTTCAAGTCCGGCTTCTTCCAGGCAGTATTTCACTGCTTCTACCGGAAAATCCGGAGTATGTTTATCGCGCGTAAATCGTTCTTCCTGTGCTGCGGCAATAATTCTGCCTCCAATAACCAGGGCAGCAGCCGAATCGTGATAGAAGGCAGAAATCCCTAAAACTTTTTTCATTCGCGCAATTTATTCTGTTTCATTAACGTCAAAAATGGTTGTTCATTTTGACGAGGAACAAAAATAATCCATTAATCGCAGGAAGCAAGAGTAGATGAATAATATTCATTAAGAATAGAATGTTAGGAAATACTAGTGTGATGATCAATTACTCTTACACACAGAAGCCTTTCTATTATTCTACTTTTTCCAAAGTAAAAAAAGTAGGCAAAAATGCTTTTGAAATTACACCCGTCAAGCAGTCCTCCCACAATAAGATAGTCCTTAAAACAACAGCTTCATGCTTGTAATTTGAATGTACAAACAAGAAGAATATTCTGCACGCATAAATATTTTGTAACTTTGGTAAAAAAATTGAGCATGGAATTGTTTAACAAAGTAGTATCAATCCGTTGGTCGGACCTGGATCCGAATTACCATGTCAGACACAGCGCATATTACGATTGGGGAGCACAACAGCGTGTAGAAGTATTGAATAATCTGGGGCTTTCACTGAAAGTGATGCAGGAAAATCATTTCGGCCCGATTTTATTCCGTGAAGAATGTGTGTTCCGGAAAGAAATTCACATGCACGATGAAATAACGATCAGTCTGGCTATCAAAACGATTGCAGCAGACGGATCGCGCTGGACGATGCAACACGTATTGACGAACCAGCGAGGAGAATTGTGTGCAACCATTACAATTGACGGAGCGTGGATCGATACTCAAAAGCGCAAATTGGCAAATCCGACACCGGAGATGGTGATTGAAACGATGAGTAAATTCCCGCAATTAGCTTCCAACTAATTACAAGTTCAATAGTTTAAAAGTTCAAAAAGTTTAAACCTTTGAACCTTTTGAACTTTGGAACAATTCATCTGGCGAAGCCGATCTTTTGTTTTTTGCCTTTGATTTTCTTGTCGCGCAATTCCGGAACGACTTCTTCTGCAATATCGCTGCTGATCGCAACGAAAGAGCTGTAATCCATTACGGTAATCAGTCCTATTTCGTCGGGTCTTAATCCGCCGGTTTTGTGTAAAAAACCCACGATATCTACTTTATTGACCTTGTCTTTCTTTCCTGCGCTGATGTAAATCGTTTTCCATTTCGGGCGCTCAGGAAGCGGCTCGTTGGGAATGACTTCGTAGTTGTGATGTTCCGGGATGAAATCCGGAATGGTTTTCTTCGGGTCTAGGAACATGAATACCACTCCGTCGGCGTCTTGCCGGCCGGTACGACCGCTTCTATGAATAAATTCCGCTTCTTTCAGCGACAATTGGTAATGAATCACGTGTTCCACGGCAGGAATATCCAATCCTCGGGCAGCCAGGTCGGTTGAAACCAGGAAATCAGCACTTCCATTCCTGAAGCGAATGAGTGCACGCTCCCGGTCATCCTGTTCCATTCCACCGTGGTAAGCAACTGCGATCACCCCGTTTTCCTTTAAAAAATCGACAATCTCAACAACCGGTTCGCGGTGATTGCAAAAGATGATCGTTTTCCCTTCCGGAAGATTGCACAATAGTTCCAGCAATAATCCCAATTTATCCGCTTCTGTTGTTTGTACCGCAAAGTAATTGATCTGGTGGCTTTTTTCTACCAGGAAATCGATTACCACCGGGTTTTTGATTCCTGTAAATGCCGGAATCGTTTGCAGTTTAGTGGCTGAAACGAGGTATTTGTTCTGAAGTGCGTATAATTCGTTGATAATTTCCGTCATATCCGACTCGAATCCCATTTGAAGCGACTTATCGAATTCATCCAAAACGAGGGTATGTACTCCTGATAAATCCAGGTTATTTCTCCGGATATGATCCGCAAGCCTTCCGGGAGTTCCGATCAATACTGCAGGCGGAACAGACAGATTATTTTCCTCCACGCGCATGGAATGCCCACCGTAGCAGGTGTTTACTTTAAAGCCGGTACCCAGCTTTTTGAATACTTCTTCGATTTGAATGGAAAGTTCACGGGTAGGAGAGATGATCAACAATTGAACACCTGATTGTTCCTTATTCAATTTCCCCAGTGCCGTCAACAAAAACGCTACTGTTTTCCCGGAACCTGTAGGGGAATGCAGGATGATCTCGGAATTTGCAGCAGAAGATTCGAGCATTTGCTGCTGCATTTCATTCAGGGAAGAAATACCGAGTTTTTCGAGGGAGAAATTGGGGTGAGAACTGTTCATTTGCCAAAGATAACCGTAATTCCGCAATATTACGTCCGATAAAATCCGATACACAAATTAGCAAAATTGCCAATATCCAAATTTGCCTGTTTGCCAAATTACGAACCGTAGTAAAACCAAAGGTTAGCGCTCGATTTTCTGGTAACTCGTTACGATTCCTTTGATCAATGCAGAACTGAATCCGCTGTGTTCCATCTCGTTCAGTCCAACGATGGTACATCCTTTCGGGGTGGTTACTTTATCAATTTCCTCTTCCGGGTGCAATCCGTTTTGGATCAGAAGCTGCGCTGCACCTTTTACGGTCTGGCTCACAATTTTATTGGCTGTTTTCGCATCAAATCCCACTTCAATTCCGCCCTGGATCATGGCGCGGATAAAACGAAGCACATAAGCGATACCGCAAGCTCCCAGGATGGTAGCCGATTCCATTAATTGCTCATCGATCCAGACAATATCGCCAATTGCCCGGAAGAGGCCGCTTACATGGTCTTTCCGGTTTAAAGGATCCGGTAAACCGCTCAAAGCCGTCATACTTTCCTGTACATCTGCTGCCGTATTGGGCATTCCGCGGTAAATGGATAGCTCTGAAAGAGCCAGAGCATTCTTAATTTCCTCCAAAGTGATTCCTGTAGCAACAGAAATAATGGTGTGTTTTTTGGAGTCGAAAAACTCCTTGTGCTCTTCGAGAAAAGATAAAATGGTATATGGTTTCAGAGCTATGATCAAATAATCGCACTGCCGGATCACTTCCCGGTTATTCGCTGTAAAATGCGTTTTGTCATCTTCATAACCAGCCAATTCCGATACATTTCTCCTGGTACCATATAATTGAGCATCGGGGTATTGTTTGCGAAATCCTTTCAATAATGACAATCCCAAATTTCCGCATCCAATAATTCCGATCTTTTCCATTTTAACAATTTTGGCGTAAAAATAAAATTTATTTAACAAGGCGACTTCGACTCCCGCAGCCACCTTTGTTAAATTTCGTAGAAACTACTCTCAAGTTTTTGAATGTGGTAACAGAATTTGTATCTTTAAAATGTTATTCGTCGGCAGAGGCCGAGTGTAAATAACTGTTCGATTTATTCGAACTAAACCCATGCAGTGAGATTGTTGACGTCTAACATTTTTTACTACGAACGGGGAGTCTTAGTTTTTTAATGGCGGGCTGCAACCTTCGGGTTTCGCATGACGCGATCGGCAGATTACAAAGAAAAACAGCGAACCAAATCGTGCTTTCTGAGGCGTTCAGAATTTTCCCGTCATTGGCGGGACGCTGTATGGGTTTTTAATTGGGAAAATCAAAAAAATAATAATTTGAAACACGTAGGCCCGCGATAATCGCGGGCCTACGTGTTTTATTTTTTTCCGTAAGTTCTGTAGACGGTTTTTTTCTTGTTGGAGCGTTCTGTAACCAGTTCGTTCCCGTCACAACGGATTACTTTGAAATCTTCTGCAAAAGATGTGTCTTTGTCCTCATGCATCATGGTGAGAAGCGAATCCTGCAATTTCCATTGTCCGGAAGTTCTTTCCTGGATTAATGGCAATCCTTTTTTGCGCCATTTCGGATCAACCAGCGTATCGTAGACAATAAAGAACCCGTTTTTTTGAATATTCAGAATAACATCGGAAGGCTGATTCTGATGATCTGTTTTCCTTGAATCCGAATCTTCTGATTTGATTAATACCCATCTTCCGATGATAGACATCTCTTTTTGTTCTGTAGCATTTTCAACCTCTTGTGTATCTGTTGAACAGGATGCAAAAAGTAGTAGTATGGAAAATGATAAAAGATTAAATACCGATCGCTTCATGTTCTAAATATAAACGAATATTTCAAACAATCCGCATTAACTGAACTTAAAGTGACTTTCTGTAAATTTTACAGTGAACCGCCCGGTGGTCGGAAAACGGCACCGATTGAATGTCAAAGTCGTAAGCTCCCAACTCCCCGGAATGAAAAATATAGTCGATCCTTCCTGCTGGAACACGCCCCACGTAAGTCACCCCGATACCAGTAGTAGTTTCCCGGTAAGAATCCACTAAAAGGGTGTTGAACTGGTTGTACACATAAGACATCGGGGTGTCATTGAAATCTCCGCACACCACAACCGGGTAGGGCGAGGTCTTCATGTGTTCCACGACTTTTTCAGCTTGTTCGGCCCTTGCAGGATATGCGATCAGCAATTTATCTATCAAAAGGCGAACGGTCGATTTTTTCGATCCGGCCTGTTTGTTCTTTTCGCCGAATAATTCATAATCCTGCTGCTGCAGTTTAATGGATTGCAGGTGAATGTCGTAGAAGCGGATCGTATCCTTTCCTTTCACGATGTCCGCGTAAATACAGTAATTATCCGTTGTTTTAAAATTCTCGAACATCACATCTCCCTTGGCAATGATCGGGTATTTCGATAACATGCAGATCCCGAAATTTTGCCGGTTCCGGATACGGTGCGAGTACCGTTCGTGATAATTACTGTAGCCCATCAAACTAATCAGCGTATCCTTCGTGGAAAACGCAGAAGGTTTATCCTGGTGGAAAAATTCCTGGAAACAAACCACATCCGGGTTCACGCGCTGAATATAACTGACAATGCTGTCGCGCGACTTATTGCGTTCTTCAATCGATTCGTTGTATACATCAAAGAGTCGCACGTTGTAACTCATGACACTCCAGGAAGAAACTTCGTTTCCGGGTTTCGGATCGGAAAATGTCACGGAAAGTGTCCTGAAATGCAGGTTCCCACCGAATAAAATAGCGATCAGGATATAGAAGAACCACCTTGACCGGGCAAATGCCCAATAGATCATCAGGATTAAAGCCAGGCAAATAAAAATGGGATACATCAACCCGAAAAAGGGCAGAATGCGTATGGAGGAAGGGTGTACGTAAGGAGTTAAGTAGGCCAGTAGAAGGCAGCAGATAGACGTGACAGAGAGAATCTTTATCACGGTGGAAAATCGCGCTATCTTTTTAAACCAACTCACTTGTTACTTTGCGAAAATAAAAAGTCTTTTTCGGCTTTGGTCAATGATTCGTAACCGGATTTTGAAATTTTATCCAAAATCTTATCAATGCGTTCCTGTTTTGCCTTCGCATCCATGTTGTATTCTTCGTCGGATTTCACGACTCTTCCGCCACCTTTCTGAGCTTTCATTCTCGGCTTACGGTTCCTGTTCCCGAAGAAACCTAAGATCCGCTGATGAATGGATTCCGTCCAGTTGATGATATTGGAAGAAGCATAGATATGCTGCACGGAAAGGAACCCGATCAAAGCTCCACCCAAATGCGCGAAATGCGCAACACCATCGTTGTTAATCGTTTGAGCCAAATCACTTACGACATAAATAAGTGCCAACACGTAAATTTTCACCGGAAAAATCCCGAAGAGGCTGATCGTAATATTCGGGCGGTATACGGAAATAGCGATAAACAATGCCATGATCGAACCCGAAGCACCCAAAACAACCGACCCTTTTCCCATAAACTGGTGAGCTATCAATTCACAGAGTCCTCCTACAATTCCGCCTACTACATACACATGCAGCATTCTTCTGTCGGAAAAGAACTGTTTGAACAAACTTCCCGCGAAATACAGGAAGATCATATTGAACAAAAAGTGGAGGAATTCAAAATGAGTAAAAATACTCGTGATCAATCCCAACGGAGCAAACAGAAACCTGTCGGGGTTTGTTTGCAGTGTAAAAAGATTGATCT
The DNA here is from genome assembly GCF_039596395.1 of Fluviicola sp. NCBI lineage: Bacteria > Pseudomonadati > Bacteroidota > Flavobacteriia > Flavobacteriales > Crocinitomicaceae > Fluviicola > Fluviicola sp. The sequence continues at coordinate 1,450,618 of NZ_JBCNJT010000001.1, forward strand.
GTACCCATTCAATCCATTCACTGTGCGAAGCGTTCCAGGCTATTCCCAGGAAAAGCATTGCGAGGAATACCAACGAGTTGATAAAGATCAAACGGATGTGCATTCCCCCGAATTTGAACTGGAATTTCAGTTCTTCTGATAATGTTCTGTCGTTCATCTTAATAAAAGTTTTTACCGGTTCTACGCCAGATCAGGACAATGATTGCCCCAACAATAGCACCTCCGACATGCGCCAGGTGTGCTACGTGGTCTCCCTGATTTTTCTGAAAACTATAATATACTTCAAATAAGAAATACCCACCGATCAACCATTTTGCTTTGATCGGAATCGGCGGGAATATCAGCATGAGCTGCGTATTCGGGAACAGGATTGCGAATGCCGCCATCAACCCGAAAATAGCCCCGGATGCACCCACCATCGGAACGAAACTCTTATTCAAATACGAATGAATAGCTGCTGTCTGAACATCATTGATATTTTGATCGGATAAGAAACGGTTCAGTGCCGCAATACACTCTTCCGATCTTCCGTATTCTTTCAAAATACTGTTCATTCCGCTGATAATGTGTTCGTCACCGATCAGTCTTTTCAATTCCATGACCTGGAAAGCTCCAATACCGCTATACAAGAGATAAGCCCCCAATGCAGAAGCCACATACAGCATGAAAAAGCGTTTTGGTCCCCACAAGCGCTCTAAAAAGCTTCCGAATACCACCAGCACATACATATTCATGAAAATATGCAGGAATCCTCCATTCGGATCAAGGATGCTTTGGTGCATGAAGAAGTGGCTCACCAATTGATAAGGCTCAAAAAGCGGCGTATTAAAATAGTGTGCCCCGAGTAAACTTCCCAAATCAATGGTTCCCTGGGAATCAAAAAAAGCGGTCAATAAAGCCATGGCAATATTGAGCAATAATAAATTCTTGGTTACCGGCTGTATATTTCCAAACATCTTAAAACAGTTGAATTAATTGTTCATTTGTAATCTGTGCAATAATCCGTTTTCCCGAAGGAGAAAACGTGTGTTCATCCGCTTCAAACAGGCGGGCAATGAAATCGGTAATCGCTTCCTGGTTATTTGGTAGTTTAAAAGACATACTTCCACCGAAAGCAATCTGTGACAAAACCGTATGTGCAATCTCTCCCTTATCCAGGGTTCCCATTTGCAGCTGTTCCAGGATTTTATCCACGCATGAAAGCACCGTCGATTCATCCAGAATTTGCGGAATACCGTCAATGTGTAATTCCTGGTCGGACCAGGACCAGTTGAAACCGATACGGGAAAGTGTTTTTTCGTGTTCGTTCCAGGCCAATTGTTCCTGTTTGGACATCACTTTTTCCATCGGGAAGATCAATTGCTGGGACGCCAGCGGATTGATGAAGAATCCGCGCATCAGATCATCGTAGAGCATCCGTTCGTAAGCCCGGCGGTAATGCACCACCAGTAATCCTTCCGGAATAGAACCCACAACAAAAGATCCCTTCAAAATAAAAACCCCGATTGATTTAACGGTTTCCACATCCAGTTCAAGCTGCAGGGATTTTTCTTCATGCTGCGGACTGCTCACTTCCTCACTGATTGCTTCCGAATTCCACAATTCATCCAAACTAGCAGATTGGAATTGCGAACCGAATCCGGCTTTATTCAGCGCATTGGAAAATGCCTTATCTTTTGTTGCGGAAGAGCCTGAGGAGGAATTCCCTCCTGAAAACTGTCCTTCACGCGTGTTTTGCACATGAAAAGGATTGTACGATTTATCCACCCGGATTTCAGGTACAACCGGAGTTTGACTTAACATCGATACCGGCAGGTCAAATTCGGGTTCACGGTCGAAATCCAAAGTAGGAGTGATGTTGAACTTTCCTAAGCCCAAACGCACTGCACTTCTGAGAATACTGTATATGGCTTTGTCTTCCTCGAATTTAATCTCCGTTTTAGTCGGATGGACATTCACATCGATCTGTTTCGGATCTACCTCAAGGAAGAGGAAATAACCCGGGAACAATTTGGATGGAAGCAAATGTTCGAATGCCGTTGCAATGGCGTGATTGAAATACGTATCCTTGAAGAAGCGGTTATTGACAAATAAAAACTGTTCGCCGCGAGATTTTTTGGCAACTTCAGGTTTTCCAACAAAACCATCCAGCGCGACAATATCGGTATGTTCCGTCACCGGCACCAGGTTGTCACCGAATTTCTTCCCGAACACATCTACAATACGTTTTCTCAAAGGAGCGGGTACCAGGTGGTAAATTTCCTGGTCATTATGTACCAGGCGGAAAGCGATATCGTGATGGGGAAGAACTACGCGCTCAAACTCATCAATAATGTGCTTGAATTCCACATTGTCGGACTTCAGGAAATTGCGGCGGGCAGGAACATTGAAAAACAGGTTCTTGATCTCAAAGTTACATCCCACCGGGCATTGAGTCGGTTCCTGGCTCACCACTTCCGTTCCTTCGATCTGGATTTTCGTTCCCAATTCATCTCCGGCGCGTTTCGTTTGAAGCGTTACGTGTGCAATCGCAGCGATGGAGGCCAGTGCTTCCCCTCTGAACCCTTTTGTCTTCAAGGCAAAAAGATCATCCGCATGCGCAATTTTACTGGTTGCGTGCCGTTCGAAACACATTCTTGCATCCATTGGCGACATTCCTTTTCCGTTATCAACGATCTGGATCAGGGTACGGCCGGCATCTTTGATATATAGTTCAATTTTCGTTGCTCCCGCATCGATGCTGTTTTCAACTAATTCCTTCACAACAGAAGCCGGTCTTTGAACCACTTCACCTGCTGCAATCTGGTTAGCGACATGATCGGGAAGTAAACGAATGATATCTGACATAGCAACAAAAATAAGAAAAAGCCTCAGTTTTTAATCCGGCAACCCGCAGTGTTTGCCATTATTTTTCAAAATAATTTACTGGCTTTTTAACAATTCCTGTTCCATTTTTCAAAGGCTGACAGGCTGTCAGTTAATTACCGGTAGGGACGTAAAATTTTATATCCCTACCGATTCGGGTAAATGGCAGACCTACATTTTTACGTAATTTTGTTCTATGAACAAAAAGACATTCCGCAAAGCTTCTTTTATTCTGATCCTGGTTATCGGATCGGGATTGATCACTTCGGCACTTTTAAAGACTCCGGCTCACAAACCGTTGAAAAAACAGTCTAAAAGCCTGACCACTGATAAAGATGAAGACCAATGGATCTCAGCCGAATTGGCCAAACTTTCCACGAAAGAACGCATTGCGCAATCCTTCATGGTGGCTTGCTGGTCGAACAAAGGAAAAGAACATTTGGCAGAAACAGAAATGCTGGTCCGCGAGCAGAAAATCGGTGGTTTGATCTTTTTCCAGGGCGAGCGCGACAACCTGCAGGAAGCCATTCAGCAAATGCAATCCAGCGCGGCACTTCCTCTGTTAATCGGGATGGATGCCGAATGGGGTGTGGCAATGCGCCTTTCCGGAGAACCGCGTTTTCCTTACCAGCAAACGATCGGAGCGGCAAATGACCTTGAACTGATAGAAAAAATCGGATACCACATGGGAGTTGAATGCGACATGCTTGGAATCCACATGAATTTCTCACCGGTTGCAGACGTGAACCTGAACCCGCAAAACCCGGTAATTGGTTTCAGGGCATTTGGCTCGAATCCACAGCAAGTTGCCAGACAAACAGCAGCAATGGTCAAAGGAATTGAAAATGCAGGAGTTATTTCCTGCGTGAAGCATTTTCCAGGACATGGCGATACGGACAAAGATTCCCACAAAGAACTTCCTTCCGTTTCACACAGCGTAAACGAATTCGAATCGAAAGATTTCCTGCCGTTCAAAAGCGGAATTGAAGCAGGGACCCGCTCCGTGATGGTAGCACATTTGAATGTTCCATCGCTGGACCCAAGCGGAACACCCAGCAGTTTATCCAAAGTTGTTATCGAAACTTATCTGCGCAAAAAACTCGGTTTTAAAGGCCTGGTAATTTCCGATGCATTGAATATGAAAGCAGTTTCCGAGAAATACGGAAAATCCGAAGTGGTTGCAAAAGCCTATTTGGCAGGTTGTGACATTTTGTTGTTCCCTGAAAATGTTTCGGACGCCATCAACCTGATCTACAGCAAAGTGGAAAGCGGTGAATTGAGCAAAGAAACTGTCAATGAACATTGCAAACGCATCCTGAAAGCCAAATACGAAGCAATCGTTCACAAACCGATGATCAAACGCAGGGATCCTGCACCTGAACGCAAACTGATCATCAACCAAACCTACGAAAAAGCCTTGCTTTGTATCAAAAACGAAGAAGACCATTTGCCGGTTGACCGGGTAGATAAACCGATCATTCGCATTGCGGTGGGCACACATACTTCTGCTTTCAGAGATCGTTTAAATGATTATGCTAAAATCACTCATTACAAATACTTTACAGCAGAAGAAGCTGTTAAACGATTGAAGACCATCAAACTCGATCCGAATGCAGAATACATCCTGGATTTTCACTCCGATGCACAGCGCGCACGTAACAATTACGGTTTTGGTCCCTGGAAACAAGTATTGGATCTGCTTCCTGAACAGGCAAAAGCAACCCTGGTGTTATTCGGAAATCCCCTGACACTTCAGAATGAAACCGAATTTCCTAAAACTGTAAAATCGGTGTTATGCGGTTATGAAAATACAGCAGCAGCGCAGGAGCGAACCGCACAAGCAATCATGGGAGCATTCGATATCGAAGGAAAACTGGCAACAGACATCAACACCCAATGGAAATCCGGGTTTGGTATCCAGGTGAAGAATAACGGCCGGTTGAAATATTCCCAACCGGAAGAATTGGGCCTGAATCCCGACAAACTGAAAGAAGTAGACGATATCGTGGCAAAAGCCATTGAAGCGAAAGCATTTCCGGGTTGCCAGATCGTTGTGGCTATCGACGGAAAAATTGTCATTCAAAAATCCTATGGAACAACCATCTATGAGAATGGTGACAGCATTACCAACGATCATATTTACGACATTGCATCCATTACCAAAATCGCTTCTTCGACAACTGCTTTGATGCGTTTGAAAACCCTGAACAAGTTTGATGAGAAAACGGACCTGAACGAATTGGTCCCGGAATACGTAAAAGATACGCCTTATGCAGATTTGAAAGCAATCGACCTATTGACGCACCAGGCAGGTTTGACTCCGTGGATCGCCTTCTACAAGCGCACCATGGAAAACGGGGAATTAAATCCGTCGATTTATCAAAAAGAAGACAAAGGAGTTTACAACAGAGCCGTTGCAGACAACATTTTCATCAAAGACGATTACTGGAAAACGATGCTGAAAATCATTGTTGAAACGCCGCTGACAGGAAAGAAATCGTATGAATATTCGGATCTGAGCTACTACTTCTTCAATAAATACATTGAGAAGACAAGTGGAATGGGGCAGAATGAATTTGTAGATAAAGAGATTTATCAGCCTTTGGGATTACAAACTATGACGTATTTACCGTTGAAGAAATTCAACAAGAAACGCATTGTTCCTACGGAATACGATAAAGAATTCCGTAAGCAACTGATCCACGGATACGTACATGATCCGGGCGCAGCCATGATGGGCGGAGTTGCCGGCCACGCGGGATTATTCTCCAACGCAACAGACCTGGCAGCTTTGATGCAGTTCTTATTGAATAAAGGCCAGATAGGAGACCAATCGATCATTAAAAAAGAAATTGTAGATCAGTTTACAGCGTGCCAATTTTGCCCCGGAAACAGAAGGGGAATTGGTTTCGACAAGCCGACCGTAAGCATTAAAAACGGTCCGACCTGTGACCTGGTATCGCCGTCCACATTCGGGCATTCCGGATTTACAGGAACGATTACCTGGGCAGACCCTGAAAACAAGGTAAACTTCGTGTTTTTATCGAACCGCGTTTACCCGGATGCAGACAATTGGAAAATTACAAAGATGAGCGTGCGCACAGAGATCCAGCGAGTAATCTACGAAGCACTTTTTGAAGCACGCCGGAAAAAGACAGACAACAAATGAAAATCGGAATTGTACTATATCCCACATTCGGAGGGAGTGGAGTGGTAGCCACAGAACTTGGAAAAGCCTTAGCTCAAAAAGGGCATTTGGTCCATTTTATCACGTATTCCCAGCCTGTTCGTTTGGGAAGTTTTCGTGAGAATATTTTTTACCACGAAGTACAGCTTTCGGATTACCCACTTTTTGAGTACCAGCCTTACGAAACAGAATTGGCCAGTAAAGTAGTGGACGTTGTAAAATACGAAGGTTTGGACCTGTTGCACGTGCATTACGCCATTCCGCATGCATCTGCGGCTTTTATGGCACAACAAATCCTGAAAGCACAGGGAATCAACATTCCGTTTATCACGACACTTCACGGAACAGATATTACACTAGTCGGAAAAGACCCTTCATTCGAACCGGTTATTTCCTTTTGTATCAATGCATCAGACGCCGTGACAGCCGTTTCGGAGAGCTTAAAGAAAGATACATATACACATTTCGAGACCAGGCGCGAAATTCACGTAATCCCGAATTTCATTCAACCGAAAGCAGAATTACCGGTGATTAATATGGAAAAACGCCGGCATTATGCCAAAGACGAAGAATTGATCCTGTGTCACATTTCAAATTTCCGACCAGTGAAACGCATTACAGACGTGGTTCGCATCTTTGAAAAAGTACAGGAAAAACTTCCGGCTAAATTATTGTTGGCAGGAGATGGCCCAGACCGCGCCATTGTAGAGCGTTTGGCCCGCGACCTTGGAATTTGCAACAAAATCCTTTTCATCGGGAAAGTGCGCGAAACAGGCCCGATCCTAGAGTTGAGTGATTTATTCCTGTTACCATCCGAAACGGAAAGCTTCGGTTTGGCAGCTTTGGAAGCCATGGCAGAAGGAGTTCCGGTGGTTTCATCCAATACCGGTGGAATTCCGGAAGTAAACATCGACGGCTATTCCGGGTTCACATCCGATGTGGGCGATGTGGAATCGATGGCACAAAATGCTATTCGCATCCTGGAAAATAAAGAAACACATCAGATTTTCCGGAAAAATGCACTGGAACAGGCGAAACGCTTCGAATTGTCGGAAGTCCTTCCGTTGTATGAAGAATTGTACGAATCGGTATTAAAAGGACATCCGGATACCATCAAAGCTTAGTTTTTTCAATAGAAAAGAGATCGATCGCCGGAAAATTACCGGCGATTTTTGTTTCATTTATTTGGTTTTCATACTTTTCAAAAACGAAACCCAATTATACGAATGATGAAACAGACCTTTGCCACAGCTTTATTATCCATTTTCTCAGCCCTGAACAGCTATTCACAAACAAGTAAGTCGGTCGATCATTTTTACATCAATGATGAAATCGCCGAAGGCAATTTGTTTAATCCTGTGGATAGTAAAATGATTGACACCAACTCCATACGTTTTTTAGCTGCAAAAGAAAATGTCCTGGATTATTGTAATAAACATCTGTCATTCCGGATGGATTCCGCAGCAAGCTATTATTCCTGCAGGGAATACTTTCAGGCAAATCCATACACTAGTGAAAGCAACCGAAAGCGGATGCAAAAAAAGCAATTGAAATATGAATTCTTCATCACCTTCAGTGTCAATCCTACAATTGATTATCACCTCTATTTTTATCTGGACAGCTTAATGCAAGTAAAGGATGCATCGGAAGACCTTTTCAAGATCAAAAAAGAGCGTATCCAGAACATCCTTCCATGGAACCAGATATCAGATCAGGTGTTGGAAAAAGAAAAGGATTACATTATTCCGCTCGGAGAAATCGATCTGGAATATGATCCAACATATAAACGGTTCGTGTATATGCTGATTCAGCTAAAAACAGAAAAGACCAACATTCACAAAACATCTGACTATACTGGTGATTATGATTTAAATATGCTGATTGTCGATTCAGAGACCGGAACCGTTTTGGAAAAGACAAAAGCACACTATAGTTACATTTCTGAACCTTCCTGGTAATTTTTTTGTTTTCCAATAATTAATTCGATAACTTGGGTATCTCTGCCACTCACGAAAACTGACTTACTATGAGATATCTGGTCCGACAAAATATTGTCTTCTTCATCGTTTCACTGATTATTTACTACTACAATCCTTCACTGGGATTAGTACTGATTTCGCTTTCTGCAGGCTTGTTTATTTGGGAAATCACCCGTAAAAAAGTCCGGTTTTCTCCCATCATTGCTGCTCTTTCGTGCATTTCACTGTTTTTGTTACTGGAAGATTATTCTACCAAAAGACAGGCTAAGATCATTGTAGCGGAAGTATTTGATTATTACAGGCATAACCACACCACTCCCAAAGACCTGGACCAGGTTTTTGTATCGACAACCATGATGCGGACCGCCGTTTTCGGAGGGTTCAATTACGGAATGAAAATCCTTTCTAGCCATCGCTGCGAGTGGAAACTGGAGTTTTCCAATATGTGGGGAACCCGTTACTTTTACAATGATCGCCGGGGAATTTTCGAGCAAACAGAGCATTTGCAGGGAACCAATAAGCACTGGAACCTGTTTTGGAAAGTGGAGCCTCATTTGGAAGTGAAAGATCATCACCTGATGCCCGAATAACTGATATTGGTTGCAGAAAGGCATGCTTTACCGATCGAAATCAAAAAGGATAAACAGGTTTCCGGATTGTGAATACATTGTTACCTTTTTTTCTTAACCGGCCTTCACGGTATTTTTACTGCATTTTTTCTTGTTTTCGGTCATTATAAGTACTACCTTCATTACATGCTTATGAAGACTATTTTTGATGAGTCAACTCGCAATGAGTTGATTGACCGCATTCACGCCATTCCAGATAATGCGCAGGCTCAATGGGGGAAAATGAATCTTTACCAAATGCTAACTCATTGCACCACGTGGGAAGAATGGATGCAGGGAAAGAACAATCCGGTTTACAAACAGGTTTTTATCGGCAAGATCTTCGGTAAAATGGGATTGAGACGCATGATCCGCGACGACAAGCCGATCGATAAAGGAGTTCCGACCTCAGAACCCTTCAAAATCAAAGAAACAAGCGGAGATATCCAGGAAAAGAAAGCATACTGGGTTCAGCTGATCCGATCTTATGAAACTTATTCGAATCCGGCATTTATTCATGATTTCTTTGGAAAAATGACCGAAGAGCAAATTGGTTTATTGGCCTACAAACACACCGATCATCATTTAAGACAATTTAATAGTTAAGTTATGAAAAAGAGCGCTACCCTTTTTTTAGTCTTGATGGTGTTTACATCGTCCTCACTATTCAGTCAAACAAGAAAAGAAACCATCGTCAAACTGGAATGGCGGGAACAGGGTTTCGTCCATTTTTACAGCCCGGAATATTCCGTATATGTGAGTAAACCGGAATTTCTCAACATCCAGAACGAACTCTTGATCGGACTTTTTGATGAGTACGCTCAAAACCTCGATTCAATCAGCCTGGAAAACCCGTTTTCTGCGTTTAAATCGGACCAGCAAGACCTTCTTTGGGCACAGTTAAAGGAATGTGCTACAGACGGACAAATGCTTATTCTGCCCACTGTTTCCAAAAAGAAATTGAAAAACGTAGTAATCGTAGATGAAACAAAGGTTTATGGAAACGGAACAGAAGTTTGGGAATGCCGTGATCCTAAAACAGACCGTGTCATTTTTGCGCGTTATCAGAAAACACATGTGGCTCCGGATTTTTAACAGGCAACTTATTGGATAACAGTTAAATTTGTTCCATGAATAAATTATTAGCCTGGTTTACACCTGAAAATGATCGAAAAAGGAAATTCATCGCAATTGCTTTTACGCTTGTTATTTCCTTATTATTTACCGTCATGTGCATTTATTGGTGGGGAGATTATGGATTTGCCTTATTCGTAATCACTCCTCTTTTCATGGGAATTTGCCCCGTAATCATTTATGGTAAAAAGAAATCCATTACCAGGGCACAAGCCTTCAATGTTGCTGCCTTAACGCTTTTATTTTACTGTTTAACACTGGTTTTCCTGGCTATAGAAGGAGTCATTTGCATCATTATGGCTCTTCCTTTGGGATTAATCGTAGTTTGGCTCGGATCTGTTATCGGATATGAGATAATCAAGCGGAAACCAAACAGCGGAACTCCTACACTCATTACCTTGTTATTCATTATTCCCATTTTCAGCTTTGTAGAAAAAGATTCCAGGCCATCCGTTACTTCTGTAACGACGAGTATAGACATTGATGCCAATCCTTCGGTAGTTTGGAAAAATGTTGTGGAATTTCCGCAATTAAACGAGCCTACTGAATTCATTTTCAAAACCGGGATTGCTTATCCAATCAATGCAAAGATTCATGGAAACGGGGTAGGAGCTATTCGTTATTGTAATTTCACGACCGGAAGCTTTGTGGAACCGATTACTGTTTGGGATCAACCAAAACTCCTGTCTTTCGACGTGCTTGAACAGCCCGAACCTATGAAGGAAATTAGTTTTTGGGACATTGATGCGCCTCACCTGCACGATTATTTTGTTTCCAAAAAGGGACAATTCCGGTTAATTCCTCTTCCGAATGGAAAAACGCGCCTGGAAGGAACAACGTGGTATTACCACCGGATAAAACCGGAATTTTATTGGAGAATGTGGAGTAATTACATTGTTCATTCGATTCATAACAGAGTCCTGGAGCACATTAAAACCAACTCTGAAAAGAATTAACCAATTAGTACTGAACTGATAAGAATTATGAAAGCTGTTGAAATCATTATGATTCCCGTTGCCGACCAGCAAAAAGCAAAAGCATTTTATTTGAAGCTGGGATTTGAATTATTGATGGAAGCTCCTGCAGAGCATGGTGAAACCTGGATTCAAATGGGATTACCCGGTCAGAATGTAACGATCTCATTGGCGAAATTTCATGGAATTATCATCGAAACAGAAGATATCACTGCAAAGATGGAAGCCTTGAAGGAAGAAAACATACTGGTTGAACAAATGCATGAAACTCCCTGGGGGAAATTTGCATGGCTGAAAGATCCGGACGGAAACAGTTTATGCCTCCATCAGAAATAAACCGGATCATTAACATCATTTACCACAATCCGCCGGGAAAACTAAACAGTGATCCTTAACTTTGAGTCACTTAATTTCCTGTCCGTTGAACAGGCGGGAATAATTGATTTATTATGGCATCTTTTTCTGAAATCATCAACTCCGAAAAACCCGTTCTGGTCGACTTCTTTGCAACCTGGTGCGGCCCTTGTAAAACCATGCAGCCAATCCTGGATGACCTGAAATCCAAAGTCGGGAATTCAGCTTCCGTGCTGAAAGTAGATGTGGATAAAAATCCGCACGCTGCCGAAAAATACCAGGTGAGGAGTGTTCCGACTTTGATCTTGTTTAAAAATGGGAAAGTAGTGTGGAGACAATCAGGCGTGATGCAGGCAGGCCAATTGGCACAAATCATCAAACAGCATCAATAAGCAAAAAATGCATTTCTATTTGACGTAAATATTACGTCAAGTATTCGAAAAAAAAGAGCCCGCCGTGCCGCAACGGACTCTTTTCTTTGAGTTGAGTTGGTTATTGCAGGCTAGTTTAAAGTAATAGTCAATTCGTCCAAAGGAACACGTACTTTCTTCGCTTTTGCAAGGAAATCCGCTTCTTCATCCCTGTATCCCAAAGCAAGGATCACAGCAGACTGAAGTCCTTTTTCTTTCAATCCCAAAATTTCATCGAAAGCAGCATTGTCAAAACCTTCCATCGGTGTAGAATCCACTTTCAGGTTTGCAGCCGCAACAATAGCAGTTCCCAAGGCAATGTAAGCCTGTCTTGCTGCCCAGTTCTTTACAAATTCTTCCGGCATGCTTGCAAATCCTGACAATTTCTCTTTAAAGTCGTTTAAGCTTTCTACCGGAATGCCACGAGTTTTTGCAACCAGTTCAATATATTCGTCTACGTGAGTTTGTGAAACGTGTGTATAGGAAGCAAAAACCAATAGGTGAGAAGATTCCTTCACCTGCGGGTTAAATGATGCCGCCTGTAATTTTTCCTTGATCTCCGGATTGGAAACAACCAATACTCTGAAAGGCTGCATTCCTGCAGAAGTTGCTGTTAAATTGATTGCTTCCAGGATCTCTGTTACTTTCTCGTCTGATACTTTCTCAGATGTCATGCGTTTTACGGCGTATCGCCAGTTTAATGTGTCTATTAAATTCATCTTTCTGTGTTTTGAGGCAAAGGTACAATCGAATAGTTTCAAAAAGATATCGATATACTAAACGAAACTAGTTTCCACGGGTAAACCACCTTGTTTGTAATATGGCAAATTTGCGAATTTGAAATATCGAAGCAGGATTTGTTTTAGGCTAAATAGAATCGAAACAAATGTAAAGTATCCATCCGATTCGGTTTCATTGCTTAAATTTGAAAGAATAAAGACCTGGAATTGCGGGAAAATCCAAGTCTTGAAATCTTGCAGTCTTAATGTGCTAATATCCAAAACATGAAACTCCACGAAGGAAAAACATTCAATAAAGTTAATTACGCGAACAAACAGCTGATCAACAACGAGTTCAGCAATTGCCGGTTTGTGGATTGTGATTTCACCAAAAGCAACTTCAGCAGTATTGATTTCATTGACTGTGAATTTGTAAGCTGTAATTTCTCCCTAACCATTTTGAAACATTCCGGGATCAAAGACATTCATTTCAAGGATTGCAAGATCGTAGGAGTAGATTTCAGTGCCTGCAACGACTTTTTATTCTCCGTGAAATTCACAGACTGCAGCCTGGATTACGCCACTTTTCATTCCCGGAAGATGAAAAGCACCCAGTTTACCAACTGCGTGATCAAAGAAGTTGATTTTTCGGAAGCAGATCTGACACAAGCCGTATTCCGGAATTGTGATCTTACCAGAAGCATTTTCGACCGCAGCATCCTGGATAAAGCAGATTTCAGTTCGGCAATCAATTTTGAGATCAATCCGGAGCGCAACAGGTTGAAGAAGGCGATTTTCTCTTCCAATGGATTACTGGGATTGCTTACGAAATATGATTTGGTAGTGAAAGATTGACTCAGATTTCATTCATTATTCTTTCTCCCACAGAGGACACAGAGAGGTTCGCAGATATTCATTTTTATGAATAAATTAAAGTCTTGAAGATAGAGTAAGTTTTATTAGCTTCAAATACACCTAATTGTTCAAATATTTAAAATAACTCTTTTGATTCCATCGCCTGAAGGAACTTACAATAAAATAAGTTCCTCCTAATAAGAGAAATATTGAAAAAAACATATCAATCAGATCTGAATCCCACACTCGCCTATAAAAAACATCAATTCGTATTTCTTTTTTTGATTTAATATCTCTACAAACTAACTTATATGTTTTTGATTTTGAAAAGAACAGCTTATACCCTATATAATCATCATTAAGTTTTTCAAGAATAGAGTCATTGCATTCTGAGTGAATAATTTCGACACTACTAATTTTATTTCCAGTTCTTGAATTAAACATTTCTGAGTTATATGCTGTCATTTCGGGACCGTCATAAAATGTAAAAAGTCCAAACAACATAGTAAATGATCCCATTACTAAACGGCTGATAATATCCTTTGTCTTTGATTTATCAAATTCGGTAATTTTTGGCAGGTTAGGAATACGATGGAAAAAACTTAGTTTAATGTCATCTCTTTTTTGACCAACAAAAGAATTGTTATTGTTGATGATTCCCTCGAATTCAACCCATTCTTTGTCTTTTAATAATCCAAATTCAAGTATTACCTTTTCTTTTTTTATAGTACTTGTAATTTCAACGCCCTTACTAGTATTTGTTATCTTAAAATCCAACCAGATAATTTCATCAGCAGAAATCTCAATTTTATTTACTTTTTCAGTCAGATCTTTGTTGCCAAGACATAACACATGTCCTTTTATAAAAGTAATCTTATCATTTATCTCTACATCATTGTATTTAATTGTAAGATTTTCAAAATTTTTAAGTAAGTCATCTTGAAGGTTGATTTGCTTATCCTTTATGAAATAAAGTTTAGTTTTTTTACTCCTAACAAAAATAATAACACCAGGAATTCCAAGTAGTACAGTAATTATTAACGTGATTATCTCCATCTGATTAGTTTCTGATTTTCAATGAATTTAGTGCCACAAACTTAATGATCAATTTTACCAGTAACAAGTGACAAAGAACAGTAATTATTAACAAAAGCAAACAATTATGATCTTCTGCGAAATCTGTGCCCTCTGCGGGGAAACAAAAATTTCAGAGCGGGCCGCCCACTAACTAATAGCACATCACTCTCAAATCTCAGTTCTCACACTGAAAGAAAAGATGAGGCAAGAGTGAGTTTGAGTGTGAGAGAAGAGGGAAAAGAAAAAGGTGTAAACACTACCGCGTTTACACCTTTTCTTTTTGTAGCGAGACCGAGAGTTGAACTCGGGACCTCAGGGTTATGAATCCTGCGCTCTAACCAACTGAGCTATCTCGCCAGGTTTTCTTTTGCGCCTATTCCTGAAAGGCGAGTGCAAAGATAGTTACTTTTTTCATCTGTGCAAGCCTATGAACGGTCTTCTTCGTATAAAACTTTTGTGTTATGTTTTAGGAGCTTGAAAATCAAGCTAAAAAGCAATGCACCAACAATCCAATAAACATAACAAAGCCAGTTTTCAAGGGTCTTAGTCATGAAATATTCACGGATTCCGGCTACAAAAACAAAGCCCAATACCGTTGCAGAGATACCTGAATATTCCCGGCGAAGGATGGTTTTCATGGAAAAAGGAATAGTTCCTTTGATGTAATTCTTCATGCTTGGCCAGAAAGCCGGAACGGAGTTCGACCAGTTTACATAGCTCTCACCGAATTTACGCTCCAGGAAACGTTCTTCTGCAAACATGATACGCTCGTAATAGATCCAGAATAGCAAGCTCACGATGATAATAAAGTAAATATTGAATGTGAAGCATACGATCCCGATCCACATGAAATAATTCCCCAGATAAAGCGGGTGACGAACCGTTGAGTAGATTCCTTTTGTATTCAAAGCCTCGGCAACCTGTTCCTGTGTATTTCTTCCGGAAGTGTTCTTATTACTCGTTCCGATAGCAATAGCGCGGATTACCTGTCCTAAGATTGACATAGCAATAGCCGCTCCGGTACAAATGTAATACCAGCGCGCATCGTCCATAATGCATTGAACGTCTGTAAAATAAATTACAGGAACTGCTAAAACGAATAAAATAACTGGAATTTGTCCTCTGTACTTGAAGAGCTTGTTTCCGTTTTTTTCAAATGAATGTACTAACGCCATGAAAGAAATGTGTATATTTCGAAAATGATTTTTCGGCGCGAAGTTAACATTATTAAACTACTATGACAAATAAGGAACAATTCGAATTAGAATATGTATTAAAAACCTCACCACGGGTGCTGGATAAATTACTGTCAACACCTGACGGATTGAGCGAATGGTTTGCCGATGATGTTATTGTAAAAGACGATATGTACACCTTCCATTGGGATGGGAGTGAAGAACAAGCGCGATTAATTTCCAAAAAAGCAGGGGAGTCCATTAAATGGCAATGGCTGAATGACGAAGAAGACGAACTCGAAACGTACTTCGAAATGAAATACACCATTGATCCGATGACGAAAGTGGTAATCCTTACTGTTTCCGATTTTGCAGAACGCACTGAAAAAGATGAGATTGTCCGTCTCTGGGAATCACAAATCAGTGATTTACGCAGAGTAATCGGAGCATAACAAAACGTAGGCGCGCGATTAATCGCGCGCCTACGTTTTGTTTTTTATTTTATTTGACTTTTAATTCAATGCATTAATCGAATCCATCAGGTTCTTACTGATATCTTCCAGTGCAGCCTGTGAAAAATCAAATTTCAATCCGGCTGTTTCGTAAATTTCAGGAATGGATTTCGTATATCCCAGTGAAAGCGCGTTCTTGTAATCAGTCAATGCTTTCGCCGGATTCTTCTTGTAGTTGCTCCAAACACCCAGAGCACCCAACTGTGCAATTCCGTATTCAATATAGTAGAACGGCACTTCGAACAAGTGCAACTGTTTTTGCCAGGAACTTTCCAGAACAGCTTCGTATCCGTCGTAATCAACCAACCCTGTTCCGAAACGCTTACTCAATCTCAGCCATTCCTGCGTTCTTTCTGCTGTGGAATGGTTCGGATGCGTATAGATCCAATGCTGGAAAGCATCAATGGTAGCAATCCACGGCAATACTTTCACAACCGATTCCAATTGCTCCAGTTTGGCGCGTCTCAAATCATTTTCATCGGTGTAGAATTCGTTCCACAACTCCATGGTCAGTAATTCCATGGACATGGAAGCCAATTCCGCTACTTCAGAAGGTAAGGATTTAAATCCGGTCAATTCCAGGTCGCGGCTCAGGAATGAATGAACAGCGTGCCCGCCTTCGTGCACCATCGTTGTTAAATCGCGTTGCGCTCCGGCAGCATTCATGAAAATAAACGGAATACCGGATTCGTAAAGCGGGTAGTTGTATCCTCCCGGAGCTTTCCCGGCTTTCGAATCCAAGTCCAGGAACCCGCCCGTTTTCATGGTTTTCAGGCAATCTCCGAAATAAATATCCAGCTTTTGGAAAACTGCAATGGATTTATCCAGTAATTCTTCCCCGTTTTGGAACGGTTTCAAAGGAGCCAATCCATCCGGATCTACTTCCGAATCCCATGGCTTCAATTTGGACTTGCCTAATTTCTCCAGCTTTTTCAGGTTCAATTGTCTTACGATCGGAACTATCAGTTTCTCAATTGCTTCATGGAAAGCCAAACAATCTTCCACCGTATAATCGAACCGGCCCAATGCTTTGAACTTGTATTCGCGGTAATCTTTGCAATCTGCATTCTTCGCAACCTGGTTCCGTAATTGGATCAACTGATTGAATAAATCATCCAATGCATCTCGGTCCTGCAGTCTGCGGGCTGAAATCAATTCATAAACTTCTTTTCTGACGCTTTCATCCGGATCTTTCAGGAAATTGGCTGCCTGTGGCATGGTCCATTCTTTCCCTTTGTAAGTAATCATCTGCTTACCTGAAATAGCGCCAAACTGCTGGCTCAAGGTGCTCAATTCGGTTTCCAATGCAATATTCTCTTCACGGAACAATTCCAGTGCAGACTGAACTCCTCTGAAATAAATGGCATATGCTTTATCTTCGGCCAATTCCTTCACAAAAGGAGAAGCCATCATTTTTTGGTTCAACGAATCCTCGAAAGGAGCCAGGTTCGGCTGGATCTCAGTCACGAAAAACTGGTACGATTCCGTTAATTTTTCATCCAGCGTATTGATCGTCATTTTGATATAGCGCCAGGCCATATTTTCTTCCAGTACAGCTTCCAGTTCGCTCTTGTCGGAAAGCCAGCGCTTAAATGATTCTTTGGAAGATATATCCCTGTTTTGAAGGTCTAAAAGATAAGATTCTACGGATTTCCAACTTTCGCAGGTGAAGTCGGCTGAAACAAATTTTCTCATAACACAAAAATAAAAAAAGGGATAAAAAAAAGTAGGGACACGAAGCTTCGCGTCCCTACTTTTTGTGAATATTTTGGAATAATTACTTTCCTCTGGAAGAACCTGTTTTAGGCGCAGCCACTTTTTTAGCGCTGGTAGCTTTAGCAGACGCTTTTGCCGGAGCCTTTGCAGCAGGAGTTTTAGCAGTAGTTGCTGCTTTTGGGGCTGCTTTCTTGGCTGGAGCTTTTTTCGCAGGTGCTTTTTCTTCTTTTGCTTCTTTAGCTTCTCCGTCTTCTTTCTTAGCTGCTGTTTTTGGTGCTTTTTTCTCTTTTGCAGGAGCCGCTTCTTTTTCTTCTTCTTTTTCCTCAGGTACCAATGCACCTGCTTTCAATAACAAGTTATACCACTGGAAGATTTTCTTGATATCGGAAGCATAAACACGCTCCTGGTCGAAATTAGGAAGAACTTCAATCAAATAAGCCTTCAACTTATTTTGATCTTCTTTGTGAGAAATGGTTTCCTTTCCTTTCTCTTTTTCAAAAATCGAAGTGAAGATTTCTTTCAACGGTTTGTCATCATCGTATGTGTAGATAGAAATGTCATCCAAAGCGGAAATTCTGTCTGAAGCATACGCAGGAACGCGTTTTTTATCTTCCAGCGATTCTACAATGATGTTGTTTTTACCTTGTGCCAACACTTTATAAAGTCCTGGTTTTCCTGAAATAGCAATGATACCTGTTAAATTCATTCGATTAATTTATTTGCGCCAAAAATACGGCTTCTTTTTAATTCTTCACAATTTTCACCTGAAAGTATTGAACATCGGTGTGGATAACTAAATAATATGTTCCATTTTTCAACTCCGAAATGGAAATTTCGTGCTTTGCTTCAGAAATTGTTTTTACCACTCTTCCCTGAACATCAATCACTTGCAATCCCGTTACGGGAACAGTTGCATCAATTGTGAGGTTACCCGCTGTAGGATTCGGGTATACCTGAATTTGATTCGCCAGTTCTTCAATTCCTAACGAAGGATTGTAAGGTTGTGAAAAAACTTCACATCCGTCGGTGCTTGTACGGGAAACCGTGAAGTTGGAAGAAGTCGGTAAAGTGATTGTATAAATGGTGTTTGTCGCCCCGGGAATCGCAACTCCGTTTTCATACCACTGCAGGCTCGGGTAAGGATCTGTTGAAAGCAAAGTTCCGTTCACATAAACTACCGGAGCGGGTGGAGCAGAAAGGGCTACAACGGAAAGCGTATCGGAGTAGGAAACACATCCGTTTTGATCGTAAGCCATAAAATATACATCTCCGGAAGCTGTTAAGGCGGAACTCAAAGTGGTATCTCCATTCATCCATTCAATCGAGTATCCCGGAATAGAAGCCGTTGAAACAGCCAGGTCTCCCGGACAAAACAGCGAATCTGCAGTAATTGTAGTAGTAAAGTTTGATTGCAACATCGTATTTAAAGCGTGAATTTTACCATATCCATAAGCATTGTTCGGAATGGTTCCGGTGAATGCATCGGTAAATGCGGTTGAATGAATCGCATCCAGGAAGCTCTGGTAATTTCCTTTCGAACATTTTTCCAGGTAAAGTGCCGCAATTCCCGCTACCATCGGAGAAGCCATGGAAGTTCCACCGTTACGCACGTGCAAACCGTCATCAGACATGGAAGCGTTCCATCCCGGATCGTTCAGCAACCAAAACGGACCTGCACTCAAAGTCACGTCGCCGCAAGCCACCAAATCCGGCTTGATGTGTCCGCGTCTGGTAGGCCCTTTCGAAGAATTCGGGGATAATTCACCCACTGCCGCCGTGTAGGAAGGAGCAGGAGTGTAGTAGTTCCCGTTTTTGTCCAAATGCCCGAAGCGGTTGCGGATATTTCCCACGGTCACCACTTTCGGGGAACAGTTCCAGGAAGAAACGATTGTTTGCAACGTATCTGCCATATTATAATGTACAATATTCGGATAAACCGCCGCTGAAGGAAGCCCCGTTGTCAGCATGTCGTTCAGGGAAATGGAAACGGAACCGCTCCATGCATCGTAATTCCCTGTACCGGTTGTTTTCAGTGCATATAAATAGCTGGTAGAATCGACGTTATTGAGGTAAAACTCCAGATGCAGGTTCGGACCTACAATTTCCGGGTAAATTTCCATGGTTGCAATGCGATTCGATCCATTCCACAAGGTGTCGCGGATCACTGTTCCAATTCCGGTATTTGCTGCCCGGTAGATGGTTTGAGCCCGCTGCTGGAAACTTCCGCTTCCCTGGTTTGCTGCCCAGGCATAGTTCCATCCGGCATCCGAAAGGTCTGTCCATAAATCCAGGTAAACGGTATTCGCTCCCAGCTGGCTTGCCGGATTCGGTTTTACCCAAACGAAGGAAGTGTCCGCATCGATATCGTCGTGAACGTGGTATTTTCCCCAGGAACCCGAGTTTCCGGCTGCACAGACAATGATTCGCCCGCTTTTTTCATCCAGTAAATTATCCATCAAAACTGCAGCTGGGTCTGTTCCGTCATGACTTCCCAAATAGCTTCCTACCGATAGATTCACTACAGCAGGAAGTCCAAGCTGGTCTGCTGTCTTGAATACAAAATCACAGGCATCTGCCACGGTCATGGTCCAGTTGGGTAAATTAAAGTTCGTTTCAATAACAATAATCTTTGCTTCGGGAGCCATTCCGGTTTCCCGTCCGCTTGCCAGTCCGTTGGAAACACCCGCTCCTGCAACGGATGTACCGTGAGCCGAAGATTCTTCCATACTTCCGCAGGTTCCGGCCTGGATCTGGGCTCCGGTCCATAATTGCCCGTATCCGTAAGGCTGCGGTGTATTTGAAGCAACCGGTAAAGTGTGGTCCCAATAATAAAGTACACGTGTATTTCCGTTTGCATCTCTGAAATCCGGGTGATTGTAATCCAATCCCTGATCCACAAATGCCACAATGACATCTTTTCCTTTAAAGGATGTTTGCAATCCTCCCAATCCCTGGTGAACGGGTTTTACATAATGCTTCACCAAACTGGAATCGTTTAGCGGTTTCGGCATGGAAAATTCCAGGTAAAAGGATTTGATGAGTTTGGAATCCATTGCCTGGCGGATCCATTCCGGCGTTGCCTGAATATAAATCCATTCGCGGGTGACCTGTTTCACAGAAATTTCCTTCACAGCCAGCAAAGCATCCAGGTTACCTGTATTCGTAACAGCAAAGGCAGCAGGAACAGTCCCTTGTTCGGCCACTAATTTCTTAAACCGGAAATTATCTGTTTGTGCAAAACCTTGTGCCGAATTAATCAAAATTAATCCTGCTATGAATAATATTTTATTTATTTTCACCGCTTGTCGTAGTAGTTTTCCTATGAACATATTTTTAAACCTTTAATAAAGAATACTCAGAATATCTTTTCGCAAATTAAGATATTTGTTTAAAAGGAATTGTATTCCTCTCAAAAAAAGAATTATATAGTCATGAAGAAAAGAATCCTCACATTGTCATTGGCCCTGTTCTCCGTAGGTGTAATGAACTTTATTTACGGTCAGAAATCAGAAGAAGTTAAAAACTGGTACAATGGCCCGACTCCAGGGATGAATACGGAAAAAGCTTATTCAGCGTTGAAAAAGCAGCAATCTACAACCGTTATTGTAGCGGTAATTGATTCAGGAATTGATATTGAGCACAAAGACTTACAGGGAAAGATCTGGACCAATGAAGATGAAATTCCGAACAACGGAATTGACGATGATAAGAACGGATACATTGATGACGTTCACGGATGGAATTTCCTTGGAAACCCGAACGGACAGAACCAGAACTATGCACGTTTGGAAAAAACACGTATCTGTGCCGAACTGCATGCAAAATTCAAAGATAAGTCAGAAGCGGATATCGCCGCAGCAGATAAAGCAGATTACGCTCAATACCAGAAGCTTTTAAAAGAGATCGAAGCAGAGCGCCAGGAAAACCTGGGAGCTTTGGAGCAATATACGCAGTTGGCAGAAATGTTCCCGACTTTGAAAGCAAAACTGATCGAGAAATTAGGTGCTAATTTTACAGAGAAAGACGTAGATGCATGGAAACCGGAATCTCCGCAGGATATGCAATTAAAGCAAATCGGTAAGTACATTGCAAACGGCCAGTTGTCTGAAGATGCTATTAAAGAAGGCATTCAGCATTTGAACGGAAGTGCTAACTACCAATTGAATATGGAATACAACGACCGCGAGTTTATCGGTGACAACCCAGATGATTTCAGTGATGTTCATTACGGAAACAGCGACGTGGAAGGGCCGGATGCTTTGCACGGTACACACGTTGGGGGTATCATCGGTGCTACACGACACAATGACCTGGGAGGTGACGGTGTTGCTGAAAATGTTCGTTTGATGTCAGTTCGCGCAGTTCCGGATGGAGATGAGCAGGATAAAGATGTGGCTTTGGCCATTCGCTATGCAGTAGATAACGGAGCTTCCGTGATCAACATGTCATTCGGTAAAGCTTATTCCAAGCACCAGAAAGAAGTTTACGATGCATTGGCATATGCCGATTCAAAAGGAGTTTTGTTGGTTCACGCAGCAGGAAACGACGGGGTGAACTTAGACGAGAACCCGAATTTCCCAACGAATGAATATTCATTCCAATCCAAGCCATTGGATATGTACATCTGTGTAGGAGCATCTACGAGAGATAAAAAACATTTGGCTGCTGATTTCTCCAACTACAGCTCCCGCCAGGTAAATATCTTTGCTCCGGGATTTGAGATCTACAACACCGTTCCGCAAAGCGATTATAAAATCCTTCAGGGAACTTCCATGGCTGCGCCGATGGTTTCCGGTGTTGCTGCATTGCTGAAGTCTTATTTCCCTTCTTTAAGTATGAAGGAAATTAAAGACATTATGCTGGCTTCAGCGAAACAATACAAAGGAACAATGATCCCTGCACCGGGAACAGGTTCTTCCGTAGATTTCGGAACACTTTCTTCAACGGGCGGAGTTATTGACATCTCTGCTGCTGTGAAAATGTGCCAGGCAAAAGTTAAAAAGTAACTCGATTACACAATTATTATAAGTTATGCCGTCTGAACAAGCGTTTGGACGGCTTTTTTTATCGCTTATGAAAACACTGAAATTCATTCCGGTTTTACTGATGGGGCTTTATTTCCTTACAGGCTTCACCGGTCCGAAACCGACGGAGAAAGAAACGATCGATCGCCTGATGGACGAATGGCATTCGGCTGCGGCACAGGCAAACTACGCCAACTACTTCGCGTTTATGTCCGACAATTTCATCTACCTGGGAACAGACCCGGGCGAACGTTGGGATAAAGACGCATTCGGCAGATTCTGCAAACCGTATTTCGATAAAGGAAAAGGCTGGGATTTCCGGAAAATCGAACGCCACATTGAAATTTCCAAAGACGGGAAATTTGCCTGGTTTGATGAAAAGATCAGCACCTGGATGAAAGATTGCCGGGGAAGCGGTGTGCTAATGAAAGTAGGAAAAGAATGGAAGATCTGCCAGTACAACCTGGCTGTTCTGATCGAAAACGATAAAATCCAAGACTTTATTCGACTCCGTGAGTTGATAAAGGAATAAAGATTAGATACTTACATTAACTTTTTTTAGCTCAGATAAAATTAATCCTCGTACGGTTTTTGGTATCTTAAAGAAAACCAAAGTCATGAAACGATTAGTTTATTTGGGGTTGATCATGTTGGCCGGGCCAACATTCAGCACATTCGCTCAGGAAAGTGACAGTACCGGCATGCCGGGAGATAATTTCGATTTACAGGGAGCCTTAAACCTTTTTAAAGAATCCAAAAACCTGGAAGACTTCGAGAAGAAGTTAAATACAGAGGCGAACCATGTAAACAACCTGGATTTGGACGGAGATAACAAGATTGATTACATCCGTGTCATCGATAAAAAAGATGGGAATAGCCACGCCGTTTTGCTCCAAATCCCTGTCAACAAAAAAGAAAACCAGGATATCGCAGCCATTGCGATTGAGAAACGCTCCGATAAGGAAGCGCAGCTTCAGATTATCGGGAACGAAACGATCTACGGGGAAGAAACCATCATGGAGCCGATTGATGAAAAGGAAATCAAACGGTCAAGCGGTCCTGCAACACTTTCAGCGCCGGTAGTTGTTTTCGTCAATGTTTGGTATTGGCCTTGTGTGCAATACATGTACGATCCTTTTTACGATCCGTGGTATTCACCGTATTACTGGGACTATTATCCTTCCTGGTGGTATCCGTGGAGACCGGTTTATTACACCGTTTATTACCAGCAAATGTATTACTACCACGGTTGGTGCCAATACACTCCGTATTATCACGTTCCGCAAGCACATGCTATTTACGTATCGAATCATTCCAACAGTAACACTGTTCGAAAAAGATATGAACCGCAGCGTACCGCATACCGGGGAAGATCAGTTTACAATCAGTCGGCTAACGGGTCCAAAGGACGTGTAGAAACCGGAACACCGCAAACAACAAACGGAAGGGTAAACGGAACCAAAGCAGAACCGGTTCGTCCGACAGCAAATCCGGAACGTCAGACCATCAATAGGGATGCTCCGAGACCGATGCGTGAAAACGGAAACAACGGCGGAACGATACGAAATGAAAATAACGGGAATCAAAGAACCATTGATCCTCCGAGAAGAAATCCAACTACAGCGCCGCAGCCGCGACCTGTAGAAAGACCACAACGGATAGAACCGCAGCCAAGACCCATTGAAAGAAGTCCGCAGCGGGTAAATCCTCAGCCACAACGACAAACACAACCTGCTCCAGTAAGACAGGCTCCGGTAAACAGACCGGTGATCAGACCTGGCGGTGGAGGCGGAAGACGTTAAAATAGTAGTAACATAAAACAAGCAGGGCCGTCCCGGATAATCCGGGACGGCCCATTTTATTGAAAGCAATGCTTATGACCGCGCTAACGCTTGTCTTATCGAAAGCAGTGCTTTCTCTTATTTTTTCTTTCTATTCTTAGCTTGCTCCAACTGAGCTTTTTGCGCATCTTCCAAACGCTGCATGAAGCTCGATTTCTTTTTAGGGGCTGCTGCTCCTTTTTTAGCAGAATTCACCTGCGCTTCAGCCATTTTCGCTTTCAATTTCTCTTCGTCTACGAAGAAACGCTTGATCACAAACATCAGGATGATGGTCATCAACGTAGAAATGAAGTAATAATAACTCAAACCGGAAGAGTAATTGTTGAAGAAGAAGATCATCATAATCGGGAACATGTACATAATGATTTTCATGTTCGGCATTCCCGGCTGTTGCTGCTGCGTCATGTTTGACGAATTCAAATGCGTATATGCCAGCGTTGTTACCGCCATCAATAAGGTAAACAAAGAGATGTGATTACCATATAGCGGAATGTACGTTCCGAAATCCCAGATCGAGTCGAATGAAGACAAATCTTCCGCCCAAAGGAATCCGCGTTGTCTCAGATCAAAAGTTGCAGGGAAGAAACGGAATACTGCCAGCAAAATCGGCATCTGGAATAACATCGGAACACAACCGGCAAGGGGAGAAGCTCCCGAAGCACGGTAAAGCGCCATCATATCCATTTGCTTTTTCATAGCATCTTCCTTATTCGGATACTTCGCATTGATCTCGTCGATTTGCGGTTTCAGAATACGCATCTTGGCAGATGAGACGAACATCTTCCACTGAACCGGCATCAACACCAATTTCAGGATAATCGTCAGCAATAAGATCGCCAAACCTGCATTTACACCTAAATTCAGGAAGAAAGTAAACACCGGCTGAACTGCATACAGGTTGATCCATCGGAAAACACCCCAACCTAAGTTCAGGATATCGTCGTAATCTTTATCGTAAGCAGCTAACGTATGGTAATCGTTTGGCCCGAAATACCAGGAGAAACTGGCTTTTCCGTCTTTCACGGACTGCATTCCCAGGTTCAAACGTGAACGGTATTTGCGAATGTGTGTAAAGAAATGGTCGGAACCTTCTTTGTAATTGGTCGATGTAAATTTCGTTCCTTTTACTTTGAATCCATTATCTGCATCCAGGATAGAGGA
This sequence comes from Fluviicola sp., assembly GCF_039596395.1. Taxonomy (NCBI): domain Bacteria; kingdom Pseudomonadati; phylum Bacteroidota; class Flavobacteriia; order Flavobacteriales; family Crocinitomicaceae; genus Fluviicola; species Fluviicola sp. Next base: position 1,476,209 of record NZ_JBCNJT010000001.1, read on the forward strand.
GAAGTAGCTTTGTTTGTAAGCCACCCATTTTTTATCGGTTTCAGCTACTTTGTAGCTTTCTGCCACTTCGCTGTTCCAATCCAGCTTGCCATCCATTCCTTCGTAACAAATCGTGGAAACTTTACGCTGCTCGGAAAGCAAACGCTCTGAACGAAGCATTTCCATTTGCCAGTCAAGCATCACCGAATTCGGCAACACTTTTCCGTTCAGGTCTTTCATTTCGATCGTATAACCTACATCGTATCCGCCTTTCAGGTTGTACGTATAAATGATCGATCCGTCGGCAACGTCGTGTTTCAAAACAACTTTGGTCTTTGATTTCGAAACGATCTCAAACTCCTTGTTTCCTGTTACGTATTTGTTTCCTGCAATGTTGAAGATCAATTGGTTGGTATGGTCTCCGTCTTTGAACAGGTAAAGCGGTGTAATCTTGTTGTCTTTTTTCGCGAAGTTTACGTACGATTCGTATTCTTTCAACTGCACGGCAGAAACAATTCCACCTCTGGTAGAAAGGTCAACGATCAGCTTTTCGGACTCCAACCGAACGATTTCCCCTTTAACCAGGACATTCGAAGGAACTTTTGCTTTAGCAGCAATGATCGTATCTTTCTTTGTCTTTTCATTGACATACACCAAACCTCCTTTTTCGTCCTTGATCTGGTTTCCATCTTTGTCTTTCTTAGCAACCAGAACCGGTTTGTTCTTGTTTGCCTTCTCTGTAGAATCAGCATCTTTCTTTGCTTGTTCTGCTAATTCTCTTTGCTCTTTTTGCTTGGCTTTAACCTCTTTTTCACTTGGCTGGCTCATGTATGTGAACACCACCAATAAGGCACCGATAAGCGTAAGACCAATAACTGTATTCCTATCCATTCGTGTTTATTTGTTTTAAATTAATCGACCAGTGTTCGATTAATTATTTTTCAGTTTAACATCTTGTTATCCGCCACCGCGGATGTATTTTCGATAAATGCTCATGACTGCACTACCGTTTTCTCATTATTCGCTACCGCGAATATCTTTTTCGATAAAGTGCTCATGACTGCACTACCATTTTCTCATTATTCGCTACCGCGAATATCTTTTTCGATAAGCCCACCGGGCTTATCTCTTATTCTCAATAGCCGCTTTTACAAACGCTACAAATAACGGGTGCGGATTATCCACGGTACTCTTGTATTCCGGGTGGTATTGCGCACCAACGAACCAAGGATGTTCCGGGATTTCAACCACTTCCACCAATCCTGTTTCCGGGTTTTTTCCCGTAGCGATCATTCCCGCTTTTTCGAAAGCCTCCAAATATTCGTTATTGAATTCATAACGGTGACGGTGTCTCTCTTCGATAGATTCGGTGTTGTATGCGGAAGCAACTTGTGTATCCGGTTTCAACTGGCATTTGTACGAACCTAAACGCATGGTTCCGCCCATGTTGGAAATACTTTTTTGTTCAGCCATCATGGAAATTACCGGGTATTTGGAATCTTCGGCGATCTCCGTTGTATGCGCATCTTCGTATTTCAGGACGTGACGGGCAAATTCAATCACTGCGCACTGCATTCCCAGACAAATTCCGAAGAACGGAACTTTGTTCTCACGTGCATAGCGAACGGCTTCGATCTTTCCGCTGATTCCTCTTGAACCAAATCCCGGAGCAACCAAAATCCCGTCCAAACCATCCAATTCGGATGCAATGTTTTGTTTGGTCAATGATTCCGAATGAATCCATTTCAGGTTTACGCGAGCTTCGTTCGCCACTCCACCATGAATAAATGCTTCAGAAATGGATTTGTAGGAATCTTTCAATTCCACATATTTCCCTACCAAACCGATATTTACTTCCTGGATCGGGTTTTTCAAACGCGTTAAGAACTCTTTCCATTTGGACAATTCCGGAGAATTTTTGGAAGGCAATCCCAATTTCTCCAGGACTACTTTATCCAACTCTTCTGCCTGCATCAATAAAGGAACGTCGTAAATGGATTCCGCATCACGCGATTCAATTACCGCATTCATACTAACGTTACAGAACTTCGCAATTTTCTTACGGATCGTTAAATCCAGTTCATGCTCTGTTCTGCAGCATAAAATATCCGGCTGAACTCCCAATTCAAGCAATTGCTTTACGGAGTGTTGTGTCGGTTTTGTTTTTAATTCACCAGCAGCGGATAAATAAGGAATCAATGTCAGGTGAACCACCAAACAATCGCTTTCAAATTCCCACATCATCTGGCGAACAGCCTCCACGAAAGGCAATGATTCGATATCACCGACCGTTCCACCGATCTCCGTAATTACGATGTCAAATTTCCCTGTTTTTCCAAGGATCTGAATGCGTTCTTTGATTTCATCTGTGATGTGAGGAATAATCTGAACCGTTTTCCCCAAATATTCTCCTTTGCGTTCTTTTTCGATTACGCTTTGGTAAATTCTTCCGGTAGTTACGTTGTTTGCCTGAGAAGTAGGAACATTCAGGAAACGTTCGTAATGTCCCAAATCCAAATCTGTTTCTGCACCATCGTCCGTCACGAAACACTCCCCATGTTCATAAGGATTCAATGTTCCCGGATCAATATTGATGTATGGATCTAATTTTTGGATTGTCGTAGAGTAACCGCGTGCCTGAAGCAATTTTGCCAAAGAAGCTGAGATAATTCCTTTACCCAAGGATGATGTTACCCCCCCGGTTACAAATACGTATTTTGTTGAATTGGACATATATAAAAATTGTAACTACGGGGCGCAAAATTACATCAAATAAATGAATATACGAGCATGTTTGAATCGGTTTTTGAGAAATAAAGGCGAATGGTAGAATTTGTCGGTGAACGGGACTTCGGCTCCGCTCAGCCACCTTTCACCGGTCTTCCGGTAAATTCAAAGACGACTGAGCGGAGTCGAAGGCATATTTGGTTTTGTAATTAATACGGCAATCCGTCATTCAAAAATGTCGAAAAATAAAACCGTGGTTTTCGTGCTTCTTTTCGGGTAAAAACATTATTCCCGGATTCATCCAAACGCGGGTAATGCGGCGTATTCCTAACCATTTTCTTTGGAAACAAGATCAAATCGTGGCTGAGCTTATTCTGAAAGACATGACGGATTTGTTCGCTATCCCAGCCTAAACGCGCTCCCGCAGTTTGTACTCCCACGAAACGATGTTTCAATTCCCCGTATAAAATTCCATGATTCAGCTTTCCGAAAGGTTTGGAGGTCAAATCCCTGTAACCGTTCGGGGCTCCCGGAAGCGCCGTTCGGTCCCAGGTTGTTCCGGCAGTTTCGCCGGTCCAGATCGTCAGGCCGATACTTGCTTTGTACAAACTATCGCGATAGGAAACGATAACACCACCTGTACGAAACCGGTCTTTTGCCTGGCCTCCGAACACATCGTTTTCCATAACAATATCAATCCGCTGAATTCCCAGGTTCCACGCTCCCGATCGTTGTGAAGTTCCGCGCCGATCGAGGTACCAGTAATGTGCATAACCGATGGAATATTCCGACTTTGACTGGTGCAGCGGGCCGTCCCAATCCATATTCACGGGATTCTTTCCTTTTCCGAACATCAGCACTCCGCCGGCACTCAACCGCAGTTCCCCGAAATCGGAGCGGTTCCCCAGATTGGTGAGGAAATAACGGCTGGTTACTCCTGCATTTAGTTGCACGAAATCATTTCCGAGGTACGAATCCAGCTTGATTCCGAGTGAATTTTGATGAGAACCGAATGTTACCAGAAGCGTTGCTTTTATTCCCGCACCGGGTTTCCACCGATTTTGGCAGAACACCACAACCGGAAGCCAGAAGAAGAACAGGAATAAGAAGCGATTCATGAAAAACGAATTTACAATTTTCAGACCGAAATCGCTTGTCTTCACGAAATACATCCAATCAAACGCATAAAATGCCGTTTATTCCAAACGGATGTGTTTCGCTGCGGAATTCGTTTAACTTTGGTTTATGTTTAAAGCAAGAAGGACGTATTGGATGGCACAGATAGGAGGGTGGGCATTGCTTTCCCTGCTGATTTTTTCGGCATCGACCTTTTCGAACCAAAGCATCGACCTGAAAACGATCGTTATTTCAACCAGTTGTTTCTTTGTGCTCGGGATCATGCTGACTCACCTGATGCGTTACTTCTTTATCGCGATGGGCTGGCTGAATATGCGTTTGACCAACCTGATTCCGCGCGTTTTGATCACTTCGATTGTTGTTGCGGCGATCATGTCGTTTTTAAACATGCTCGTTTCTCATTTTGTATCGAAAATCCCGTTTAAGTTCTCCGTCGTAGAATTTTCGCTGGATGTTTCTGCAACCCTGATTTTCTTCGTATTGTGGAACAGTGTTTACTTTACCTTCCACTTCTTCCAGCGATCACGGGAACAGGAGGTGAATAACCTGCAATTAACGGCAAGCCACAACGAGATTGAACTGAAAAACCTGCGTTCACAGCTAAATCCGCACTTTTTGTTCAACTCCCTGAATTCCATCCGTGCGCTGATCGATATCGAACCTTACCGGGCGCAGGAAAACATTACCAAGCTTTCCAACCTGCTTCGGAAATCATTGATTATCGGAAGTGAACAATTGGTTCCGTTGGAAGAAGAACTGGCTATCGTACAGGATTATCTCGACCTGGAAAAAGTACGTTTCGAAGAGCGACTCGAGATAGTGCAGGAATTAGACAAGAGTGTTATGCACTTCCTGATTCCGCCGTTTATCCTTCAAACATTGGTTGAAAACGCTTTAAAACACGGCGTTTCACAATTAATTGAAGGCGGGACCGTTTGGATACGTGCAAAAAAGCGCGGTGAATCGATCATCCTGGAAGTTGAAAATAACGGAAGCCTGCGTTCAACACGCAAAGATTCTACCGGGATCGGGATTGCCAATACGCTTAGAAGGCTTGAACTACAATATAAAGGAAAAGCACATTTTCAGATTAAACAGAACACCCCGAATACTGTTATTGCAACGATAGAAATTAAAGATATATGAAGACAATAATCATTGACGATGAGAGACTTGCACGAGAAGAGTTAAAGAAACTCTTGAAGGATTATCACGAAATTGAGATCATCGACGAAGCAAAGAATCCGGAAGAAGGAATTGAAAAAATCAAGGCCCTGAAACCCGATTTGATTTTCCTGGATATCCAGATGCCGGGAATGACCGGTTTCGACATGTTAAAAAAACTGGATGAAATTCCACAAGTGGTTTTCGTAACGGCCTTTGATGATTTCGCGTTGAAAGCTTTCGAGGTCAACGCTCTGGATTACGTTTTGAAGCCGGTAGATCCTGCGCGTTTGGATGAAACCGTTAAGAAACTGCTCAATAATTCCGAAGCGGATTTTCAGTCTACGGCAAAAGCTCCGAAAATCGATCGTTCTTCGCGTCCGTTAACTATTTCGGATTCCATCTTCATCAAAGACGGTGAAAAATGCTTTTACATTTCCCTGGAAAAGGTACGCATGTTTGAAAGCGACGGGAACTATGTGAAAGTGTACTTTGAAAAGAGCAGGCCGTTGATCTTAAGATCGCTGAACAGCCTGGAAGAACGTTTGGAACCGCAGCATTTTTTCCGTGCCAACCGCAAATACATCATCAACCTGAATTGGATCCAGAAAGTGGAAAACTGGTTCAATGGAGGGTTGCAGGTGGAATTAAAACCCGTAATCATCAAAACCGCTGCCGGAGAAGAGATCCGTGAAGGGGAGAAGATTGAAATCTCAAGACGCCAGGCAATTAAGTTTAAGGAGCTCTTTTCTATTTAATTGAAAATGTAAAATGGAGAATTGAAAAGAAGGGAATTTTCTTTAAAATATCGATTCTCCTTCGTAAGATTATTTGTGATTGACAATTGAGAGTCTTTAAACTTTTCAATTTACAATTCTCAATTTTCAATTAACGTGATTCCATTTTCGTGCAAGCTGATCAGTCTTTGTTTGTAAAGGTTTCCAACCACTTGTTTGAAGACTTTTTTCGACCAGCCTGTTCTGTATTGGATTTCTTCGGGTGAAGATTTATCCGTTAAATCCAGAAATCCCTCGTTATCGTGCAACATTGCCAGTAATTTACGGGAATGTGCGTCAATCTTGTCGTAACCCGGTTTTTCCAGAACAATATCCAGCTTTCCGTCGGGACGTACTTTTTTCACGTAACCCTTCAGGTTTTCGCCCATGCGTACACGCCGGTGTAATTCGTTTTTGAAGATTAATCCCTGGAATTTATTGTTTACGATAACTTTCAATCCCAGGTCGGTAAATTCCCAAACCATCAGGTCTACCAGGTCATTTTCCTGAAGCTCATCTTTCACAGGCTCCATATACATCCCGATTCGTGAAGTTCCCACCAAACGCTCTGTAGCTTCATCAATGTACATGTAAATGAAGTAGTGTTTTCCTTCTTCCAGAGGTTTTGGCTGTTCCCGATAAGGAATCAAGAGGTGTTTTTCAACGCCCCATTCGGCAAAAGCACCGTATTGGTTCACTTCCGCAATTTTCAGGAAAGCAAACTGGTTAACAAGCACTTTCGGAGTCAGTGTTGTAGCAATGATTCTTCCTTCCGAATCTTTGTACAGGAACACTTTTACCATATCATCTATCTGGAAAGACGGATCCACATATTTTGTCGGCAACAATACATCGTTCCCTTCCTCATCTTCCAGGTAAGCTCCCGGACTCGTAAAACGGTCAAGGCGCAATTCGTTATAAACTCCTAATTCCACAGCGCAAAGGTAGTTAAAAGAATTGCCAATTACGAATTGCGAATGATATCCGATGCTCTTGAAGGGAGGCTAGACTCTTTCGTATCTTACCAAATTCCCCGGGTAATGATATTATAGCAATAATCTTCATAGTCAAATTCCTTCAACTCTCGAATATAATTCTGTAATAAAAGGAATGATTCTTTCTCTACGAAAACGCCATCACAATACTCTAAATCATCCTCCATTTCGGGGGACATAACTTATTAATCGTTGCTAAGTCGTAATTGGAAATGTCAATTTCCCCAATAAAACTATCGTTATCAATAGCATAATACTCGATCAGTAATTGGGTTGAACTATAATTGACCACCTAGAAATACAAATTCCCGGATTGCTTCGCTGCAATGATCATACAAGGCAGTTTCAGGTCATTCGTGATCAATGACTGGGCAAAATTATCGAACTGAGGAAGCAAACTTTCCGAGTGATAAGCAATTGCGATCATATCGATTTTCTTCTCACTCACGTATCCCATGACTTTTTTGGAATAACCGCCGCTGGATGGAAGCAGGTTTACTTCACATTTAGCGCCCTTTTCGTCGTATTTGTTGCGGATCAGCAAAACGCGGTTCTTGGTCTGCTGCGATAACCCTTCATCCGTGTGTTTTTCCCCGATTACGTGAACGGTTGCATCAAAAATGCGGGCCAAATCTCCGGCCGGGCTTACAATCTGAAGACTTTCTTTCGTTAGATCGATCGGAACAACGATGTTCTTGATTTCTACGTGCTTGGTTTCTTTTTGTACAATGATAAAAGGAACATCACAACTCGTAATCACCTTCATGGCAAAACTTCCTGTTAACTTCTGGAAGCCTTTTGCACCGTGGGTTCCCATCAAAATCAACTGGGCATGTTCCCTGTTGGCAATTTTATTGATATCCGTGAAAATATCGCCGACGGTTACCAGTACAAACATTTCTACATTGGAAGGAATCGTTTTTGTTTTCACAATATCCCACAACCTGGCTTCGATGGTAGCGATTTTGGATTTATTGTCCACTAAATGAAGGAGCATAATGTCCGTTCTTACGTGTGTACCTAAGAATAAAGCATAGTCTAATGCAGTGTTTCCAACCTCCGTAAGATCATGGGGCACAATGTACAAATTTCGACTCATAGCGATCAATTTAAGACCAAAATAGCCAAAAAAACGATTCAGTAAGTGTATTTATTTTTAACAACTCAATGTTGATCAAATATTTCGCCGATTATTTCACCGATTTTAACGAAGATTAGCTAAAGAGTCGCTCGGACCTGTCTAATTTTACCTTTTCTTAAAAATATCCGCAATGTTTGGAATTATTCTTTTACTCATTCTTTTAGCCCAGGCTACACTTTCCTACGCACTTTTCGAATTTCAGAATCCTTTCGTTATTATTCTGGGAATCTTACAACTGACATTATTCTTCGGGAGTATGATCGTCATGATGCGTATGTTCCGGAACCGCAAAACAACCGATTACCGAAAAGGTTTCAACGCATTTGGCGTCATGATCGCAACAGGTGTTCCGGCCCTGGGCTTCTTTCTTTTCGGGATCATCTACCTGATTACGGGAATTGCTTTTGTCGAATACATAGGATTCGGGATCGCCATTGCTTTACTCGTTGCTATTTTGGTTGGAATTATTTGGGGAAGATGGAACTGGAAAACGCATACCATCGACTTGCCTTTTGAAAACCTGCCGGCAGATTCCGACGGATTGAAAATTGTTCAGATCAGCGATGTCCATGTGGGAAGCTTCTTTAATAAATACGACAAAGTCGAAAAAGCCATTCAGCAAATCAATCGGCTGGAAGCTGATTTTGTGTTCTTTACCGGCGATTTGGTCAATAACATTGCTGAAGAAATGCTTGGCTGGGAACCGGTTTTTTCAAAAATCCAGGCGAAAAGAGGAAAATACAGCATTCTTGGGAACCACGATTATGGTGATTATGTACCATGGGAACGGGAAGAAACCAAAAATGCCAACCTGACGAAATTGATTGCTATTCATAAGGAAATCGGATTCACACCGCTCTTGAATGATGCTGTGGAAATCAAACCGGGATTCTGGCTGCTCGGCGTTGAGAATTGGGGGACAGCGCCTTTTCGTCAGAGCGGGAAACTGGATGAAACCCTGGAAAAAGTTCCTGCAGACTCCTTTAAATTATTGCTTTCCCACGATCCGAGCCATTTTGACGAGCAGGTGGTTGCCAAAACAGATATCGATCTGACCTTGTCCGGACACACGCACGGCATGCAATTCGGCATTGAACGCTTCGGAATCAAATGGAGCCCCGTTTCGTTCCGCTATAAAAAATGGGCGGGATTGTACCATGTCGGGAAACAATTCCTGTATGTAAACCGCGGATTCGGCTACCTGGGCTTTCCGGGAAGAGTAGGGATTTACCCGGAGATTACGCTGATTAAATTACACCGAAAATAATTGAAAATTGAAAATTGAAAATGTAAAATTGAAAAGCTTTTTGAATCTTAGTACTCTTTTCAATCATGAATTATCCATTTTCAAGGGGATCGAATTCTTTCTTCAGGGCGTGAATCTGCAATTCCACTTCATTCACGATTTCTTCAGCGGTTTTTCCTTTCGGGAAGACAGGTTTTCCGATATACATGTAGCTATCAAAAGGAACCGGAACAGGATCGCCTTTGGGTAAGATTTTCCCCAGGCCTTTCATGTAAACAGGAATGAAGGGAATATCCGGGCATTGTTCCAGCACCAATCCGACTCCGCGTTTGAATTTCTGGAATTTCTCCGGTTCACCTCTCGATCCTTCCGGAAACAGCAACAAGGATTCTCCTTTTTGAAGCACTTCTATCATGAGCTGAATCGGATCCGGGCCGGTTTCGCCTTCTTTCGGGCGTGAACGCGGAATCAGTATTGCATTCACAAAAAAGCGCGTCAACGCGGCTTTAAAAGGAGATTTCCCGAAATAATCACCAGCCGCAATGGGATGTGTTTTAGCAAGCTGATGAAAGGACAAATGAGCCATGATTGAAATCGTATCCAAATGTGAATTGTGATTTCCCACGATGATACACGGACCTTTATAGACTAAATTCTCCTTATGGATCAGTTTGGTACCCGAAAAAAGCTTGAGTACCATCCGCATAATGACGGAATAAACGACGAATAGAACGACCTTTTTCACTTCAGGTAATACAAGTTGTAAACGATGTGGAAAAATACCGGCGCCGTGAGTGCCAGGGAATCAATCCGGTCCAGAATTCCTCCGTGGCCCGGAATCGTATTCCCGGTATCTTTCATCCCGATATCGCGTTTGATGGCCGAAACCACGACATCTCCGATAAAGCCGGTAATGGCTACGGACAAACAGATCAGGATGGCCTCCATTCCGGAAAAAGGGGTGAGAAACCGGAGAAAATAACCGACAACGGTGGTAGTGATAATTCCACCGATGAATCCTTCCCAGGTTTTATTCGGGCTGATCTTGGGAATAATTTTATACCGACCGAACATTTTTCCCCAGGTAAACTGGAATACATCATTCATTTCGGTAATAAAGACCACAAAAAGCAACAAACCGCGACCGCCTGCTTTGAACCCTTCCAATTCCGGCAAACTGAGCAAAAATGCCAGGTGACTCACGCCAAAAACCGTCAGCATCAATTGAGTGGGCAGCACCGACATGGCCCGGCCGATATTTTCTGTTACTCCACGTAAAACCAACATAAATGGTATCCACAAGTGCATAAAAATCGGGATGAATGTCAGGAACAAACTGTATTGCTTGTAATACGCGAAGAGGTACTGAACCGGAATTGCCAGGTAACACCAAATCAGGATCTTGCGGTCCTCGTCGCGCATATTTTTACTGATTGAGGCAATTTCACGAAGCGCCATAAATGAAAGCGCACCGATTGCCACGAATGAAATAGCGGGATCCAAAACGGTTGCAACCACAAAAATCGTCGCCATCATCCACCAGGATTTCGTACGCATTTTCAATTCTGCAATATTTGCGTTGGGCTTCACCAATCCCATAATCCAGAACAGAAGTGTGGCAAAAACGAGAATACCAAAGATCAAACCGATCACAATCAGGGTTTCTTTATTCTCTACAAAAGCAACTAAATCAAAGGCTAAAATCATGCGAGTGTTTTTTTAATGCGAATGGCTGTACTAATTACCAACAGCAGGCTTCCCGTTCCGAAAATATAATTCAATGCAACTTTTATTTCCGGGAAGAAGTAGAGCAGGAGCTGTGTCAAACCAACGAGCAGAGCACGGTCACTTTTCCCCATCGGGCCATCGTAGCGGCGCTGACCGGTCATTGCTTTTGCCAGAACTCCTGTAAATTCGTTTACCACTCCCAAAATCACAAATGCAAACAATACCAAAGGATGCATTCCCGGAAGCAGTACCAAAGGCAGGAACATCGCAATATCGGCTAAAACATCTCCCAATTCATTCAGTAATTCGCCTTTTTTGCTCTGCATGTTGTATTCGCGCGCCATCATTCCGTCGAGTGCGTTCAGAGCCATTCTTACCAACAAAGAAACCGGTAAAACAATCAGCATAAATCCGGAAGGTTTCCAGTAGAATAATCCACCGACAGCAAAAGAAAGCACAATTGCAGCCCAGGTAATTCCGTTTGCAGTGATTCCCATTGCATGCAATCTGACCAATACCGGACGCAGGAGCTTTTGAAATTTGGGCTTGATGTTGTAGACAGAAATCATATGCTATTTTTGAATGAGCGGATCAGCACCGGGAGCTTTCCGGTTTACCTGTTCTCCAAATTTCCCGTTTTTCATAAAACCCAACACTTCAGCCCCTGTTTTTTCAATGTCTGTGTACATTTCGTCGTGATTGACCGGTGCGTAAAAATAATCGGAACAGTATTGGCGCAACGAATCAACCGACCATTGGACAGGCCCCAAAGAAGCGGCAGTTTTCCGGTGCCTCAGAATGAGTTTGGTAGGAACTGTTTCGATCAGAAGCCCAATGTTTCCCTTGAAATTTGTCAGTGGAGGATAAGGAGTAGTTGCCAGTTCATGATTTATTTTTCCAATGACCAGGCGGGCAATAAACCTGCTGTCTTTCATCAGGACATAGGGCGCCCGTTCCTGCAACGGACTTCTGTCGTAAACAATTGTAGCAATATTCGTAAGGTTTGATTTAGGATACCAGCGATTGAACGTCCAGCTACCGATGATGTAGCAGAAGAAATGGACTTTTTTATAGGTGTTCAGTTCGTGCTTTTTGGAAAACCTATCCAATTTATCAACGCCTTTATCCATTCCTTTCCGGTAAATGTAAGAGGGCTGGTAAACGTCGTATCCTTTATTTTTAAAATACCGGGCTATTTTTGCTTCATTGTGTACTTTGGATCCTAATCCTGCCAGGATAACAATGGCCTCGCGTTCACTTTTGGGTTGCGGCCCGGATTGCAGGAAAATACGATCTCTGCCAAAAGAAATCAGGCTCATGAGCAAGAAGGTTATGACCAGGTAAAAAGGTTTCATCAAAACGAATATATTGATTTCCACCGAACAATCAAACATGCAGGAGCGAATCCCGCATGTACGGATCGCCCCTGCATGTTTCTGCTATTAGTGGGAAACCACTATTCTTCCTGATCCGGAATTCCCGGTTTCAGTGATTAACAGGAACTGATAAGCTCCGTTTGACCAGTTTTTTACCGGAATAATCACTTGTTCTGTTTCTTGTGTGAGAGATGATTGATAAACTGTTCTTCCACTTAAATCCAGGATGATCAATTCTTTTGATCCGGCCAAAACACTTGAAAACACCAGTTGAACCGATTCTGACGCTGGATTCGGAAAAACAGTCCATACAAAGGATGTTTCTTCACCCAAACCGGCTGTGGAAGAAATCACCAGGCAACTATCCGTCGTGCAGTTATTGGCATCGGTAACGGTCACACAATAAGTTCCTGGAACTCCGATAATCTGGCTGGAAGCAGCGTTGTTTGACCACCAATAGGAGTAAGGCGCATTTCCACCGCTTACATGCAGATCAATCGACCCAAAGCACGATGCACAAAGCGCATTGCTGATAGTAGCCGACACATTGAAAGCGGGAACAGGAAGGATCTGGAAAGAAGAATCTGCCGAACAACCCGCCTGATCCGTTACCAAAACAGCCACATTTCCTCCCGGAAGGTTGGCCACATCTTCTGTCGTTTGCCCGGTCGACCAATCGTATTGAATGATTCCCGTTCCTCCTGAAAGTTCCAGGTCGATTTCACCGGTATTATCGGGGCAAGCCGGCTGAAGGACCGAAGCCGTTAAAACAATCCCGGAATTTATTAATAAACCGGTTGTGTCTAACCCGGTAACTGCCGGATTGCTGGATCTCACTCTTAAACGATAGGACGCACTGGAAGTTCCTGACGGAATAAATCCATGGATCGTACCGCTGTTCGATGAACTATTCAACGAACCGATTGCCAATGGAGTGGAAAATGATCCGGAAGCATCTGACAATTCAAGTGTATAGCTGTTCCCGCCGTCAAATGTCCCGGTGGTATTGAATATCACCTGAACGCTGTCGCCTTTTATGGCAGATACGCACAGCGCATCTGTGATTTGTACATTGGGTGCTTCAATGGTATTTAACGGAATGGCCCGGCCATACACTGCGGTGTTGTTGACCATTCTCATTTTTCCCAGCGAACTGCTCGCATGCCATGCCACCAACCGGAAAACAATGCTGTCGGAAGCGGGGACCATCAAAGGCATCGCCGGAACAACTGAAATGGAAGTCGTAGGATCTGTTGAAGGATTTAAAATGGTGTAAGTATCCGGAGCCACGGGAACAAAATTGTAACCGGTAGCCGGCGATTTATATTGAAGGATGCACGAATCAGGACCGGCGCTTGTTCTGGCAAGAATCAGTAAAAGGCTGTCGACCTGGATGGATGTACTCGAATTGGCTGTTATTGAAAAAACAAAATACCGGTTGGCTGCAATTGCGTCGGAAGAACTGGTATTTTGCCATTGACCGGAATTAATCCCGTCGGCTGCAGTTGAAAATTGATTACCGGCTCCTCTTGCCGGCTGACTGAATGTAACTCCGGATGCTGCAGGAAGGTTTGCAAAATAATTGTTCGGGGTAGTCATCCATCCCGAATAGGTTGTTGGGTTAAAAGGTGTTTGAGCTTTTACAGGATTTATTCCTAATCCAAAAACACTCACTAAAAGGAACATTAATTTTCTTTTCATGCTAAACATTATAAATGATTAAAAGAGTCCCTCTGCCGAAACAGAAGGACTCTTTCCTTAAGAATCCGAAATTCTTATTTTTCTGCTTTAACTACACGAAATGTTTGGTTTTCAGTAGCAGAAGAAATTTTGATCAGGTAAGTTCCAGGAGCAAGGCTCGACAAGTCAGCTTGCATTCTGTGAGTTCCTTTTGACAATAATCCGTTTTGGATAGTCATTTGTTCTTTTCCGGAAAGATCAACCAATACGATGGAAACTTCTTCTTCTGAAGCAGTATTGAAGTTAATCATTACAGAACCTGTTGTAGGGTTAGGGAACAAATCTGCAGTTGGAGTAGATTTTGAACTGTTAACACGTGCTCCGCAGTTGATCACGTTTACGTTAATCTTTCCTGGCGCAGCATTACAGTTGTTGAATGTACAGAACGATCCCGTAACATCAATCACAGAATTCACTGACCCAACTTCGATATCCACACAGTTTCCAATAACTCCTGCAACACTTGCATTACCTGAAGAAGGTGTAAAGTTGAAAGAAGAAGGACCGAATGTGTGAGATCCCAAACCAGTTACATCATCTTTAGCAAGTGTATCCCACTCCGTGAATAGCGTAGGGAAACCTCCGATTCCCGGTAAACCTGGATTTACAGTAATTCCGGAGTAAACACATGGTTTTCTAACCAAGGTTTTGTCCTCAGTAGTCCAGTGGTAAGTAGTGCTGGTAGAATCGTTGTCTCTCCAGGAAGATCCCGGATCATTTCCTACGGAACCGAAGATATCAACTACAGCAGATGTGTTTGTGTTATACAATACCAAAGCATCGTCACCGTTGAACTGAAGGTTTGCCGAGAAAATGTTTGGTGTACCGCTCCAGATAGTTGCAGACGGATTCGCAATAACAATTGTTCCGTTTGCAGCAATCGTTCCTGAAAGCGCAATTGTAAATGAAGGTGTTCCTGTCATAGGCGTTCCGTTGTGGTAAGCACGCACCTGGTAACCTGTAAGGTTAATTGCAGAACAAGTTCCGTTGTAAATCTCCAGGTATTTGTTCAATCCGCTTCCTTCTACGTACTGAGAGAAGATCAATTCTGGTGCTTTCACGCTTATACAAGCTGAAACGATTTCTGTAGCACAACCTTCCACGATATCGATCGGGCAGTATTGAACCTGCGGGTAAACCAACACATACACTTCTTCAGAAATAGCTTCACATCCGTCTTCGCTGCTAACAACTACATGGTAAGTTCCTGAAGTTGCAGGAGTGTAAACATCCTGATCAGCTCCTGTGATCATTCCGTCCTGGTTGTACCATTGGTAGAAAGGATCGATGATTCCTGTTGTAGCAGTCAGTTGTGGCATAGTCGCTCCCGCACACAATACTGTTGCACCTGAAGGAGAAATGGATGCTGCTGCATCTCCGCAAGAGGTAGTTGATCCACACTTGAACCGGATGTCATCGATACGGTACTGCGGATTAGATGAAGCCGTTCCTACCAACGTATTTGTGAAACGGATTCTCAGGTTCGCAACATGAGCACCAGCTGGCAAAACAACTCCTCTTAAATACCATTTTGCAGTTCCCGACCCTGTTGGCAATGCATTGTAAGTAAGCGGATTCCAGGTAATCCCATTGTCGTTACTGTATTCCAGTGTTAAATAATCGATCCCGGTAGCGGCATTCGTGTTTTTGTAGATACCGAATGTCAAAGAGTCTGTGCTTCTGCATCCTACAGCGTTTACTCCCTGCATTTCGAAGTACTTTTGGGCGGCAATAAATGTGTTGTAACCTCCCGATGCACCCGTGTAACCTGTTGAGATAGTAGTTGTTCGCATGTCTGCAGTACCAACATAAGTAAGCGCAGTTTGGTCAAAGCTTCCTGCTGCTTCTCTGGCAGCGATAGTTTGAGTACCTGTACCCAAAGCGGTTGTACCCATCGTTTCCAATACTTGTCCGTTAGTGGCAAAACCTGTAAGTGCCAACACACTTGTCAGGAATAGTGATCTTACTACTGTGTTTCTTTTTTTCATAATTGAAATTTTTAACGTGAATAGATGGTTTCGAAACCGGAGCTAAGTTACAACGGACTGATTTTAAAGGTTTAAAGCAAATAATAAGAATGCTTTAAGTTTTCCCGGAAATGGAAACCAATATTAATTTTCAATGAGTTAACAAAACTGGAAAATCGATTTAGACCTGCAAAAAATGCATTCGGGATGTTTACTATTTTTTAAATAGATTCCAATAAAGAAATTGCGGACTGATTTTTGATTTATATAAGGTGCTTAAAAAGAACCTATTGCTTGTTTAACGATTGTTATTTTTTTCGTTAAAACCTGTGACAAAACAGCAGTTTTTAACCTTTTTCCGAAAGCAAATACTTGCGTAACACCGAATTCACATGCTATTTCCAACTCGAATTCAGGAGAACATTTTTACGAAAGAATAGGGTTGTAGCAGTACACCGAAACGGCTTTAGCCCAATAGAACAGTAAAAGCATCCAAAAAGTGCTTCAACTCGGACCGCGTTTGGGTATCCACATTTCCCGAACGGTCGATTTTTCCTTTAACTCCGGGAATCAACAAGGTAGTTTCCGCTGTGAATCTGGCCGTCAGCGTTTTCATCAGTAATTGCAATTCTTCATGGCCTTTTTCTCCCTGTGCCGAAGCAGTAATCAATCCACAGAGTTTATCCGAGAAAACAGTTGTGGAAACGCACCATTCAATGGCATTTTTCAATCCGGCGGGAATACTGAACACATATTCCGGAGTGCAGATTATAACTCCGTCTGCCTGTTCAATCTGTTTTCTGAAAGCTGCAATTTCGGCTGGCGTGTTGTTTACCGATAATTCCGGATCGAAATGCGGCAGGGATTTCAATGAATTGAAAATGGTCCAACGGATTGTATCGCCTGTTGAATTTGCCAGGAATTGAACCAATCGTTCATTGGTGGAGTTTTCACTCGCGCTGCCTATGATTGCCAGGATTGTTTTCATGCGTTTACCGGTTTTTTATTCAGTCTGTTATACATCCAGCTCTTCACTTTTTTGGTAAGAACAACCTCCGTATATCTTCCAACCAACATGCTTATTGCGTTTGAAAGTATGAAACCTATCACAAATAACAGATACGGATTGTACTTATTAAAGTAGTGCGAATACATAAAATCCAAAATATTGTAATGGAACAAATACAGCGTATAGGAATAACTTGCGTTAAACCGGATCAACTGTTTTAATCTTTCCGGGAAATGCACATCTTTAAACAGATCAATGATCAACCACAACGCAACCGCCATCATAAATGCAAAAACGGCATCATAAGCTTTCATTAAGTAATAAATGCGAATGAATGCCAGCAAAACAATTGCTAATACGGCTATAACCTTGAATTTTCGTTCCACATTTTTTAGCAAATCGGTGGTTGAAATAACATAGATGAACACTCCGAAAAACCAAAAAACGGTCAATCCGCTTCCTCTTCCTCCGATGATATTAATTATCGGGAAATAAGAGAATAAAAGCAGGAGCGGAATCATAAAGACAGTACTCTTTCTTTTAAGTACTACGAGTAAAATAAATCCGAAAAGCATGTAAAGCCACCATTCGACGGCCAACGACCAAAACGAATTTGCAGAACCAAAACTGGTAATATTATCGAAAGGAATCGAACTGAACGCTTTAAAATCCTGGAACATAAACAGGTTTACCACGAACGTTTTCAGATTAAACGAATGCTCATGATTATAGGCACTTATATTTACATACCTGCTGATAAGATCGACAATAAACACAAATACCAAGGCTGGAATAAATGTCGTGTAAATGCGTGAAAAACGATCTGCAAAATAATGACGAAAGGTATAACCAGAATCATTTTCAAGCTTTTTCACCGTAGCATAAGTAACCAGGTATCCGGAAAGCAAAAAGAAAATAAGTACCGCAATGTGCTGGATCCAGGGAAAATTCGGTTCGTGCAACGATTTAAATACGTCGAAAAAGGACATTGCGTGCCCAATCACTACTGCCTGGGCACTCAATCCTCTAATCAAATCCAGGATGACCGAAGAGCCCTCCCTTAAGTGGTATGCATTCATAAAATAAATTCAGGTGGTTTTGCCTTATCAATTTCCGCTTTCCAAACGCTTCTGACGCTGCATCGGGTTTTCGTTGCTTTGTTTTTGCTGGAATAACTGGAAACGTGTCGGTTTGGAAGCAGGAGGGAAGGAATTGTTATTCATATCGCAATCTGCAGTTTCCAGGAACGGATCCAATTGGAAAGACACGGCAGGTTTGTCAAAGATCAGTACTTTCGTTACCGTGATGTCATCCATTCTCCAGATCTCAGCCGGAATGCGCACTTCCTGTGTAGTACCGTCTTCAAAAGTTGCCTGGATGATCAACGGGGTTACCAAACCGCCTTTGTTCGTGAATGACAATTCGTAAAACTGTTTTTTGGAATCCAGTAATTTCTTTTGTTCCGGGGTTAATTTCGCCTGGAATTCTTCGTATTCCTTTTTATCCAAACGGTCTACCTGGTAAATATCCCTTTTTGCGTAGAAATCATCGATTGCCGGATCTTTTTCGTTCACTGTTTGCTTGATCGATTCTTTGTTGCGGATATCTCCGATAAACTGGGGCTTCGCATCAGAAGCTTTCTTATTTTCTGCTTTTTCGATTTCCGGATTGTTCGAATTCAATTCAAACTGTTTCACATAATCCAGGGAAACATCCACGTATTCGGTTGTGTAGAACCAGCCTCTCCAAAACCAGTCCAGATCCACTCCGGAAGCATCTTCCATGGTGCGGAACAAATCAGCCGGAGTAGGGTGCTTGAACTTCCAGCGCTCACAATATGTTTTGAACGCAAAGTCGAACAATTCTCTTCCCATCACGGTTTCACGCAGGATGTTCAAGGCTGTAGCCGGTTTTCCGTAAGCATTGTTCCCGAATTGCCAGATTGATTCGGAGTTGGTCATGATCGGAGAAATGAATTTTTTGTCGCCGCCCATGTAATCAGTGATCATAGATGCCGGACCTCTTCTGGAAGGATAACCGCGTTCCCATTCCTGTTCAGTCAAATATTGTACGAAGGTGTTCAATCCTTCATCCATCCACGACCACTGGCGTTCGTCGGAGTTGATAATCATCGGGAAGAAGTTGTGCCCGACTTCGTGGATAATCACACCCCACATCCCGTATTTCGTTTGCTCCGAATACGTACCGTCTTCATTCGGTCTTCCGCCGTTGAAGCAGATCATCGGGTATTCCATCCCGATTTGATTGGAGTGAACAGAAATCGCAACCGGGTACGGATAATCGATCGTGTATTTCGAATAAGTTTGGATCGTATGTGCGACTAATTTGGTGGAATAACGCTCCCAAAGCGGATTTCCTTCTTTCGGGTAAAAAGACATGCACAGGATGTTTTTTCCTTTCACGACCGTATTTTGTGCATCCCACATGAACTTACGGGAAGTGGCAAAGGCAAAATCGCGCACGTTTTTCGCTTTAAAAGTCCAGGTTTTCGTTCCTGTAGCTTTGTTTTTCTCTGCATTTTCAGCTTCGGCCTGTGTTACGATCAAAACAGGTGTGTTGGAAGATTTCGCTTTATCCATACGCTGTCTTTGCTCGGCAGTCATTACGGAAGCTCCGTTTTGCAATTCTCCTGTACCTGCCACAATGTGATCGGAAGGAACGGTAATGGAAACTTCGTAATCCCCGAACGGAAGCGTAAATTCACCTTTTCCAAGGAATTGCTTGTTCTGCCAGCCTTCTACATCGTTATAAACACACATTCTCGGGAAAAACTGTGCGATGGTGTAGAGGTAATTGTTGTCTTTTTCGAAATACTCGTAACCGGATCTTCCTCCGAATTTCATGCGGTCGTTGATGTTGTACCACCATTTGATCTTGAAAGAAATACTTTGTTTTGGCCCTAAAGGTTTCGCCGGATCAATACGCATCATTGTTTTGTTGATCGCATAATGCATTTTTTCACCGTTTACCGTGGCTACCATTTCGATGTTGAAGCCTCCGTCAAACGTCATTAATTTGCGTTCTACGTCTTTGATGGACTGAAAATCTTCCATTTTCTCCACGGCGATCAATTTGCTGTCGGAATCCGGTTTGAAGATGTTTTGATCCAATTGCAGCCACAGGTATTCCAATACATCCGGGGAATTGTTGGTATACGTGATCACTTCTTCTCCGTGAATGGTTTGTTTGGTATCATCCAGAGTCAGATTCATTTTGTAATCTGCTTTTTGCTGGTAATAATTATGCCCGGGAGCTCCTGCAGCCGTACGGTATTCGTTCGGAGTAGGAAGTTCAATGTCCAATTGAGCAAATTTCGTTTGTGCCGAAAGATTCAGGGCAAACAAAACAGTTGAGAGAGAGAGGATTTTTTTCATAATTACAGGGTTATAACTTCTGTAGGTTTAGCAGGTAAAAAAACGGCTGTTTGTTTTTGGCTGTTTCGAATAAAGGTGATTTTGTTTTGCTGATCGGGAAAGGATTCCATCAGTAAGTCAAATTTAAAGCGGATCGATTTTGTCAGTTCAAGAACTCCGCTTTCCAGGTAAACGTACAGCAAACCGGTCGGCAACACATCGAATCCGACTACCGAAAGCGGAACAGGGGAGTCGTTCACTGAAATGCTGAATCCTTTGGCAAGATGCGTTTCCAATTGTTTTTTGAAATCTGCATTCCCGGTTTGGTTCTCAATGTGATTATCCAGTGTAATTCCCGATTTCTTCATGTCGAACTCCAGGTCGTGTGCGCTTATTTCGAGCGTGATTTCCAGCTTTTTGGTCGACACGTTGTATTCTACCTCGCCGAAAGCAAAGTAATACTCGTGTGCATTTGCTGAAAACAAAACAGAAAAAAATGCAAAGACTGCAATGAGTTTCTTCATAAATAGATTGTTACCACAAAAATAACAGAATGGTTAAAGAAGCAAGCCGATTTTTGACCAAAGGGAGAATAATCAGGTTGAAAGTTGGAATTCTTCTGATAAATGAACAAACTGCCTTGCGCGGTTAAAGTTCATCTGTATATTGTTCAAAAGATCAAAAGGTTCAAAAAGTTCAAGTATCATCCATTGAACTTTTTGAACACTTGAACTTTTTTACTTATTCCCCTTCGCGTGATCTGCCAGGAATTGAGCCAATCCGTTATCAGTCAGCGGATGTTTTGCAAGAGCTACAATTGCGCTCAATGGACCAGTCATTACGTCGGAACCGATTTCTGCACACTGAATGATATGCATCGGGTGACGAATGGAGGCTGCCAGGATTTCTGTTTCAAACCCGTAATTGTCGTAAATAATGCGGATTTGCTGGATCAGGTCCAATCCGTTTGTAGAAACATCGTCCAAACGGCCCACAAACGGCGAAACGTAACTTGCTCCGGCTTTAGCAGCCAACAATGCTTGTCCGGCACTGAAGATCAGGGTACAATTCGTTCGGATTCCCTTCGAAGAGAAGTATTTGATCGCTTTAATTCCTTCCGGGATCATCGGGATCTTTACCACAATATTTTTATGCAATTCAGCCAAAGCTTCTCCTTCACGGATCATTCCTTCGAAATCAGTTGCAATCACTTCCGCACTTACAGGTCCGTCTACAATTTTGCAGATGTCCACATAATGCTTCAAAATATTGTTTTGCCCGGTGATTCCTTCTTTAGCCATCAAAGACGGGTTGGTGGTTACTCCATCCAAAATCCCTAAATCGTTGGCTTCGCGAATGTCGTTCAGATTTGCTGTATCAATGAAAAATTTCATATTTCTTTTATTTGGTGACAAAGATAAAAGCATTTAGTAGAAATTGCATAATGGGCTGCCGCTGACTGACATTTCAACACTGAAAAAATTTCAGAAAGACAGAAATTTTGTCATTTTTTCATGAAAAATTTTCAGGAAATTTCGAATGGCATTTCGCTTGATAATGAGGGAACAAGGCAAAGCCTTATTTAAGTTCTTTAATTATTGTTTAACTAAAAAAAGAGGTTATGAATCCAGCAAAAAGGAATGGGAACAGATTCCCGGTAATTTCCCCGTTGTTCGACGATTTTTTTGGCCGCGAACTTTTTAACTGGGGAAACAACAATTTTTCATCGACACGCACCACGATGCCTTCGGTAAACATTCGTGAAACCGGCGATAACTACGAAGTAGAAGTTGCGGCACCGGGTATGGAAAAAAAGGACTTCAAGATTACGCTTGACGGTAATTTATTAACGATTTCTTCCTTCAAACAGCAAAGCAACGAGGAAAATAACGACCGTTATACGCGCAGAGAGTTCAGCTATCAATCCTTCCAGCGAAGTTTCGAGCTTCCGAAAGATGTGGTTGACCAGGAGAATATCAATGCCCGATACGAAAACGGATTGTTGTACTTAACTATTCCCAAGAAAGAAGAAGTGCGTCGGAAAGAGCCCAAATTAATAGAAATTTCATAAAATAAGCACACTTCTGTTTTTTAATGGCTGTCTTCAAGGCAGCCATTTTTTATTGATGGTCAACAAGATGCGCTATTCAAAGAATTCTTAAAAGAAAAATTCGAAGAGGAAAAGAAAGCTAGAGAAAAGAAAATTCAGGGCAAAAAAAGAGGGGTAAGCTACTCTTATCGCACCGCTACAACCTCTTACCTTTGCTACGTTCCCGTCCTGGAGGAATTAGAGGGAGCTGGTCGTAAAAGACTTACCCCGCCGCAAAATTAGTTATTTATTGGAGATTCGGTATAGAAAAACTGTTTTTTTCTAAAGATTGGATGAAAAAGGGACTTAAACTTTTCTGTTTCAGGGAAAAAGGTGTAAACTGTTTTAAAAGGTTCCAATAGTTCCAGGAGTTTAAAGGGTTCAAGAGGTTCAAAAATGAACTTTAGAAATCATTTCCTGTAAATCCTTCCAACATGTGACATTTGAACATTTGAACAATTCATAGAACCTTCACGTAAACAAACTTCAAATACTTTCCTTCCGGTTTCTTTTCAGCGCGAAATCCATTCCGGCTCAATACTGCAATCGCTTTTTCATTGTCGGGCTTTGTAAACGCTGTAACACCTTTCAGTTTCATTTCGTTTAGGCCAAATTCCGTAGCCAGAACAAGTGCAGGCGACATGAATCCCAGACCGCGGAATGCTGCTTTCAAGATAAATCCTATTTCACCGATACCGTTCCCGAAACCGCGATAATACCCCACAAAGCCCATCAATTCATGAGTCTCCGGGTTTTCAATGACCCAATTCACAGAGTTGCCATCGAGGTAGTTTTGATGGATCTGGTTCACAATGTGAGTTCCCCCTGTCAGCGTTTCAGCAGGTTTTCCATCGTAGGTCAGAATCTCCAGCAGGTTGGGAATGTCTTCCGGCCGGACTTCTCTCAACCGTATTCTTTCGGAACTCAATTCGGGAAAGGATTTGTATGGAGGAAGATTCATGCTTTTTTAGCTTAAAATTAATCAAAAGGTCAACGGATGTATTATCAAAAGGTCAATGAGCGGAGTCGAAGTGCCCTTTTTAATCCACTATTTGAGTCAGACCAACTCGCGTCTTTTGGCATTTCTCCAGCTTAAGCGGTTCTTTTTCAAGAGGTAGAACTGTTTGATTTTCCCGTATTGATGTCCGTCTTTTTGTTTCATCCGGATCTTTTTCCCTTTGTTTTTTTCGATGAAATAACGGGTATTTTTGATATAACACAATTCAAAGCCATCCTCGTAGATGGTTCCGTACCAACTGTTTCCGCCCCTTCTTTCCAGGGGAATAAACAAGTCGAAATCGCGGTGATAATAACCCACTTTATCGATGTTCTTCTTTTTGACTTTCAATTCAATTTCTACTTTCGGTGAAGCAACCAGGTAATCTGATTCATAGATCGTTGCATAGTTAGGAGAAAGAGAATCGCGATTGATGTATAACCTGCGGATTTTTTGCGCGGGCTGCAGGAAAAGATGCCAATCCCGGCCCACGGCATAATAACTGATCACCTGGTGAACATCTGAAGGAAAGTCAAGCGTATCATTCGCTAATTTCAAAACGGGCCTTTCGGGCAGGAAAGTGAAAAATGATTTCCCGGTGGTTGAAGCTTCCGGCAGGATCAACCCGATCTTTCTTTTCCGGACATCCAGGTTTATTCTTCCGGACCGTGAACAGAAACGCACGGTTTCCCGGATGGAATCACGTTCCCATGAGTCGTTCAGGAGGCGCCAAACATCATTTCCCGGCTGTTCAACCAATTCAAATAATTCTACCCGACGATTCCATTTTGAAGCGGGCATCTGCATACAGGTCCTCATGTTCCTGCGCTCTTCCGGCGAAAGGGAAGAACAGGTATCGATATCAAACAGCGCCATGCCATAAGTTTCCAGGGGTTCTTCCCGGTCTGTAAACAAGTCGATGCCATTTGCTTTTGCGTCCGCTTCATTTTGCAGGTACCGGATCTTCGGTTTGAGCGCACAAATCCCGCAATCGCCGAATGTGGCCAGGTCTCTTTTGACAATTACACCGGAAGAGGATTTGAAAACTACGTCGTTTCCTTCCATCGGAGTCAGGTAAATATCCACGCGACGCTGAAAACCGGCATGTTTACTTTGTTGGCTGGAATTGAAATCTTCTCCTTCGTTGAACGTCCGGATTTCTTTCGGAACGACCTGTGTTGATTTCAAATGATTCAAAACCGATTCAATCCGGCTCTGGGATAGCTTCCGATTGTAATCTGCCGTGTTCGATGTATCGGTATAGCCGTAAACTTCCAGGATAAACTCCGATCCGTTCATGGATTTCACCAGGCTGTCGATGGTGATGATTCCAGCGGGTTTTAATTCGGATCTGTTCAGGTCGAAAAATACGCTGCTTGCTTTGCAAAAATCCTGGGCTTGCAGGTAGGAAAGGCTTAAAGACAGCAAGAGAAAAGAAAATAGGTACTTCATGGAAGAAGATGTCTGAGAAGACGGAAGGTAAACAGTTCAGAGTTCAAAGAGTTCAAGGGTTCAAAGGGTTTAATCGTTCAATTTGAACTTTTGAACTTTTGAACTTTTGAACTTTTGAACAATCATTCTACTTTCAAAAGCGTTTCATCCAATTCCTCCAAGCCATGTTGTGCCACCAGCAATTTCAATTGTCCGATGTATTGTGCACTTTCATGCAACGATTTGAACAGGAGAGGAGTGAGCCATTCGATATTATCCTGGAGTCCCTGGTTGTACTGCAGAAAGACATTCATCCATTGCTTGTAATTGTCGCGTTCGAGCGATTCCCAGTGCATTTCCGGTAATACGTCGTTCAGATCGGACTCTGCTTCCTGGTCGAGAATACTGCAAACGGCAATGTGCTGCGAATTGATCAGCAGGGAAACCGCCACTTTAATATCCCAGGGAATATTGCGATCATCTCTCGTTAAATGAGCGATCCAGCTCAAATTCAATTGATGGATGTAAGAAAATCGTTGCTGGAAAAAATCGAGCATTCAGAGTTGTTTCAGGGAAGAAATGGTTGCTTTCGGATCCGGGCTGTTGAAAACAAAACTTCCGGCTACTAAGGCCTGGGCTCCGGCATCTACCAATAATTTTCCGGTTTCGGTATTCACACCTCCGTCGACCTCTATGATTGCTTTAGAACCTGTTTTAGCGATTAGTTCCTTAGTTTGTTTCACTTTTTCAATCGCCTGGTGGATGAATTTCTGTCCACCGAATCCCGGATTTACCGACATGATCAAGACCAAATCCAGATCCGCAATCACATTTTCCAGAACGGAAACAGGTGTATGCGGATTCAAAGCAACTCCGGCTTTCATTCCTGCTTCGTGAATGGCTGAAATGGTGCGATGCAAGTGGGTACAAGCTTCGTAATGAACCGTCAGGATATCTACTCCGGCTTTCGCAAAATCCGAAATATACTGATCCGGGTTTACGATCATAATATGACAGTCGATTGTTTTCTTCGCTACCTTTTTCAATGCTGAAATAATCGGGAAACCAAAGGAAATGTTCGGAACGAAGACCCCGTCCATCACATCCACATGGAACCAATCGGCTTCACTTTGATTAATTAATTCGAAATCGCGTTCCAAATTCCCGAAGTCGCAGGATAGAATAGAAGGAGCAATAATCACTGACATATCTTTAATTTTTTTTGCAAAAGTACTTTTTAAATTATGAATTAAGTAATTATCAATTATTAAGTGAAAAGCCTGTTGATAATTACCGCATTCATAATTGATAATTTTAATTCACCTTCGGATAGATTTTCATCATTTTCAAATACTTCTCATCGCGGTCGTAAACATCCGGGAAGAAAAGCAGGTTTCCTTTTTCATTGACCACCACGGTGATGTAATCAACCTGGATCGGGATGGGTTTTCTCAACGGAATGGAAAAATGCTCGGCCCTTGCAATCAATGTATCCAGGGAATCACGGGTCATTTTCTGTTTATCGTCACGAGTCAGGATAAAACGCGCCAGTGAATCCGGCATGTCACAACGCATACAGCCGTGAGAATACGCGCGAATGTCTTTGTTGAAAAATCCTTTGGACGGCGTATCGTGAATGTAGACTCCGTATTTGTTATTGAATTCGAATTTCACCAAACCAAGCGCATTGTCGTTTCCGGGCTCCTGTCTGACTCTGAACGGGAAATTCTTTTCCTTGTAGCGTTTCCAGTTAATGGTAGTCGGGTCTACTTCCGTATCACCACGATAAACTTTGTAGTGATTCTTTGCCGCGTAATTGGAATTTCGCTGGATAGCCGGCAGGAATTCCTTGCTGGCAATGGATTGCGGCTGTGTCCAGTACGGCAAGGAAACGATCGCTCTCAATTTGGAGCTTAGCTGCGGCGTTTGGTTTTCCGGTTTTCCAACTACCACCCGGTGTTCTGAAAGCAAACTGTCGTTATAGAACAGGCGTAGTTTGTATTCCGGGATATTCACCCAAAGATATCTTTCCACCGGGAAAGGCGCGCGCCATCTCCAGCGTTCCATCGACAAAATAGCCCGGTGACATTTGTAACGCTCCGATTCATCCAGGGCTTTTCGTGTGTAAATCCCGATGACACCATCTGCCTTCAACCCATTATCTGCCTGCAAACGGCTCATGGCATCCCAGAACGATTCGTCATCGGTCTTTTTGGGGTCCAGGTATCCTTTATCGATCAGGGATTCTTCCGCCAATTCCAAACAACGAATGGAATCCTCCACCAAAGCAGGAACTTCAAAATGAATGGTCGACAATTGTTTTTTATACGCGTAACGGAACAATCCTTTTGCCAAAGCACGGTATTCCGGTCGTGCAGGCCCCATTTTAGCAAGCCAGTTTCCCCAATCCTGCACAGTGTCCATTTGTTGAATGGATCTGTTGAGTGATTTCAAATCAATCGATACGATTGGGCGGTAAGCACTGACTGCCGTATCCAAAAAACCCACTTTCAGGTCTTGCTGCAACTGCGCCAAACGTGCTGTCAGAACAAATTCCTGGATAATGGATGTAGTTGACAAGGAATCTTCCTTAAACTTAAAAGGCCTGTTGTCCGGCAATCCCAAAGCACATGGAAAATCAAGCAATTCTTTCCATTTCGTTCCTTTTTCCAGCAACATGGAGTCGTTTGCCCAAACCGGTCTGAAATCACGTGATTTATAAAAAGCGTAAACCGAATCTCTGATTCCTTCCGGAAGTTTCAACTTTGTTAATAAATCGGATTCGATAGCCAATGCAATCCGTTTTTTCAACGAAACTTTCTGGTCAAAAACAGGATCCGTTTGATCGATGTCTGAAGAACACCGGATTAGGGTGAAAGTGGCTGCAAATACAAGAAATAGTGCGAAAAGTCTGCTAATTTTCATGCGTGTATCAAAAAATAATAAGCAATTTTACTGCAAGATACTTATTCCCCCGAACATGGAGTCTCAATTTTATTCAACATACATTATTCTTGGTATCACGGTCATCGTTTCGTTAATCGGATTTAATAATCCCAATTTCCTGGATAAATTCCTCTTCCAGCCTTACAAAGTGCGAGAGGAAAAACAATACTACCGGTTTGTGACCAGCGTATTCCTTCACGGAGATATGCAGCACCTGATTTTCAACTGCCTGACCTTTTTCATCTTCGGGAAATACCTGGAACAGGAACTCCTGATCATTTACCGCGACCCGATAATGGTACAGGTAGTTTACTGGACACTGATTTTTGGTTCGATGATTACTTCCAGCATTTTCTCGTATTACCAGCACCGGTTCAATTATTCCTACCGTTCACTGGGATTGTCGGGAGTTGCCTGTGCGGTACTTTTCGCCATGTTTACACTGAAACCGGATATGGAACTCCGCAATTTGTTCCTTCCGATTCCGATCAAAGCATGGATTTACGGGATTCTTTACCTGGCATTCGAAATTTATTCCAATCGCAACCGGAGAACAAATATTGCACACGATGCACATATATCCGGTGCAGTTTTCGGGATTATTTTCATTTTAATTACTAATATTGAACAAGTGATTAAGGCATTTCAAAACCTACTTTAAATGAGCGATCAGGAATTATTCGTAAACAATAACGGTAAAATCATCAGTAACACAGGACATTCCATCACTGCGGGAAACCGTGGTTACACTTACGGAGACGGTCTTTTTGAAAGTATCCGGGTGATGAACGGCAAAGTATTGAACCTTTCCCATCATTTTTCCAGGTTGGCGGAAGGAGCAAAAGTCCTAAAAATGCGTTTGCCGGCTTTTTATACCACCGAATTTTTCCAGCAACAAATCGATGAACTGATCCAGCTGTCCAAAATTACGGAAGGTGCGCGCGTAAGGCTTTCAATTGACCGTTTAGGTGGAGGAACTTATCTTCCTGACACCAATGAAGTTAGCTATTTCATCGAAATCTATCCGATCGAGCACAATTTATTCGGGTTGAACGCCAAAGGACTGGAAGTAGACCTTTACCAGGACATCAAGAAAAACAAGAACATTCTTTCGAATTACAAAACAAAGAATGGCATTCTATACGTACTGGCCGCTATTTCTGCAAAGGAAAAAGGGCTGGACGATATGCTGATTACCAATGAGAACGGCCAGATCCTGGAAAGTTCGCACAGTAATATTTTCGTTGTCAGCAACGGCGTTTTATATACACCAAGTCTTTCAGACGGTTGTTTGGCCGGAACAATGCGCATGCAGGTGATTAACCTCGCATTGAAAAACGGTTTAAAAGTGTACGAATGCCCAATCCTGCCTTCCAATTTGCTGGTGGCGGATGAAGTATTCCTGACGAATGCCGTTCGCGGAATTACCTGGGTCGGCGGATACCGTACGAAACGTTATTTCAATACTACCGCCCGCAAAATCGTTGCTTTCCTGAACGAAGAATGGGACGTTTGATCCCGGCTTATTTTAACTGGAGCGGCGGTAAAGACAGCACATTGGCACTTTACAAAATTCTTCAGTCGGGGCAATTCGACATCCGGTATTTACTAACGACGTTAAACGCTGAAGCAGATCGTATTTCGATGCATGGCGTTCGCAGTGAATTGCTGGAAGCGCAGGCAGAATCACTGGGTATTCCAGCGAAAAAAGTTCATTTACCGGCCAGTCCGGATATGCAGGCTTACGAAGCTGCTATGAACACGGCAATCGGCGAATTGAAATCAGAAGGAATAGCTGACTGCATTTTCGGAGATATTTTCCTGGAAGACCTGAGAAATTACCGCGAGGAAAAACTGCGTGAAGTTTCCATTTCCGCTCATTTTCCGCTGTGGAAACAAGATACTACTGCGCTTGTGCGTGAGTTTATTGACCTGGGATTCAAAACCATCGTAGTTTGCGTGGATTCTTCCAAACTGGACGAATCATTTGCGGGAAGAACCATCGACCATCAATTCCTTGCGGATTTACCCGATCATGTAGATCCATGCGGCGAAAACGGTGAATTCCATACGTTTGTTTTCGACGGACCGATTTTTCAGAAGCCTGTTTCTTTTGAAAGCGGGGAGAAGGTATTGAAAACGTATACCGCTCAAAACAAAGAAGGCGAAACCACAGATTACGGATTTTGCTTCCAGGAACTTATCCCGGTTTAGGGTCTATTTCAAATTTAAAACAATTGTTTTCCCTGCTTATCAATGAAGAGCCAGTAGCCATTTTTTTTCACCAAAGCGGCTCCATCACTGAAACCGTATAAATTCTCATAGACTTCCGGAAACAGTTGTTTTCCTTTTAAATCTAAAAACTGTCCTTTCCCGCCAGCGATAACACCAAGAATTCCTTCACCGACCTGAATTTCATCGTAAATTGCCGGAATGATCAGTTCGCCTTTCTGATTGATGCAACCCCATTTACCTGCAATCCGAACCCGTGCCAGGCCATTGTAAAAACTATAGACATTCGGGTACTTCGGTTCAATAACCATCTTGCCTTTCTTATCAAGAAATCCAAAATTATCACCAACGATTACCGCTGCCAATCCTTCTTTAAAATTCGGATAGCCGTCATATACCAAGGGAACAACTTCTTGTCCCTTTGTATTGATGAACCCATACTTTCTGTTCAATTCAACCAAAGCCAGTCCTTCGCTGAAATAAAATATCTGGTCATATTTTGGCTGAAGGACTATATTTCCCTGCTTATCTATAAATCCTGTTTTTCCTTCAACCCTGATAGCTGCAAGTCCTTCATTAAAGGAGCCGATATGTTCACAGTTATGTAGAACAGGTTTTCGGTTATTCATTTTATCGACGATAAACCATTGGCCATTATCTTGAACGGTTGTTGTTTCCTCTAAAAACTCGTTGACCTGATCACATGTCACCGGAATAATCTCGTATCCTCTTTCATCAATAAAGCCCCATTTCCGGTTCAACTTCACCAATGCTCTTCCGTTTTGGAAATCACCTGCAAAATCATATCTGAATGAGGTAATTGCTCTGCCGGAAGAATCAATAAAAGCGATTTTTTCGCCATTTTTCACCTGTGCAAATCCATGGATAAAATCATGTGCATAATCGTATTGACAGGGGATGATATTGTTTCCTTTTTTGTCAATGACCCCGTACTTTTTATTGATCACCACCAATGCCCGTCCCTCCTTAAAGGAATACACATATTGATAGGACGCTAGTGGCCGCAGACTGTCGTATTCCGGAGCACACTCTATTTCATTGTTTTTGTTTGAAGCACCGTAAACAACGCTTTGAAACAGCACTAATAAAAAAAGCAGAAAGCCGGTTTTTCGGTATGAAAGCGTATACATCAGTTCGTTTAAAGTTTAGGGTTCTTTTTGCAAAACAAACAAAAAATAACGAACCATTACGTACAAACTTTATTCCGGTTTAGGCTTCTGTCTTGTACCGGTTCCTGTTTCCGGTTTGTCCGGTTTCGGATTTTTGATCTGTTCTTTCACAATTTTATTGGTGACTTCTTTCTTTTTCGTCCAGAATACCTTTTTCGGCAATTCATCACCCAACAAGAAGCCATAAGGCTCCAGGTTCGGAATGGCATCAAAAACAACTTTTATAATCGCGGTAATCGGAATAGCCAGGAACATCCCGGGAACTCCGGCAAGAGAGCCACCCACGATCACACACAAAATAGAAGCCAAAGCGTTGATTCGCACTTTTGAACCCACAATGCGCGGCAGAAGAATATTGTTGTCGATCAACTGCACCACACCGATTACGGCTATTACTCCTAAAACAGATTGCTGGATATCCGGGTTATTGGAAAGCGAGATCAAACAACTTAGTGCGTTGGCTACCAGGATACCCACATACGGGATAAGGTTCAGTAAAGCAACCAATAATCCCAAGAACAAAGCGTATTTCACCCCGATGATCCAAAGTCCCAGCGTTGTCAATGCGGCCACAATAGCAATTTCCAGCAACAATCCCAGGATATACATGCGGATAATGACTTTGATATCATTCACTACAATCTGCATTCTTTCCGCACTTTTAGCGGGAACCAGTTTCATGAGGAATGCCAGCAATAATTCGCGGTAGAATAAAAACAGGAATAAATAGAGTGGTACCAGAATAAAATTCACCAGCGCACCCGTAATTGTTCCGAAACTCTCCAGGGAAAACATGCTCCGGTTTTTCATGAGGTTTTCTTTGACAATCTTTTCCTGTTTGACGTTTGAAACATCGAATGTTTTAGCAATCCAATCACCAATATCGTGAATGACTTTCATCATATTCTTTTCCAAAGTGGGAAGATCACTGAAGAAATCCTTCAGCTGAAGGCCCAGCAGGAATATGATCCCGGCAAAAACAACAATGGCTATCGCGACAGTAAGAATCACCGAAAGTATTTTTGGAAAGTGCCATTTCTTTTGCAGGAAAGCGTCTATGGGCCGGATGAGCACTCCGAAAATAAAAGCTAAAATAACCGGGAATAAAATATCGCTTCCCAGGAAGATAATGGCGGCTATCACTACCAACAGCAGAATAGTGAAGATGCGTTTTTGGTAATTTACCTGCGTATTTTCCATAAAATGATCTTTACTTAAATATAGGCATATTCGGTTAGGGTGTACGATTAAAACCGGCGATAATCGATAACTTTATGATTCGTTATCATTTCAACTATGAAAAACCTGATTTTTATTTTGCTTTTAACACTGATTATTCATCGGGCGGGAGCACAAACCGATCCGTCTGATAAGATTGCCGCTATTTACTGTGAATGCAGCGAGGGAAAAGACCTGGACCCCGGAATCAAACTTCTCAAAAAATATGGAAAGGACATGCCTATTAAGGAGTTCGATGTTTTATCCGTTATGTATTATGATATCCAAGAGTGTGCAAGAAGAAAAATGGAGAAGCTGGGTCCTGAAATCGAACCATCTAACGAGAAAAAAATTTCCAGGCGTCTGAAAGCAACTTGTCCTAAAACGCGTGAATTTATGGAAGGTCTCAGACCAATCGCACGTGCCCGGGATTAGCCAATAGACTACGTGCTTATTTCAAGCGCAAGTGCATGGATATCTCGTCGTGGTAACGGCCGTTCTGCTTGAAAAAATCCGGAATTCTTCCATGCTCTTTGAAGCCCATTTTCCGGTACAGCGCCAATCCGGCTTCGTTTTCAGCATAAACCTGTAAAAACAGGATTTCCAATTCGGGATTGTTCCGTCCCCAATCGATTGCAGCGCCCAAGATGGCTGTTCCCAAACCGCAGGATTGCCATTCTTTGTGCATACCCATTCCGAAAACGGCCGTGTGACGCAGGATTTTTCGCTGATTGCCGTCCAGATTGATATTCGCCACCAGTTTTCCTTCATATTCCGCTACCAGGAACAAGCAATTGGAGCGCTCCACGTAGTTGGACAGAATCTGTTCTTCTTCCGCCATCGTTGGGTTGAACTCTCCTTCACTTAATGGAACGAACTCCGAGTCGTAGACAAATCCGTGCACAAATTCGATTACCCGCGGAGCATCGGCAACTTCAACATGGCGCAGCAGGACTTCCCGTCCGTCTTTCAATACAACTATGCGTGGTGAGAACTTCATGTTTTAAAATTACGAATTCCTGCTTACGAATTGCGAATCAGGACCCGGATGTAGAAGGATATGCATTTTTAATCAGGTATTCTCCCAGGAAGTAAGCACCGAAAGCTGTTGAAACGTGCCACAGCCAATGCGTTCCCCAGGGCATGAATGTTATTTCTATTTTTTCATCCAGGAAACGGAAGAGCAGGGCCAGAATGAAGAAACCGATTGCAGTGAACAAACGTCCGGAATTGCGGAATTTTGTTTTGCGCAGGAATAAGTAACAAGGCAGTAAAAGCATCCATCCACGGAAGAAATAACCGGCAGAAATGCGGTCCTGGCCTTCCAGTAACAACATGGACAGGAATGTGAGACCGAAGAATATGAGCAGTATCCAAAGCAACTGAATCTTTTTGGGAAGCACTTTCAGCCACATCCAGATGCTGATGCCCAACACCAAAACGATGATCGGAACGGCATCCATTAACAGCAACCACTTGGAAGCACGAAAAGCATGAAAAAACGTACTTCCTAGTCCGCCGATAACCAGCAAGGGACAGCAAAACCAGACAATGAATGCATATTGCGCATGTTTTCCGCGAAGCTGCCACAAAAAAATGAGCACCGGAACCAAAAAGGTCAGGGAAGACCAGGCGTTCCAGGGTTCAACGATAAACAACGACAGATCAACCGTTTCCCGGTAAACCGGGCCGTTATCCGGCACAGAAGTAATCGCTGCTAAAAAGGAATCAAACAAAATCAGAAGCTGACAATCAGCTTGGTAGATTCACAAGGTGTTTTTTGGCTCATCATGAAAGTACCCGAAAAAATCAGGCTGTCTGATTCGTCCAAAATACGGTAGGAATGCGTTTTGTTCTCTTTTTTGAACATTTGGTCCGTGTAAACGAAGTTTCCGCTTCCACAACCCGGATCGGCAGTATAGTGATCGTATGCATCGATGGTAGCAATTTCAACTTCATCCACGTACAATGTCAGTTCGTTGACACCATAAGCTAATAAATCATCGGCAGTTTCAGTATTGTACCAAAAGGAGTGCGTACCTGTGAATTTTTCCTTGGTACAACCAAGAACAGATACGACAAGGATGGATAGGAAAATTCCTTTTTTCATGTTTTAGAAGTTTTGTACAAATTAAACAAAAAGTTCTCAAAATGAATCAATTTTGTCCTTCGAATGAAAGATCCCTGGCCTGAATCGAATAAACCAAGTCATTCTGCGACTGATCATTCGTGACGTTTTCGGCTTAAAATCTTACATTAGCATTCCTAAAGAACCGAAACATGTGTCTAAACTTCCGATCAGTACTACTTTTTTGTAGAATTGCTGTTTCCAGTATGTGCTAACCGTTTGCTGATTGCGCCTATCATGAAAAGCCGTTCGAAGATATTGACCTTTATTTGTTTTGGAATCATCCTCATTTCCTTATTCCTGCCATTTTTTGAAGGCCTGGGAAGAAACGGAATTATTCCAACCGGATCGTTCTCCACGCTAAAGGTTTACGATTCGCCCGAATTTGGCCTTCGAATAACTGTTTTCAATGGTTTCGGATCTTTGTTTGCGCTTACAAATACATTTATAGCCATTATTCTGGTACTATCCCGGCTCTTCTTTCCAAAATCACTTCCGACCGCTGTTATTACGGCTTTGATATTCGCTGCTTCCGTGATTTTGCTCATGCGGAGTAACTCGGAAGAACAGGGAGTTGTGCTCACCGATGAAATGCTGATCGGTTTTTACCTGATGCTGATTTCACAGGTCATTCTCATTGCCCAATCCTTTACAACTGCCATTACCGAAGCACCGAAAGACCGGAGAGCCGATTCCGACATCCTGGATTTTTGAGGAAGGTGAGGATTAAGAGCTCAATGACTTAAGGGTTTAAGGGATCAAAGAGTTCAAATAAAGTAGTGATCAGTCACGACTGATCACTACGTTCAAATGGTTTAAAGGTCCAAACGTTTAAACCGGGCAAATTGTTGTTCCGGTGCACGTTCCCTGCATGTACCGGTATCCGCAGCTTGCATGGTGTGCATCACCGATAGCTGATAAATCAAAGGTTACGATCTTTTCAGTGATCTCTGCCATGCGGACAGGCAATAAAAGTTCTGCTTCAATAGCTGTGTATGGTTTCGCTACTGCACTTGAATCGATGTACATGAGACTTCCTACCGGCTGGTAATCGTATGCTTTCATCTCATTGAGCTTGTTTACGAAGGAAACAGGTAAGTCCGGAATGGTCTCCAAAATATCAATAAACTCGCTGTCGGGCGGCAAAAGCGGTACAATGTCCAGATAATTTTCATAGCGTACATCATTCGGGAACGTAGCATTATATACATTCACAAATTCGGTATTTCCGCAATTCGGGCCTGCAAAGGTGATTGTCTGAGTAATATTCAAACCGTAAGCATTCTTAAAATACATGGCTGCTATCGGGGCAATTCCACCACCTTTACTATGTCCTGTGATATAAATCGGCAGTGTTCCTTCCGGATCGAGCGCCTTGATCGCATCAACAATTCCACCTCTCAGTAAACCTAAAGCAAACAAAAATCCTTCATGCACTTCACCCGGAAGTTCTATATTACTGGTAGTAGGTGCCATGAAGTCTTCCAGCCAATCAAAAAAGGAGTCCCAATTTAAAGCAGGAGGAAGGGTTCCCCGAAATGCGACAATAATACTGTTTGCTGTTTGTCCGACAAGAGCCGCTTCGATCTGCTCTGCGGTTACCACATAAGGATCTACGACGAAACCAATGGCATCGTACTGATTTTGAAAAGGAGAATCCGTTCCCAGCGGATTGTACTGTCCGCTAGGATCAGTGGGAGTGATGGCATACGTG
Source organism: Fluviicola sp. (assembly GCF_039596395.1). Taxonomy (NCBI): domain Bacteria; kingdom Pseudomonadati; phylum Bacteroidota; class Flavobacteriia; order Flavobacteriales; family Crocinitomicaceae; genus Fluviicola; species Fluviicola sp. The sequence continues at coordinate 1,512,513 of NZ_JBCNJT010000001.1, forward strand.
GATGCTGCGGCGCACAGCAGTTGGCATGGTAGCGATAATGTACTCATAATCAATAGTGTTTAGTTTGAACTGTTTTTTGAGGTAAAAGTAGCATCAAAGCCGAACATGGAACCAGATAAAAATATCTGATTTTTAAGACCAGCTCAGATTCGCATCTCCCGGGTTCTGAAACTTATCTTCCTCTTAAAACTCCCATGACGGCCAGGAACATTTCGGGATCTTTAATAGCTATCCGATACGCTTTATCCCGATCGTGGAATACTTCAAATGCGGTGGAAACCACTTCTGTGCTTCCGTGCTCATAATACTTGACGTTATAGCCGAAATAACCACCCATTTCTCCGGAAGCCGGCAAGTCGGTATCATAGCGCATTTCATCGCTTGAAATAACATAAGGAATCGTGAACGGGAAAATACGTTTCAAATCTTTGCCCTGTGACCTGTTGCGCATCAATTGCTGCAATTTGATCCAGCGCGGAGCTTCCGAATTGTTTTCCAGGTGGTGCCCGAATTCATGCATAATAATCCCTTTCGTTGCAACATATTTCCCCAGGTGGATCACTCCGCTGTTCTGATGAGCGCGCGTAAACCATCCGTCAACCTGCACATGGGCAGGGCCGGCGTGATTTAAAACAGCCGGTGATACGATGTCCCTGATCTGGGTCCAGGCATCCCTTACTTTCGGACGAATCCAGGTATCATCTTCATCGAAATCATTTTCCTGAGCGTCTAAAATTCCATCGTTGAGTGTTCTGCCGTTCCACACATCTTCATCATCCATTTGTTCCGCAAGGGGAATGCGGTAAATGAAATTCATCAGTTTTGGCTTGAGGTAGTTTTCCAAAATCCGCGAGGCGATATCCAAACTTACATTCGGGCTGTTCATTGTTTCCCGGATTGCCACCGCCAGCCTGAAATAGATTTCTTCCTGGGAAGCAGACTGGAAAGCTTCACTCAGTACCCGGTTCGCAATACTCGTCCCGATATCCAGGTCTGTTTGATCCGGCCCCAGCAAACCGGCTTTCGGAGTTTCATACTGAACACCTTCATCGCCTTCAAAACCAAAATCGAAATTCTGATCCTGATGAACCAGGTTTTTCAGGTATTCTTCGGCTTTTGCCTGATTCAGGACTTTCTGGTAAAAATATTTGGCTACGTTGGCCGCATTACTGTTTCCCCTAAGCTTTTTCTTAATTACCGAATCAAAGTACCCCGCCTCTTCAGCTTCAATGCTTTTTCCCAGTACCTTAGATTCGTTCACCGCTTCCCGAACCAATGCGATAGCGCCGTTTACTGCATTATTCAGACCGTCATTAAACGCAGGAAGTTGCTGTATCCCGAAATCGTGATCGCGCGCCTGCCGGTATAATCTCAACGCTATTACATCCGGATCAACAGCCTCTTCTATATCACTCTTGGTTTCCCGTCCGTGATCGGTATCCTTGCCAGCACGGTCAACGAGCATTTCCGACAAGGGCTTGGGTTTTACAAATTGAACAGGAGCAGTCTGTGCCGAATCCTGCAGTTTTTTCAGCTGAAGTGTTTCAGAGCGATTATCTTCAAACGAAACTGCTCCGTCTTTCTTTTTTTTAGAACCAAAAGAACTTTCCTGAACAGGAGCGGCAGTGCGTGTTTTTCGTTGTTTCGAGTGCATAGTTTACAGGTTTGTCAGTCTAAATATAACCAAAAAAGCACATGAAAAACGTTCAACATGCTGAATAAAAAGGAATTAAATCTTTCGTTCAAAAGCGTTTAATTTTTGATCGTAAAAATGTTATTTTTGTTTAGAAACGCTTTTTACAACAGGTTTTGAACAACTACATCAAAGATATCGACAGGCTCAAAGCTTTACTGGCTTATTCTGTCATTGATACTCCTTCGGAGGAATTTTACGATACGTTGAACAGTTTGGTGGCCACCATCTGTAATACACCCATATCGCTGATTTCTTTCATTGATGACAAAAGGCAATGGTATAAATCGAAGACGGGAATGGACATTGACGAACTTCCGATCGAAGAAACCATTTGCCAGTATTCCCTGCTGGAAGAAGACATCCTGGAAATTCCCGACACGCTGGAAGATGGCCGGTTAACGAATATTCCTGCGGTACAAGCCGAAAACGGAATCCGTTTTTACGCCGGGATTCCGCTTCGTTCTCCGGGCGGCTATGCCATCGGTTCTGTTTGTGCGGCCGACTATAAACCGCAGCAACTGGACGAAACCCAAAGACAAACCTTGCGGGACGTGGCCAAAATGGTGATGATCCACCTGGAAGCGAAGAAACGCAACGAAGAAATGGAAGCGGGGCTGAAAGACCTTCTTACGGAAAAGATCCAGGCTTCCGAAAGACAGATACGGATCCAGGAACGTGTTTACAACAACCTGTTTGAAGCCATTTCCCAATCCAATGCCATTATTGAATTCTCTATCGACGGGACCATTCTGAACCTGAACGAGCGGTTTGCCGAAATGATGGGATATTCCGTAGAAGAACTGACCGGTCAGAAACACACGATCCTGATGACAGAATCACTAACAGAGAACAACGATTTTGTGTGGGAAAAGATCGCTGCCGGACAACCTTATTCGGGCAAGTTCAGACGCCGGCACAAGGACGGGAAAACAATCTGGATCCAGGCTTCCTACAGCCCGGTAATCAATATCAAAGGTGAGGTGACCAAAATCACCAATATTTCCATTGACATCACCAATGATATCCTGGCAATTAATTCCCTGGAAGCCCTGAGTAATCAAAAAGATAATTTCATTGCCAATATCAGCCACGAATTGCGCTCTCCGCTTCATGCGATCCTTGGTTTTACGGAACTTTTGATCGAAGAGGAGGCAAACGGGCAGAAACGGAAACAATTGCAATCCGTGAAAACTGCCGGAGACACCTTACTTTACCTGGTAAACGGGATTTTAGACCTCAGTAAGATCGAAGCCGGGTTGTTCCAGTTTGATTTGCGGGATTTTAACCTGCACGACACGGTGGAGAACGTATTCTCCATTTTGAACGGAAAAGCACAGCATAAAAAACTTTCACTCAGTTACGAGATCGCACCGAATATTCCGAACACACTGAACGGAGATCCGCACCGCCTGGAACAAGTACTGATCAATTTACTGGACAATGCCTTGAAATTTACCGCTGAAGGATCCGTGAAACTCCACATTTCAGCAGAACAAAGCGATCCGGGATCAGCAACGCTGACCTTTGTTGTTTCCGATACAGGAATCGGGATACCGGAAGAGAAACTGGAAAGCGTTTTCGGCCGGTTTACACAGGCCGAGGAAAACACTACCCGTAAATACGGCGGGACCGGTTTGGGCCTGAATATTTGCAAATTGCTGGTTGAGAAACAGGGCGGAAACATCTCTGTGAGCAGTAAACCCGGAGAGTACACAAAATTCACCTTCCAGCTGACTTACGCTGTTTCCGAAAAACAGGAGCAGCAGGAATCCGCTGCTACCCACAAAGATTACAGCTTTTTAACGGGAAAAGTATTGATGTGCGAAGACAACGAGGCCAACCGCATTCTTGCACAGCATTTGTTCGATTCCACCAATATAGAACTGGACATGGCGGAAAACGGCAAAATAGGAGTGGAGTTGTTCCGGGAAAAGAACTACGACGTGGTGCTGATGGACATCCAGATGCCGGAAATGGACGGATACCAAGCCACAGCTTATATCCGCAACGAACTGAAATCGGAAACACCGATCGTTGCACTGACAGCCCATTCAATTGGCAAAGAGAAAGAAAAATGTGTGGCTGCCGGCATGAATGGTTATTTATCGAAACCCTTCAAAAAAAGCGAGTTACTGGACCTGATCGGACACTGGCTGAAAGAAGAAAAAGAAGTGCAGGAGAAAGAAGAGTTTGCATTTTCACTGGAAATCATCCGGGAAGCTTCTTTGGGAAATACTGATTTCGAGAACCAAATGCTCCGGCTTTTCCTGGACCAATCGAACGAATCGCTGGAAAAAATGAAGAACTGGTATACCGAACAGGATTGGGATGCGATCTGCAAACAGGCCCATCAATTGAAATCTACTTTCGGCATGTTCTTAATGGACACTGCTCTTTTGGACCGGATCGAGAAAAGGATCGGCCAGGATGAGCTGGATCAGCAGCTGAAGACACTTGAACAACAGATTATGCGTGCGCATGCACATATTCACCAATTAATGCATTCGGACAAATGAATATCTTATTGATCGAAGACGAAGATTTGCTTCGTAAATCACTGGCTTTTTTCCTGCGATCCAATGGTTACGAAGTAGAGGAATTTGACAACGGAGCGGATGCCATTGAATACATCCAGGCAAAGCATGAACACATAGACCTGGTTATTACGGACCTGAATCTTCCTTTTGCAGGAGGAAAACAAGTGCTTCATTCCACCAATCCTTATAAAAACATTAAGAAAATTGTTTTGACCTCCCAATCTCATGAATCAACAGAGGTAGAAGTTTTTGAAATAGGTTCGGACGACTTCATTTCCAAGCCGTTCAGTCCGGCAGCATTACTTAAACGTATCGAAAAACTGATTCCCCAAACCTGATCATCCTTTAGAAATAAACCGCCGTTGACCAGTTTACATTTGGAATTTTTCTCCCGGATACTTATCTTTTAATCCTAATAAAAAAAGAAGATGCCAATTTGAGCCGATTAATAGCTTGAAAAAGCAGAAAAAATCAAACACACAATTGACAGCACTATTCACAAATGAATAACCGGAAACAGATGAATATCGTATTGATTGAAGACGAAGACCTGCTTAGAAAATCACTGGCTTATTTCCTGCGCTCTCATGATCACCAGGTAGAAGAATTCGATAACGGGGCCGATGCCATTGTTTACATTCACAAAAACCATGAGGCCATTGACCTGATCATTACGGATCTGAATTTACCGTTCGCAGGAGGAAAACAGGTGTTGCATTCCAGTAATCCTTATAAACAGATCAAAAAGATCGTCCTCACATCTTATTCCATGGAATCCAACGAATTGGAAGTATTCGACCTGGGAGGCGATGATTTTATTGCGAAACCTTTTAGTCCACAGGTATTGCTCAAGCGCATTGAAAAATTATTTTCTCCCATGTAACGGTTTTTAATTGCAAACCTGCTACATTTATTTCTACTAATTATTCACTCATACGATTGCATGAACCCTGCTAATACTTCTTCAGACAATCACATCCTGTTGTATTTCGGATTGACCATTTCGCTTATTCTCATAGGGATCGCGGTTGCTATGTTCGTCAGAAGACGTATGCGTTCCCAGCTTGTTAAAAACGCTGAAGTTTATCAGGAAATTATCGAAGACATTTTATTCCGTTTGATGTTCGGGAAACTAAGCATGGAAGAAAGCCTGAAACTTTTCCGGGCGTTGAAACAAAGCAATCTGCTGAGTAAAGTCACCACGCAATCCATTATTTTCCTGCACGAGAATTATTCGGGCAAACAACGGGAGATCCTGGAAGATTTCTTTGTATTGTCGGATCTTACGGCTTATTCCTTCAAAAAGATCCGGTCCCGAAAAGCTGCCGATATTATCTCCGGTATTCGTTATTTATCCACCATGAATGTCCGCGAGGCATTTGAATTCATGAAACTGGAACTGGAACACCCGAATGACGATGTCAAAAAAGAAGCATTTATCGGCCTGGTAGCCTTACAGGGAATGGAAGGACTGTCTTTTTTCAAGCTTCCCGTTTTCCCGATTGATGATATTACGCAGGAACGTATTCTCAACCAGTTAAAGAACAAACGGTTTACTTCATTCGCAGGTGTTCACCTGTTGCTTTATGCCGAAAATCCAAGTTTGATCCTCCTGGGAGCACGCATTACGGAACAATTTCAGCTACATGCTTACTACGAATACATCCTTTCATTTGATAAAGAGCTTCAGCCAAGGTATGCTGTTCCGTTGGAAGCCATTCGGGAACGGATCGGAAAGGAAACCCGTCATTAATCGGGTATCTCAAATTTCTGTAAAGATTTTTGCCGCTTTTTGTAGTAATTTCACTGCTGATTATGGTATTTGAGAAAGAATTCAAGGAAGCAATCGTCAATTTGTCTATCAAGGAAAAAGACCGGCTTTTGCTGCGCCTGCTAAAACGGGATATTCCGCTGGCAAACCAGTTGTATTTTGAATTGGTGAGTACACAAACGGTAGAAGAGCGCCGCACGGAACTGGAGGAGATGGTGGTGAAACGTGTTGCGACTATGAGTAAACACAGTTCGTCGATCCAGGATTTGCTGCAGAAAACGCGTTCATTGAGCGGCGATATTACCGAGCAGGTAAAGATTACCAAAGACAAGTTCGGTGAAGTAAGCCTGAATTTATTAATGATGATTGAACTGCTGAAATCCAATAATCCGAAAATTTCCTTCTTTTCACGGGGAAAGCCACAAAAATTTGCTGTTTACCTGGTTGCAAGGGCTTTTAAGGTGTTGGTGCTCATCGGAGCGATGCATGAAGATTATCTGGTTGATTTTAAGTCAGACCTGGAGCGCCTGGGAGAACTGATTTCACAAAATGATCTATTGAATAAGACTGCGAAACATCATGGACTGGAAGTGGAGTGGTTGCTTTCGGGGGAAATCCCGGAGAACATCAAAGAACGGCAGGATGCGCTGCGGAAGAGGGGGTTGTTGAAGTGAAGGGCAACTGCGTTGCTGATTTTTCCCACAGAAGAGCATAGAGGAAACGCAGATGTTATTTGTAATCCCGGGTGGTAACTGAGTGGTTGGTTTACCACAAGGAACACAAAGACATAGCAGATCAGCCGCGGCTGACCGCTATATCCTTCAGAGCACGAAGTTTTTCACTTATTCCAATGGCAACTGCGCTGCTTTTTTATTCCGAAGTATGTCATGTTACAAGAAATTTTACCCGGGATTTATCAGCAACCGCGAGGCTTTCACATTTGTTAACAAACAAAAATCAATAGCTGCTGTAACATATCAGCGATGAGTTGGTCTTACGACAAACCAATTCAAAATATCAGATATGAAAACAGTAATCCTTTTTATCGCATTAATCTTAACAACCGGTTCATTTGCCCTGGCAGGAAACGGTGAAACTTTACTGGACCGCATCATGCACCGCAAAATCTCTTACCCGGAATCTTTACGTGAGAAGGGAATTGAGACAACAGTTCGTGTGAAGGTGCGCGTTTTGGCGGAAAATCAACTGGAAATCATCGAAATAGATTCGGATTCCAAAGAAATGAAAGCAGCAATCGAAAAACAAGTGCAGCAAATAAAGATCAGAGTGCCCCAAAATCTGATCGGAAACACATTCAATTACACCTATAAATTCCAGGTACAAAAGTAATTCACTATTCAATCACTGAACACCTAAATCTAAATGTGAGAGCGGCTAAAGCCGCTTTTTTTGTTACTACCAGGAGTTCGAAGAGCACGAAGTTTATTTTATGGGTAACAGCATGACTTATTATCCATTCAGGGCAATTTTCATGTATTTTCTCACTTCTTCGTTCAAATCTTCTTTTTGGAGCATTCGGAAATGGTGATTAAATTGATTGCTGCCCGGAACCTGTCCTACTTTTTGGAAACACAGGTTGTCGTAGTAGGGTTCTTTGAGCGGGAAGACCACATGGATGAAATTCTTTCCCAGTTGGGTAATCCAGGCAATGCGTTTTTGGCCGTTGTCAATGGCAATCATGGTTTTGGTGGGATGCAGGGTAATGGTTCCCGCCGCGACGGATTCAAATTCGGCAACAAAATAGTCGAACAAACTCAGGGTATGTTCTGATTTTCCTGCAAGAAAACTGGCTATGGAAGGATTTCCGGTTTCACTCATTGTTCTCCATTCATTATTCGTTTGCAATATAAAGAAATTGTGTAATTTACCTGGAGTTTTTACATGGGTAAACTCCAATTACAAACTAAACAGAACACTTCTATGCCTGATATTTCCTTGAAAAGCGCTACCGGCCGATGGGTCCTGTTTTCAACCATATTGGCAACATCGATGGTATTCATTGACGGAAGCGCGCTGAATGTTGTTCTGCCATCCTTACAAAAAGACCTGAACGCTTCCGGAGCGGATATTTTCTGGGTGTTGAATGCGTATTTGCTTGTTTTGGCAGCAATGATGTTGCCCGGAGGTTCGTTCGGGGATAAATTCGGCCGGAAGAAAATCTTCGGTCTGGGAATTGTCATTTTTATCATCGGTTCTTTGCTTTGCGGCATTTCACCGACTGTCAATTTTTTAATTGTTTCCAGATCCATACAAGGGTTGGGAGGCGCATTCATGGTTCCGGGAAGTTTATCGCTCATTACATCTCTTATCCGGGAGCAGGAGCGGGGAAAGGCAATCGGAACCTGGTCGGCAGTGACGACTATTGTAAGTATCGGAGGTCCGATTATCGGCGGCGTTTTGGGTGATCATGGCTTGTGGCGCTATATTTTCTTTATCAATATTCCCATCGGCGTTATTTCGCTGATTGCGCTCTGGTCAAAGGTACCGGAAACCTCCAATGAAGACGATCAAAGCAAGGTAGATCTTCCAGGAGCTTTCCTGCTGGTAGCCGGCCTGGCTTCCATTACGTATAGTTTTTTGAAGTTTCCCTCGACCGGGTTGCAGGATTGGAAAGTCAACGCGATCCTGGTTTTTGGCATTGTGAGCCTGATTTTATTCCTGATCGTTGAAAAACGAAGCGCAAGTCCCATGATCCGGTTAGAACTTTTTTCAAACAAGAACTTCAGCGGGTTGAACCTGCTTACTTTTTTCCTCTACGGCGCACTGGGTGCAGGTTTCCTGTTCTTAAGCCTGAATTACGTCCAGATCCAGGGATATACCCAAACAGAATCCGGGCTGACCTTTTTGCCATTTACATTCATACTGGGATTATTTTCCCGGTACATTGGCACGCTTTCAGACCGGTTCGGGACCAAACTGTTTCTCATCGCCGGACCTTTTACAACCGGTTTAGGATTTTTATGGATGTCTTTCATTCAGCAAACCAGCGGTTTTCATGCATACTGGACGACCTATTTTCCCGGAATGATAATTATCAGTATCGGCATGCTTTTAACGGTTGTACCGCTTACAACGGCGGTTATGAATTCGATCAGTCAAAAACAGTCGGGGATTTCTTCCGGTGTTAATAATGCCGTTTCACGCATAGCGGGTATTTTCGCAAACGCTGCTTTCGGGGCGCTGGCTTTGTTCCTGTTTACGAACATCGTGCTACAAAAACTGGATGGATCGGAGTTCAGTGCAAACCAAAAAGCCAAAATTGTTGCGGAAACCGTGAATTTAGGCAATGCGCAGGTTCCTTCCGGCAATTTTACTCCCACTCAGAAAACAACCATCCATCAACTTTACCGCGGTGCCTTCTTAAATTCCTATCAATCCGTATTGTGGTGTTGTACTGCTATGTGCTTTACCAGTTCGGCAATGGCTTATTTCCTGGTTAGGAACAGGGCCGGAAAATCGTCGGATCAATTAAAAGCCTGACGGAACTGCAAAGGCGACAGATTCGTTTTCGATTTAAACAATTTGCTGAAGGACTGTATGTGTTCAAATCCCAGTTCGTAGGCAATTTCACTCACGGTTAAACCGGTGGTCGATAATTTTTCCTTGGCTAGTTCTATCAACTTCCCATGAATGTGCTGTTGTGTATTCTGACCTGTGAGCATGCGCAATAAACTGCTCAGATATCCCGGCGAAACATGCAGGGAATCGGCCAGATACTGAACGGTGGGTAAACCTTTCGAAACCAGGTCGTCGCTTTTAAAATAATCGGAAAGCAGGTGTTCCAGGCGGTCCAACACCTGGTGATTGGCTTGTTCGCGTGTAATAAACTGCCGGTTGTAAAAGCGCTCGGAGTAATTCAACAAGCTTTCCAGCTGCGAAACAATGATCTGTTTGCTGAATTTATCGATATTGGAATGATATTCCTGGCGGATGTTCCCAATGATCCCGTTCAGGGTATTTTCCTCTTTTTCCGATAAAAACAGGGCTTCATTCACTGCATAGTCGAAAAATTCGTACTGTTTGATCGTTTTTGCAAGCGGTGTATTCCACAAAAAATCGGGATGTATCAATAACATCCATCCCGATCTTTCCGTTGTTGCGTCTTTTTCGGCAGCGATGCCAAAAACCTGGTTCGGCGAAATGAAGAACAGAACACCTTCATCAAAATCATATTCCTGTTGCCCGTATTTCAATTTGGCACTGATTCCTCTTTTCAGGGAAATTTGGTAGAAATCAAACATCCAGTTCACCTCACCGATATCAGCCGGGCGTTGAATGGCATTGAAATCAATGACACTGATCAGAGGATGTTCCGGTTTGGGCAAGCCTCTCAAACGGTGAAATTCGGTAATGGTGCTGATCTTTGTTATTTTCTTTTGTTCCATGGGGAGAAAATGTTCAAAATGTTTAAACAGGTTCAAAAAGTTTAAAAGGTGACTGAGCGAAGTCGAAGCCACCTTTGTTCAATTACCAATTTAGAAATAATTTTTCGTCAGGTCTTCCAATAAACCGATTTCTGTAGGTTTCCAGCCTAATACTTCCTGTGTTTGCAGGTTTGTTGCCGGGCTATCGAAGGAAATGAAATGGCTCATCCATTGGAAATGGGTTGCCGTTTCTTCTTCTGACAAGGATTTTACGGGAACATTCAGTTTTTCACCGATCAATTCCGCGATTTTCTTTAATTCGATCCCGTTATCGTCAATGGCATTGTATAAAGCGCCTTTAGCACCTTTCTCCACTGCCAACCGGAATAATTTTGCCGCATCCTTGCGGTGAACTCCCGGCCAGCGGTTGTTTCCTTCTCCCGGAAACCCGGATACACCGTGAGTACGCGCCTGGTGAATAATGAAAGGCATAAATCCTTTGTCACCTTTATCGTGCGTGGAAGGAGCCAAACGAACCACCGAAGCGTGCACGCCTTTTTCAGCCAAAGCCAAAGCAGCAGGCTCGGAAGTGCGAAGCGGGATTTGCAGGGTGCTTTCTTCCGTAACAACCCCATTAATATGCGGCAAGCCCAAAATTCCTGCGGTTACAACAATCGGTTTTTTCGTTCCCATCAATACTTCACCCATGGCGTTAATGGCTGTTTTTTCCACCTCATTGGACTTCGCGAAGTTTGCAAAATCGTGGATAAAGCCTGTATGAATGACTCCGTCGGCCTCTGAAGCACCTTTTTTCAAAGCACTCAAATCTTCCAAATCTCCCATCAATACTTCTGCGCCTGCCTGACGGATTGTCTGTGCGGATTCTTCCGACCGTGCCAAACCAACTACATGGTGTCCGGCTCTCAATAATTCTCTCACAACTTCCGAACCTACAAAGCCGGAAGCTCCTGTTACAAATACTTTCATCTGATCTTTTTTAGTTGATACAAAGTTCTGTATTCAGCTTCAGGGGAATTTAGCCGAATCGGCTGATCGTTTAGCCGAATTGAAGAAAACAGAATCAGAATGAGAATCCAAAGCAAATCAGCCTCGGCTGATCGCTTCGGATTAACGAGAATGAGAGGAGAAGATTCGATCTCAAGCGGAAAATCATCATTTCTTAAACCAGTTTAAGTTTATTCAAATCGTCAATGAGCAGCTTTGTAGTATCGATATTATATGGCAGCGATTAAAAAACAAATCAACAGTTCGGTAGGAAAGAAGATCAAAATGGCCTTGACCGGTTTGTTCCTGGTTAGCTTTTTAATAGTACACGCTTCTGTGAATGCACTTATTTTTTACAACGATCAGGGAAAAACCTTTACAATCGGGGCACATTTCATGGCTACCAACCCGATTATACGAACCCTTGAAATTGTATTGATTATCGCGTTTGTTGTTCACATGGTGCAGGGTTTGAAACTCTGGTGGGAAAACCGAAAAGCCCGGCCCATTGCTTATGCTTATAAGAAGAACTGTACTCCTGATGTGAAGTGGTATAGCAAAAGCATGACATTATTCGGCACATTGATTTTGCTGTTCCTGGTTATTCACACACAAAACTTCTGGATTCCCAATCGGGTGCATCAATTTCAAGCCTGCGAGGAGCTTGACTTGTACCGGATGATGGTCTCTAAATTTCAGAACCCTATTGAAGTAATTATTTACCTCTTAGGCTGTATTTCACTCAGCTGGCATTTGTTACACGGTTTCAAAAGCGCTTTTCAATCCCTGGGACTGAACCATCGGAAATACAATCCGATGATATTGAAAACCGGTTATTTCTTTGCAATTGTGCTTCCACTAACACTCGCCATGATGCCGGTTTCGATTTATTTGGGGTGGCTGAAGTGAGACAGAATCAGAATCAGAATGAGAATAAGTCCCGATCTGCTTATTTCAGTTTGGTCTTTACGATTTCGATACGTGCAACGATGCGTTCGTGTCCGGGAGCCAGTTTCAATCCTTCTTCGAGAATTTTCAAAGCGGCCTTATAGTCATTTTCCCGGTATAGATAAGCCCCGGCTTCTGCGTAGAGCCAACCGATATTGTCCTGGTCCAGCACTTCTTTGTCTTCCATATCGTTCATGGCCTGCACGGCCAGATCGAAGTACTTTTTTCCTTTGGTTCCATCATTATCCACATAGAATTTATTGGAAAGTTCGGCATAGGCATAAAAATATCCTACCAGGTACAGGTTGTGCTTGCGCAGAAAGGGATACTTATCCGCATAGGCATCCAATTTGGCTAATATTTCTTCTTCGTCTTCATTCGTTTTACTAATGGACAGCATAATGCATCGCACCAACCACAATTGAATGCCCGGAGTTTCTACAGATGTATTGTAGGATAATTCGGCATACTCCAATTGTTTTTTAAGGTTGTATGCGTTGGAATAATAATCCGAAACACAAAAGTAGTACAGGGCTCCCATTCGCTTCAGAGTAGCTGTATCCTGCAAATGGGCTTCGATATAGGTATAACTCGAATCTGCCAACGCCTTGTTTCCTTTTGTGAGCAATTGTGCATTGAGGAATTTCGCGTATTGGTAATAAACCTTTGTCTGGTCGGCTTTTTTAATATTCGCATACCCCACCAGGTAACCAATATCATCCATACTGCTGAAGTCCGCATCAGCCATCAGTGTCACTAAAAGTTCTGCTTTTAATAACCTGGCTTTATCCACATCGTACCATTTTTCAGCCTTTGAAATCTGTTCAAAAGCAAGCAGCAGTTGATTTTCATTGACTGCAACAATTGCTTCATTGTAGTATTGAATCCCGGCCAATTGTTTTAAATTGACCACACTATTCGTATTGAAAAATGCATTGTAAACCTGGAGTTCTCCCTGCTGACGGATTTTTTCAGGAGTTGACAAACCAAATTCCACCAGTGTGCGGACCGCTTTCGAGACATCTTTTCTTGCCGGAATGTAAGAAGCATCTTTCAAAGCAGTCATTTCTACCGAAATTGCTTTGGTATCCGGATAAGCCATGATGTAAACATGCGTAGGCATTTCCTGGATATTGTATGGAATATCCAATTCCTCAAGTACAAGGGCAAAAAGTGCTGTACCCGAAACGCAATTGTATTGACCGGTTTTAAATATCTCGTTGAAAGGGGAAACGTACTTGTATCTTCTCAGGAAACGCTCGTGTATCTTTTTATGGAGTTCCTTCATCAATTTTGCCTCAGACATGCGCATCATTCCCGAAGATTTTACTTCGTTCACAAATTCATCGAGTTGCTTTTTTACCGCAAGTGTCTTTTCAGCAGAAGCATCATCGCCCAAAGCCATTAGCATTTCCAGGTGGGTTGCATGCTTATTCAGCAACACTTCCCGTTCATAATCCGACCGGTACTTTTCGAGTTCGAAACCGCTGGTTTGGGAATATGTAAGAAAAAAACATCCTGTAAAACAGAAGATAAATAAGAGGTATTTCATTGTTTTTGAAGCTTGCCGGTCGATTGATTTTTCATTTGAAGCTTCAAAGATACAACAGAAAATTATTCACCGGATGAATTCTCAACGCTTTTGACGGAATGTTCGTTCATTCCATCAAACCTTTATCAATCATTTATGAAAACAGTTCTTACTCTTTGCATTCTTTTCAGCGGATTTAGTGTCTTTTCGCAGTCGGAAAGATATGGAATAGACCTGCATACCGGCGGTTACCAATTCAACAAAACCATTGTGAAAGATTACGGCACACACCAGTTGACAGGTGGTAGCGACAGATTCCCGGACGGAACTCCTTATTTCTGGTTTGCGAAAATGAACGGCGACCAGGTAAGCTGGTCAAAATCCATCCCGGCACACAACCTTTGGGCAGAAATGGATATTTGCCCGCAGGATATTGCCGAATGCCCGAACGGCGATATTATTTTTATTGCCCGGGGCAACAATTCCGGTGATTACAGTACCAAAGTGGTCAAAGTATCTTCATCCGGTCAGTTAATCTGGACCAAAGAAATATTGGCTCAGCACAACACTTATTCCCAAACGGTTTATGAAAACAATCCCATGATCGTGGAAAATGACGGGATTATCATTACCATGGCAGGATACAATCATTTGCAGGTTACCAAGATCAATTTCGACGGTGAAGTACTTTATTCGAAACAACTAAAGGTACAGGGAACGCTCACTCCTGTAAATCCCGGGTATCTTTTCATTCCGAATAATGCCGGAGGATATTACGCGGGGCTTGAATGCGACAACTCTCCTGCAATTGTAAGCCTGGATAATTCGTTAAACATCCTGTGGTCGCGCAAAATTGAAAGTGATGAAGAAACCAAACTTCGTTCACTGCTTGAACTTCCGGGCGGAGAATTGCTCATAGGCGGAATGTCCGATAGTAACGCTTTTGTTGCTAAACTACATGCAGACGGAACTCTTCAGGATTATCATCGTTTTAATCAATCTGCATTATTGTATTCGGCAGACCAGTTATTCCTCTTCGATAGTAATACTGTTTTGGTAAACGGCCGCACCAGCTATGGATTTATCAACACAGCTAACTGGACTTTTCATGAGATGGTTCACAATGTTCCTTTTTGTGCTTTTTATCCGTCAGCAAACGGCTGGAGTTTCGGCAGTCACTGGTCTAACGACTACTACCTGGATTTCAATCCGGGAGTACCGGAGTGTTTTAGCGGTTTAAACGTGATGCCGTTTCCCATGCCGGCAATTAGTGCAACCGATACAGCCATCCAGGCAATGATTACCGACATGGGCGAAGTGATGGATGTAGTGATTCCGATAACTGATCTGCAGGCAACAGTGATACAAGATTGTTCACTTGGACTGGATGAAGCGGAGCAGGGAAGTTTCCGGGCAGCACCGAATCCGACCACTGGATTGATCAGCATCGAACACCCGGAAAGTGTCGAAGAACTATTCGTATACGACATTTTCGGGAAACTGGTACTAAGCAGCAAAACGCAGCAGGCCAAAGAGACAATTATCGATCTTAGCGGGGAAGCTCCGGGAGTTTATTTGATCCGGATAAACGGGAAAGGTGTGAAACGAGTTGTGAGAGAATAAGAAACCACGATTCCGTTCGTATCATCATTTGGGCTATCTTTAGCGCCAATGAATTGGACCTTACTTTTGATCGCCCTTGGAATGATGATCGGTTTTTTTATCCGTTTTTCCGGTTACAGCTTAGGAAAAAACCGCACTAAAAAGAACCCGGAACGTCCGTTCCCGCAACAGTGGAGAGATTTGTTGGTGAAGCATGTAGCTTTTTACAATCGGCTCACGCCACCGCAAAAGACGAGATTCGAGCACCGTGTACACACTTTTTTGCTGAATGTTCAAATCGTTGGTATTGATACGGAGGTAACACACCTGGATCGTATCCTGGTTGCTTCCGGCGCCATCATCCCGATTTTCGGCTTTGATTCCTGGCATTATTCAAACCTGGACGTCGTGGAAATCCATCCCGATAAATTCCTGATCCCGAATACCCTGCAATATGCCAACGGACTAGTTGGCTGGGGAAAAATGGAGGGAAAAGTCAAACTTTCCCGGAAAGCACTTGTACACGGATTTTACGACAATAACGACCAGAAAAATGTGGCCATTCATGAATTTGTTCACGTACTGGATATGCAGGATGGAAAAATCGACGGACGAATGGCCCGTATCATCAAAGAAATCGACATCAAGCCCTGGCTGCAGATTATCAACAACAAAATGACCGAAATGCAGCGGGGAAATTCCAGCATCCGGGATTACGGATCCACCAGCAATGCTGAATTCTTGGCGGTAGTCAGTGAATTCTTCTTTGAAAGCCCGGAAAAAATGAAAACCGAGCACCCGGAACTTTACCGCATGCTGGACCATTTTTACAATCCGAAAAACCAGCCGCCGAACCCGGCAAAAAGCCAACCGAAGAATCCTCCGCGCAATCCGCCTAAAAATCAATCGTCTGGTCCGCAGGAAGTAAAATCGGCGTTGATTAATTAAAGGAAACGCTGTTAAAAACATTCTTTTTTAACAGCCCGTTTCGTTTATAGTTACAAGTAATTAGTTACCATTCATCATTTTTCGGGGCAATGCTGATTTGCCCTTTTTACGGGCTATTCATTCACTTATATTCGTGGTGTTTAATTTTTAATACACACCACATTTATGAAGAAAAAATCAGTATTGCTATGCCTTTTACTAGGCTTGTTTTTTAATCTGTTGGGTCAATCAACTCCACCGTTAAAAATCACACTTGAACCATCCAAATCTTTTGGTTTCCTGGGATGGACCGCTCAGCCTAATTCAACTTACATCATCAACATCACTCAAAAAAGAGTTGTTTCAGGCCAGGTTACTTATTCACCTGTTTCCACTCTCAGATCATCCACCAATTACCTGAAGATGGATAAGACGCTCTTAAAACAGCCGGATCTCTATTACAGCGTTTCTGCAATGGCTGCTAACGGAACTACCATAGGACAAACGGAACCGGCAGCGTTTTGTCCGGAATGTACACCGAACACCTGGACCTGTTCCAAAACCTGTAATGGAACCACTTATGCTTACACCCTGAATATCACCGCAGAAGATTTAGGGGTCGGTCAGACTTCCATGGGACGAGTTTGGATCTCCGATGCGTATTCAGCGGTTGCTCCGAATGCCAATGCTGGAAATTACTATTACGAAGCCATCACACCAACGGAATTTACTATTCGCGGAGCTTATATTACGGCTCATAATCTGGATTGGTATGTGATGTCCAACGTTGTTTCTACCGATCAAATACGCGACGCAAACAACAATGTGCTTACAGGAACGGTTTACTTCGTTCAAAAGACACTCGGGCAGTTTTCATGGGCAGATGGTAACAGGACAACGGATTTCCTGGTTGATCAATCAAATTGTTCCCTAAACTTCATGATCAACAGAATGAACCAATTCCCAAGCCCTGACAACAACAATACGGGTATTTTACAATGTTTCCCGGCCTGGCCGTCACAAGCCGGAGCAGGAGGAGGACTTGTCAACAAACCTTACAACGGACCAGGATCTCTTGCAGATGTACTGGTAACTTACTATACGCTTAGTTATTATATTATAGATTGTAATGATGATCTTTCAGAAGAACTTTGCGTCCATTTTGGCTGCAGTGAACCATGGGAGCCAGAGCCAGGTGAAGGAACAGGAGGAAACCTGCCTACCGCTCCGGATTTCGGTGATGGAAAATTGCTGTACGTAAAAGTTTCCAACGTAAACGATCCGGACATGTCGATTACTTTGACACCGGACCAGATTTTTGACTACGGCAGGGAATACATTGCACCGTCATTGAAGGATTTAGAATCCGGATTGTACCGCATGACTTTTGTTTTTGACGATTTTTCAGCGGCGCAATTTTTGGCAGAGCATCATGCAGATACCTATGAGCCGATCACCAATTCAGATTTTGCTACTCTGACAGTTTCACCAAACCCGATCCAAAATGAGACATTGATCTATGACGTAACTGTGAACAGAAATATGTCTTTTGATATAGAGGTTTATTCACTGGCCGGAGATTTTATTTCTACTGAACACGTGAAATTATTGGCAGGAGAAAGCCTTCGCCGTCAAAAGAGCCTTCCAAAAAAGAATTATCCTTATTCGCAGGTGCGGGTAAAATTGGTTTTTGCTGATGGTTCGGTTCAGGAACAAATCGTTGAATTGCCACAATAAGAATTTCAGACACCTCCAAACCTGAAACAAAAGGCTGCCAGGAAACGGGCAGCCTTTGTTTTTATAGGTTGGACCTATTCCACATTCCACTCCGAAACATGGTTGTTTTCGAGATCCTTCAACTCCATGAAATCATTTTCCAGTTGCAGGATTTCGTACTCGTCCGTCTGGGTATCACCCTGAAAGTTAGACGGCGTGCGTACAATCGTTAAATGATCGGCACTGCTTGAAATGCTGTAGGTAATCGTCCATTGCAAATCCTGGTCGTATTGCGGGATTTGGTATACGAAGGTTCCCGGGCACGGCTGGTCGTTCTTTTTGCACTTTTCAAACGTAAAAGCTCTGCGGATTCCCGATAAATCTTCATTTCCGGTGTCTTCATAGGTTGATTTGGTCATCACCCAGGTTTCCCCGCCAATACTTTTCAGGGCTTTCTTTTCTTTGCTGCAGCTCATCAACAGCACAACTGCAAGTAATAGGTATAAACTGTGTTTCATGATTATTATTTTTTTTTCAGCAAAGTAAAGGCGGGGAAGAAGGAGTTTCAATAGGACAGATGTCGTATTATCAAAGCTCAAACAACCTTCCTATGCGAATCTACCTACCGAAAGAAAGAATTAGGAACCACTCCTAACAATTTCCGTTCTGATTGAACTGAAAAGATTTAAGTGTTAATTTGAATTTTCTTGATTCATAAGCACGTAATTGCGTATTAGCTACTAGATAAATTTGATTTTATATTCTGAAATTCATTCCCTGCAATAGCGGTTCCTTTATCTTTTTTTGTTAAATTTTACCTACAACTTGTTTCGTACGAAAAATTTCCTACCTTTGAAACATGAAAGCAAAAGACACTGAAAATAATCCGCAATCGGAACCGACGAAATCAGAATTGGAGATCTTACAGGTTTTATGGAAAAACGGCCCTTCAACGGTTCGTTTCGTAAACGATTACCTGAACGAGCAGAAACGTGCCGTGCAATATACATCCACACTGAAGCTGATGCAGATCATGACGGAGAAAGAAATGTTACTGCGTGATGCTTCGAGTATGAAACATATCTACAGCGCTGCCATCGAAGAGAACCAAACAAAGACCGTTTTATTGGACAAGTTTATCGATACCATGTTCAACGGTTCAAGTACCAACCTGATGATGCAGTTGCTCGGAAATAAAAAGACCTCGCAGGAAGAATTGGATGCAATCCGTGCCATGCTGGACCAACTCGACAAGAAATAATAACTTCTAAAACCCAATACTATGAACTTTTTAGTGAACGACGCCATTATCAAAGCAGTCAGCTGGACGCTGGTACATTCGCTTTGGCTGGGACTTGCAGCGGCTATCCTGGCAGGACTTACTCTTTTGCTGACCAAAAAAGCAACTTCGGCAACCCGTTATAACCTGCTTGCAGGATTGAGCGTTGCATTTTTAATGGCAATCGGTTTCATTTTCTACAACGAATTCGAAACGCAGGCATCCGTTTTACACGCAGACAAAGTGGTAAAAACCAGTCTTCAAACAGAACAGGTTGTTTCATCTTCTCCCACATTTATAAGAGAAGAGGGGAGCGGGCCACTTTCAATCATCACGGCATTCGTCAGTAAATCCGGTTCCTGGATTGTTTTGATCTGGTTTGTTATTTTCCTGTTCAAATGCATCCGCATGACGGGCGATATCCGGCTGGTATACCGCGCACGCAATTATCAAACGATTACTCCGCCGCAACAATGGATGAACCGCGTATCGGAATTGAAAATTTCATTGCGCATCAAACGCAGCGTTCAATTGCTGGAATCCCGCTTAGTATCGGTTCCATCGGTGACAGGATTTTTCAAGCCGGTTATCCTGATGCCGGTCGGATTATTGAACAACATTCCCCAGGAACAGGTAGAAGCAATTTTGTTGCACGAACTGGCGCACATCCGCCGCAGTGATTATGCAGTCAATCTCATGCAAACCTTCATTGAGATCCTGTTCTTCTTTAACCCGGGAATTCTCTGGATTTCCTCTTTGCTGAGAGACGAACGTGAAAATTGCTGCGATGACCTGGCAATCAGTGTTACCAACAATAAAAAAGAATTTGTCAACGCCCTGATTTCCTTCCAGGAATACAACATGCACAACCAGCGTTTCGCCCTGCAGTTCGGTGATCAGAAAATGAAGCTGGCGGACCGTGCCAAACGGATTCTTTTCAACACCAATAAGATGCTCAGCATCCGCGAAAAGTACTTCCTTTCTGTTTGTGCAGGACTAAGTGTGATTCTCTTCCTGGTAATTTTGAACGTGAATTCCTCTACCGCACAGGAAATCAAATCCCCTAAAGCAGATACATTGAGTACTGAAAAATACAATCCGAAAGACGTTCCGGAAGGAACTGCAATCAAGTATTTGGATGATGCGAAAGGGAAGTCTCACGTATATCTTTTCAAGAGTGGAGGAGTGCTTTACCAGGTTCCTGAGAATTTGAAAAAATTCAAGGTCGACGGCAAACTCATTACCGGAAAGGAACGGGAAAAATACCTTCCTCAAATCAAGCAGTTGATCGACGGGTATGAACATGCCATTGCTTCCGAAGACGTAGATGTGTTCACGGGAGTTGAGTACCCGGAAGTGGACCTGTCAGAAGAAGAACGCATCATTGATGAAGCATCCAAAATCATTGATGGTCATTCGGCAATCATTGACAAGCATTCTGCAGTTATTGATCAACACGTTGCGGTGATCGACGAGCAGGTAAAGATCATTGATGCGGAAACCAGCAAAAAAGTCGGAGAAATGGACCGAAAAAAACACAATGAAGCTCAGCGCATCATCGAAGAAGAGCAGCTTAAGATCGAGGCAGAATCGAAAAAGATTGACATTGAAGCCCGTAAGATTGACGAACAGGCACGCAAAATTGATGAGCAATCGCGCAAGATCGAAGCCAAGCTGAAGCTGCAGGAAAAAGAATTGAAAAAATTACCCGAATTGAATTCGCTTCCGCCTGAAAAAGACATCACGCTTACAGTGATAGAAGAATTGAAAAAAGCGGGGTACCATGGAAAGATCAACTCCTTCGAACTAAGTCAGAAAGCCTTAATAATTAACGGAAAAACCCAATCCGAGCCACTTTTGCAAAAAGTCAAGCATTACACCAAACCCGGCATGCGCATCTTATATAACATTGATACGCATTAAAGCATGTCTCAAACAAAGCCTAAGTAGCAGACATCAGTACAGTTAAAGATGCAAGCCCCGACGATAAATGTCGGGGCTTTGTTTCTTATAACAGCCTCAGTGTTGGGTAATGTGCATTAACAACTAGCGTCAATCCAAAGAACTAAATCTTTATTCGTTTCCTTCACAAATCTTCTTCAATGTATTCAGTGCCATTGGCCAGGTTTCCTCGAAGTAGGAAACATACTCGTCCAGGGTATCCACGTCTACCGTTAAGCGCGTTCCATCAGCCGTGCTTTCGAACCGGTAATTTTCATGAGCGCCTTTCCAGCTGTCCAATTTTTCGCCTTCCGTTACTTCCACGCCTTTTTCCAACATGCCGTAATGTTCGATGGACACATATTTCCCCGGATCATTTTCAACAATCCGCGCTACCATTCCTTCCTTGCTGCCATTTTCCGAAATTCCGGTAAAAAGGATTTTATCCCCTTTGTTCCAGCCGCCTTCCCACGAAGAAGTAGGATTGAAAGCAGCACACCATTTTTCGTAGGTATGTTTGTCACTAAGCCCGAGCATTACGTCGTAAACATGCTCCGGCGAAGCAGAAATTTCCTGGGTATAACTGAGTTTTTTCATGTGAAATCGTTTTTAGATGCTATAAGTTACGGAAGATTTGGCTGGGAGGCAAGATCAAATCAGGAGATACAACGAAAATGTAATTCTTTCAGGCAAAATTGTAAGTAAATGCCTGACAAATACGCTTTAATTTATCATTCCGGCTAAATATGGCTGAAATCCTTTTCAACCTGGGATCGATCACGGAATAAAATAGTTTGTCATGGGGCTTGAAAAATATAAAGAAAAAAGATCACAGGAAAAGACACCGGAACCCTTCGGCGGCAATCCGGATGAAGACGTACTGAGATTTGTGATACAAAAACACGCAGCATCACATCTCCACTACGATTTCAGACTTGAAATGGCCGGTGTATTGAAAAGCTGGGCGGTGCCCAAAGGGCCGTCCGTCAATCCGAAAGACAAGCGCCTGGCCATGATGGTAGAAGACCACCCTTACGATTACAGGACTTTCGAAGGAATCATTCCGAAAGGCCAATACGGGGGAGGAACTGTGATCGTATGGGATGAGGGAACGTATACATCGCTTGAACCGGAAGGATCCAAAAAAGAACAGGAAAAATCACTTTTGAAGCAGTTGTACTCAGGTTCGCTAAAATTCAGACTGAATGGAAAAAAGCTCAAAGGTGAATTCGCACTGGTGAAGATGCACGGCAAGGAGGAAAATGCCTGGTTGCTCATCAAACACGATGATAAGTATGCGAAAGCCATTGATATCACCACGAAAGATAAGTCCGTTGTATCCAAAAAGACCCTGGAGCAGGTTGCGAAGACATCCACCAACATTTACAGACAAAAAACCGGAAAAAAAAAGCAGGAGGAAGCCGATGAGCCCGGTAATGTGAAGGAAAATAAAACCGTTGAGAGTAAAATCGGAACGGAACTGGTGAAAGGAACACCGAAAAAACGCTTCTATCAAACCCTGGAACCCATGCTTGCTACCCTGGTTGACAAGCCTTTCGACAAAAAAGGCTGGATCTATGAAGTGAAATGGGACGGTTACCGGGCGGTTGCGTTTATGAAAGGAAAAACCATTGAGCTAAAATCGCGCAATGATAAATCGTTCAGCGAAAAATTCTATCCTGTTTATGAGGCCCTGAAATCCTGGAAGATCGATGCGGTTGTAGACGGTGAAATCGTTGTATTGGATGAAAACGGAAAGGCAAATTTCGGTGCGCTGCAGAACTGGCGGAGTGAAGCCGATGGTGAACTGGCTTACTATGTCTTTGACATCCTGTGGTTCCAGGGGCACGATTTAACGGAACTTCCACTAATCAAACGCAAAGAGATCCTGGAAGCAGTGATGCCCGAAAGTCCGACGATCCTCCTGAGTGATCACTTTGAAACCTCCGGCATTGAATTCCTGGAGACCGCCAAAAAGATGGGACTCGAAGGAATTATGGCAAAAGAAGCAAACAGTCCGTATTCCGAAGGATTCCGGTCTAAAAGCTGGCTGAAAATCAAAGCAAATCGCAGGCAGGAGGTGGTAATCGGCGGGTATACGCACAATGACGACAGCCGGAAACCGTTCAGTTCGCTTTTGGTAGGAGTTTTCGAAGGTAAAAAATTGGTTTATACCGGAAAAGTCGGAACCGGCTTCAATGTAAAAACACAGAAAGAAATGCTGGAGTTGTTCAAACCGCTGATAACCGATAAAGTTCCTTTCAAAGAAGAGCCTGATATCAATAAACCCAGCAGGTTTCGCCCCGACCCGCCACACGCAACAGCCACGTGGCTGAAACCCACATTGATCTGCGAAGTCAGCTTTACGGAAATGACCTCCGACGGAGTCATGCGGCATCCGACATTCGAAGGAATGAGAGACGACAAAAACCCGGCAAGCGTGGTCCTGGAAGAAACGAAAGCAACCGAAAAGATCGTGAAAGGAGGAAAAACAGGCGAGGAGAGGACCGAATACATCAAGCCCCGTGCAAAGGGCAAAAGAAAATCGTTATTGAACCCGACTGATGAAACACAGGTCCGGAAAATCAACGGGCACGAAGTAAAGTTTACCAATCTGAGTAAGATTTACTGGCCGGATGTGAAGGTTACCAAACGGGACATGATCAACTATTATTACCAGGCAGCACCATTCATTCTTCCGTACCTGAAGGACCGGCCGCAGTCTCTCAACCGGTTTCCCGACGGGATAAAGGGTTTTAGCTTCTATCAAAAAGATGTCACCGGAAAAGTACCGGATTGGGCTGAAACCTATCTCTATCATTCGGATGACGAAGAAAAAGACATTGACAAGCACTTTTTACTGGGGAACAACGAAGAAACCTTGCTGCTAATGGCGGGAATGGGGTGCATCGAAATACATCCGTGGAACAGCACCACTAAAAAGCCCGATCATCCGACCTGGTGCATCATGGACCTTGACCCGGACAAAAATTCCTTTGACCAGGTGATCGAAGCCGCACAGGTTACCCGGCAAGTGCTGCTCGATATGGGAGTAGAAAGCTATTGCAAGACCAGCGGTTCAACGGGCCTTCACATTTACATCCCTCTGGGCGCTAAATACACGTACGAGCATTCCAAGGAATTTGGACGTTTGATCGCAACGCTGGTTCACAACGAATTGCCGGAGTTTACCAGCATCGAGCGGATTATTTCCAACCGAAAAGGCAAAATGTACATCGATTTCCTTCAAAACAGGCCGCATGCCACTATTGCAGCGCCGTATTCACTTCGTCCGAAGTCGGGAGCCCCGGTATCGATGCCTTTGCATTGGGACGAAGTCAAAAAAGGATTGAAGATAACCGATTTCAACATTTTCAATGCCATGGAACGGATGCAAAGTGAGGGCGATATCTTCAAGCCGGTACTTGGCAAAGGAATAGACCTGCTGAAGGTCCTTGAAAAGATGAATGAAAAATAAAAGCAACCAATTAAATTCTATAACATGTCAGATAACAAAGAAAAGCAGGATGAAAGAGACCGCAGCAGAGTCTCAGCCGGTGACGGGTACGAGCTCGCTTACCTGGAAGAAAAGCTGGGAGTATCCCGGGATGAAGTGAGAGCAGCCATTGAAGCGGTAGGCAATGACCGCGAGAAAGTGGAGGAGTATCTGTCAAATCGGAAATGATTTGCTGTGGCCCAGGAATGAAAGAAAACCGGCGATGGAATATGCGCCGGTTTTTTAATGATTATTACCTGTTCAGGAAACGAAAAAGACCATCCGCAGACAGTCTTTTTCCCTAATATTTTTACTCTTCCTTATTTTGCATTTTCTCAGCAATAACCGCTGCAAGTGCCTGTAATGCCGAAGCACCGACGGTAGTCGCAGCCTGACGAACAATCGACATTTTGTCGGCCTTCCAGTCAGTTGTTCTCCCGAATTCCACCACGGAATTGAGAATGTTGTTATTCGGATCATATTGCTGTACAACCTCTTCGACTTTACCCAAACGATCGGCAACAATAGCTAACACCCAGTGACGGTAATCCGTTTCATGGTATTTCGCTGCCAAGCCGCGCAGTTCCTCGCTCAAGTCTGCTTCACCGCCCGTTTGCCCTTCTTTCGCTGAAGTGGCCTGCGAATTCCTGCCGGTGGATTGCTGTTCTTGTTTTCCTGCCGAAGCTCCGGAGTTGCCGTTCGTAGTTTGTTCCTCTTTTCCTCCGGAAGCTTTGGAAGTTCTGCTGGTTGACTTCTCTTCCGTTGCTGTTGCAGCTTTGGATTTTCCGTTCGTTGTCTGTTCCTCCTTTTCTGCAGAAGCTTTGGAACTGCTGCCGGTTGCTCGCTCTTTCGATCCTGTCGCAGTTTTGGATTTTCCAGCCGCTGTCTTTTTGTCTTTACCTGCCGTAGCTTTGGCATTGCTACCGGTTGACTTATTTCCCTTTTCCATAATGCATTATTTTGATGTGCTAATAAGATGTGCTAATAAACAGCCTTAAGCTTCTATTAAAAATAGGGAAGAGGGAACTAAACTGCCGGCGATTTTAAGATACATTTGGATTTTTAGCATGTCTTTTAAGAAAGATTGGGAAAATGGGTTGGTAGGTGGATGTGTTTGGGAGTTGCTGTGTCTAATAAAATCAACAGATTTCAATAGGAGGGAAGGTGTTAGATTATTTTGAGAAAAGCGCAACAGTTTTATTCTTGTTTAAGTGCACTTCATTTATTTTCACCTTGTTTTCTCAAGATATTACCTAAATTAATTATAGTATAAACAAGGTCAACGACAATTAGTTGAATAAGGAGTAATATAGCTATAGGAACAAAAAAGTAGTAGTATAAAACAGTTGGTATACCAAATGTTTGCATATAACCATGGGCATTAAAACTTCCAATAAATGCTACATATAATCCATATGAAGGAACACCATAAAGAACTGACATACTCAAAGCCTTTAAAATAAGGTAGTATATAGCATGAAGCCACTTCATGAATCTACAAATAGAATTACTTTCTGGTAAGAACTTTTTACCCTGTAACATTTGTGCAATTGGTGCAACTCGATTAATTGAAGATACCACCATGGCGTCAACATAATCACGAATACTAATATTCTCGATTTTATATTGATCATCTTCAGGAATATTTTTTGATATCCTAGTAATTAGTAATCTAGTTCGAATTAGTTGACTATTTGATGAAGTAAAGGCAATTAGAAAAACTATTATCAATATAGTTGCCAGAGCGAAGTATGTATCACTATGTATTGAAAACCCAAGAATTTCGATCTTGTCAGGTTCAATAATCGGATCACAATTGTTACAACAGGTCGAATCATTTAACACCGAGGTACTCGTGGATGTTTTTTTTGGAAACGAGGTAATCGTTACTATACAAATCAGAGCAAGGGATAACCAGATTTTGTTGACGTTTTTTGATTGATTACTATAACCTTCAAGCAGTTTGTCAATAGTTTCTAATTCGTTTTTATAATCCTTTGGCATGTAGATCTATGAATAGTGATTGCTTAAATATACGAATTTGATTGATTTTTTTTTAATAATTCGTCTTATAATGTTATTGCGTTATGTTAATATAGCTTGGGTACTCAGAGCGAGGAATTTCGCAGAGTAGGAAGGTTATCCGTTTTTATTTTATTTAAAGAGGACGCAAAAGTTTATTTTTTCGAAATCCTATTTAATTCCCCAATTTACTAAAAGCATATTTTTTCCAAGCTTTGAAATTCACCTATATTTTTAGATTGGAGAAGATCGTAAATAGATTATGTTTTTAAACACGAATCTTTGCTTTGTTAATATGTTCGTTGAAAGAACAAAATTCAGCTAAAAAAATGAGGTTGAATATTGTTTAACTTTGAATTTAATAAAGAAAAAATGGGAATACCAATCATAGATTTATTTTCAGGAGCCGGAGGAATCGGAGTAGGTGTAAAAAAAATTAATGCAGATTTAAGGCTTTCTGTTGAAATAGACAAATTGGCATGTGAAACAATGAGCAGTAATCCGAAGTATCATGATGGAAAAGTTCTTCAGGCTGATGTTTGTTCTTTAACAGGTGGCGAACTAAGAGAAAGAGCAGGTTTGAGTTCTCAAGAGCCATTTATTATAGTTGGGGGACCTCCATGTCAACCATTTTCGAAAGCGAGTTACTGGACAGATTCTGGTGAAGATTCTAACTACAGAAAAGCTCGAGCGATGGGAATAGAATTAAAGAAACCATCAATAATTACACAAGCGAAACCTGATGAAAGAAGAAGTTTAGTTTCTGAATATTTTCGATTAATTAAAGAATCTAATCCTGAAGGGTTCTTATTTGAAAATGTACCCAGCATTATGCACCCAAGAAATATCGGTGTATTTGATCATTTTAAAAAATCCGTCGAAGAAATTGGTTATAAAACACTTTATTTAAAAGTCAACAGTCAAGATTATGGGCTTGCTCAAAAAAGGCATAGAGTAATTCTTTTGGGGATGAAATCTGAAACCCCTCCACCACCAATAAAAACTCATAGTGATAGTTTGGTTGAAATTAATTTAGGATTGGATAAATATGTTTCTGTCGGAGAAGCTTTGAGAATGTTTTCAGGGAATGAATACTTTGAACCTGAAGAGGTTATTTCTGGAAAATGGGCAGCTCATTTACACGAAATACCACCCGGAATGAATTATAAAGCTTTAACTGAATGGGCTGGGCATCCTAATCCTACATTTGTTGCTGAAACTAGATTTTGGAATTTTTTGCTAAAACTTCATCCCAACGAAGCTTCTTGGACGATAGCAGCAAATCCGGGTCCTTGGACAGGACCTTTTCACTGGGAAAATAGAAGACTAAGGACCGTAGAACTTGCCATTCTTCAAGGTTTTCCACCAGATTATATTTTTAAAGGAAATCGTAGAGACCGAGTTAAACAAATTGGCAATGCGTTACCATCCAATGTAGCTGCAGCTTGTTTATCTCCAATGATTTCCTTATTGAACGGTCAGTCATTCAAAAAAGAAACATTGCTTGCATTATGAGAAAGATGATTAGTTTATACTCTGGGTGTGGCGGATTAGACAAGGGATTGGAAGATGCTGGTTTCACAACTATTTTTGCTAATGATATTGAACCCTTATGTGGTTTGACATTCGCTAAAAATTTTCCAAATGCCCAGTTTTTTACAGGAAATATATCAGAGTATATTGATTATTTAAAAACTCAGAAAATAAAAAGTCCTGAACTTTTTGAAGATGTTGATTTAGTAGCAGGTGGCCCACCTTGTCCTCCGTTTTCAAAATCAAGGTTCTACTTAAAAGATAAGCCAAGAGCATTAGATGATCCAAAAGCAGAAGAGACAGTTAGTGGTTTTTTTGATGCTGTAGAATTAATATCACCTAAATCATTTCTGTTTGAAAACGTGGCTGGTATTACATTCAAATCTCATCAAGAAGCGTTCGATTATATTATTGAAAGAACAAAAGACTTGGGGTATGAACCTTCTTATAAGATAGTTAACACCGCAGATTATGGCGTACCTCAAATCAGACAACGTTTCTTCTTAGTAGGGACTAAAAAAAACAAGTTCGTTTTCCCCTCTGAAACACACTCGAAAGACCATAAAAATGGGCTTAAAAACTGGGAAGGATGTGGAAAGGTTTTAAAGGATATTGATACAGAAGAAAATGCTTCAGACGAAGGACATCGTGCTGGCGGAAAACATCATCATTTATTGAAAGACATTCCTCCTGGCGATAACTATCTTTTTTTCACTGAGAAGAAGGGACATCCTAATCCTGAATTTGAATGGAGATCTCGATTTTGGTCGTTTCTATTGAAATTAGATCCAGAACTCCCATCTTGGACTATTCAAGCCAGAAGATCAAATAATATGGGACCGTTTCATTGGAGAAATAGAATACTCAGAATTTTGGAGGTTAAACGACTTCAAACATTTCCCGATAATTGGTATCTATCTGGTACAGTAGAGCAGCAATGGCGTCAAGTGGGTAATGCTGTTCCTCCTTTAATGGCTGAGATACTGGGAAAAGAACTTCTTAAGCATATTGATTTAAATACTGAAGAATGCCATATTCGAGACATAGAAAAAATGACTTATTAAATAAGATAATCAATGCATTAAATGATGATGGGTGGAATGTGCTATTTCTCCATGATCCTAGAGATCATCCATTTGATTTGCGAATTTTTAATGAAAACGAAACCCATGACATTAAAATCTACGTTTGGAATTTAACCCATGGAGGAGGAGCCGCTCGTGCAGCTGACGAATATAGAATTCAAATTACTGGAGTTAATCAGTTTGAATCATTTCAAAATGGGAAAGTTCTCATCCTTGGCTGGTGGGATGAAGGGCAAGTTTTTGCGGGTTTTGATTTTAATTTTCATAGAGAAGTACTTGGACATTCTCCTTCTATTCAAATAAAAGAAGAAGCATTAAGAAATGGCTACGTTAACGGTTTTGGAATTTGGCAGAAAGGGAATAATGAAATCGCTATAGCAATCAGACCTGATTTTTTAGGTGAATACATAAAACGCCTAGAAGAGCTTCATTCATTTGGAGAATCGCCCCAAGATCTTGCTCTATTGGATAATGTCATTGAAAACCCTACAATAAATAATGTGCAAATTGAACAAGTAACTATTGAAAGGAGGGAAACTGTTCAGATAATAAGAAAGAAAATACGCGATAACAGCTTTAAGAACAGAGTATTAACTGCTTATTCTGGTTCTTGTGCTTTTTGTGGAGTTCAACTTAAATTGGTAGATGCTGCTCATATTATTCCTGTCGAAAATAATGGAACAGATGAGACTTCGAATGGAATAGCATTGTGTGCACTACATCACCGAGCTTATGATAGACGTTTAATTGCTTTTGATGAAACATATCGGATAATGGTAAATGTAAATCAGATGAATAATCTCACATCTTTAAGTTTAGATGGTGGTCGTGAGAATTTTGAAAACTCACTTAGACCCATAATTATCTTGCCACCAGCAATAAATGATAGACCACACATTGATTTCATTCGTGAAGCAAATAAAATTCGTGGTTGGACACTGAGCTTATAAGTATATGTTTACATGGTTGTCCTATAATTAACATTATGTTAAATAGAATATATAAACCGATAAGATCACCTTCCTTTCCAAGTCTTCTCATTCAAATCAATCCAGCACGATTCGATCCGCATACTCCTCCCAAAATCTTCCCGGGAATTTTACTCTTCTCCATTCCAAAATCTCTTTCCTGATAATTTCTGTAAATTTCATCTATCAGGAATTTCATTCTAACCCCATCAAAAATCTTCTCTCTCAGAATTGCATAGAATTTCTCATTTGCATAATTGATCACAAATTCTTTATTCTGAAGCCTGGAATTTCTCCCGAAAATGTTCTTCACGAGAATCGCGCAGAATTTTTTATCCGGGAATTTGTACAGTATAATCGATTCTGACGCATTTAATTTTTATCATTGCAATAGCTAAATCCTACATCATGAAAAATTTCCTGCTACTGATCCTTACAGCTATCGTATTCTCGGGCTGTGGTTCTCAAGATCAACAAAAGAAACAAGAACTCAAACACGAGATCTATAAACTGGAGCTACATAAGAAACAGTTGCTCGAACAAAAATCCGGATTGAAGGAACAACTGGAAAAAGCAGGAATTGATTATGAACGTGTCGTAAAAAAACAAAATGCAACGGATGCTGATCGCCGGATTGCTCAGGAACGATTAGTTACGAACATTCATCAGATTAAATCCCGGGAAATGAAATTGGAAAAACAACTTATTGAAACCGAATTGAAAATTCAGAAGCTGGAACTGGAATCCGCTAAACTGGAACGGAAAAGTAAATCCGGAACTGACGGTTAGGCTAACCCAATTTGTACCCGGAAATCAACCATCCGGTTACTTATGTTAAATAGACTCTATCTGCCTCGCTTCAGATTTTTTTATTGACTCATCAAACTTTTTGGAAAAATCCGCGTCTATAAAAAACAATAAAAGGCGTTTATTTGATCCGCGAAGAAACTAAGAAGGCTGAGTTATTGCAATCTGCTTAGCGCTTGGTTTCTTTGCGGTATTATTTTAACAACTTATCCTTCAGGCTACTCACCTTTCCAGGTGAGCCTTCAGTCTTCATCAGCCGCGGCTGACTCTTCTTTGCGGTATTATTTTAACGACTGATCCTTCCGGCTGTTGCCTTTTGCAGTTTTTTTGTCCTGGAATCTCCTTTTCGATAATTCATTTCGCGCCAGCTTATTAGCACACAAAACCAGTTCATAATCAGCGATTTCATTGATTCATCAATGAAAAAAAATCCGTTTTCCGCCGAACTTTTCCGCTAAAACCGGAGTCTTCCTACAAACCCAATTACTAAATACGGATTATGAAGAAGATTTTACTCGCTTTTATGACTTGTTCGTCGGTTTTTGCCATGCAGGCAACCGCACAGCACCTCGACTCTACGTTCAATTCGAACGGCTACCTCCCCTACCTCGGTCCAAATTCAAACAGTGAAGGAAACCTGGGATCCGGCATGGGATCTGCGCTGCAGGCCGATGGAAAAATTGTGACTATTCTAAAAAGAGATCCGAATTCGCCGGATCTAATGATGCACGTTTACCGGTATTTGCCCGATGGAATGCCTGATCCGACTTTCGGAACAAACGGTGCAGTTTCTACTTTCTGCGGACAGGCAAGCATCGGTTACGACGTTGCCATTCAACAGGATGGAAAAATTGTATTGGTCGGAGAATCCGAATACTGCATCAACGGGATTTGCGGTGCCAGCCAGTTCATTATGATGCGTTTAAAAACTGACGGAAGCCTGGATTCTACCTTCGGGAACAACGGTCATTTGCTGACAAACAATGTTTTCGCCGGAACTACCGGAACTTATTCCATTCCCAAAAACCTGCACATTCTTCCGGATGGAAAATTCCTGGTCGGAGGAATCGGACCGGGCGGAAAACCGGCAATTGTCCGCCTAAACACCAATGGTTTCCCGGATAATACTTACGGGGTAAACGGCGTGTTTTCACTGACGAATATTACCCGGTCCCAATACAGAAGCATGGCAATTGGTCCGAACGGTGAAGCTTACGGCTTGTTATTCACCGATACCTGGGACCAGACAACGATTTCCTATGATTCAACGAATTATTCGGACGTGACGGTATTTAAACTGACTCCTGACGGACAGCTGGACCAGACTTTCGGCACCAACGGGCTTTTCCGCTTTGATATGGATGTTACCGATCAGCCTTTTTCGATTACTGTTTCCAGTTCCGGAAAAGTACTCATAGCGGGTTACAACATGCCGGACCACTATTATTACTCTCCGCTGGATTTCAACGGTTATGGTGAAACCAACGTAGGGTTTGTTGCTTTCATGAATGCTAACGGAACATTGGACACGAGCATCCCGAACGGATTCAGCACTTTTGATTTCCAGGAAGACACTGCTACTTTCTTCAATAAGATCATTGAGAGAAGCCCGAATGAATTCCTGATCTGTGGATTTACAACCGATTATGTGGGTGGAAATTTCCAGAACAAGGGATTGATCGTGAGCATGAACAACCAGGGACAATTAAAC
Organism: Fluviicola sp.; assembly: GCF_039596395.1. Lineage (NCBI taxonomy): Bacteria > Pseudomonadati > Bacteroidota > Flavobacteriia > Flavobacteriales > Crocinitomicaceae > Fluviicola > Fluviicola sp. The sequence goes on from NZ_JBCNJT010000001.1 coordinate 1,545,473, forward strand.
AATGCTTTCAACGGGAACGGATACATGATCTTTGACCACGGAATTGTGGGAACTTCCGGCTGGAACGGGAAACTGGCGAATTTCATGGATGTGGATGTAACCAGCAACAATGATATTTTATTGACCGGATACCGAAACCCGGTTGGTGGCGCTACCAAAGGAAGTATTTACCTTCTGAAGCTTACTTTCGGATCGGGAAGCAACCTGTCTGTCGACGAACCAGCGGAAGCATCCGAATTTTCAGCTTATCCGAACCCGGTTACAAACGGCCGTTTCGAGATCAGCCTGGATGAAGCAGCAAGCATTCAATTGATCTCCATGGACGGAAGAATCCTGTATGAAAGCGAAGTTGCGGAAGGAGTTTCTACGATCTCACACGATTCTTATAAAGGAATTGCAATTCTGAGAGTGCAAACGAAAGACGGGAAAACGGGAACTAAAAAGTTGTTGTTTGAATAATCTGGTAATTATCAAAAGCTAAATTATCAATTATCAAGCTATTGCTTTAATTGATAGAACCGCAAAGATGCGGAGCAGCAAAGTTTTTACGTTCACTTTGCAGGCTTTGCTTCTTTGCGGTTTTTTTTTGACTTTGATTAAAACCCATCAAGCTTCTTTTTGTCCTCAATCTTCTTGCGTTCCTTTAACCTGTCTTCAATCTCATCATCAATTTTATTTACAACTCTGCCAATTGAAAAAGATTCAATTGTCAAAGCACTTACCAATCTTCTTTCACATTTGTCATTATAATATTCAGACAATATGGATACAGCCATAATATCGTCATGATCCCATTTTTGAAAATAAGTTTTTTCAATTAATTTTCGCTCGATTCCTGTAGATCTATTTTTACAAACAACTTCTTTTTCTTTTACTTCAATTTTACCTTCTCCGTATTTAAGCTTAATAGCATTATTTAAATCCGAAGACATATTACAATTCATGTAGTACAAGGTATCATTATAAAATTTAACTGTTAAATCATTTAATTCAATGTCCGCAGCCGAGTAACCGATAATTCTATATGTCTTAACGTTACTAGAATAGCTTGTGTACGAAGGGGAATTATATGTCTTCACTGTATCTGCAAACAACTGAATAATTATCTTATTATTATTGGTTGTAAGATTATATAAGTCAGAGCTAGAATTTGTGCTTTTAATTTTGGTCGAAAATTTCTTAGACAATTCTTCAATTGAAGATACTGTGGTCTTTCCTATTTTAAAAAGGCCGATTCCTTCAATTTTTATGGAATCAGAAATTTGAGAAGATGAATAAATACTGCCTAGTAAGCACAGTATTAAAAGTGAACTTTTCATGTCGTTAAGTTTAATTTAGTGCTCAAATATAATAATCTCAGTGATAAATACTTATGTGTGCTATTAGGAAGTGACAAGTTGTTAAATCGAAAAACCAAAACTTTCATACCTCAATTACAAATGTATCTTTGCTTCAAAGTTTACGGTACATGTTTTCGAAGGAAGAAAAAAAGCAGCTGAAAATCGATTTTTGGAACCAATTCAAGGTCCATATGCAGAAAATCCGTTCCTCCAACGGACGCAGAATGAACTGGCTGGCTTATCCTTCCGAAGTGAAAGACATTTATATCCGTGTTGATGCGGATGAAAAAGGCGCTCGTTTAACCTTTGATATCCAGGGAAAAGACGAAGGTGTGCGCCAGATTTTGTGGGAACAGTTGTACGAACTGAAAATCGTCCTGGAAAGTGAAATGGGAACCGACGGCATCTGGATCGAAAATGCCAGTACTCCCGTTGTTCCGGTATTCAACCGCATTTTGTGGGAACGTTCCGACCTCAATTTTTACAGACCCGGAGATCACCCGGAAATAATAAACTTTTTAGCCGATCGTTTAATTCATTTTGATGCTTTCTACCAGGAATTCAAGGATATCTTGATAAATCTGGCAATGTAGCCAAAGTCTTTGTATTTTTGTCTTATGTTAAAACAAATTGCCCTTATTTCGAGCGTTTTCCTTTCAGCGCTGTCAGTGAATGCTCAAACAACCATTCTGGATCAGGAATTTCAACACGGAATTCCGGCAAGCTGGACAACCGTTAAAAATGATTCGTATACGGAACAGGAACCGCAATTTCTATCGCAAGCTGCCTGGATAGCTGTTCCGGACCCCTTGAATCCTACAGATACGGTTGCTGCTGCAACATCCTGGTTTACGGTTTCGCAAAAAGCAAGCCGCTGGCTGATCTCCCCTCCTGTTACGATCGGAACTTACGGAAATTACCTGAAATGGAATGCCAGATCCATGGATCCAAGCTATCCGGATACTTACCAGGTATTGATCTCCGTGACAGATACCCAGCTTTCCAGCTTTATCGATACGCTTTCACGGGTGGAATTCGAATGGGAAGAATGGACCCAGCACGAAGTAAATATGAGTGAATTGGGCTACAGCGCGAATGAAACGGTTCACATTGCATTCGTTTTGGAAACCCAGGGCGGTTACAATTTGTTTGTGGACAGTGTGAACATCCGCAAAGACGATCCTTTGGCATTACAGGAACAATCCCTTCAACCGGATGTGACTATTTATCCGAATCCGACAAGCAGCAGCATTCATTTTTCCCATGCAAATCTGAAGCAGGTTGCTATTTACAATACGGCAGGAACCCTGATCTATTCCCAGGAAAAAGCAACTCCGATCGCTATGGACGGTTTTGAACAAGGAATGTATCTGGTACGAATGACTGCAAACAACGGGCAAGTGATCACCAAACGCGTCCAGAAGATCTAACAACCGTTCGGTTCGCTAACAAACTGTTTACACTTTGAAAAGACTCACTGTTTTTAGCATAAAATCCTTCGCAGGTCCGTTTGTAGTGACCTTCTTCATCTCGATGGTGATGCTGATCATGCAGTTTACCTGGGTCTACATCGATGATTTGATGGGAAAAGGATTGAGTGTCGGGGTGATTATTGAACTGATGTTTTACGTTTCCGCCGGATTGATTCCGCTGGCTCTTCCGCTGGCAATTCTCCTCAGTTCGATCATGACACTGGGAAACCTGGCAGAAAACAACGAGTTAACGGCCCTGAAATCTTCCGGGTTGTCGCTTTTCCGGATCCTGCGACCACTCACGCAAACAGTGGTATTGATTGCCATTGCAACCTTTTTCTTTTCGAATTACGTGATCCCGGTTGCCAACCTGAAATGGCATACCATAATTTTCGATATCCAGGAAACGAAAGTCGGCATGTTATTAACTCCCGGCTCCTACTCCAAAGAGATCGACGGCTATGCGATCAAGGTAAAATCCGGGAAAGACAATACGTTTTATGGCATTACGATCCACGATTACACCGATCCGAATATCCTGAAAACAGTGAAAGCTGATTCCGGAACGGTTTACAAAGGCGATAACGGGAAATACCTGCTCTTCCATCTTTCGAACGGGATTGTGCACGAAGAATTGCAGGCACAGGCACCGGTCTTCACCAACCAGGGCGAACCTTTTCACAACGGAGATTTCAGGCCGAGCAGGACTACGCAATTTAAGGCGGCTACTTACAAAATGGAACTAATGGGCTTCGACATGAACAAATCCGACGAAGAACTGTTCAAGAATGACTACGAAATGCTTAATGTATTCCAGATCAACGAAGCAAAAGATTCCCTGCAACGCAAGCAGGATAAAATACTCTCCGATTTCGGGAAAACGAACCTGAACAACAGGCCTTTCAGTCAATCCATCAGTTTTGCCAAACTGCCCAAAACCGGCCCGAACAACAAACTCAAGGATGCCAAAGAAATTGAACACCTGCAAACCGTTCCTTCGAAAATCATTAAGCTTTCGGATCTGACAAAACAAGAACGCATTGCAGCTGTAAATGCTGCGATCGTAAGTGCGCGGGGCATGATGGGAAACACCAATGACCAGGAACAATTTGTGGGTGCATTCAAAAGCAATTACGATCAGTTCCAGATCGAATTTCACCGCAAATTCGCACTTTCGGGAGCAATTATCGTCTTATTCTTCGTGGGAGCGCCCCTGGGTGCCATCGTGCGGAAAGGAGGATTCGGAGCGCCGGTGGTGATTGCCGCATTGCTTTTCATGGTTTACTTCGTCTTGTTCAGCGTGGGACAAAACCTGGCGGCAGAATCGGTCCTTTCTCCTTTCTGGGGAATGTGGCTTCCGACAGCAGTTTTAATCCCGATTGCCTGTATTCTAATGGTTGCTGCGGCCAATGACCTCAAAGTCTTTGACAAGAAATTGTGGCGTTACATCCTAACTTTAGGCAGAAGACGATGAGAATTCTCTACATCGCGCCCAAATCCCCTGCCCCGATTATCGACGGCGGATGTTTTGCAATGATGGAATGCCTCAAAGGACTGAGCCGGATAGCAGAAGTGGACGGAATCATCTTTGCCACGCACAAACATCCGTATACAAAGGAATCCGAGCGCATATTGGGCCAATACCTGAAAAAACAAACGGTTGTTCCGATAGATACGGAACTCAAAGCCACCAGTGCACTCGTTAATTTCCTGCGTCGCAAGAATTACAACCTTTCCCGGTTCAGATCGGAGAAGTTGTACCACGAACTGGCTAAAACACTCAGCGAAAAATACGATTACATTGTTTGTGACAGCTTGTTTGCAGCCGCTCAGCTCAGTCATTTCGATTTTAAGGAACTGGCCCCGGTCATTATCCGTTCCCACAACATCGAATCAGAGATCTGGAGATTACACGCCAGCCTGGAAACATCCGTTCTGAAACGTTTTTACCTGCGAAACCTGGAGAAAACGCTGCGCAAGGAAGAAATTGAAATCCTCGATAAAGCAGCAACAATCTGGGCTATTTCCGGCGAAGACCAGGAATGGATAATCAAACACACCCGGCAAAAAAACGCCGTTGTACTACCGGTTTCCGTTACCTTAAACCCGGAGATTCAACCCGATTACACCAACCGCGGATTTTTCCATTTGGGGTCGATGGACTGGAAACCCAACCAGGAAGCAGTCAATCATTTGGTGAAAAAGATCTGGAGTAATCCGAAAGTATCCGAATTTACCTTGAAAATTGCCGGTTCCAAAAGTGAACACTTCGGTTTCCTGGCTACCAATTCCATTGAAGTAGTTGGCTGGGTCAAAGACAGTAATCAATTCATGGCCAAATCCGGAACGCTGGTCACTCCTATTCAATCCGGAAGCGGAATTCGCATCAAGCTGCTCGAAGCCATGGCGCTTGGAGTTCCGTGCATTACTACCAAACTGGGAGCTGCAGGAATTGACATTTCTGAATCCGGGATACAAATCGCTGATACCCAGGAAGCATTCATTGATTGTATTCTCAAATTCCACGAAAACGAAGCATTCCGGCAAGAAGTCGGGAAAAAATCGCGCGATTATATCTCAAAAGTTCATAGTTTTGACACTTGTATCGCATTAATGAAAAATACGTTTGGAGTCTAAAGAAAACATCCTGGTTATCGTTTCCCGCTTTCCGTATCCTTTGGAAAAGGGCGATAAACTGAGGGCTTTCTACCAATTAAAGGAACTTTCCAAACACTTCCATGTCACACTGGTTTGCACCACGGATATTCCGGTTTCTAAGGAACACGAACAAATAGTGCGTCAGTTTTGTAGCCAGATTCACATTTTTCAACTGACCAAAGCCGGATTGATCCTTCAGCTTTTGAAGACGCTATTGGGAACAAAACCCATGCAGGTCCATTATTTCTACCGGAAATCCATTCACCGGAAAATCCGGGAGATTATTGCCGGATTGAAACCGAAGCACATTTATTGCCAGCTGATCCGTGTTTCCGAATATGTCAAAAACGAACACCACATACCGAAAACACTGGATTACATGGACGCTCTTTCCAAAGGAATGGAGCGCAGGATTCAAACCGAAGCGTGGTATAAAAAGTGGTTCTATCGCCTGGAAAGCAAGCGTTTGAAGGAATATGAACGCCGTATTTTCGATTACTTCGAGCACAAAACAATTATTTCCGAGCAGGACCGCAAACTCATCCAGCACCCGGAAAATCACCGGATTGTCATTGTTCCCAACGGAATCGACGAATCCTTTTTTGAAACCTTGCCGATCGAAAAAGATTACGACCTGGTTTTTACCGGGAATTTCTCCTACGCTCCGAATATTGAAGCGGCTGTTTACCTGGCTGAAGAAATCCTGCCGCGACTTCACCGAAAGGGAATTCCGTGTAAACTCCTGCTTTCAGGGGCGAATCCGGCAAAACGCGTGCAGGAACTGCAATCTGAGTTCATAACCGTTACCGGCTGGGTGGATGATATCCGGGAAAGTTATCAGCGTTCACGTATTTTTGTGGCACCTCTTTTCATAGGAACAGGACTCCAAAACAAGCTGCTGGAAGCTATGGCAAGCGGACTACCGTGTATTACTACTCCATTGTCTAACAATGCATTGGGAGGTGTGGACGGGGAAAACATCCTGTTGGCAGAAGATATCGAGTCCTTTGTCGAAAAAATAACCGAAGGTTTAGTTATAGCAGGTACTTTTAGTTCAATTGCAAGGCAAGGTAAATACTACATTGAACTACTCTATTCATGGGAAAAACAAACTTTAAAACTATTACAACTCTTACTTTTGCAATCCTGCTAACTCTGTTCATGCTTCATTCCTGTTCGGACAGAAGCAACTTGCCGGAATGGATTCATGGAAACTGGATCACTTCCCTGGACAATGAAACCATTCATGAAAACTGGAAAGTCCAGCGTAAATGTATTTCGGGTGAAAACTACATGCATTACGAAAACAAATTCCAGAAAGAATTTCTCCGGATCTTTGAAAAAAACAATACACTGCACTACCAAATCGTCATCGAAAAAGACACCCTGGTTTTTACCTGCAAAGACTACCGCGATGCCGACACATTAACATTTGTGAATAACCGGAATCCCTTTCCCAAACGCATCAATTACGTAAGGCCGGTAGCCAACAAAATGTCCGTTTGGATTGAAAACGTGAAAAACGATCCGAATGGTATCTTCTTTACATTTAAAAAAATGAAATAGTATAGCGCTATTGCAGAATTCGAAGTAAATTTGCGGTACATTTATTATACGATATGTCAGGACAATTAAATACAATCGAAGAAGCAATTGAAGATATAAAAGCAGGAAAAGTTATCATTGTTGTAGATGATGAAGATCGCGAAAATGAAGGAGACTTTATAGCAGCAGCTGAAATGGTTACTCCCGAAATGATCAACTTCATGGCAACACACGGAAGAGGATTAATCTGTACTCCGTTAACCGAATCCAGATGTAACGAATTGGAATTGAACCTCATGGTTACCAACAACACCGTACTTCACGAAACACAATTTACAGTTTCCGTTGACTTAATCGGTCACGGATGTACTACCGGAATCTCTGTTTTCGACCGTGCAAAAACGATCAAAGCATTGGTATCCGATGATACAAGGCCGGAAGATTTAGGTCGTCCGGGACACATTTTCCCATTAAGAGCGAAAAAAGGCGGCGTATTGCAGCGCACCGGTCACACGGAAGCAGCTGTTGATTTGGCCCGTTTGGCTGGGTTCAAACCTGCCGGAATCTTAGTAGAAATCCTGAATGAAGACGGTTCCATGTCGCGTTTGCCTCAATTGTTTGAGATCGCGAAGAAGTTCGACCTGAAACTGATCTCAATCGCCGATCTGATCGCTTACCGCATGAAGCACGAATCATTGATTTCCCGTGAAGTGGAAGTAGAAATGCCTACCGAGCACGGAGATTTCAAATTGGTTGCTTTCTCGGTAAAATCAAACGGACAAGAGCATTTGGCTTTGATCAAAGGAAGCTGGGAACCGAATGAACCGGTTTTGGTACGCATGCACTCATCATGTCTGACAGGTGATATTTTCGGTTCATGCCGCTGTGATTGCGGTCCGCAGTTGCATCACTCCATGAAGATGATCGAAGCTGAAGGAAAAGGAGCAATCGTTTATTTGAACCAGGAAGGACGAGGAATCGGACTTTTGAATAAATTAAAAGCATACAAATTACAGGAAGAAGGATACGACACCGTAGAAGCAAACCTGAAATTAGGGTTCAAATCCGACGAACGCGAATATGGTATCGGAGCTCAAATCCTGCACGACCTGGGAATTTCAAAAATCCGCCTGATGTCCAACAACCCGAAAAAACGTACCGGTCTGATCGGTTACGGATTGGAAATCGTGGAAAATGTAGCGATTGAGGTTGGGCGCAATGCTCATAATGAGAGTTATTTGAAGACCAAGGCTACGAAAATGGGGCATTCTTTAAAACTGGATAAATAATGCTTGTAGCAAAGGGAATCCAAAAAAAATACGGACAATTAGATGTATTGAAAGGAATCGACCTGGAAATCCAATCCGGGGAAATCGTTTCAATTGTCGGATCTTCGGGAGCAGGAAAAACAACCCTGCTCCAGATTTTGGGTACTCTTGACAAGCCTGATTCCGGAAGTTTAACCCTGAACGGAGTAAACCCGTTTTCCCTGAACTCAAAAGGTTTGGCGGAATTCAGGAACCAGAAAATCGGGTTTGTATTCCAGTTCCATCAATTATTACCGGAGTTTACCGCTTTGGAAAACGTGGTCATGCCGGCTTTGATCGGCGGAAACGGAATGAACGAATCCAAAGAACGCGCAAAACAGCTGCTGGACAAATTAGGCTTAAGCAGCCGGGAAAATCACCAGCCCTCTGCCCTATCCGGCGGAGAACAACAGCGCGTAGCTGTTGCTCGGGCGCTCATGAACGAACCGGATATTATTTTTGCAGATGAACCTTCCGGGAACTTGGATTCAAAGAATGCGGCAGAATTGCACCAGTTGTTTTTCGACCTGCGCAAAGAATTCGGTCAAACTTTTGTGATCGTAACACACAACAACCAGCTGGCAGAAATGGCCGACAGAAGTATTGTGATGGCTGACGGTTCACTGAAATAACTATGAATAAACAGCAACTCATTGAATACCTGGACAGAAAGGTCGTAGAATACAACAAACCCGATTTTATCCAGTCGGACCCGATCCAAATCCCGAAGCAATTTTCCAGGAAGGAAGACATTGAGATCAGCGCATTTTTAATTTCAACGCTTGCCTGGGGAAACCGCACGGCTATTATCAAAAGCGGTCAGCGCTTGCTGGAAATCATGAACTTTAAGCCATACGAATACGTCCTGAATTACGAAGAACAAAAACACACTTTCGTTCACCGCACATTCAACAGCGACGATCTGAACGCTTTTTTTGTTTCGTTGCAAAAAATCTATCAAAACGGCGGATTGGAAAAGGCTTTCGGCCTTCATCCGGAAATTCCGGGAGTCCAGGGTCGGATTGTTTCGTTCCGGAATGCATTCACACAGGAACCATTTCCCGACAGAACACACAAACACCTGGCAAATCCGTTGAAAGGCTCTTCTGCCAAACGCATCAATATGTTTTTGCGATGGATGGTACGAAAAGACGAATCCGGGGTAGATTTCGGGATCTGGGAAACCATCCCGATGTCGGAGCTTCACCTGCCTTTAGATGTTCATACCGGGAATGTGGCCCGCAAACTGGGAATTCTGACCCGCACACAAAACGATTGGAAAAGCGTAGCGGAAATCCAGGAACAACTGGTACAATTCGATCCGGAAGATCCTTGTAAATACGACTTTGCGCTGTTTGGCCTGGGCGTTTTTGAGGGAGTGAAGTGACTTCCCGAACTTCGGAACTCTGTCACTTTTCACTCTATTATAGAATAAAAACGAAACGGCTTTAACTTCGTTCGCCAATAACTGTAAAACAAAGATGGCTGAGTCCGCCTCGGCGGAAAGCCAGATTGTTCAAAAATCAGGGAAAACTCCTGGAATTCGCACTTCATAATTCGCAATTCATAATTATCTTAGCATTATGAAATGGGTCTATCCTGAATTTTTATTTGCCCTACTGGTTTTGGTCATTCCAATCCTCATTCACCTGTTCCATTTCCGCAAATACAAAACCATCTATTTTTCCAGCATTGCCTTTGTTAAATCGGTTGAACAGCAGCAGAAAAACCCGCGAAAAATCAAGCATTTACTGATTTTACTTTCGCGCGCCCTGGCTTTTGCCTGTTTGGTGATAGCCTTTGCTCAACCCTATTTTCCAAAATCGGATGCCAACAAAAAAGACATTCAGCTGATCGGCGTTTACATTGACAATTCCTTTTCCATGTCGCGCATCGGCGGACAAGGTGAATTATTGGCACAGGCAAAAGAATTGGCCGGTTCCATTGTGGATAAAGCTCCGAGAAATACGCAATATGTACTATTCACGAACGAATTAAGCGGGAACGAAAAACAGACACTGACGAAAGTTAAATTCGTGGACCAGGTTGCAAAAGTCAACTACTCTCCTATTTACCGTTCGCAGGAAGAGATTCTTTCGTATTGGAACCAATGGGTGGAAGATGCTCAGAAAGAGGGAAATATCAAAACGAAACCTTCCTTGGTTTATCTATCTGATTTTCAAAAAAATAATTCAACTCATTTAACTAAAAAATTTAAATCGATAGCAAGCGTTTCACCGCTAATTCTTGCTCCGCAAAACACCGGGAATCTCTACGTAGATACCATCTGGTTCGAAACTCCGATCCAAAAACTGGGATCTGCCCAAACACTTTCCATCCGTGTTGTCAACACCGGGAAAGAAGCGGTTGAATCGGCTGTGGTGAGTGTACAGATCGGGAAATTGAAACGCGACCTGTTTGCAGAATTACCGGCAAACGGCGCGGATACCGTACAATTGAACTATTTCAACCAGGAAGCCGGAATCGCCAAAGGAAAAATTGCGATCAACGACAAGCAAATGACGCAGGACGACTCGTTCTTTTTCAACTACGAAGTCAAGAAAAACAGTTCGGTGTTGATCATAAACGGCGAAGACGCGGTCGAAAATGTGGGAATTGTATTCAGATTGGATGATTTCTACCGAATCAAGGAAGTATCTACCAACCAGGCATCCCAGGAAAACCTGGACGCAGTTGACCTGGTAGTTTTAAACGGACTGAACCAGGTTCCCAGCAACCTGAGCAATGAACTGGCTGCTTATCACGACGAGCAGGGTTCCATCTTGCTGATTCCTGGAACAAATGTTTCACCTTCCGGCTGGAATGCTTTGCTGGATAAGCTGCATTTGCCAGCAATCAACGGAACACAGACCGTTGGACTCGGCATCCAGAAACTGAACATCAAGGATCCGTTCTTCCAGGGAGTTTTTGAAGGAAAACCCGAAAACATTTCACTTCCGGCAGTTGCCAAGGCTTACCGTTTGATGAGCAATTCCAATACACTTTCGAGCAACCTGATCAATTACCAGAACGGAACGCCTTTCTTCGTGAAAAGTACCGGCAGGAACAACGGGTATTTGTTTTCCACTTCCCTGAAGCCCGAATTCAGCACATTTACGAGCAATCAATTGTTCTCTACACTGTTGTTACACGTGGGGAACCTGAGCCAGCGCCAAAACCCGTATTACCTGATTATAGGTTCGGATGGCAGTTATCCGCTGAGCAACAATGCCGCCAGTGAAAACCCGGTTCACCTCAAGCAGGGACAAGTGGATTTTATCCCGGTGATTTTCACCAAAAACAAACGCGCTTACCTTTCCATACAGGGACTGGAAGCTATTCGTATCCTGGAAGCCGGAAATTACAGCATTTCACAGGATGGAAAAGTAACAGGAACACTTTCAACGAATTATAACCGCCTGGAATCACAAACCCAGGAATCTACTCCCGAAGAAATCAAAAACGCCTTCGAACAAGCCGGAATCCGTGTAAATTCAATACAAGACGGCTCCAATTGGAACAGCGCATCGCTGCTGGAAATCGGCGAGAGTTATGATAGTTGGATTTGGTTTGTTTTCTTTGCAGGAATATTCGTCCTGTGCGAAATGGCTTTACTAATTTTCTATAAGAAATAAAGAACTATGAAATTATTGATCCGGCAAGCAACGGTTATCGACAAAAGCTCCAAATGGCATGGAAAGCAAGTAGATATTTACCTGGAAGACGGAAAAATCCACGAGATTTCGGGAAAAATCGAACGCTCCTGTGAATTGGAAATCCAGGAAGAAAACCTGCATATTTCCAAAGGCTGGGTGGATCTGAAAGCACATTTTGCAGATCCGGGAGAAGAACATAAATCAACGATCCAAACCGGATTGGATGCTGCGGCTTACGGCGGATTTACGCATGTTGCCGTCCTGCCGTCCACTTCCCCCGTGCTGGACAACAAAACGAGCGTGGAATATGTCCTGAGAAGGAGTGAAAACGCAGTAACTTCCCTGCACCCGATGGGATGTATTACCAAAAAGAACCAGGGCGAGGCATTGGCTGAAATGTACGACATGTTCCAATCCGGAGTGCGCCTGTTTTCTGACGACTTAGTTCCTGTAAACGGCGGAATTATGTACCGCGCATTGCTTTATTCGAAAAATTTTGACGGAATTGTGGTTGGTTTTGCTCACGACAAGTCTATTTCCGGAGGCGGAATGGTCAACGAAGGAGAAGCTTCCACGAAAACCGGTTTGAAAGCAGATCCGGCGATCAGTGAGATCATCCAGCTGGAACGCAACCTGCGCCTGTTGGAATATACAGGAGGAAACCTGCATGCAACCGGGATTTCTACCGCTGAATCCGTAGAACTGATCCGCAAGGCAAAAGCCAAAGGATTGAACATTACGGCAGATGTGCATGCACAACACCTGATTTACAATGAAACAGCGGTGCTGGATTTCGACGTAAACTTTAAATTAATGCCTCCGCTCCGGCCTGAGTCGGACCGCAAGGCACTTTGGGCAGGCTTGAAAGATGGAACGATCGATTGCATTGTTTCTGATCACCGCCCGAATGACACGGAAGAAACCGATCTGGAATTCGACCATGCAAATTTCGGTAACAGCACCATTCAGACACTTTTCGGTGAATTGGGAGCTTGCCCGGATTTCGACCTGGAACTCGTTGTGAACGGATTGACCGAAAAATCACGGGCTCTATTGTCCCTGAATACCTCACCTATTGAAGAACAGTCAATAGCGGATTTATCGTTGTTTATCCCGGGAAAACCGTGGGTATTCACCAAAGAAGATTTAGTTATCGCGTGCAGCAATACACCGGCATTGGATAAACAATTGAACGGATTTGTTTATGGAATTATCAATAATGGTAAATTCGCACTGAAAGAAACAAGAGAAAATGTCTGATAAGCGTTCGTTTATACGTAATTTCTGGAAAGAACGTAAAATGGTTGGGGCGATGGCTCCAAGCTCCAAGTATTTAGCAAAAAAAATGTTGCAGAAAATTGATTTCTCAACAGCTAAAGTAATTGTGGAACTAGGTCCGGGGACCGGGGTTTTCACCCGTAAAATGCTTCAAAAACTGAGTCCTGACGGTATTTTGCTGGTGTTTGAACTCAACGACAGTTTCATGAACCAATTGAAAAAAGAGTTCAAAGATCCGCGTGTGATCCTGATCCACGATTCTGCAGAGAAAATCGGCGAATACCTGGAGAAATACGGGTATAAACAGGCTGATGCGGTTGTTTCATCGCTTCCGCTTGCCAATTTCCCGAGCGAATTGAAGAACCGGATCCTGAAGGAAAGCCACCGGGTAATGCACGCAAATTCGCTGTATGTTCAGTTCCAGTATTCCCTGAACGCCAAAAAGCATATCAAGCAATTCTTTAAGCACATGGAAATTGCATTTACACCTGCTAACTTCCCTCCTGCTTTTATTTACTACTGTAAAAAATAAACTTGGATTCCTATTAAAATCCGCTTTCTTCAGAAGTGTTTCTGAAAGGAAAGAAAACCCTAATTTTATACATTCAAAAAAAACGAACAAACGAAGATGAGCGCTGAGAGAATAAAATGCCTGATTATCGGTTCTGGTCCTGCAGGATATACTGCTGCAATTTACGCTGCCAGAGCAGAAATGAAACCCGTTATGTACCAGGGAATGCAGCCTGGCGGACAGTTAACAACTACCAACGAAGTTGAGAACTTTCCGGGATATCCTGATGGTATTTCAGGTCCTGAAATGATGGTGCAACTGGAAACTCAGGCTAAGCGTTTTGAAACAGATGTACGTTTTGGGTTTATCACGAAAGTGGATTTCTCCGGGCCTGTTCATAAATGCTGGACAGAAGACGGACATGAAATTCATGCGGATACGGTGATTATTTCTACCGGAGCTGCTGCAAAATACCTGGGATTGCCTTCCGAGCAGCATTACCTTTCCATCGGTGGTGGTGTTTCTGCCTGCGCTGTGTGTGACGGATTCTTTTACCGCGGACAGGAAACAGTAATTGTTGGTGCAGGAGATTCTGCTTGTGAAGAAGCGCATTACCTCTCCAAATTATGTAAGAAAGTGACCATGCTGGTACGTACGGATAAATTCCGCGCTTCCAAGATCATGGCAGACCGCGTTCGCAACACACCGAATATCGAAATCCTGCACAATACGGAAACAGTAGAAGTATTGGGTGACGGACACGGTGTTTCAGCGGTGAAAGTGAAAAACAATGTTACGGGAGAAGAAAAAGAAATCCCGGCTACAGGTTTCTTCGTGGCAATCGGTCACAAACCGAATACAGACGTTTTCAAAGATTACATCAACCTGGATGAAACGGGTTATATCAAGTACGAAAAACCGGGAACTTCATTAACGAACGTTCCGGGAGTATTTGTAGCGGGAGATGCTGCTGACAAAACATACCGTCAGGCGATCACTGCTGCCGGAACAGGTTGTATGGCCGCTTTGGATGCAGAGCGCTACCTGGCTAGTTTAGAGCATTAACGAAATCAGTGACTTCGACTCCGCTCAGTCACCCTTCAAAATTATATACGTAAAAAAAAGCCCCTGACTCTCCTTCAGGGGCTTTTTCGTCCGCCGTTGCGGACTTTTCTTTACTCTACTTAGGTTATAAACTAACTTGCTTTGTTACAGCGTCTTTAATTCGATTTATTATTCCTGGCAATTTTCGCGCTAACGCTTGTCATTGCTGCGTCTTCGTCCGCCAGGCGGACTCTTCTTTACTCTACTTAGGTTATAAACTAACTTGCCTTGTTACAGCGTCTTTAATTCGATTTGTTATTCCTGGCAATTTTCGCGCTAACGCTTGTCATTGCTGCGTCTTTATATGTTAAAAGGGAGTATGTAAAAAGTTAAAAGTGTCTTTTTAGTTTTCCCTTTTAATAGATCATTTTTTCACGTCTTTGATGATGGCACTTCCGGTTGAGCTCACGTCTACCCGGATGGAATTTGAGCCGGAGGATACTTTGTAATAAGTTTCACTGGCTCCGGAACCATCAGCTTTCAGGGTTTCCGATACTGAGATTTCCGCATGTCCGGCTCCGCTGTTAACCAGTTTTGCATGTTTCACCGACAGGTCCGTTAAATTCGCCTGAGCAGCTCCAGAAATGTGCAAATCGGCATTTTCACTGGTTCCTTCGAGCGTTACATTACTCGCTCCCGAAAAATCACCTTTTAACTTCGTTGTTTTCAGGTTCAGATTGGCATTACTCGCTCCATCCATTTCCAGTGACAAAGTTCCCAGTCCGAACTGGTGCATCGTCATTAAAGAGGTAGCGCCGCTCAGGAACAATTCGTCCAGGTCCTGAACAGTAACTTTAACCACCAATTTTTCGCGGCGTTCCCCTTTATTCCTTTCATTTTTCAGGTAAAGTGTTCCATTCTGGATTTCCACCTGAACCAGGTCCTTGGCAGTTTCGGGCTCTATCAATATGCTGCATGCTTTCCCCTGTGACAATTCCACATACAAAGCACCCGAAACGTGAACCTTTGTAAATGATTCTGTAGTTTGAGGTTTCCTGTATGCAGGAATCTGGTACTGGTTATTGTAGCTCGGGTATTTTACAGGAACAGGAGTTCCCATATCTTCGGGCAAAGTGATTGCTTCGGGATCCGGTTCTGTTGCGGGTTGTTCCACTTTGGGAGACTCCTGCTCCACCGGTTCTTCGGTTTGTTCTTCCTTCAGCTGTTTTGCCGGAACGGAATAAGTTGAAACTACTTCTTGTTTTACCGGCTTTTCTTTTACTTCAGGTTTACTGAAGATCATGACTGCTCCCAGGGAAGCTCCGCCCGTTACTGTTAATAATGTCGTCCACATAATCAAAGGTTTTTTGATAAGTATTAATTTCAATGTCGCTAAGAGTCCAACTGTTGCACCGGCAGCCACCGCAGCATCAATCCATTGATCCACCTCTGAAATAGAAGTTTGAGCCGATTCATTCCGAATCTCATCAAACAAACCGGAAAGTCTATCTTCTGTCATAACTCAAACTATTTAATGCTACTTCTTTTTTTTCGGTCATCAATTCAACCAATTTTTTTCTACTTCTGACCAATCGCTGTTTCACGGCATCTTCCGAAGATTCCTGCAGTTCTGCAATTTCTTTGATCGAAAACCCGGAGATCTCAAACAGGATAATACTTTCTTTTTGCTGATCCGGCAACCTGGAAATCGCTTCGTACAGGGAATTGATTTCCAAAAGCCTTTCCGTCCGGTCACTTTCCACCGAATAATTGTAGACTTGTGAATGATCGGAAAAACGTTCCGTGCTGATCTTGCGATTTTCGTTCGCCAATAAGCGTATGGCAATTCCAAAAAGAAAATGCAGAAATGCTTCTTCATGCTTCAAAGAGTCGAAGCGCTCATACGCGACCACCAACGCATCATGCATCAAATCCTTGAAATTGAAATTCCCGTACGCTCTTGCTTTACAAAACTTTTCGAACCTCACATGTATAGGTTCATAAAGCTCCATAAAACGCTTTTTCTTCGTGGCCGTCATCTTGCTAAATTGGTCTCTGATAAAGTTAGTGTAACGTGTTCCGGAAAAGTGACACGGAAATGAAAATTATTTTAAAAGAAGTGTAAAAGTATGTGGATGACCTGTAAAATAAAACACGTAATCAGCTATCCAACAGCGAATTGTCATTAATCGGCGAATGTGTTAAATCAATTCTATTCAGCATTCTTTTAAACTCCAGGTAATATATGAGCCAGATAAGAGAGGTCGATAAAAAATAACTATCAGTTATTAATTTTGAGAATCTCATGAAAGAAGCAGCTTCGGAAACAAGTTCCGGTGAATTCAAGTAATAGGTCAAGAACGGTACTAAAAACACATAAATCACAAAAACAATCATCAAAACCCAGGCAGTAACAATTTTCCGATCGGAGCTAATCTCCTTCATTCCCGAATAAATAAACAGTTCTCTATTCAGTTTTCTTTTAAGAATGTAAAAGAGAAAACAATTTGCTATCGGTACAAACGACAGCAAAACAAGTAGAAAATGATACCCTTTTCCTATTCCTTCCTTTTTTACAAAATGATTCAAAACAAGCAAAAAAACAATTTCCAAAACGTATGTGAGCACGTAAAGCACAAAATGAAATTCTCCGGTATAATTTTTAATAGGTATCAGAAAATCCAATTCTCCGTTACCAAAATGAAATACGAAGTCCCAAATTCCGTGAAGAAAATTCATCAAAACAAACAGCATGTATACTACCAAGAGAGCAATTGTAACTCCTTTCAAATACTTCAGGTTCCTGTTTTTTTCCATCAGATCACAAAAGTAAAATTTCCGCGTCACTTTCATTGACCAATATTTGTTACTTTGGGACCTTTTAAGGATTACCCGATAGAACTGTTCCTTTATGATGCACTTCATGCAGCTTAATTTTGAACCGATAGCCGATTTGCCGAATTGGCTGGTGATCCTGTTATTTGGAATTCCATTCGTAGGCGGATTAACGCTTTACGCTTACAAAACCCGTCACGCACGGTATTGGCGAAAAGGAATTTTCCCCCAAAGCCTGAAACCGGTAGAAGACAATTACCTGGAAGCATACCTGGCTTTGGGAGCCAAACTGATGCTGATCAATTACCAGGAATCCAAAGAAAAGATCCAGTTCATTAACCAGTATTTCAACCGGTATTTTCCAAAAGCAACCTATAACTTCGGCGATTCACTCCTGTTTTCGCTCAAATACCCGATCAAAACGGAAACCATTACGGATTGGATGAAAGTTCATTTGAAAGACGAAGGTTCCCGCTCACAAATCATCTATTTCCTGACCGGACTGGCTCTGATCAACGGAAAAATGAGCACTCCGGAATTGAATTTCCTGAAAAAGATCAATGCGGACCTGGAATTAGCTCCGGATAACCTGGCGAAAATCATCGCTATTTATGCCGCTTACAGCGAACACCGCAAAGAAAAAACCGAACAAAAAGCAACTCCGAAATCCAAAACCTACGCGCACGAGATCCTGGGTGTCGCTAAAAATGCCACGCCTGAAGAAATCAAGAAAGCTTACCGGAAACTGGTCAAACTTCACCACCCGGATAAATTTGCAACCGGAACGGAATCGCAGCAAAAGATGGCTGCAGAGAAATTTGTGGAAATACAGAACGCCTACGAATTATTAATGGGTTAATTATCAATTATCAAGCTTGATAATTTCAACATTCATAATTGATCATTCTATCTCACTGTTTTCTCCAGCATCGGCACGAAACTAAAATTCCCGAACACTTCTTCTTTGTATTCCGTATCGGAAACTTTCGTAATGCGGTGCATTTCCTGGGAATCCAAATCCCCTACCGGAATGACCATCATCCCTCCCACTTTCAGTTGCTGAACCAGCTTTGCGGGAATAAAAGGCGCTCCGCAGGTCACCAAAATTTTGTCAAAAGGTGCAAAGGTTTCTTTTCCTTCGTATCCGTCACCAAAAAACAATTTGGGTGTAAACCGGAAGTGATCGATGATCTTTTTGGCTTTGATATGCAGTTCTTTCTGACGTTCTATCGAAAATACTTTCATTCCCATCGAACACAAAATGCAAGTCTGAAAACCCGAACCTGTTCCGATTTCGAGCACCTTCTCCCCTTTTTTCAGTTCCAGGATGGAAGTCTGGAAAGCAACCGTATACGGATGAGAAATGGTTTGTCCGGCACCGATCTGGAAAGCCACATTCGAATAAGCCTGTTGCTCGAACACCAAATCCAGGAAGAAATGGCGCGGCACTGCATCAAATGCGGTCAGCACGCGTTCATCCGTAATTCCTTTTTGGCGCAATTGATCTATCAACTGCTTTCTCATTCCCTTGTGCTTGTAAGTATCCTGCATCTTGCAAAGGTAATTTAGAAATCGCCTCATTCTTTCCGCTCGTTCCAGAAAGTTTCTACAGTGAATTGTGTATATTTGGGACGCTAATAAACGAAAAAACATGGCAATTGATTCAAAAGAATTGGAATTCAATAAGAACGACGATGAAATGAGGCTGAAGATTTCCCGTATGGAGTCTGAACTTGCTTCTATTATGAAAGGAGGCGGTGAAAAACGGATTGCTGCACATCATGAAAAAGGAAAAATGACCGCCCGTGAGCGAATTGACATGCTGCTGGATCCGAATACCCCACGCTTCGAAGTAGGTGCTTTTGCCGGAATGGGAATGTATAAAGAACACGGCGGATGCCCTTCTGCCGGAGTAGTAATGGTTATCGGGAAAGTTTCCGGGAAACAATGTATTGTTGTTGCGAATGACGCTACGGTAAAAGCCGGTGCCTGGTTCCCGATTACCGGAAAGAAAAACCTGCGTGCACAGGAAATCGCTATGGAAAATAAACTTCCGATTATCTATCTGGTGGATTCGGCAGGAGTTTACCTTCCGATGCAGGACGAGATTTTCCCGGATAAAGAACATTTCGGCCGCATTTTCAGAAACAACGCCGTGATGAGTTCCATGGGAATCACACAAATTGCTGCCGTTATGGGAAGCTGTGTGGCCGGTGGTGCTTACCTTCCGATTATGTCCGACGAATCATTGATCGTGGATAAAACGGGAACAATCTTCCTGGCCGGTTCTTACCTTGTAAAAGCTGCTATCGGAGAAAATATCGACAATGAAACGCTTGGCGGAGCAACCACGCATACGGAAATCTCCGGAGTTTGTGATTATAAAGTAGCAAACGACGAAGAATGCCTGAAAACGATCCGTAAAATGATGAGCCAGATCGGAGCGCCTGAATCTGCAGGATTTGACCGCATCGAGCCGGTTGCACCGAAAGAAGAAGCAAAGAAAGTTTACGGAATCCTGCCTTCCGAAAGAGCAAAACCATATAACGTTCACGATATCCTGGATTGTATTTTTGACGAAGGAAGCCTGACGGAATACAAAAGCGATTACGGTAAAACCATCGTTTGTGCGTATGCCCGTTTGGATGGCTGGAGCGTGGGTATTGTAGCCAATCAGCGCGAATTGTCCAAAAACGCAAAAGGCGAAATGCAGTTCGGAGGTGTGATCTACAACGATTCTGCTGATAAAGCGGCTCGTTTCATCATGAATTGCAACCAAAAGAACATTCCTTTGATCTTCTTCCAGGATGTTTCCGGGTTCATGGTCGGTTCCAAATCAGAACATGCAGGAATCATCAAAGACGGAGCTAAAATGGTGAATGCCATGGCAAATTCGGTTGTTCCGAAATTCACGGTTGTTGTCGGGAATTCATATGGAGCCGGGAACTACGCGATGTGTGGAAAAGCTTACGACCCGCGTTTGATCGTTGGTTGGCCAACTGCTGAAGTGGCGGTAATGAGCGGAGCTTCTGCTGCCAAAACATTGCTTCAGATCGAAGTGGCTTCCCTGAAAGCACGCGGAGAAGAAATTACAGCGGAAAGAGAAGCCGAACTTTACAATACGATCAAAGCGCGCTACGACGAACAAATTTCTCCGTACTACGCTGCTTCACGCTTATGGCTGGATGCAATTATTGACCCTGCAAAGACAAGGGAATTCCTGTCGATCGGAATCGAAATGGCAAACCATAAAAAGGCAGAAAAACCGTATAATGTTGGAGTAATCCAGACGTAATTATCAATTATCAACGATAAAATTATCAAGCTTGATAATAGATAATTACCCAATAAATAATTAATAGTATGCATTTAGACTGGCAATTCAAACCTTACAAAGAACTGACATTGAATGAGTTTCACGACATCATTGCGTTGAGACTGAAAGCTTTTGTAGTGGAACAAAACTGTACTTACCTGGACCTTGACGGAAAAGATAAGAAGGCCTATCACCTGCTTTTGCGCGATGGAAAAGGGGACGTAATTGCTACTGCGCGTATCCTGCACCCCGGAATTTCTTATCCGGAAGTGGCCATCGGCCGTGTGGTTCTTACCAACGAATGCCGTGGAAATGGCGTTGGATTGGAATTGATGGAAAAGTGTATCCAGTTTGTTCACGAAGAATTCGGTGTAGTTCCTATCCGTATTTCGGCACAAAAACACCTGGAAAAATTCTATAATAAATCCGGATTTGTATCTACAGGTAAAGAATACTTTGAAGATGAAATCCCGCATGTTGAAATGCTTCTAAATCCTGAAAAAAATGGTTAATAAAATGCTACCACTGGCGGTCGTTGCAACATCTTTAGTTGCCTGTCAGCCAAAAACAACACTTCCGCCGGACAAACCCGTTGGTACAATTTCGGAAACATCCTCCAAACCAACGAGTATTGATATTTCCTACATGGACCTTTCTGTGAAGCCACAGGACGATTTCTTCCAGTTTGCAAACGGAACCTGGTGCAAGAATAATCCTGTTCCGAATACCGAATCTCGCTGGGGAAGTTTCAACGAACTGGATAAGCGCAATAAAGCAACTTTGAAGCAAATCCTTCAAACTGCCGCGGCATCTACAGCAAAAACTCCCGGAAGCCAGGACCAGTTGCTGGGAGATTACTATACTTCTTTCACAAACATGGAAGTGCGCAATGCAGCCGGAGCAAAACCTTTGACAGACCGTTTGGCGAAGATCTCAGAGATGAAGTCGAAAGATGAATTCGTCGGGATTATCGCACAGCAGCATCAGTTGGGAATCGAATCTGTTTTCGGGTTCGGAATCGGACAGGATCTGAAAGATGTTAACAAGAATGTGGCTTACTGGGGACAAGGCGGAATCGGGTTACCGAACCGCGACTATTATTTCCAGGAAAATAAGCAGGCCATTCGCGATGCATATATTTTGCACATCCAAAAATCGTTTCAATTATTAGGCGATTCGGAAGATGCAGCGAAAAAGAAAGCAAACGATATCTTCAATTTCGAAAAAGAATTGGCCGGAGCGATGATGACTCCTGCCGAGTCACGCCTTCCGGAAAAGACCTACAACAAAATGTCTCTGGACCAGGTTGTAAAAGCGATGCCGAAGTTCGACTTTGAAGCCTACCTGACGAAAATCGGTTGTGAACACTTTGATTCACTGATTGTTGGACAGCCTGAATTCATGAAACAGATTAACACGATGATGGACAAAGTTTCTTTCCAATCCTGGAATAACTACCTGTCTTGGTGTACGATCAATGCTTATGCAGGAAAACTGGACGACAAATGGGTAAAACACAATTTCGATTTCTACAGCGGTGTTTTGAGCGGTACCAGTAACATGAAACCGATCGAAGAGCGTTGCATCGAGGAAATTACCGGTTCAACTTTGGCCGAATTACTTGGAAAAGCATTCGTAGACAAAACATTCTCCGTAAATGCGAAAAATCGTGTAAACTCAATGGTCGACAATTTATTGGCCAGCTTCAGAATGCGTATCAACGGGTTGGACTGGATGTCTGACAACACGAAAAAAGAGGCATTGGCAAAATTGAACGCCATCGGAAGAAAACTAGGTTTCCCGGATGAGTGGAAAAGCTACAAAGGATTGACGATCAGCCCGGTTGATTACGTGGCAAACATCGACAACTCCCGCAGTTTTGCATTTAAGGAAAACTTAGAGAAACTGCACAAGCCGGTGAACCGAAAAGAGTGGGAAATGCCTGCGCATTTGGTTAATGCATACTACCATCCGCTATTGAACGAGATCGCTTTCCCTGCAGGAATCATGCAACCTCCTTTCTTCGATGAAAAAGCAGAAGATGCCGTAAACTACGGAAGAATCGGGATGGTGATCGGACACGAATTCACACACGGATTCGACGACAACGGTTCCAAATTTGCAGCTGACGGAAGTTACAACGATTGGTGGCAGGATACCGACAAGCAGAAATTCGTTTCCAAAACAGAAATTTTAGGAAAAACATTCAGCTCGTTCTGCCCTATTTCGGACAACTGCGTGAACCCGGAATTGACTATGGGTGAAAACATTGCCGACCTTGGAGGTTTGACTATGGCTTACTATGCTTACGCCATGACAGACGATTTCAAGAAAAACGTGATGATCGACGGGTACACACCGGCTCAGCGTTTCTTTATTTCTTATGCCCAGTTGTGGAAGATCAACTACACGGAAGCAGAATTGAAGAAAAGAATCGCAACAGACCCGCATTCACCGGGAATGTACCGCGTAAACGGACCTTTGATGAACTGTCCGGAATTCTTTGCAGCATTCAACGTGAAACCGGGAGACAAAATGCGTAACCCGGATGAAAAGGTTGCAAAAATCTGGTAATCGGAATAAAAATAAGTGGAAAGCATCGTCGACTGGCGGTGCTTTTTTGTTTACCACGAGGAGCACAGGAACACAAGGAAAATGTAAAACACGTGCTATAAAAAACAACCTTGTGAACTTCGCTTAATTGTGGTGAAAATGAAAAAGGCCCGTTTAAGGGCCCTTCTTTTTTAGTTTAAATTTAAAAGCACTTTTTTGCGCTTCAATTTCTTTACTTCCAATGATTTGCTGTAGTTCAGAATTTGACTGATAACAGCTGCGGATGGATTCGCAATCTCAGTAACTTCCTGTGTTTGCATGTTTGTCAAGTATTTATTTACCATAGGCTTATTTAAAGTGCGTTTTTTTATTCTAACGGTTTTCTCTTCGGTTTATTTTATAACACGCAAAAACTTTTTCCGAAAAATCTTAACCAGGTTCAATTGTTTAAACTCTTTAAGTCCGGAACATTGAACTTAATTTTTACATTTTGACTTTTGCCTTTTGAATTAATAGTAAGTTTGTTCAAATCACTTATTATGGTAGAAATAAAATACATTGTAATCGGAGTTGTTGTTATCCTCCTATTCTTCAGTTTTGTAACCGTTCAGCAGGGAACCATCGCTGTTGTGACTATGTTCGGTAAATACCGCCGGATCATGCATCCGGGATTGAATTTCCGCATTCCTTTCTTTGAACGTTTGAATAACCGCGTCTCGATCCAGAACCGTGCGATTGAAATGGAATTCCAGGCCATTACGCAGGACCAGGCAAATGTATATTTCAAAGCCATGCTGGTTTATTCTGTTTTGAATTCGGAAGAAGAAACGATCAAAAACGTAGCCTTTAAATTCGTAGACCAAAGAAGCTTTATCCAGGCGTTGATCCGTACCATCGAAGGATCTGTCCGCGGATTTGTTGCCACCAAGAAACAAGCTGAAATCTTGTTATTGCGCGGTGAAATCGTTGCTGACGTAAAAGAAAGTTTGGACCACACGTTGGAAACCTGGGGATTCCACTTGATCGACCTGCAATTGAACGATATTACTTTTGACGCGGAAATCACTACATCCATGGCGAAAGTGGTAGCCTCCAATAACCTGAAAGCTGCTGCAGAAAATGAAGGCCAGGCTTTGTTGATTACCAAAACGAAAGCTGCGGAGGCAGAAGGAAATGCGATCAAAATTGCGGCTCAGGCAGAAAAAGAAGCGGCTCAACTCAAAGGACAAGGGATTGCCCTGTTCCGCGAGGAAGTTGCACAAGGTATGACAGAAGCAGCAGAAAAAATGAAAGCTGCCGATTTGGATACCTCCCTGATCCTGTTCTCCATGTGGACGGAAGCCGTGAAAGAATTCGCAGAAAAAGGAAAAGGAAACGTGATCTTCCTGGACGGTTCTGTTGACGGAATGGAAAAAACCGTGAAACAGATGATGGGAAATGATTTGTTGAAGAAATAAATAACCAATCCGCCGGAACACGAAATTCCGGCGGTTTTTTTTAGACAATCAACTGACTAACAAAAACTTACCTCTGAGAAACACTTAATCCACATTTCTTTTACCTAAAACCTCACGCAACTATTCCGTTTAGCAATACGTTCTTCAAGCACACAAATTACAACACAATGAAAAACGTTAAACTATTACTGCTAACCTGGTGCTTCCTGCCATTATCACATGCACAAAACGACTGCGATTCCCGTACATTTATCACCAATACCTCCCTGGATCAATCGGGATTTATGGTTATGACCTATTCGACGGATGAGCTTGATTCCCTGCACTGGAATTTCGGAGACGGAACAACCAGCACACAACTCAACCCGGGAACGGGATCCGGAAATCATCAGTATGCTTCTCCGGGAATTTACACCGTAACTTTGGAACAATGGGGAAAAGCAAACGGAGTACCTTTTCACTGCATTTACTCTGCACCGAACGAGATTTATGATTATACCACGGATTCCCTGTGCGGCGGTGATTTCCTGACGCACATCAATGGAAATACGGTTACTTTTTCAAATACCAGTCTCATTCATTCTCCTTCGTTCAGCTCACATTCTTCCGAACTTCTATGGGATTTCGGAAACGGATCACACGGTATTTATCTCAACCGGTTATATGATGTCAGCTACAACCCCGGCACCTATACCGCTTGCCTGTACTATGCCGGATTTTCCTTCAACGACGGTGGATACATGTATGATTGCTCTACCTGCAAAACGTTTACGATCGGAACAGCCGGACTGGACTCTCCGGGCAACAGAATAGTGAACCTGTTCCCGAATCCGGCAACGCACGCACTGACAATCCCGGATGCACAGGATATCGATCAGATCGAAGTGTATTCTGTTACGGGAGAAAAACAAAACATTCAGTGGCGAACAGGGGAAAACGGATCTATCCGGGTTTCCGTCGAATCACTGGAAAGTGGACTTTATTTTCTGTACACTTCAGGGAACAACATAACCGGCCGAACTTCTTTTGTAAAAGAATAGAAATCAATATCACTAGTAACTTAAAAGGCTTTCGAAAGAAGGCCTTTTTTATTCGCAGTATGTTCTTTCGAACAATCAAACTTCGTTAATAACTTCCCCACCAACGTCTTAAGAACCACTCTGCTGAAAGCAATGTGATTATCAACACAAACATCCATTTCCAGTCGATCAGTTCCTGGTATCCGGTATCTTCGTATTGGATGGTAGTAATATCTCCGCGGGTTTTAATTTCGTTGATCAATGCTTTGTATTGGTCAAGCGTTTTGTAAGAACCATTGGATTGAACGGCCAATTGGTTCAAAGTGGAGAAGTTAGCGCGCGTATCCTGGTCTTCCAGTGAAATCTCGTCTACGGCAAATGAACCGGCTTTTGCAAATTTCTTCCCGTTATTATCCGCCACGACTTTCCAATCGTAAGTTCCCGAGCCTAATTGCCCGACATTTAACTGGTAGAAATTCGCAGTTGGTGAGAACAATTGCTTAAATGCTTTTCCGCCGCGTTTGGTAATGGTCATTTCGATCGAAGGTGTTGTAACCAACTCCATCGCTTCGTTGTAGAATTCCGCTTTGAAGATGATGTCTTCAATGGTGTTGAATCGCTTGGGCAAAGTAACGCGTAAAGGTTCGCGGTTTTGTTTCACCGAAATATATTGCGTCAGTTTTTGAACAAATTCTTCAAACCCGGCAGTTGTTTTTTTCTGCATGAACTCCTTCATTTTCCAGCGCCACAAACCTTCGCCCAAAATAAACCCGATCTTCGATTTCTGAGTCTGAGAAACAGCAATCAACGGGTTTTCCTTGGAAATGTTCCCGATGCGCTGGTTCAACACCACAATACTATTCGACGGAAGTTTGTACATCCCGAATTTCGTGCGCAAAGGTGTTAAAACAGGAACCACAGAGGTGAAATCCGCAGACAGCCCGAAAGAATTGAATCCTTTGGCAACCGCAGGATAAACATCTTCGAATTGGTTTCCGTTCGGGGCTTTCATAGCCAAACCATATGTTTGCAGCAAACTGGTAGTCACATTCGGCCCTAAAATCATCAAAACCGGGATTCCTTTTTCCTGCAATTGCTTGAATAAAGAAGCATTCGGACGTAAACCGTTTTCGTACCAAACCACGAAATCAGGAGTTTTCGCTCCCAGGGAATAGTTGGGAATTAATTCCGAAGTGATCACCGCTTCCTGGTCCAGTTCAAATACGGAACGCAATGCCTGGATATCCGGATGCGGCGCACTGGCCAACAATAATACATTGCTCTTAGAATCAATTACTTCCACAAAACAAGTCTGCTGGTTGTTGTCTTTTGTAAACTCCCCTCCGATGCTTTGTACGGAAACCGTGAAGCGTTGATATCCTTTATTTTTAGCCAGAACCGTAAATAAAAACTCCTTTTGGTCCAGGTTCGAATTACTGACAACCGCACGTTGTGATTGAATGACTTTTCCGTTCTGTAATAAATTGACCTGGTAAGAGCCTTGCGGAACCCGTTGAAAATCAACCAAAGCCTGGATCGGGAATTCGTTGTTCAAAAAAGCTATTTCATTTGAATTGACGGATCTCACCACGATATCCCGTTTCAGCGTCGTATCTCCTACCGCCAGCGAAAAAACGGGTGTCAATTCAATGCGTTCCGCTTCATACATCGGGTGAACGCCCTGGTTGTAATTCCCATCCGAAACCAAAACAATCGCACCGATATTGCGGTTGAAGAAGCGGTCTTTGATCTGCCTGAATCCGGCTGCAAGGTCTGTAGATTTATCTTTCAAAGAAAGTTTATCCAGGTCGCGCACATTTGTTCCGACTGCAAGTTCCAGGTATTCGTACCCGTCACCAAGCGCTTGTGGCAATTCCTGCCGGAAATTTCCGATCTGTTTTTTAACCCGGCTGCTGTCCTTGTAATTCATCATGGAAGAAGAAGCATCCACCAGGGTGATGATCAAAGGTTTTTCAGGCCGGTAAGTTGTTGTTTCCCAAACCAGGCCAAGCAGTAGCAATCCGATCAGGAAAAGGCTGAGCGTACGCAATGAAAACAATACGCGCAATTGTTTCCGATCCCAGATCGATTTTTGTTCTGTCCTGAAATAATAGTAAAACGAAAAACCTACAGCAAGTATTGATATAGGCAACAACCACCATAAAGAATGATCGGAAAAGTAATTCATGGAACGAAAATACGCTTTTTACTTTTTGATATTCGTTAAAGTGTATGAAATTCCTAATCCCAATACCGATTTAAATTGTGTCCTCGGACCGGTCTTTCCTTTCGAATCGCGGATATCAATATCATCATCATAAATTAGGTTCCATTGAAGCGAGGCCTGCAGCCATTTGTTCACCTTAAAAGTGAAAATATTTTCAAAGTTCACGTCGATATTCTGTGGATTATCTGCATAGTTGCTGAACAACTCCAAACGGGTCTTCATTTCCACATTTTTAAAAATCTCTTTCTGGAAACGCAACCTGAAATAAGCTCCGATCTCATTTCGGAAACGCAAACCTCTTTTCAATACATTCCCGCTCGTGTCCAGTTCTGCAGCCTGTACGCCAAAAGCTCCCGCATCTGCCAAGCGCTGATCGTTTACAAAAGTCATTTTAGCTGCTATCGGAGACAGATAAACGTTGAAATATTCTACCGGAGCATATTCGATCCCTAAAGAGAAATTAGCATATCCCGGAGCCATAAAACGCGAGATCGGAACAGAATCGTTCGGGAAACTGAAACCATCCAGGAATTGTGTTCTGAATCCGCCGATAGCCGTTGCAAACCAATGCTTTTTAAACTCATAACCAAATGAAGTGGCAATGTCAATACGGTCATCCGTTTTCTGAAGGCCCTGTACTTTTCCGGCAGAATCCGTGTAATACATCCCACCCAAAGCCATTTTCACATCGTTCGACCATTTGATTCTCCGGTACTGGTAAGTAGCTGAGAAATCAACGAATCCCAAAACGGCCACATTATTTCTACCTCCGGCTGCCCAGTTTACAAATGCTGTTTGGGAACCATTTAAACCGAACAAACTGGTGTATGTCCATCTTTTGGGCATCAATGAATCATGAAGCGCATCGAGTTTTTTGATGTCATCACGTAGTTTTTCGGGATCTGTTTGAGAAAAAGCCATGGAAGCTGTCAATAATGTTCCGATGAGAATACTGATCTTCATACTATAAATGGGTTTTTATTGCCGTAAAATTAGTTAAATCGGCTATGTAATTTAACAATCCTTGTTTTAGATTCCAACGGCAGACAGTGAATAAACCAAGAAAATGAGTAAATTTGGGTTCGAAATTTAAAATTGCTATGTCGAAAGAAGTATACATTATTGCTGCTGTCCGCACCCCGATGGGAGCGTTTATGGGCGGTTTATCTTCTATTCCTGCTACTCAGCTGGGATCAGTTGCTATCAAAGGTGCATTGGACAAGTCAGGTGTGAAGCCTGAACTGGTGGATGAAGTTTTCATGGGAAATGTATTGCAGGCGGGTGTCGGACAAGCTCCAGCACGTCAGGCTGCTTTGGGGGCAGGATTGCCGAATACAGTTCCTTGTACGACAGTCAATAAAGTGTGTGCTTCCGGAATGAAGTCCATCATGTTGGGTGCTCAAACTATTTTAGCCGGTGATAATGAGATCGTTGTTGCAGGTGGAATGGAAAACATGAGCCAGACTCCTCATTACCTGGACGGAAGAAACGGTATGAAATTCGGGAACATCCAAATGCTTGACGGAATTACCAAAGACGGTTTATTGGATGTTTACAGCAAAGTTCCAATGGGAACATGTGCTGAGAAAACAGCTCAGAAATACAACTTCTCACGCGAAGACCAGGATAATTTTGCGATCACTTCCTACAAACGTGCTGCTGCAGCATGGGAAGCAGGAAAGTTCAAGGATGAGATCGTTGGAGTTTCTGTTCCTCAGCGCAAAGGAGATCCGATCCTTGTGGTGGAAGACGAAGAATACAAAAACGTATTTTTAGATAAAATCCCTACATTGAAACCGGCTTTCGATAAAGAAGGAACGATTACAGCTGCAAATGCTTCTACGTTGAACGACGGAGCTTCTGCATTGATCCTTGCATCCAAAGAAGCGGTTGAAAAACACGGATTGAAGCCAATTGCAAAAATCGTAAGTTATGCAGATGCTGCTCACGAGCCAGAATTCTTTACGACTGCACCTTCAAAAGCAGTTCCAAAAGCTTTGGCAAAAGCAGGTTTGACAACTGACCAGGTTGATTTCTGGGAATTGAACCAGGCATTCTCTGTGGTTGGATTGGCAAACACGCAAATTTTAGGATTGGATCCTGCAAAAGTGGACGTGAACGGTGGAGCCGTTGCTTTGGGTCACCCGCTAGGAAACTCCGGATCCCGAATCATTGTAACCCTGATCCACGTATTGAAACAAAACGGAGGAAAAATCGGTGGTGCCGGAATCTGTAACGGAGGTGGTGGTGCTTCTGCGATGATTATCGAGAATATCTAAGATAACAAACAGATATAACAGAATGCCATTCCATTTCGGGGTGGCATTTTTTTTGAACCACATAGTGCACATAGAAACATAGAGGCTATATAACCTATGTGATCAAAACCGCGAGCAGTGCGAAACGACAAATTCCTTTCTTCAAACGCCGGTAACTTCAATCGCCCTTCCAAATCACTATGACCAAAAACCTATGTGCTCTATGTATCTATGTGGTTATAGCTTATTTCTGAATGGCATCGTTTTTGGTTAAACCTTTCTGCATTTGATACATCTTACAAAACACACAGTATTACTAAATTCGAACAACATGAAAACAAAACACATCATTCTCAGCGCGTTTCTTTACGGAGCACTTTCGTTAAGTATGCTCACCATCGAAACACCGGAAACCGGTTTCACAAGTGGTTCAGCGACGGAATTATTCGCAAACGGTTCATCCGGTCAATTTTACGCACAAGCTGTTCCGGGAGAACGCAGACGTGTCAGAAGACGCACACGAAGAAGAACCAGAAGACGCGTGGAGCGCAGACAAAATGCAGCAGGTTTCGCTATGAATTTCACCAAAACATATATCGCATAATTGATTTACCACAAAGAACGCGAAGGACACGAAGATTTTTGTATTCCTTATTTACATCATACAAAAAAATATCCTTGTGCCCTTTGTGTTCATCGTGGTAAACAAAAAAAAGCACCGCCAATAGACGATGCTTTGCTGTTTTATCCAATTTATGGATTAAGCCTGTACTCCTAAGTTGTCAGCCACTGCCGTAGAAATTGCAGATTTTTCAAAACGCAATTTAGTACCTTCCGAACTGATCAAAACGGTAGTATCTGTGATCTCAAGGATTTTACCGTGAATTCCTCCGATAGTAACCACTTTATCTCCTTGCTTCAAATTTTCACGAAACGATTTAAGCTCTTTTTGTTTTTTCTGTTGCGGTCGAATTAAAAAGAAGTAAAACACCACTAACATCAACACGAGCATTATAATTTGCATAACTCTATTTTTATTTAACTATTACTAATTGAAAGTTCAATTGGATCAAGAGTTAAAAAGTTCAATGGAAATTGTCTCATTAAACCTTTTGAACGTTTGAACATTTTGAACGTTTTTACTTTATGATCGTAGCCTCAACAACCACTTTCGTATTCGGAGGCGTTGTATTTGACAAAATAGTCACACTTCTTGTCACCGGCCCTTCCGAAAAAGATTCCGTTTTAACGTTTGCTTTCACAAATCCTTTTTCTCCCGGAGCGATCGGCTCTTTACTCCAATCCGCAACCGTACACGAGCAAGATCCTGAAACATCTGACAATACCAATGGCTGATCGCCTGTATTTTCAACTACAAAGTTAGCGTGAATAACTTCACCTCTTGCAATTTTTCCTGCATTAAAAACACTTGCAACTTTCATAGTTGTCTTATATCCAACGATTTCCGAAGGAGAATCAGATCCGCAAGCTGTCAGAAACGATAAGGCTACCAAGCCTAAAAACGCGATTTTTTTCATAACATTAATCCATTAAACCTCTTCCGAGTTTAGAAATTTTTCCATCTTTTACCAATCTATCAACGGCCTTATCCAGGATTCCGTTGATAAATCCATGACTTTTCGGAGTGGAATAGAATTTCGAGATTTCAATGTACTCGTTCAAAGTCACCTTTTTCGGAATACTTTTGAAAACCTGAAGTTCTGTAATGGCCATTTTCAATAATAAAATATCCATTTTGGCAATTCGTTCCAACTCCCAGTTATCCGTTAATTCATCAATTAACGCCAGATTCTCAGAATCCATCGAAATGGTTTTTCTCAGCAAAGTACGGATGAATTCCTGCTCATCTTCCTTGTCTTTATACAAAGGCATTGCGATGAACTTTTCTCCTTCTTCCATTCCTTTGATCGATTTGATTGCCATTTGACAAGCCAGATCGATATCATCCAGCCAATGGATGCTCTTTTCTTCAAAGAAGTGATAAATCAACGGGGAATTTGCGATTTCCGCTTTGAACAGGTTGATCATGAAGTTCTTATCTTCTTCAAAATCCCTTGCTTCGTTATTCATGTGAGCAAACCAGGTTTCCCCTTCTCTCATTTGAATAAAGATCTTACGGAACATTTCGTGGTGTTCGTCTCCGATCCAGTTCACAGAACGATCCTCAGAGGCTTCACGCAGCGAATAACTATCCTGCAACGCCTGGATAACCAATGAATCCACAAATTTTCTGTTCGGATTCAGATCCTCTTCTGTCGGGCGGATTTTCTTTTTATTTTCTTCAATACGATGTTCTGCAATGTCTTTCAATTCACCGAAGCTCAGCAACAAATACAGGTACAGATCGTAAATGCGATCTACTGCCTGCATCAGTTCGTTCTCGGTTTTCTTGATGCTTTCCTCATCTCCCTGGAAATAAGCGTAAAGCGCCTGCAAAACTTTGATTCGTAAATGTCTTCTATTCAGCATTCCTAACTACTCTCCTATCTTTTTATAGTGGTAATTTTACTTTCCCGATTGACTCGATACGCTCTTCAGCGATCTTGTTTGCAATCTGGTAAGTAGGAACACCTTCTGCACTTGAACGGGAAACGATGTTTCCGATTGTTGTGTAAATCTCTTCTGCTTTTGCCATCGACCATTGCGCGCTCAAACCTGCAACTTCCGAATAACAGTTGATCACACCACCTGCGTTCAACGTAAAGTCAGGAGCGTAAATGATTCCTTTGTCTTTTACCAACTGACCGTGGATCGTTTCGTTTGCCAACTGGTTGTTTGCAGCTCCTGCAATGATGGAACACTTCAAACGGTTGATTGTGTCGTCATTTACAGTTGCACCCAAAGCACACGGAGCGTAAATATCCATCGGTACATCGTAAATCTCGTCCAATCCGACAACTTTTACTCCGTATTCGTTTGCAACACGTTTCAAGGTATCCTGGTGAATATCCGTAATCGTTACGTCAGCACCTTCGGCAACCAAATGTTTCACCAAATACTCACCCACGTGTCCAACTCCCTGAACGGCTACTTTTTTACCGGCCAAAGAATCAGAACCGAACTGCTGGCTTGCACATGCTTTCATTCCCATGTAAACTCCGTAAGCAGTTACCGGTGAAGGATCTCCACTTTTTCCGGGTAAACCGACAACGTGATCTGTTTCCATAGAAACCCAAACCATGTCTACCGGTGAAATACCTACATCTTCAGCAGTAATATACTTTCCTGCCAATGAGTTCACAAATTTCCCGAAACGACGGAACAATGCTTCCGATTTCATGGAACGGGAGTCTCCGATAATCACAGCTTTACCACCTCCCAAATTCAATCCGGAAATTGAATTCTTGTATGTCATTCCTCTTGAAAGACGCAATACGTCATTCAGAGCCTCCATTTCATTGTTGTACATCCACATGCGGGTTCCTCCCAAAGCAGGCCCAAGAACGGTGTTATGTACAGCAATAATTGCTTTCAGTCCAGTTGCAGTATCGTTACAGAATAACAATTGCTCGTGGTTGTAC
The DNA here is from genome assembly GCF_039596395.1 of Fluviicola sp. Lineage (NCBI taxonomy): Bacteria > Pseudomonadati > Bacteroidota > Flavobacteriia > Flavobacteriales > Crocinitomicaceae > Fluviicola > Fluviicola sp. The sequence continues at coordinate 1,579,491 of NZ_JBCNJT010000001.1, forward strand.
ATACTCATTTGAGAAATAACGGGGTTTTCAGCCAGATTCAGATCTTTGACTTCTTTTACTTCAAACATACGCGAGTTTTAATCTTTTATTTCAATGCGAATGGCTAATTTTGTAATTCGAACAAAATCGCATAAGCGCTCGCAAAAATAGGAAATTTATCGAATGAAGTCTCTAAGCTATTTAAACAAATATTTCATCAAATACCGCTGGCGTTTGCTGCTCGGCCTCCTGTTCATTATTGCAGGGAATTACTTCGGAGCAAAAATCCCTGTGGTAGTTGGGGAATCCCTGAACATTCTTTCGGGTAAAACCAAATTAAGCGCCGGAGAAACTCTTTTCTGGGTAGTGCTTGGCCTGGCCGGGTTCATTATGCTTTTTAACATAATTAAGGGATTTTTCCTCTTCCTCACCCGTCAAACGCTGATCGTGATGTCGCGCTACATTGAATTTGACCTGAAGAATGAGATCTTTGAAAAGTACCAGCAACTGGATTATGCGTTTTATAAAAGACAATCGACCGGTGATTTGATGAACCGCATTTCGGAGGATGTTTCGCAGGTGAGGCAATACCTCGGGCCGGGAATCATGTACACCGCCAACCTGATTGCACTTTTCCCTTTCAGCTTATACGAAATGCTGAAAATCAATACCGAACTGGCACTTTATGCGCTGGCACCGCTTCCGATTATGGCTGTTCTGATCTACCTGGTTTCCACACGTATGAATAAACTGAGTAAGGACGTGCAGCAGGAACAATCGCGTTTAAGTACGCTGGGACAGGAAACCTTCTCGGGAATTCGCGTGATCAAGGCTTATATCCAGGAAAAACATGCGAAACAGAATTTTGAAACCAGTTCTAGGGCGTATTTAAAGAAAACCATGAGGCTGGTAAGAACAAACGCATTGTTCATGCCAACTATTTCGCTTCTAATCGGAACGAGCACCTTGTTGAGTATTTACATGGGCGGATTGCTTACTTACGACAAAACCATCGAAACGGGCGATATCGTATCCATTATTCTATTGATCTACAATTTAACGTGGCCTTTTGCAAGTATCGGCTGGGTTACGAGCATTAATCAGCGTGCAGCCGCATCCCAGGAACGGATTAATGAGTTCCTGAGAACGGAACCTGCCATTAAGAATATGTCCGAAGCTCCGCTGGAAAAATTCCATGAACTTCAGTTTAAAAACATGTCGTTCCGTTACAGGCCAGACTTGCCGGATGTATTATCGGATATCAATTTCACGTTAAAACGCGGAGAAACCCTGGGAATCATCGGGAAAACAGGTTCGGGAAAATCTACCCTACTGCAGTTGATTGTGCGTCAGCTGGACCCGACGATGGGCGAAGTACTTTATAATTCTGAAAACCTGGCAACGGTTAATCTGACGGAATACCGCAAACAGCTTTCGGTTGTTCCGCAGGACGTTTTTTTGTTTTCGGATACAATCCACAACAATATTGCGTTCGGAGCATTGAATTTTGATGCAGTAACGCAAGAAGAAATTACCGAAGCAGCAAAGAATTCGCATGTGTTGCACAACATCGAGGCATTCCCGGATAAGTTCGAAACAGTTTTGGGAGAACGCGGTGTAAATCTTTCCGGCGGACAGAAGCAACGTGTAAGTATTGCCCGTGCATTGATCCGAAAACCGGATATTTTATTACTTGACGATTGTTTATCGGCCGTTGATACCGAAACAGAAGAAATCATTCTCCGGAATTTAAAGCAACTGAACCGGGAAAATCAAACGACGTCCGTAATTGTGAGCCACCGTATTTCCAGTTTGCGAAATGCAGATTATATCCTTGTTCTGGAGGAAGGAAAAATTGTAGAAGAAGGAAAACCTGCCGATCTGTTACAACGACCAAACAGTCAGTACCGCGAATTGTACGACAAGCAATTGATGGAAGAACCGGAAGTGTTTGAGGATTGATTTAATTGTGAACGATCAATTAGTTAATTATCAATAAAATAACTATGTAATTTCTTGATAATTCATCATTCAGGAATTGATCATTCATTTCTTATTTCCGTACTCACTTTCCTTTTCAGGATGAAGCAATAAGTAATGCTCCAGTTTATCTTTGATAAAAGTGATTAATTCGATATCGGAAGCCGTTTTCAGGAAATTCTCATCCATGGCCATGAAGTGAATGAAATCAATAAAATCATCGTTATTCAGCTTGATAATGTCGTAGGAAACATACAGTTGCAATAATTCCTGCACGACTTGCTCTTTGGAATCTTCATATTGTTTCTTCGCTACTAAAGCTTTTGACTGCTCTCTCTTTGAAAAACGCTGATACAATGCCGTAATCGGGCTTTGGAACGCTTCAAGCCCTGTAATCGTACGTGTTTCCCTCAACGCCAATGCTGCCCGCTCTTCTTTGATTTCCTGGATAGATTTCAGGGGTTTAATCACTACTTCATCAATCTCACGTGCTTTTCTTTCCACAGCCGCATACACTTCAAAATGACAGGAAGAATCTCCTCTTACGCGAAAACCGTAGCGTTCATATCCCTTCACCGATAAAATGATCGAATCATTATTGCTTACATATACCCCAAAAGTTCCGTCCGGCTGCCCGAAAACCCCTTTCCCGGTAGAAGTATTCACTACCATCAGGTTCAGGAAAGCGTGTTTAATAAGTGTATCTTCCACTTTTCCTTTCAGCCAAACGCGTGTACATGGTTCCTGGGCAAAAGCAGTTCCGGATAGGAGCAATAAGATTAAAGCAATCAGTTTCATGCGACTAAAATATCACTTTTTTCTGCGGGTTTGGTTCCGTTAACTAATATTTAGAGTTTTGAAAGTTCGATGGTTCAAATAAAACTTTCACTTGATTTGATCTTTAAACTTGTTGAACGTGTTTGAACTTTTGGATACTATAACGAATTGAGAACCCCTGCATTTCAAATTTCAACCCCAATTCGATCAAAATACAAATGTAACAACGTATAATTCACTTTTGTAATTGTTAATTTTTTGAAAGAATCTCATTTTTCAAAAACGCTTTTTAAAAGTTCGTAAATTTGCATCATGAAAAGAGTGGTTGTCGGATTATCCGGCGGTGTAGATTCAAGCGTTACAGCACATTTACTGCAACAGGAAGGTTACGAAGTAATCGGGTTATTTATGCGTAACTGGCACGATGAAACGGTTACACTTTCCAACGACTGTCCGTGGATCGACGACAGCAATGACGCTCTTCTGGTAGCCGAACACCTTGGAATTCCTTTCCAGGTTCTGGATCTCAGCAAGGAATACAAAGAACGGATCGTCGACTACATGTTTGCCGAATACGAAGCCGGCAGAACTCCAAATCCGGATGTATTGTGCAACCGCGAAATCAAATTTGACGTGTTTTTGAAAGCTGCCATGGAACTGGGAGCAGATTATGTTGCCACAGGACATTACTGCAGAAAAACAACGACAGAAGACGGTATTCACCACTTATTGGCAGGATTGGACCCGAATAAGGATCAATCTTACTTCTTGTGCCAGTTATCGCAGGAACAACTTTCGAAAGCGCTTTTCCCTATCGGAAACCTGCAAAAATCGGAAGTAAGAGCCATCGCCAAAGAGATCGGGCTTGTGACAGCTGAGAAAAAGGACTCACAGGGACTGTGCTTTGTCGGGAAAATTTCCCTACCGGAATTTCTTCAACAAAAACTAGAAGTTAAATACGGTAAAATAATTGAAATCAATGAATTAGAAAGTCAATTTACCGAATACTCAAACATTCCGGTAGACTTGAATCACGTGGTTGACCTAAGCAAAGAATTTATCTACTCTCCCACTATGGGACTGGAAGTAGAAAAACATATCGGCGCTCATTATTATACGATCGGGCAGCGAAAAGGGCTTCACATCGGCGGAAGACCGAACCCTTCATTTGTGATTGGAATAGACACCGAAACAAACACAGTCTATTCCGGACAGAAAGACGATCACCCGGGATTAAACAAATGGGCATTGAAGATCGAAACGAATGAAATGCACTGGATCAACCCGGATTTCGCCATGAATATCGGAGACGCAAAAGAATTCGACATCCGGATCAGATACCGCCAGGCATTGCAAAAAGGAACGCTAACCCGTTTGGAAGACGGATACTACATCTTGTTCAGCAAAAAACAACGTGGAATTGCTCCCGGACAATTTGCAGCCCTTTACCTGGAAGATGAATTAGTAGGTTCCGGGATTATTTCTCACTAGGAAAATACACATCAAACGTAAAATCGTCGTAAAACACGAGGGTTTTTACTATTTTCTTTCCCGGACGATTGATTTTAGTAGTTTCCGGAACACCCGAAGCTGATTCTACCGGCTCTGACTTCGTTTGAAGGGAAAACTCAGAAACATCCGCTTCTTTCTTCTCCTGTTTACCGGTGAAAAGCCATTCAGCGGAAACCCGCGGAAAAGCCTTCAGCAATTTCTCAATAAAATCAAAGCTCGGCTTATTGCGACCGCTCAACACGTGACTCACATTGGATCGCTGAACACCAATCTTATCCGCAAAAGATCCGGCATTCAATTTATGCGACTCCATAATCATCCGTAAACGGTCTTTGATTTCCATGATACAAATGTATCATTTAATTGCTACAATTTTAAATTTTATAGTATTCACATTTGTAACAATACTAAACACAAAAAAGCCCCGACGATGATCGCCGGGGCTTTTTCAATTTATCTGTGAACGTATTAATTGGAGCTATATCCAAAGAAAAGCATGCTGGTCTTAACCTGTGGCAAATTCGGCCCGAACTTAACCAAATCCATTAGTTCAGCAACTTCAACGATGCTCAAATTACTATTCTTACCCATTGCCTTGTGACGTGCTAATTTTGTTTTTGCCAGGCTAATTGCATTATTAATCATTGTGCTTTCCATATTATATAAAACTTTAAAATTCAGTGCTGTTTGGACCCATTTACGCCACAGTTGTAGATTAGGTTACAAATCCAATCAAAAAAAATGAAAAAAAGTTGAAATTGATTTAACAATGGGTTTGAAAGATGAAGCACAAAAATCTTAAAATGAACAACTTACCATTCAAGCACATTTGTAATAAAAAAAAACGAAATTAATTGGAGATTAATTCTTCGTAGGCATCCTGAATCTCCAAAAATTGTTGAGCATACTCTTCTTTCTTAGCTTCATCCAGGTCTAAATTGCTATCCGGATGGTATTTCTTAGCCAGTTTCCGGTAGCTTTTTTTAATTTCTTCTTCCGTTGCGGAAGGACCTAAATCCAGGATTGCCAATGCCATACTTTTACGCGTACGTGCATTTGCAATGGTATGCAAACGTTCATTTCCTGCAGAAGAACCAAAAATGCGCTTGCGGTGTTCAATCACTTTCTTTTCAATGTACATGGACTGAACTCCGATTAATTCACCCAAACGCACCAAAGCAGTAAATTCGCGATCAATCATGTCTTCATCCACAAATACCAGATCTACCAGGAAATCGATCAAATCAGCACGCTCCTGCGCCTGGTGCATTTTCTGTACGACCCAATTCGCTACGCTGCGCACATGAATAGACGTTTCTCCTACCAACTCCAGTTCATTGGCAATGATCAACGATTCTATATTAAACTTTTGATTGATGTAAACAACAATAAACGATTGTTTTTCAAAAGATTTAACCGCATTTTTCCGCATCATCCAGGCTGCCAGCAACACGTAAATCTGGAAGATCATTTTTTCGCTTTTTTTACCGGACGGAGGCTGAAAACTTCTTTTCAGGACCAATTCAGAGCTTACTTTCCGTTCACTGGAATCTTTTACCTGGCGTTTGATCAGCACCAAAACCAAGACGATAAAAACTACTCCGAATACAATTCCAAGAACCAGCATATCAATTACTCATTAAATGATCATACGCCTCCTGTACCCTCTGGAATTTATCCGAAAGCGCTTTCTTTTCCTCCACCGTCAAATGCGGATGACTGTCGGGATGGAATTGTTTTACCAGCCTGCGGTAGGATTCTTTGACTTCCTTATCCGTTGCGTCTGAAGCAATCTCCAATACTTCATAATACGATTCAAATCCGGAGACAGAATTCCTGGCAGATACTTTTCCATGATTTTCAAATAGTTTTTCCTGAACGTCTTGTGATATATCCTGGTTTCGAATAGCAAATTTTTGAATGATGAAAAGCAAATATTCCTTCTCCGTATCGACCAATTCATGATCAATGAAAGCTATATCTATCAAAAAAAGAAAAGTTTCCAGTTTCCTTTCATAAGAAATAAACTTGTTACACCATTCTATCAGATCCGCTAAAGGAATCTTATCATCCAAAAACATATCGATTATTTCATCTGCATCCAGCTTCTTATCATATACTCTTTGAACGAATTGATGGATACGATTTCTTTTAACCATAAAACAGTAACGATCTCTTTTTATCATAGCCACTGCTAAAACGATCTGGATCTCTCTGAAAACAAGATCCGAATAGGCTGCAGGCATTCTCTTTCCTAACCAAAAAGTAATCTTGTGCTTTCCTTTACTCCTTAAATACAAGAAATACAACAAAGCCAAAACAAAAGGACCAATAATACAAGTCACGAGGATCGCATTCTCCACCGGATCCACTTTTTCAGGGACTCCATAACTAACTAAAAGCAATCCTATTTCAATCATGACAACAATTTAAGCAATTCGTCATAATAAAGCTGAAGCTCCTGGAACTTTACTTCCAGTTCTTTCCGTTCCTCGGTCGTTGCATCCGGGTGACGGTCAGGATGGTACTTTTTCACCAACTTTCGGTATTTTGTCCGCAACAACTCCCCTTCCAATGTTTCGCGCTGCATTTCGAAATATACCAACGCCTTGTCAACAATGCTCGCCTGGTAACTTTCAACGCGGGCATCATTGGATTTATTCCAGCGCTCCTGTCTTCTTGCAAAAGTAGTGTTGATACTCTCCATCAATTCCAGCCATTCGCGGTGCGGCAAACCAAAAGAATCAATGATCCGGATCAGTTCAGCCTTTTCGCGTAAAGCTACTACTCCATCCTGAGCTGCCATGTGAATTAAGAATCGGACAACATCCTTTCGTTCTTCCTCCGAAAGAAACCGGCAAAGCCAATATACAATGGATTCGGAACGGTAAACATCCTTGTACGCCATTTTCAGCGATTCATTGAAGGAACCGTGATTCTCCGGATACAGGTAAATAATATACTCCTTCAGGTAAATACATTTCTCTTTGAAACAATCCGGATGAGTACGCAACACATTCATACTCAGTAAAACCAGTGCATCGATGTGATTGTAAGGATTAAACCTCGTTTTGAAGCGAAACTCTTTCCGGATCTTAAAATAGACATAACGGATCAGCCAATAAGTGGGAGCCGCCACTATGATCGCAGTGATTGACAAACCAACGATCGTTTCGATCATTTTTTGTCTGTAATATTCCTCTTCGGCTAATTTTTGTATTTGAGCAGACGAAAGTGTCTGTAGCAAAGACCAGGTCATTCTTGTTTATTTAGGCATTAAGGGGTAGATCAAATGTTCCAATCCATTCATTTTGATTTCGTAGACCAATTCCAATTGCTGACCCAATTTTCCGGCGGGAAAACCATTTTGCTTGAACCAAACCAGGTAATTTTCAGGCAAATGGATCAAATACCTGTCTTTGTATTTACCGAAAGGCATTTTGGCTTTAGCCAGCGACACTAATTGATGTTCGTCCATGGCGTGAATTTAGCTCAAATTAGCCAGATCGAAGATATATTTCGTTCCCGAAGTGCCTTTCTCAAGCGTAAAAGTTCCTTCCAACTGCTCCGACATTGCCTGGATAATTTCCGTACCGAATGATGCCACCGAATCTTGTGTCCAGGAACCGTTATCGCTGTAATTCAGAATAAACCGGTTCAGCCTGTCCGATTCATTTTCACTCAGGTTAATGGAAATCTGTGGGTTTTCCTGTTCCGGGAAAGCGTGTTTCAAGGAATTCAGCAACAATTCATTGATCAAAAGCGCCAACGGAACAATGCTCCTGGATTTCATATCCTCCACATCAACCCGGATAAAGAATTCCGGTTTTTTGTCGATCGAATAATTCAACAGCAAGCTATCTACCAATGATTTCAGGTATTTTTCCAGGTCAAACTTAGACAACGACCCCGATTGATACATCTTTTCGTGAATGATTGCCATTGCCGTAACACGGTCAATCGCTTCCTGGTAAGAACTGCTTTGCTCTTCATTGAGATTATTGGCCTGCAAGCGCAACAAACTTGTGATAATCTGCAGGTTATTCTTCACGCGATGGTGAATTTCCCGCAGCATCACTTCCATTTCCGTATTCTGTTTGGAAATCAGTTTATTTTGGTTGGAAAGCTTCTGATTATTCTCAATCAACTCAATGCGGGAATAATTCGTTGTAAGCACATACAAATTCAAAATGTAAGCGATGGCAAATCCTACGATGGAATATTCCAGGATGAACGTTGTAACATCATTCCCGGAAAATGATTTCACCGAAACAATATTTCTTTCATGCAGGTAGATCAGGTAATAGAATAATACCATGAAATGTGCCACCAGGATAGAAATTCCCCATTTTTTGCCCAATATAAAGAACGTAAACATGATATTGACGATCATCCACATGGGCGTGAGGTAATGCGTTGCGTGAAGCCATAAAAAAGCACCGGAAACAATGAAAAAAGTCAGAATGGAACAAATGGCACCCACCAGGCGGTAATTTTTAGTCCAATGGATTACAACCAGTCCGACAATACACATGCCCACGGCAAAGAAATTGGGAGTTGCACTGAAATGTTCGTTGGAAAGATTGACAACCGTAACAATGGACATCAAGCCTGCAAAAAAGTACAATAAATGCAAGACCAGCCGGAATTTCATTTTCTCATGAAACTCTAACCAATTCGTGTTCAGTTTGTCCATTATTTAGATTTCAGTAACAAATTAAACATCTTTTTTCGGGAAATCACTTGAATCGAGAATAATAGCCAAAAAAAATGACGCTTAAAAAGCGCCATTTCTATTATTTCATTGGTATTTGTGTCAATACTTCCAGTAAGTAATCCCAGAATTTCTGTACGGAAGAAACCTGCACACATTCATCCGGTGAGTGTGCTCCCCGAATATTCGGCCCGAAGGAAATCATATCCATCCCCGGAAAATGTTTCCCTAGAATTCCACACTCCAAACCGGCGTGACACGCCTTGATATTCGGTTCTGCATGAAATTTTTCACGGTACAGATTCGCCATTACTTTTAAAATCGCCGAATCGGCATTCGGTTCCCAACCCGGATATTCTCCACCTTGTACAACCTCTGCTCCTACGCTTTCAAATGCCGCACGGATTGTATTCGCCACGTCTTCCTTGGAAGATTCCACCGAACTACGCTGCAAGGATTGCGTTGTAAACACACCGTCTCCAACTGTTACTTTAGCCAAACTGGAAGAAGCTTCCACCAGGCCCTCAATAGCCGGACTCATGCGGTATACTCCGTTGTGAACTGCATAAATAGCGTTTATAATCCGTTCAAAATCAGAATCTTTTACTACTTTATCTGAACCTGAGCTTTCAGAAACAGACCAATTCGCATCTTTCTCAATGGAGTGGTATTCTGCTTTGATCTGAGCAATGATTTCATTTACGGCTTCGTGGAAAGTTAATTTATCATTTTCAGAAACTGCAACAATCGCCGTACTTTCGCGCGGAATAGCATTTCTCAAACTTCCGCCATCCAGGCTGCACAATTTCAAATCTACGGCAGCACTGGTATGTCGCAGCAAACGGTTCATCCACTTATTGGCATTCCCCCGCCCCAGGTGAATATCCATCCCGGAGTGACCGCCAAGCAAACCACGCAACCTGATCTCAAAGCAACTAAAATTCGCAGGAAGATTTTCGTAAGCGATCGGCATTTTGGTGTTGGTATCAATTCCTCCGGCACATCCGATCGACAATTCATCATCATCTTCCGTGTCGAGGTTCAATAAGATTGTTCCTGAAATATTGGCCGCATCCACCTGCAAAGCTCCGGTCATTCCGGTTTCTTCATCAATGGTGAAAAGCGCTTCGATAGCAGGATGAGCAATATCTGTCGATTTCAGAACAGCCATGATCGCCGCAACACCGATTCCGTTGTCAGCACCAAGCGTTGTTCCTTTAGCTCTTACCCAATCACTGTCTACCAGCATTTCAATTCCCTGGGAATCAAAATCAAAGATCGTGTCGGAGTTTTTCTGGTGCACCATATCCAGATGCGACTGCATCACAATCGTTTGCCGGTTTTCCATGCCCGGAGTTGCCGGTTTTTTGATAATCACGTTACCAATCGGATCCTGAATTGTTTCAAAACCCAATGATTTTCCAAAATCCATCATGAAAGCGATCACGCGCTCTTCTTTTTTTGAAGGTCGGGGAACTGCGTTTAAATCCGCAAAATGGTTCCACAATGCTTTCGGTTCTAAATTTCTAACTTCCATTTTTTTTAATTGAAAATTGAAAAGTTAAAATTGAAAAGATCATTGCTTGTTAAGTAAATTACTCCGCTCTTATCCATTATCAATTTTAAATTTTCAATTATTGACTGTTTCTAATATTTACGATCCTGTTAATGTACAAATCTTCCACTTTTGCGCGTGCCCACGGGGTTTTGCGCAGGAATTTCAGGCTGGATTTGATACTTGGTTCATGGATAAAACAATTGATCGGGATGAGTTTTCCCAAACGTTCGAAACCAAACTCTTCTACCAGTTCGGTCACTATTCGTTCCAATGTTATTCCATGCAGAGGATCCATTTTTCAAATTTTCAATTTGAAAAAGATTTGAACTCTTCCCCCTTTGAAGGGGGATCGAGGGGGATGGCCATCGTTTCTTCGAAGTCACCCTCCTTAGTCCTCCTTCAAGGGAGGAAAACCAAACCTTCTCCTGATTTAAACCAGTTTTCTGTACTTAATACGTTTCGGTGCAGCATCTCCCAAACGTTTGCGTTTGTTCTCTTCGTACTCCGAATAAGATCCTTCAAACCAAACCACCTGGGAATCACCTTCAAAAGCCAGAATATGCGTACAAATGCGATCCAGGAACCAACGGTCGTGCGAAATAACTACCGCACACCCCGCAAAGCTTTCAATTCCTTCTTCCAATGCACGCAAGGTATTCACATCGATGTCGTTGGTAGGCTCATCGAGCAAAAGCACGTTCGCTTCCGTCATCAAAGTCATCGCCAAATGCAAACGGTTTCGCTCACCACCGGAAAGTACTCCTACTTTCTTGCTTTGATCCGAACCTGCAAAGTTGAATTTCGATAAGTAAGCGCGCGCATTGAATTTCTGGTTACCTATCTCGATGAATTCATTTCCGCCCCCGATTACTTCGAATACGGTCTTTTCAGGAGAAATATCCTTATGTGTTTGATCGACATAGCCGATTTTCACCGTTTCACCGATCGCAAATGTTCCTTTATCCGGCTGCAATTCGTCCATGATCATTTTGAAGATCGTTGTTTTACCGGCACCGTTCGGCCCGATAATCCCTACAATTCCTGCAGGCGGCAATTTGAAGTTCAGATCATCGTACAATACTTTGTCCCCAAACGCCTTCATGACATGTTCTGCATCGATCACATTATTCCCAAGGCGCGGACCGTTTGGAATCGGGATTTCCAATTTCACTTCCTTGTCCTTCATTTCCTCCGACATCATTTTGTCGTAGTTCTGAATACGCGCTTTATTCTTCGCATGACGGCCTTTCGGGTTCATACGCACCCACTCCAACTCACGCGCAAGCATTTTCTGGCGCTTGGATTCCGTTTTTTCTTCTTCTTTCAGTCGGTTTCCTTTTTGCTCCAGCCAGGAAGAGTAATTACCTTTCCACGGAATTCCTTCCCCGCGATCCAATTCAAGGATCCATCCTGCTACATTATCCAGGAAATATCGGTCGTGCGTTACAGCAATCACCGTTCCTTTATACTGCTGCAAGTGCTGCTCCAACCAGTCAATGGATTCCGCATCCAAGTGGTTGGTAGGCTCATCCAGCAACAAAATATCCGGATTTTGAAGCAACAAACGGCACAAAGCCACCCGGCGCTTTTCTCCTCCTGAAAGTGTTTCGATCAGCTGATCATCCGGCGGACAACGCAAAGCGTCCATTGCACGCTCCAATTTATTGTCCAGTTCCCATGCATCTACCGCATCGATCTTATCCTGAACCACCCCCTGACGAGCAATCAGCTTATCCATTTTATCCGGATCATTCAGAACTTCTTCGTCCATGAAAGCCGCATTGATTTCTTCGTATTCCTTTAAAATATCCACGATATCCTGAACACCTTCCATCACCACTTCCTTTACGGTCTTTTTCAGGTCCAGTTCAGGCTCCTGCGGCAAATACCCGACACTGTATCCCGGAGAGAATACCACATCTCCCTGGTAAGACTTGTCCAATCCCGCAATAATCTTCATAACGGTCGATTTTCCGGAACCGTTCAAACCGATGATCCCGATTTTCGCACCGTAGAAAAACGAGAGGTAAATGTTTTTAATGATTTGTTTTCCCTGAGGTGTCACTTTGGACACTCCAACCATGGAAAATATGATTTTCTTATCGTCAGACATATTCAATTTTTAGCAAAGCAAAGATAACATTCTACACGAAAATGCACGTAAAGGAACAGAAAGAACAAAAAAAGAGTCCGGATTATTTCCGGACTCTTTCATTAATATTTGATCAGGGCCTTAAAACAATCTGCTCATACCCGAACCAACACCGACAATAATCAGTATGATATATAAGCTTAGAAATACTATAGTAAAAATACCAGAGAATTTGTAAAATGATTTCAAGTTTTGGACTCCGTATTCGAACTCACTTTGTTTATTCGAATTCAATCCTTTCGTAATAGATCCTGCAAAACGAATCATATAAAGCGCCGGAAAAATCATCGCAACCGTTAAACCGATATACAGAAAAGCCATACCTATCAATGGTCCGAAACCTGTTGCAAGGGCTGTGATCACCATAAATAGGGAACCAATTGCTGTTAATCCTGTAAAAATAAATCCGACGATTGCAAGGAAACGGGCCCATTGCGCGGAAGTTAATAAATGTTCTTTAACGGATTGACTAACTTTAAGGTTGTCACTATCCATACCCATGTTTTGATCGAGTGTATCCATCTACTTTTTATTTATTATTAATCAATCCAATAAATCCGAACTGTTAGAAATGCGCACTCCCTCCACTTTTGGGATTGAGCGCAGTAATCTTTTATACTGAGCCATTTTTACCCAGAAAATAATTCCTATTACGATGAATCCCAACAGTGCCAGGATATTCAGGAAAGGAATAATCATACAGCAAATCAGGATCGGAAGAACAATTCCCAATGATTTTCCGTAATCACCTTCTTGGGGATTGTTACGCTCGTCAAACTCTTTTCTCAAACTTTCGGAGATACGCGGATACAACATAAACGGATAAATCACCGCTCCGTAAAACGGGATGTAAAGCATCCAGACAAACCCCGGGTGAACCAACCGGTTCTTCGGATCAACCTGTTTCAATAAATCCTGCAAATTTTTAACGTATAGTACACTTGCCGTGATACTTCCTCCAAGAATCAAAAGGTAAAGAAAGACAATGATAATAAGCAAACCTGCCATAAGTAAAATAGTATTAAATAATTAGGCCGCTAAAATAGAAATTAAAAATCAGTTGAAATGGTTTTGCGCGACAATTTATTCATCTCAATGGCATAGAACACTACAAAAGCAATAGACAGGCAATTCCACAGCAATCCGAAAAAGACTCCAGAGCCTAAACTTTTGGTCATTCCGATCACCGAGTAAATGGAAAACACAATGGGAGGAATTTGTCCCACGCAATAAATCCAGAATCCCCAGCGCTTCAAACGGAACATAAAAACAGCTCCCAAAGCACACAAGGCAGGAAAAACGAACCAGTCCAGGAAAAACCAGATTCCAGAATATTTACCGGTATTTACAAATGCTTGTTTCAGGTTTGTGCTGGAAAAAGCAATGAGATTCAGGGTAAACGGAATCCCGCACCCTACCCAGGTTAGAATACAAACCACCGTTAACCCAATTGACCTCCTGTTTTTCAACTGAACCCCCAGGCTATCTACCGCTTCTTCTGTTCGCCAACTTTCCATCTGGATCAAATTTATCTAAAATAAAAAATCCCCGGCAAAACTGCCGGGGATTTTAAACATATTCGTTTCAAAAAAATTGAATCACATGTGATTACATGTCATTCAACTCTTTTTTCATTCCGTCTTTGAATGCGTCACGCATGTCATCTGACATTCCGCTAGTCAATGAAGCAGCAGCAGCTAATCCCATAGTCAAGATGATTGCCCAAACTGTTCCACAAATACCGATGATCATACCTGCAATAGCAAGACCTCTTTTACCACCAGTTTTTTTCAATTTACCCATTGCCATAACAGACAATACGATACTTACGATGTTAACTACCAACCAAAGGTACATCAACCATCCTGATCCGCCTAATCCCATAGATACTACGGCAATACCGAACATAACATTGTTCAATAATAAACCTGCTAAAGCTAGGACGAATCCTGTTACCGCCATCCCTTTACCTTGAGGAGCCGATGTTGTTGCGTCTAAATTTTCTGACATAATTATAAATTTTGAGTTACTCGGCGAAAATAATATCTTTATTCGTAGATTCAGCACTATTGTTAAAAAAAGTGAATATTTTTTTATTCAACTTTTTTAGTTGATAACTCTCTGAAACGCTATATTCATCAGTGTTTCAAGGGGTAAAGCTGACTAAAAAAACAATTACTAAAAAACTCACTAAAAAGGTTGTTAACAATCTATTTCTGCGAAAACCTGTTTTAATTCATTGTTTTTCGCGCCGTTTTTGTTAAAAATGAATGTTATGAAAAGTTTAGTCCTGTATTTCGGAGCACTCCTGATGGTTCTTAGTTTCTCCTGTAAAAAGAAAGATTTGAAGTACACCATCAAAGGAACCATTATGGATTCCTCTTACAACATCCCGCTTTCAGGAGCTAAAGTGACTATTTCGGTTACAACAGCCAATAATTCAACACCAGTGCAGAAAGTGGCGCTGACAACAGATGCAAGCGGAAACTATTCCTATGAACTGGAACGCGAAAAATTACAAAGTGTGATTATTTCCGTTGAAAAAGACAACTACTTCAGTGATGGTACCACAACTACTCTGGATAATTTATCATTGGAGAATGACAATACCCTGAATTATGGCCTGTATGCAAAATCCTGGGCACGCATCCATTTCGTAAGCGATGGAACCAAAACCATCAAGTATTACAAACAGGTTGGTAAAAACGGATGTACCGAATGTTGCCCTTCAGGAGAAATGCAGCTGGCAAATGTGACCGATTACAGCGTTTACTGCATCAACAACGGGAATACGCAATACCAGGTATTTTACGATGTCCAGGGAACCAGCAACAACGGAACGTTAAGTGTAAACACCGTTCCGTTTGATACAACGGAGATTTTGATCAGTTATTAAGAATAAAAACATAGGGCGGAAAATTTTCCGCCCTATGTTTTTATTAATTATTTTCTGCTTCCGCTTCTATTTCGTCGAATTTCATCCGGATTTCCTGGCGCAACTGACGATTATACGTCTCCATCAGGTATTTGAAGTAATTGGGTGTACTTTTCGCAATACATTTTGTGTATGTTTTCAAGCGGTGCTCAATGTGATCCTGAAGTGAGTCCACAATTTGAATGGCATCATCCAGGTCTTTGGTTTTCCGGACAATTCCTTCACAATGGTTTGATAAAGAAAGATCTACAGCCAGCTTCCCCTTCTCTCCTTTATCCAGACATTCGTAATAAACATCGCGGATACTGAATTCTTCCAGGAAGTTCGTATCTACCAACTGCTCCATGTGGCGCGGGAACTCGAATTCCACTTCAAACTCCAGGTCATCGTCTTCACTTAAACGGGATTCCAGAAAGCGGTCCGGAAAACGGAATGCATCCTGCCAGTTGATATAATCCTGCCACAAACCGAAGCGGCGAACGTTATTTCCTAAATCAATCAATTTGAAGTTGGATTTATTCGGCAAACGGCGCGAACCACGACCAATCATCTGGTGGTACAACGTCAATGAACGCGTTGCACGGTTCAAAATAATCGTTTCAACAGTCGGCTCATCAAAACCGGTCGTCAAAATCCCTACGGATGTCAAAATGGCATCTTTGGTTGTTTTGAACCACGACAAGACATCTTTTCTATCCTTATCCGAGAAGGTAGAATCCAGGTGACGGATCTTGTATCCTCTTTTCTTGAATGTTTCTTCTACACGCAATGACGTTTCGATACCTGAATTAAAAATCAGGGTTTTGTCACCGACAGCAACTTCTTCATAAGCAAACAACAATTTCTCCTGCATGAAGTAATTTCCATAGACTGTTTCGGAAGAGCTTACGGTAAAATCACCGTTCGTACCGATTTTCAATCCGTGCAGGTTTACATCGTAGGTAAACGTTTCCGCATCCGACAAATAACCGCCCTGGATCAAAGAAGCAATACTTTCTCCAACCAGCAACTTGTTATAATGATCATTCAGCGGCAAAGCTTTGTTGGAGCTCAGCGGTGTTGCTGTTACTCCCAAGATATTTGCTCCGGAATAATACTGGAAAATCTTTCTGAAACTGTTGTAATGCGCCTCATCGACAATTACCAACCCTACTCCATCCACGAAATTCTCGTTTTCCTGAAGACGGTTGTTCAAAGTCTCCACCATGGCAATGTAGCAAGGGTGATGATCTTCATCGATCAGGTTTTTCACGTCACTGGAAATAACCTTATTGGAAATCCCGATTGCATTCAGCTGTTTGGAAGTCTGTACGGATAATTCGATCCGGTGAGTGAGGATCAATACCTTTTTCTGATAACGTTCGATATAGCTTTTCGCTACTTCGGAAAATATCACGGTTTTACCTCCTCCTGTCGGAAGCTGGAATAGTAAGTTATAGTCCGAACCGTTTTTATCCAGTTCATCTATAATTGCATTTACAGTCTTTTCCTGGAACGGATATAATTTCTTTGCTTGAAAAAGCTCTTCGTCGATCATTTGTTAAAAAAAGGGCTTACAAAAATACGGTTCTTTTAAGGATTTCCAAGCAGCCCAACTCAAATATTCTCATAATTTTATTTAAATGGTTCTTTTTTCAGGATATCAGGAAATCCAATACCTGTTTTAACTCGTTTTTTATTTAATTATTATCCGGTACAATAAAATCGTTTATTAAGACATTTTAATAAATGAGCCTTTTGAATGGCATATAAATTGAGTAAGTTTAAGAAAAACAGAAGTCATGAAAACAAAACCTATAAAAGAGAAAAAGCAAAGCAGCGCAAAAAGTTTTGACAAGGCTTTGATCCATTTGGGAATCCATTACCCGGTTCAACCCATTGTGATCAAAAAAGCTTAAAAATCAAAACCTCCGCCTCCATTATTCTCATTGGAGCGTTTGTCCTCTTTGAAGTCAGTTTTTCCGAATTTGTAGCGAATACTGACAATTATCCTTCTGGTTTCCCATTTAAACTGTGAAGACTGGAAGACCGATGGCTGATCCACTTCAAAATTAAAGCCTTGCGTATTGAAGATATCCGTCACACGTAAACCTATTCCCCACTTGCCATCCAACAACGATTTATCTGCAGAAAAATCAATTGATCCACGTGGATTCATTTTTCCCTGGGCAGTAACCGATGGTGCACTGTAACGTCCGTTGATCTGAAGTGTCAGTGTCTTTTTCATCAAATCCACTGTGGAACTGAATTTCATTCCGAAGACAAAACCTTCGCGGTTCCAGTTGGTGCTTGGATTATCGTCTGTAAACGTAATGTAGTTCCCGTTGAATGAAAGCATGTTCTTCCAAACCGGAAGCGGCCTGATCTGCATGACAATTTCTCCTCCTGAACTCACTGAATTATCGATATTGGCAAAGGTTCCGTTGGAAGTCCCGTTTTCATAAAACACTTTCACACGCTGGATAACACTGCTGGTATAACGCTGGTACAACGCAAATGCCAGGGTGAATTTCTTCGAACTGAAATCCATTCCCAAATCTATGGAATGAATGTATTCCGGTCTTAAAGCCGGATTTCCGCTGCGCAGGTTGTACGGATCCGCATAAGAAGTAAACGGATTCAGGTTACCGGAATTCGGGCGGTTGATGCGTCTGCTGTATCCCAAAGAGAATTCCAGTCCTTTTTTCACCTCGTAACGAACCGTTGCAGAAGGGAATAAATTGAAGTATTCGTTCTTAAAGTTCTGGTTCGTGGAAATCAGATTGGGATTCTGAATGCTGTATTCGGCGCGCAAACCTGCCTGGTAGCGGAATTTCTTCAACTGGCCTCCAATAATTCCGTAAGCAGAATAAATACTCTCCAGGTATTTGTAATTGTAATTCGAAATGGTATCCGGAACGTAAACTCCCGAAGCATCTTTTGCCTCAGACGACGAGCGCAAAGTCATATTCCGCTGGATCATTTTCAATCCGCTTTCCGTGCGGATCTTGCGTTTCAGCATTCGGATAAAATCCAGGGAAAGTGTCGTGAAATCATTGGCTTCCCGGCTAAACAAATGCTGGTCCGTAGCTGGAATGGTCGTCGGCAAAGCGTATGTCTGCTGGTAAAACCCTTCGTCTGTTCCTTTCGATAAAGACTGATATGCATTGGCATCCAATGAACCTTTATCCTCTTTAAATTCCCACTTGTATCCCAGGGAAAAATCAATGTTCTGTGTTTTGTTCGGATCGCTGGAATTACGGGTCCAAACATTCGTTGTATCCCCGAAATTGTTGTAGCGGGTATTGACCTGGTTCCCGATTCGTTTGCGATCACCGGCATTTCCGGCAATACTCCACGAAAGTGTGTTCCGGTCCTTCACGTACACATCCATCCCGACTTTTGCCGTATGTGTGATATTCAAATCACCGCCATACCTGCGCTGGTTCAAACTTACAGTCGTATCTCCGGAATATTGGTTCAGGTCCGAAAAGTTGTTCCGGTAACCATCCCGGTAGGAATAGGCGTAGTTCCCGTAAAGATTGAATCGCGTGTTTCGTAAATTAAGCCCCAAAGATCCGGTGTATAAATTCCCGGTTCCGGCTGTAGCGGCGACATTTCCATTGATTCCTTTCTTAGCGTTTTTCTTCAGTACGATATTAATGATCCCGGAAGTTCCGTCGGGGTCGTATTTTGCAGAAGGATTCGTCACGATTTCAATGCGTTCAATACTGCTGGCAGGAATTCCGTCCAGAACGCTCTTTCCGTTTCCTCCGGTCATATTACTGGGTTTTCCGTCGATCAGGATCGTTACATTGCCGTCACCGCGCAGGGAAATAGCCCCGTCCTGGTCTACTTCTACAGAAGGAACGTTGTTCAATACGTCCGTTACATTTCCTCCGGAAGTCGCAATATCGTCTCCCACATTATAGACTTTTTTGTCAAGCCCCAGCTGTAAAGGCGTTTTGTCCTGCTGAACCACCACTTCATCCAGTTCCTTACCGGAATTTACGAGTGCAATGGTTCCCAGTTTACGCAGGTTCTTATCCGCAGAAAGCGAAATATTCGGGATTGTTTTGTTCCGGTAATCCGGATTGGAAATAACGATGTAATACTTGCCGTATTTGATTTCTTCAAGCACGAAAGATCCGTTTTCATCCGTGTAAATCCCGGTTACAACCGAGGAATCCTTTACACTGAAAATGCGGACCATGGTGTATTCCAAAGGAGCTTTCGAAACGGAATCGAGTACTTTTCCATCAATGGAGCCTGTGCCTTCAGGAGCTTGTGAAAATGAAAAAAGACCAACCAGTAAAAAAAATGTAAAAAGCGTAAAGCGCATAAAATCGGGAAGAAATTTGGTGCAAAAGTACAGTAAAAAGGTTGACTTCGACTTCGCTCAGTCACCTTTCAATCAAAGTTTCACTCTTTGCAGTTAAAATTATCCCCGAAGTTTATCCAGCAGATTACTCAGTGTTTCCGCTTCTTCTTCCGTAAGATTTCCGGTGAAATCCAATTCAGACTGCTTGTCGTCGTCGATTTGCTTCAGAATTTTCAACCCGGCTTCCGTAATGGAAACATACACTACCCGGCGGTCAGACTCACAACGAACACGCTCCATCAATCCCTTGTCGATCAATTTATCCATCAAACGCGTTGTATTCGGAGACTTTTCCACCATTCTTTCTTTCACGGAATTGACACTGATCGCATCATTCGCACCGCGAAGAATTCTCAAAATATTGAACTGAGGCATGGACAAATCAAATTTTGCCATGTAGTTGTTCTGAATATTCCCCAGATAATTGGAGGTATAACGAAGATTTACCACAGCTTTGTGCTTAGAATTTCTAAATTTCGATTGGATGACTTTTCCTATTTCCATGTCACAAAATTAATTACCGTGGTATTATTTACAAAATTTATCTCGTTAAAAATACTTATTAATTTAAATTGACTTAATGATAAAACCAGAAAAAGGAGTCTTTCGTTAATTTTCCTTCGAATGTGAATTCAATCCGGTGTTTTCCCGGAAGCAAATGCACAAAGTTGCGGTCCATAATCACTTTTCCATCTTTGGAAGTGAACCAAAAATCCTTGAGAATGGTTTGATTGTCAATAATCACCACTCCTTTTCCGGTAGCCGGATCCAATGATTCAACCGTTACGGCAGGTTCGATAATGGTAACCGGTTTTTCCGGCAGCAAATCATGAATAAACAAGCGTTCACAAATTTTCCCGGTTTCGTCCTTCCATTTGAAATTGATGGCGAAATCTCTTCCCCGGAAAGCTTTCAATTCCTGCGGGAACAATTCCACCGAATGCGGATAGGCAATGGTTTGATGGCATTTCAGCGTATCCAGGATTTTCCCCTGGAAATCATACAACTGCGCTTCTATCTCGCACAAAAATCCAGTCGGAATATCGGAAATCAGGACGTATTTTTCTTTGCCAAGCGTATCTATTCGCGCTGCAATCGTCACATCCTTGAAATCTGCTTTTACCTGGTATTGCAGGGCTTTCCATCTTCCGTAATAATCCATACTACTCCAGGTCGGTGCCGGCCAGCAATCGTTGAATTGCCAGTAAAGTGTTCCGGCGCATCGTGGAAAAGTTGTTCTGTGCGCTACTATTGCAATTCCAACTGCTTTTGCCTGTGTCAACTGTGAAAAGTAAACGAAGCGCTGAAAATCTGCTGTTTTGCCGTAAAGCAGGTCGGAATGTTTGGCAATCATGGTGTTCCCGACATAACTTTTCTGACGCAATTTCATCAGCGGGCTATCCAGTTGCCAATCGGCCGGTTTGCTGAACGAAGACAAAGTTGCTAATTCCGGGAAGGACTGAAAGCCGTATTCCGCATTGAATCGCCCCGACTTTCTTCCAAAATCCTCAATAGGATCCGAACCGTGCCAAACGCCCCAGTAATGCTGCGTTCCATCGTTATAAAATTTGTCATTCCCCCAATTGCTCAGCGGAGACGTATGTTCGTAAGGTAGTTTGGTAAAGAACTTCAGTGTTTGCGGAATCAATTCTTTGAAGAGTTTTTGATAGTAGGAATTGATCACCACCTCATCTTTCTTCGACAAATTGTATTCTTTCTGGAATCCCCAGTTTTTCCACGCAACGTCTACTTCGTTATTTCCGTTGAACAAAGTCAGGGAAGCATGTGAAGCCAATCTCGGAATCTGTTGTTCCAATTCCGTTTTCACATTGGCTAAAAACTCATCCGTTCCCGGGTACATGGCGCAGGCGAACATAAAATCTTCCCAAACCATCAATCCGCCCTCATCACAGGCTTCCAAAAATGATTCTCGCGGGTAAAATCCGCCTCCCCAAACGCGCACCATGTTGAAATTGCAATCCAGCATGGTCTGTACCGCATTCCGGAGCTTTTCATCCGTAATCCGCGCCGGGAAAATATCATCCGGGATGTAATCCGCACCTTTGCAGAACACCGGGCGGTTATTTACCTTGATCTGGAAAGAGGTTCCCCATTGGTCTTTTTCCTGGATCAATTCCACTTTTTTCAATCCGAAGCGAACGTCTTTTTCCAAAATGACATCGCCTTTTTCATTTTGCAAAATCCAGTGATCCTCATATAAATAGGCTTCTCCCTGCCCTCTTGGCCACCACAATTTCGGATTTGAAATAATTTCGGTGCGTTTTAAGTGCTTGTTTTCGCTCTTCACTACCTGGTCGCCAAAGAGCTTGCTTTTCCAGGTAAAGGTTTCCGCACTTTCCTTTGCTAAAAGCAGCGTAAACTCAGAAACTGCTTTTTCATCGCTTACTTCCTGGGTATTGGAGTAATTCGCCAGAACCCGGTTGGAAGAATAGGTAATAACCTTTGCAGGTTCGTTGAATCCCATCGTAAGCATTCTCAACGACCAGTCCCAGCCGAATTGGTATTGCGGTTTCCGGCAATGAGGGGCCACTTTGGTTTTGCCTACGTCATTCGGAGCCGGAAGTGTTACTCCGACTTTTGCCATGCGTGGCTTTTGGTACATGATCGGCGGTGTAAAAACGACTTTCAGTTTGTTTTTTCCGGCAATCACTTGATCCTGTACCTCAAATCGGTAGTGAACAAATGCATTATTCGTCTCAGCCACCAATTTTCCATTCAAAAAAATAGAGGCATACGTATCCACCGCAGGAAAGTCCAATTCTACGAATTGCTTCAGATCTGATTCCGACAAAGAAAACTCCGATTCAAGCGTCCATTGGTAATTTTCAATCCAGGTGAATTTATCTTCGTTCATTCCCACAAAAGGGTCCGGAAGTTGCTTCACGGCAATCAATGCTTCCTGCACCGATCCTTTTTCACCGAATGGAATCCAGGCTTTCGATACCGGATGTTGTACTTTCCAGGATAAATGTTGTTGCCCGGTTATATGACCCGTACAAAAAAACAAGGCTGCCAGAAGAGCGGTTCTTACCATTTTCTATCGAAAGGTGTATCAATTAATTCATCGCGGTCGTTTGTTTTCAAAGCATAATTGAATCCATTGTAAACCGAAAAACCACCGACTTCTCCTTTGGTATTGATCGCAATAAACGCACATTGTAAACCGGTCATATCCTTGTGTTTACGGATCAAACGCTGAACCGTTTCTTTACACGCCTGTTCCGGGCTTTTTCCCTGGCGCATCAATTCCACTACGGTATGTGCTCCTGCAATACGGATAATGGATTCTCCCAAACCGGTTGCAACTGCTCCTCCTACTTCCTGGTCCACAAACAAGCCCGATCCGATAATCGGGGAATCTCCCAAACGTCCGGGAAGTTTATAAGCCCAGCCGGAAGTGGTACATGCTCCGCTGATTCTTCCTTTCGCATCAATTGCCAATAAACCGATCGTATCGTGGTTTTCATGATTGATTTCCGGTTTCTTCGCGATCGCCGCTTGTTCTTTCTTCCATTTCTCCCATTCCTTTTTCACTTCAGGAAGTGGTGTTTTAATGGTGTCGAACCCGTGTTGCAAAGCGTATTTCTTTGCCCCTGCTCCTACCAGCATCACGTGCGGCGTATGTTGCATGATGTGTTTTGCAACAGAGATCGGATGCGCAATTCCTTCCAGGCAGCCCACAGAACCACAATTCGATTCCCAATCCATGATGCAGGCATCCAAAGTTACGTGGCCTTCACGGTCCGGCATTCCACCGATCCCTACACTCCGGTTCTTGATATCGCTTTCCGTTTGCCTGGCGCCTTCTTCTACGGCATCCAATGAACTTCCGCCTGCTTCCAGTTTCTTCCATCCAGCCTGGTTAGCCGGTTGGCCATGACTCCAGGTCGAAATCATTTTCGCACCACCGGTATATTCTGATGTGGTGATCTCCGGAGAACTTTCTTCTCTTGAAAAAACGGGAGAAACTACTGAGGCCGCTAAACCGACTGCTCCAAGTTTGACAAATGATCTGCGTTCCATAGTTTATTGATTGGCAATTTCGGATGCTAACCATTTTTGGAATTCTGCAGCATATTTTGCGTGATCTGCATAGTCTTTCGCAAAATTGTGCAATCCGTCGTAATTCGGTTGAGCACACATGTATAAATAATCGTTGTTATCCGGGTTCAAAACGGCTTCCACTACTCCCGTCGGCGGCATGGAAATTGGTCCGGGAGGCAATCCTGCATACAAATACGTATTGTAAGGACAATCTTTGTTTCGGTGTTCGTAAGTCAAACGCTGCACACCTTCCAATTGGTCTCCCCAGCAAAATTTAAACGTTGGATCTGACTGAAGTTTCATTCCCGTGTTCAGGCGATTCAGGTACAAACGGGCAATAATCGGCCATTCGGATGCATTTTTGGATTGCTCTCCGTATACGATGGAAGCCAATGTAACGGCCTGGGAAGGCGATTTCAGCCCCACTTCCTTTAATTTAGCCATGCGAGCCGGTGTCCAGAAATTCTTAAATTCTTTTGCCATGCGCTCCAGGAAAGCTTCTTTGTTCGTGTCGTAATACATTCTGTAGGAATTCGGCATAAACAGAGCCGGAACCTGCTCCAGGGTAAATCCGTATTTGTTTAAAGTCTCCTGGGAGGTGATGTAATCTTCCAGTTCCGTGCTGTCCACCATAATGGATTCTGAAACTTTCGCACACAAATCGTGAATGGTCTTGCAGTTATTGAACGTTACAACGACTTCCACCTCAAAACTTCCGCTCTTCAGGGAATTCAGTAAATCGCGGTAGGAAGTCCCGGCAGGGAAAGCGTACATTCCCGGTTCAATGCTCTCAACAGTCAGTTTCTTGTAGTTCGCCATGGACAGAAACGCATCTTCATCGTTGATCACTCCCGCCTGCTTCAAATCTCCGGCAATTTCTTCCAGAGAACGGCGGTTGTCAATCACCACACGCGCTTCCTTATTATTGGAAGTTTTTTTCATGTAAATCATTAAAGGTGTCCAACCGAACACCACTGCTACTGCAATAAATATTACTGCAAGTGATGCAATTACAAGTTTCTTGTTTCTTTTCTTTCCAGACATTTCTGATATAAAATTTCATCCAACCAAATACCTTTCTCCAGGTACCATTCTTTGCGTATTCCTACTCTTACGAAACCTGCTTTTTCAAACAAGCCAACACTCGCCAGGTTGTCACTGTGAATGGAACAATGCAGGTTGTGTAAAGCTAAAATTTGTGCCGCGTATTTTTCCAGGATCGTCAGTGCTTCAAAAGCATAACCATGGTTCTTGTTGTCTTCATCGGCAATCAAAATACCTACTGCCGCTCGAAGGTGTTTGAAATCGACCTGGTAAAGATCAATGGCACCAACCGGTTCCTTCGTACCATTCAGGCAAATCATCAGCCTCAACTGTCCATGCGTGCGGATATGCTGCGCCTGGTCAATGTATTCAAGAATCGATGAAAAAGAAAAAGGTACTTCTGTTCCGGTAATCTTCCAGTGTTTGGGATTATTTTCCCAAAGCATCAACTTCGTTGCATCCTCTTTTTCAACAGCACGCAGGAAAATGGACTTACCGGTTAAACTCATGACAATCGTTTTATGGCTTCGTAAAAGCGCTCAAATGTAAATGAAAAACTGCTTGAATAGAAATGAGGGTTTTGAATTCTTTCAACAAATTCTAAACACAATTTATCCAAAACAGTAGGCACGTGATTAATCGCGTGCCTACTGTTGATTCAATGTTTCAATACGTTTCAAAATATCTTCCATCGAATAATCCGGTATTCCCGTGTAACCTTCCGGTAAATTCACCCCGTTTACACCCTGGATCAACGCTTTCGATTCCAGGTAAACCAATAAATCAGCCAATTGACTGACGTGTTCCAGTTGCATTGTTTCGCGGATCGGGTACATGCACGTAATTCCCCCGGAAGCGCGTTCGTATTTGGAGAAAATAGCAGCGATTTCCAGGCGGATCAATTCCTGAGGAATCTCAACTAGAATCAAAGGAATAGCAGACCGTTTTGCCTTTTTCAGCATGGAAGCCGTTAATAACTGCTCCGATTTCCGGTAAGTTAAACTGTAATAGTCTTTCCCGGTTGAAATCCCGATGTGTGGCGGAACTTTATCTGCATTCCAGATCCAGATAAATGATTTTTGCAGGATGTGTTCCGGGAATTCCCGGCGGATGTTTTTAAAAGTAAATTCAGACATCCACCTCTCCTTTAAATACGGATTCTGCGGGACCGATCAGCCAGACATTTGTAAATCCGGTTCCTGAAACGGTAAATTTTACCGAAAGATCGCCACCCTGGGATTTTACCTGGTATTCAAAATCTCCCGATAATTGGTTCTTTCTTCCCAAAGCAAGAGCAGCAGCCGTTACCCCGGTTCCGCAACTCAGCGTTTCATCTTCTACTCCGCGCTCATACGTGCGAATTTCAAACGTATGGTCGTCCAGCTGGTGAATCGCATTCACGTTGATTCCTTCCAGCTTGTAAGCATCTGAGTATCGGATCTGCTTTCCGTAAGAAACAATATCAAAATCGGCCACATTTTCCGTGAAATGGATAAAATGAGGCGAACCGGTATTCAGTACAAATTCTTTTTGAGTATCGTCGATTGATAAGACGTCATTCATTTTCAAATGAACCAACCCGTCTTTCTTTACGGCTTCATGGGCACCGTCAATAGCCATGAAAGAAACCGAATCGGCTGTAATTCCAAGTTCGTGGGCAAAAGCCACCGAGCAGCGTGCACCGTTCCCGCAAAAGCTTTTGGAACCGTCCGAATTGTAGTAATCTACTTCGAAATCGTATCCTTCTATTGAATTGATTTTGATCAGTCCGTCAGCACCGATTCCAAACCGGCGATCACACAATTTCCGGACCGCAGAAACAGATAAATCACTCCACTCACCCGAACGATTATCGATCATAACAAAATCGTTCCCCGTTCCCTGATATTTTACAAAACGTAAATCCATAGATCCTTTGCTATGATTGAGTTACAAGCCATTTTGGCTTAACAATCTTTAACAGCACAAAAGTAACAATCATCCTGCTATTACTGTTATAATTGCGTAGAAATTTAGCATAAACTAATTTAATGTCATGAACAACTCATTGAAATACCTAGGACTGGGAATTGTTGGTGGAATGGTTCCATTTGCTTTCGGTTTCCTGTTATCTCACAGCTACGATACCCCTCTTTCAGAACAGGTAATTGATGGTAATCGTTTAGCAAGAACAGTATCTTATACCGGAATGCCTCCAGTAGAAGGCGCATCTTTCGTAGATGCTTCCGAAAACACGATCAACTCGGTCGTACACGTAACTACCAAAGTCGTGCGCACACAAGTTCAGCGCGATCCTTTTTATGAATTCTTTTATGGCCCTGGAACCGGGGGACGTGAGTACAAGCAATACGGAAGCGGTTCAGGTTCTGGAGTGATTGTTTCCAGTGAAGGATATATCGTCACAAACAACCACGTGATCCAGGATGCTTCTGAAATCGAAGTCATTTTGAACGATAACTCGAAATATACGGCAACTGTTATCGGGACCGATCCATCGACCGATATCGCCGTTTTGAAAATCGATGCACCGGGATTGAAACCGATCGCTATCGGGAACAGCGACGATTTACGTGTCGGAGAATGGGTATTGGCAGTTGGAAACCCGTTCAACCTGACTTCCACAGTTACAGCAGGTATTGTCAGTGCAAAAGCAAGAAATATCAATTTATTGTCTGACAGAACAAGCAACTCCAACGTTCCGATCGAATCATTTATCCAGACTGATGCTGCTGTAAACCCAGGAAACTCCGGTGGAGCATTGGTAAACACAAAAGGTGAACTGATCGGGATCAACACGGCTATCGCTTCCCAGACAGGTTCGTACACAGGATACAGCTTCGCAGTTCCGGTAAACCTGGTGAATAAAGTAATGCGTGACATCATAGATTTCGGGATCGTACAACGCGCTTACCTGGGAGTTCAGATCGCTGATATCAACCAGGAAATCAAAGAAAAAAACAAACTGCCATCTACCCGCGGAGTTTTCATTTCCGGAGTTACGGAAGAAGGTGGAGCAGATAAAGCCGGTGTGAAGAAAAACTGGGTGATTCTCAAAGTAGGTTCCAGAGATGTAAACTCCGTAGCTTCTTTGCAGGAAGAGATCGGGAAACGCAGACCTGGTGACAAGGTAAACCTGACGTTGAGAACAGAAGACGGAACGGAAGTTATCAAGGAAATCCTGTTGCGATCTGTTGACGGAGAAACGGCTTTGAAATCAAAGGAAGAAATGAGCAAAACGACTGCTTTGGGCGGAACTTTTTCTGAATTGACCTCCAAAGAGAAAAAAGAACTGAATATCAGCTACGGCGTAAAGGTAAAAGCGTTGGAACCGGGTAAATTAAAATCAAGCGGATTGACTGAAGGTGACATCATTACCAAGATCAATCAAACACAGATTGAATCCGTGGAGCAGTTAACGAGGCTCTTGAACACCAGCAAAGGCGGAGTTCTTTTGGAAATTGTTTCGGAAAGCGGCAAAAAAGAATACGTAGGCTTCGGTTTATAATCCGAAGCCGTTCAAAAGATCAAATGGTTCAAAAAGTTTAAGGGAATTTTCATTTTGAAATTTTTAACTATTTGAATTCTTTGAACTTCCGTTCCGGAAATCCCGTATTTACGGACACTGTATGAATAAATTGTTAAGGCATGGTTTTTGAGCGATGAAAATCTCTTGAAAATCTGCCTTTTTTATTTGGAAATCACTTCCATTTCGTCGTAACTTTGCAGCCTGATTTTCATTAATCGTTATTAAACGAAGTTCATTACATGAGACAACTTAAGATTACAAAATCGATTACCAATCGTGAGAGCCAGTCATTAGACAAGTATCTTCAGGACATTGGTAAAGAAGAGCTAATCACCGCCGAGGAAGAAGTAGAATTGGCGCGAAAAATCAAACAAGGCGATCAACGAGCACTAGAGAAATTAACCCGTGCAAACTTACGTTTCGTCGTGTCTGTAGCAAAACAGTATCAAAATCAAGGATTGACATTACCCGATCTTATCAACGAAGGGAATTTAGGTTTGATCAAAGCTGCACAGAAGTTTGACGAAACGCGTGGATTTAAGTTCATCTCGTACGCTGTTTGGTGGATTCGTCAATCTATCTTACAAGCATTGGCAGAGCAAGCACGTATTGTTCGCCTACCTTTAAATCAAGTTGGTTCCTTAAACAAGATCAACAAAGCATTTTCAAGACTGGAACAAGAATTCGAAAGACCTCCTTCAGCGGAAGAATTAGCAGAGGCTTTGGAAGTTCCGGAAGATAAAATCAAGGAAAGCTTAAATGTTTCCGGTCGTCACGTATCTATGGATGCTCCTCTTTCTTCTTCCGAAGATGGTGGTACATTGATGGATGTTATGGCAAACACGGATTCACCGAAAGCTGACCATGCATTGATGGCTGAATCGCTTCAAAGAGAGATCGAGCGTTCATTGAGCACTTTGACAGATAAAGAACGTGAAATTATCCGTTTGTTCTTCGGAATCGGGATGAACCACGGTTTGACGCTGGAAGAGATCGGTGCCAAGTTTAACCTGACACGTGAGCGTGTCCGACAAATTAAGGAGAAGGCGATCAGACGTCTTCGACATACTTCTCGAAATAAGTTA
This sequence comes from Fluviicola sp., assembly GCF_039596395.1. NCBI lineage: Bacteria > Pseudomonadati > Bacteroidota > Flavobacteriia > Flavobacteriales > Crocinitomicaceae > Fluviicola > Fluviicola sp. Next base: position 1,609,178 of record NZ_JBCNJT010000001.1, read on the forward strand.
TTGAAAGCATATTTAGGATAAGAAAAAAGGCTGTCTGCTAACGCGGGCGGCCTTTTTTGCTTTATACACATGCTATTGCATTGAAAACAATTACAAATAAATATACCCGTTAAGAATGGAAGCTGCATTAGGCTATGAAAAAGAGTTAAACATGCACGTTCAAAAAGAACGCGCTGCTGTTAAATTGTCAAGTCACGTTGGTGAATTGCTTTATGACAAAGGAATCGAATTGGTTTTGTTCCGTAATCACCTTACAGACACTACGATTTCCGAGATCCTGAACTTGCACGAATATGCAAAGAACGTTGTAAAGAAACCTATCGACATTGAGACAACAGCTGCTTTGGCAGAAGAGTTGTTGAAGATGGATTTGGCTCCGGCTAAAATCGACATCGGTAAATTATCCAGCGAGTGGATTGCCGAAGGAAGTGCTTATGATTCAAAAGCTTCTTTCGTTGCTGCTAAATTGGGGAATTTCTCCAGTGCTTCCGGTTCTTTGGAACCAAGAGACGTAGTTTTGTATGGTTTCGGGCGTATCGGGCGTTTGGCCGCTCGTGAGTTGATCAAACAAGCTGGTAAAGGTCAGCAATTGCGTTTGCGTGCGATCGTTACACGCGGTGCAAGTGACAAAGACATCGTAAAACGTGCTGCTTTGTTGCGTTCTGATTCTGTTCACGGTGCTTTCAAAGGAAGTGTTGTAGAAGATTTGGATAACAAAACATTGATCATCAACGGACAAATCGTTCACATGATCGACGCTTCCAACCCGGAAGAAGTGGATTACACCAAATATGGGATCAATAACGCATTGGTTATCGATAACACAGGTGTTTACACAAACCGCGAAGCTTTATCCAAACACATGGCTGCCAAAGGAGTTTCCAAAGTGCTTTTGACTGCTCCGGGGAAAGAAATTCCAAACGTAGTTTACGGAATCAACCAGGGAACATTGGACGTAGAGAACGAAACGATTTATTCTGCTGCTTCTTGTACAACCAACGCGATCTCCCCTGTTCTTAAAGTTGTAAACGACGCTTTCGGAATCGTAAAAGGACACATCGAAACAGTTCACGCATACACGAATGACCAGAACTTGCTGGATAACATGCACAAATCTTCCCGCCGCGGACGTTCTGCTGCTATCAACATGGTAATCACGTCAACAGGTGCAGGTGCTGCTGTAACGAAAGTAATTCCTGATTTGAAAGATAAATTGACTGCAAACGCAGTTCGTGTACCAACTCCAAACGGATCATTGGCTATCCTTTCTTTGGAATTGAAAAACGGAACAACTATCGAGGACGTTAACAACGTAGTCAGAAAAGCTTCTTTGGAAGGTGATTTGGTAAACCAGATCTTCTACTCTTACGATCCGGAATTGGTATCCAGCGATATCATCGGGAATACGTGTTGTTCCGTATACGATTCTCACGCAACAATTGTATCTCCTGACGGAAAGAACGTAGTTCTTTATACGTGGTACGATAACGAGTTCGGATATACCAAACAAGTTATCCGCCTGGCGAAACACATTACAAAAGTTCAGCGTTTGATTTATTATTAATCAATCATTGTATTGACATATAAATAACAGTAGGGACGCGAAGCATCACGTCCCTACTGTTTTTGTAACATCCCAGTGTTTTATTATTGAATGATCGTATGAAAATTCAATTCAATATCCGTTTCTCCCGGATCGCATAACCCGTTCTTCACTCCCGGCTGATGTCTCAATCGAATGGTCGAAGTTCCTGTAGAAGCATTTCCCAGCGCCCATTGACTGGTGATCCCGATCGGGTGATTGTTTGCGTCGAGATCCGTTCTCGTGATCACCGCATTCAACCCGCTTGTCAGGTCGAAGCAAAACAAATGGTCCACACCTTCCTCTTCTACTTCTTCCGTAATATTCTGAACCGGAATAGCAGCTTCATTCAACAAAGTAATGGTTGCATTATACGTTGCATTGGCCACCAAACGGATCGTATCAAAAACTGTCGGGTTATTTCCTCCCGGACCGTCGATGTCTACAAATTGTGCTTCCACGGTTGGCAACACGCCATTTGTATCCGTAAACACAATCTTAAAAGTCGTGATCAACTCCTGTTCATTCGGATTCGTGGGATTTTCCACTTCTTTTTTCTTCTCTTTTTTACAAGCTGTTGCCACTAAAGCAAATACACTTAAAATCAATACGATATTTTTCATCATTCATTTTTTTTAGATTCTTACTATTCAGCCTTGGCTGATTGCTTGTTTGTTTTTTTGTTCATTGCAAATGGAACCAATACTTTAATGGTCCAGTTTCTTCCCAATTCATCCGTGAAATACCTGAAACGGTTCATGTAATCCCGGTAACTTAAATTAGTCAGGTTCGAGCATCCCAAAACAACCTGGAAACTCTCACCGTTATTCATCTTTTTGATAATCCCTGCTTGTGCACTCAGCAAATCATATCCTTTCGGCGGCGCCACATAATCCGAATTTGCCACGTACCGTTTTTGCCTGAATACATCCAGTAATTCCACTTCGAAAAAATAGTTCATGCTTGTTCCTGGTCTTACGGTAGAAAAACGCAAACGCTGCGTGATCCGGTTTGAAGGCATCCCATACAAATACTGATCGGTTCTCAAATCCGTTCCCAGTAATAAATTTCCCTGGAACTGGTACGAAATGTATTTCCCGATCGGAATTTCCAGCCTTCCGTTTAAACCGGTAATCTGCACATTCGACTGTACGTAATGAAACACCGGGAAGGCACCGATAATTGTCAGCATGGGCGGAAGTGACGGTTGAAGATTGATGTAGCCGTCGAAATAGTTGTAAAATACCGATAAATCGACTTTTGCAATGTGTGATTTGTACTGTACTCCCAGCTGGGAATTGTAGACGGTTTCCTTTTTCAGCTGCGCGTCACCAATTTCAATAGATGCAGCACCGTGATGCAATCCGTTGCTGTACAATTCATTGATGGAAGGTGGGCGCCAGGCTGTTCCCAGGTTTAAACGCACAATCCAGTGATGTCCCAAAAGCCGTGAAACTCCTGCAGAAGCACTCGGGTTTTGAAAAGTTTTAACCGGTTTTGTGAGTACATCTTCGTCGTAGACAAACACCTGCAATTTCGAATAATCGTAACGTGCGCCGAAGTCAATGAGCCAGAACTCATTTTCGTAAGTTCCCAAATAATACCCTCCGAACTGCAATTTCTTAAAGTTCGGGATGAAAAACCTGCCGGAATACGCATTGCTTTGCTCCAGGCCCGAAAGGCCAAAAACACTTTTAAACCGGGCAGAATGTTTGATCTCTGTTTTCAGGTCCAGGGAATTTGTCCAGAGATTCAATTCAAACGCCGGTAAATTCAAAGCGGCAATGCTGTCATTGTAAGCTTTGTGTAAATCGTATTCCTGTCTTAAATTGAATTGATATCCGTAAACGAGACTTGTCCGGATGTTCTTGTTCCAATTGTAAGCCAGATGGACTTTACTCAAATCGTGCTGCACCAATTGCTTCGGGTTTTCCAGCTGATAGGTAAAATACCCGGAATCTTTCGGAACCGAAGCTTCGAAAGCCGCTTTTAGATCGGACAAATTCCCGATATGAGATCCGGTGAAAATTCCCAGGTTGGTGGAATACTTCGTATAAAATGCGTCCATTTCAAACTTTGCTCCCTGGTAACCGATCGCTGCACTGTAACTGTATTCATTGGAAGCCGTGTTTTTGATCCAGTAATCAGGCGCTTTCTGAGTGCCCGAAATCCTTCCTGTTCCATGAACACGATACGCCCATTTCCCGGATTTTGTAAACGAACCGGCTACCAACCCGGAGATTCCGCCTCCCCGGCCATTGCTGTTTCCATTCAGCTTTACCCAGCCCGCAGTATTTTTGTGATAGCGCAGCTCATCCGGTGAAACAAGGATTACTCCTCCTATTGCATCTGTCCCGTACTGCAAACCGGATGCTCCCTGGATTACGGTTAAGTTTCCCGCAAGATTCGGATCGATTTCAGGAGCATGTTCACTTCCCCACTGCTGCCCTTCCTGGCGAATTCCGTTATTGACAACCACCAGGCGGTTACTGTGCATTCCGTTGATAACCGGCTTCACAATCGAAGATCCGGTACTCAGGCTCGTTACTCCCGGAAAACGGATCAGTTGCTCCCCCAGGGTATTTCCTTTAATTTGGGAAATATCATTGGTTTTCAAGGTCATTTTTTCCTGGGATTCTCTCGGAAAACGGTAAGCTTCGATCAATAATTCATCCAGTTCCATCTGGTGGGTTTCCACCTTAAATGTGATGAAATCATTGTAAGGAATGAATATAACCGAATCTGCCGGTTCACAGCCAAAATGAGGAACACAGCGCAGGGTCAGTTTTCCAGGACATAAGTTGTCAAAGCGGAAAAAACCCAGTGAATCCGTCTGAACGGTTTGCGTAGCGATAGAAACCCGCGCATCCGGAATAACCTGGTCGGTATGCATATCACGCACCTGACCGGCTATCGAATAGGTATACGCACAATTTTGTGAATATGCCAAAAAGGAGCAGTAAATAAATACTCCCAATAAATATATTTTCATGCAAATTGAATGATGTTAAGGAACCACAAGCTTCAGCATCACAGCTGATTCTTTCTTAGCTTAACTCATTCACAGGCGGGCCGCGAAGTGATAAATGGGTGTCTTTTACCGGTAATTCACAACGTGTATAATCACTGAATAAGAAATCAAAGGAAAGCGTCAAACGGATTTCAACACTACCTGTTTCGTGGAAAAGAAGCGGAAGCTGCAAATCACACAATCCACATTTTTCAATGCCTTGCTTAAAGGTCAGCTTGTGTGAATGATCGCTTGTTTGTTTAATCGTGTGGTCATGAGCAAAAGCATGCCAGTTGTTTATCGGCACCAGGAATCCCAGGAAACCGATCAGCAAAATGGAAGAAAGAATCCGTACCGCTGATTTACTCATGGAGCAAAAATAAACTAAATGCAATTTAATTGCAATAAGAGATCTAAAAAAAATTCTCCAAAAACAGAAGGCACGCGATTAATCGCGTGCCTTCAAAATTCTCATTATAATCTGCTACCGCAGATCCAGAATCAAAAGCGATACCTTTTCTTATTTCTTCAACCCATTTTGCTTCAGGCATTTCATCACCTTCCTGTCGTGTTTTGCACGTTCTTCCGGTGTGGTATTCGGAGTTGTGAGTAATTCTTTGCACTTATTATCCACGTATTCCCATCTGGCCATCAATTTTTCTTCCTGTTGCGGGGTCATTTTTCCCTTCTCAAACGCATCATTGATTGAATCATTGGCAACAACACAGGTACAGAAATCCCACTGTTCACCGTATTTCTTTACGATTTTTTCGTGATTCTCCTTGTTTTCTACCGCAACTGATTTTTTCTCTGTAATCGTATCCTTCAGGGCCGTTTCCAAATTGTCGGTTTTAACAATAGTATCTTGTTTATTTTCAGGTTCGCAATCTTTACAAGGTTCATTGGAACCACAGGAAACCAGGAATAAACCAAGGAATAAAAATTGAAAATATACTCTTTTTTTCATAAGGTTGAGTTACAGGCAAATATAGAAAGAATGTCTTGATGCGCAAGCTGTAACTATTCACTCAAATTGACATCTCAAACGCCCAAATCTAATATTCAGGAAATGGAATCAACACGATGGTGTATTTGTAGGAATTATTTTTAGGTTTAAGAACAATCCTTCTGCGAGACATGCTTACGATTTCAAATACCAGGTTTTTCCTGGTTCCGACAAACCCGAATTCCTTCTTCGCTTCATCAAGCCAGTAAGATCTTTTAATTCCGGGTTTTGTTCCCAGGGTTTTCAACGTATGGAAATATGCATTCCTGGATTCATGAAAAACAATGATTTCCTTGTATTCGATCTGAAGCGGTGTATAATCCTTATCGCCATCCAATTGCTTATCCACCAGCCAGACTTTCGAGGAATTATCATGTACCAGAATGTAATGATCAATGGGTTCGATGTGTGTATCGCCACAAGCGCTCAGGATCAGAAGCAGAAATACAAGCTTTAGTTTCATCAGTTGAATTTAAAATGACAATCGAGAAGTTGTTCTTACCCTTAAAGTTGTTTTTATCGATCTGTCTCAACAGACGCCCTCTTTCAATTGTACATTTTCAATTTTAAATTAAAAGATCATATCGTTCCGGTCCAGGATTTTCTTGATCTCCACTCCCATCGAGTCGATAAATTCAGCCTTTACTCTTCTTGGAACGTCTTCATCGATCACTTCACAGTTCACATAATTGTATTTACCGTCTTTCCACCTGAACAAGCAATTGTAGTAGGTAATATTCCCGTTGATATTATCCGGGAAACGGATCACCAGATCGTTGTATCCTGAAGCCGATTTGCGTTCTTCAATCAGGTTTCCGTTAAATCCGTTCAGTTTCACCAACACATCATCTTCACGCTCGAAAATCAATAATCTTCTCAACGGGAAACCGTTTACTCCGGCCTTGATGAGCAATTTGAAACCGTCTTTCAGCGGAGTTTCGTTATTCAATTTAAAGAACCGGAAGTATTTCGGGCTGCAGGTCGGGTGTTCCGGATCATCATCAGAGGTGGCTTTCGGGTCACACAAATGCAACTCTTTCAGCAAATCTGCTTCTACTTTCGAAGAAAACGCATTGGCGTTAAAATCCGTGCTGATTGTATTATCGGTATTTTCCTTAGGGGTTGTGTGTCTTTTTTCGATTGTAATTTCGTCGTCTGCTGCATCATCACATGAAAATGCAAGAAAGAGAACAGGAAGGAGGTATACCAATTTGAATCTCATGGGGAGTTTTAACTTATTAATGAAAGATTTTAGCAGAAGTTACAAATGCTTCCGAAAACTTGACGGGATCTATTCCGGTATCAATTCCCTGCTCTTTGAACCAGTCAAGCATGCTTTCCGTAGGCATGTTTCCGGTCAGTTCATCTTTTGCCATCGGGCAACCACCGTAACCTCTCACTGCTCCTTCAAAATACCGGCAACCGGCTTCATAAGCTGCTTGTGTTAACTGAACCGCATTTTCCTTCAACGTATGCAAATGCGCTGAGATTTGAATGTTTGAATACTCTGTTGAAACCGTTGAAAATACCTGTTTTACCAGTTCAGGAGTCGCCACCCCGATGGTGTCTGCCAAAGAAAGACGGGAAACTTCAAACAATTGCGTCAATCGTTCCGCCCATGTGACGATCAAATCCGGAGACCATGCATCTCCATATGGATTTCCAAAACCCATTGAAAGGTAGAGCATCAGTTCTTTGTCTTCTTTGTGACAGATATTAGCGATTGCTTCTACCCTTCTCAAAGATTCTTCGATCGTAGCATTCGTATTTCTCAGCTGGAATGTTTCCGAAATACTGAAAGGATAGGCTAAAAAATGGATCCGCTCAAATCTGGCGGCATCTTCGGCTCCTCTTTCATTCGGAATAACGGCCAGTAATTTGGTTTCGCTCTCGTCCAGTCCTTCCAATACCTTTGGCGTGTCCTGCATTTGAGGGATTGCCCTGGGAGAAACGAAACTTCCGAAATCCAGGGTGTCAAAACCACATTTCAACAAATGGTTCAAATAATTAATCTTATCTGCAGTATCAATCCAATCTTTGATTCCCTGCATAGCATCTCTCGGACACTCAGTAATGAAGACGCGATTATCCATGTGCAATTTTCTTTCTTTCTTTTAGAACCGCTTTATTTATTCGCTTTACCAAAGCAGGTCCTTTGTAAATAAATCCGGAATAAATCTGAACCAAACTGGCACCGGCAGTTAGTTTCTCAATAGCGTCTTCTGCAGAATAAATTCCCCCGACACCAATGATCGGGAATGCTCCATTGGACTTTTGAAACAAGTAACTGATTACTTCAGTTGCACGTTTTGTTAAAGGCCTTCCGGAAACTCCTCCTGCACCAGTAGATTCGATTATGCTGCTTGAAGTTACTAAATTTCCTCGTTCAATGGTTGTGTTTGTAGCAATAACTCCCGCAATTTTTGTTTCGCTAACAATGTTAACAATGTCATCTAATTGGGAATCAGTCAGGTCCGGAGCGATCTTTAAAAAGATTGGTTTTGAAGATTTAATATTGGCGCGCTCGTCCATTAAAGTCTGAAGTAACCGGGTCAAAGGCTCTTTATCCTGCAACTCCCGCAGGTTTGGTGTATTGGGCGAAGAAACGTTGACTACAAAATAATCCACGTACTGTTCCAGGGCGTGATAACACTTCAAATAGTCGGAAGTGGCCTCTTCATTCGGCGTTACTTTGTTCTTCCCGATGTTTCCACCGATAATGCATTCCGGGTTTAATTTCTTCAAGCGTTCAACGATCACTTCGGCACCGTCATTGTTGAATCCCATGCGGTTAATAATCGCCTCATCTTCCAATAAGCGGAACAAGCGGGGCTTCGGATTTCCTTCCTGACCAACAGGAGTTACCGTTCCGATTTCCACAAATCCAAAACCACAGGCTGCCAATTCATTTATTCTCAGCGCATTCTTGTCAAATCCTGCCGCCAATCCAACCGGATTCGGGAAGGTAATTCCGGCAACCGTTGTTTCGAGCAATGGATTTTTAATGCAATAAATAGATTTCCAGATGGGTTTTACGAAAGGTACTTTGAGCCAGAAGCCAAGTAGTCTGAAGGTAAAATAATGAACTTTTTCGGGGTCAAACTTAAAGAGAAACCATCTAAGTATAGGGTACATTTTTTCAATTTGTACCAAAGGTAAAAACACAAAACGAGCTTATCAATAGACAAACCCGTTTTGTTAAAAGAATTTTAAAAATCGATTTAGAACTTCGCTCTGTAATGACGTTTTCCAAATTTCATCGGTCCGCTTCTGGATGAAGACTTGTACGTAATATTTCGTGTGACCATGATATTTACATAAAGGAATGCATCTTTTTGCTTGTCACCTCTCTGACTGCCCGGTTCAAATGCCGAAGGGTTGTTGGAAGGATTTGACAAGTAAGCTGCCTGTGGTCCGTAACTTGCTCCGATAATAGCCGGATCGTAGTATACACCATGAACATCATCAATATAATCCGAGAATGTTTTTACATAACATGCTTCCAAACCAATTCTCCACATACGGTTGATTCCCATTCTGAATCCGATTCCCAATGGAACCGTTGCTGTAATTCGTTTGTATTCTTCCGGTCCGCCAGGAAGTCCCTGACCTTCTGTATGTTTATCGTGTAAAGTTACCCAGCTTCCCTGGTACAAAGATTTCGGGTTGTAGTACATCGCTCCGATACCGGCGATAAAATACAATTGCTCATTGTGATCCGTAAAACCTTTTAATCCCGGAATGTTGTAACGGCGACCGATTTTTTCATTTGCCAGGACAATGATCTCAAATCGCTGGCTCAGCATCACGAAGAACGAACGGAAAGACAGATTTCTCATGTTTCGAACCGGTTCAGCGGTCAATGCATCATTACCGCGCAGCATCCCCAGGTTAACCATGGTTGACGTTGCGTAATAAGGATGAAAGCGATATCTGAATGATAAGGAACCTCCGACGTGCGTTGAATTAAAATCGATATCTTTCAAACTGTAATCCGTACCAATTTGATTCGCGCCTCCCAGGTCTCCTAAGAAACTGGTTGCGCCAAGACCGATAGAAATTTCTTTCTTGTTCATGGCCCAATTTCGTTGTGTATTGAAATTGGAATTCTGCGCAAGAGAAATTGTTGAAACTATAGATAAAATAGTTAGAGTTATGTATCTCATTCTAAAAATTTATGTTGTAGTAGAATCCACGATGCTAAATTAAGGTTTTTAAATAACAGCCACCTAAAAATTCTGTTGCTTTTTTTTAAAATGAGAGTGTTGATGAATAAGCAATGGGTTTTGTTGAATGAATTTTCACAAATCCAAAAAAAAATACAAGTCAAAAAATACGAAAACGAGTAAAAATCGATCACTTCACAGCCATATATCTGTCTAATTAATAATTCGTTAACATGCCCGCTTTCGAACTAGACTTTTAGGATGTAAACCGTTTGATCAGTTGTTTAAAACTTGGTTATTCTGGATTTATAAGTAATATTCCGTGTCAGCACCACGTTCACATAAAAGAATGCGTCTTTTTGCTTTCCTCCGCGTTGACTTCCAGGATTATAAGCCTCCGGGGTTTGGGACGGATTGGACAAATAAGCGGCGTTCGGCCCGTACACTGCCCCGATCATTGCCGGATCGTAGTATGAACCACTTACATCATCAATGTAATCGGAAAAAGTCTTTACGTATGTAGCTTCCATACCTATTCTCCACAAGCGGCTGATTCCCACTCTGAACCCGATTCCCATTGGAATGGAAGCCGTAATGCGTTTGTATTCCGCCGGGCCGCCTGAAAGTCCCTGCCCTTCCGTATGTTTATCGTGTAAAGAGGTCCAGCCTCCCTGGTAAGGCGCTTTCGGATTGAAATACATGGCCCCTATTCCTCCTATCAGATACAATTGGCCGTTGCGATCCGCAAATCTTCCGGATCTTTTTCTGTATCCAAGTCTTTCACTCGATAATATAATGAACTCAATCCGCTGGCTGAGCATCACGAAAAACGAACGAAAACTCAGGTTCCGCATATTTCTTGCCGCTTCTTCCGTATATGCATCACTTCCTCTCAGCATTCCTGCATTCACCATGGTAGACGTTGCAAAGAAAGGATGGAAACGGTACCTGTAAGAGAAAGAACCTCCGAAGTGCGTGGAGTTCAAATCGATGTGTTTCAAACTGTAATCGCTGACAATCTGATCCGCACCTCCCAGGTCTCCGAGGAAACCCGTTGCTCCCAACCCCAGGGAAAGTTCGTGTTTATTCATTGCCCAGTTACGCTGGGAATTTAATAATTGCGCATTGGAAATGGCAGAAACCATTCCAAAAACGGAAAGAATCACATACCGGATTCTGACATTCAGTGAATTCATGGCTTTCATGACAATAAGTTAATACTTTTAAAAAAAGTATCCAAAAAAAGCACTGCTTTTTTTGGAGTATCATCTGAAAGTCAAAAAGAAACAATAAAAAACCCCGGCGATGAATGCCGGGGCCGTTTCTTTTAAGCTGCGTATCTGCCTAAGAAGTGTTCTCTTAACTTCTCCAATGCACGGAAAGTTTTCACTTTCGCATTGTTTTCCGTGATACCGATTGATTCGCCGATTTCTTTGAAACTTAATTGTTCAAAAAAGCGCATTTCAATCAACTTCAATTGTTCTTCTTTTAATTTTTGCATTGCCGATAAAAGCAATGATTGATTGTGCTCAAATTCTTGATTATCAAAAAATAATGTGTCGAAAATTGGAATCTGAACATGTTCCATAGAAACGGTTCTGTTAGATTGCATTTCTCGATAGGATTGGTACAATTCGCTTTTGGCTATTCTGTAAAGCCAGGAACCGAAAGGTACTCCTCGGTCTTCATACTTCGATAAATTTTTAATCGCCTTGATAAAGACCTGCGAAGCGACATCGTGGGCTTGCTCCGGGTCTTCCATGCGTTGTTTCAAATAGCGAAGTATCGCATCATAATACTTGCGGTACAAAGGTTCGAATCTTGCCGGATCCTCCTTTGCCTGCATCACCCATACTTGCTCCTCCTGGAGAAGTTCCGGTGACTGGTGGAAATAGACATTAATTGCCATGGTATATTTGGATTTTGGGTTTGCATAATTTCTACATTGGGTATAACTAATATAACGGGATATTTTTCATTTTATTATGGAATCCGAAAAATACGACCGTATTTTTAACAGTTTTTCGACGAATAATACAATTAGTTCTATCAATTAAGTAGAATTATACTTTATTTCACTGCTGATGTGTCAATTAATGTCTTTAAAAAAGATTCCAACTGATTGATTTCCAAATCAGTCAAATGAAAAGGTTTGACAAGGGCGGATTTGTTCGGATGAGCAACTCCTCCTCTGGAATAATGCACAATGACTTCTCTAAGCGTAGGAATACTGCCATCATGCATGTAAGGAGCTGTCAAAGACACATTCCGAAGGCCCGGAACTTTAAACGCTCCCTTTTCTTCTTCCAAACCGTTGATGCGGTATCTTCCCTGGTCCGTTCCGTAATCGGTATAAAGTCCGTTACAAAGCACTTTATAATTGGTGAAATCCGGGCCGGAATGGCATTGGATGCAATACAGTTTTTCAGAGAACAATTTCCATCCTGCGGTTTCATTCGCATTCAAGGCGTGCTTCTCCCCTTTTCTGTACCGGTCAAATCGGCTGTTCCGGCTGATCAGTGTTCGTTCGTAAGTACTCAGTGCCCGCGTTATGACATACGCATCCAGTTTCCGCTTGAAAATCTGCTTTGCCAATTGGTTGTATTGCGGGTCTTTTGAAAGTTTTCGGATCACTTCTTTCATCGAACTGCCCATTTCCAGGTGATCCTGGATCGGAACAAGTGCTTGCTGCTCCAGTGTTTTTACTTCGCCGTCGTACATGTAACTTTTGGAATAAGCCACATTGAACAAACTCGATGCATTCCGCATGGCAAGCGACCCGTTTGTGCCACGACTTTTAGACAAACCATCCGTAAACGCTTTTTCAGGCCGGTGGCATGTTGAGCACGACATTTCGTTATTCTTAGACAACCGTTTATCGAAGAACAGTCTTTTTCCGAAGGCAATTTTCTCAGCCGTAACGGGATTTTCTTCCGGAAAAGGTATTCGGGATACAATCGGTTTTTCCGCCGGACCGGAACATTTCCAACCGAGAGATACTACCAGAAGCCCTGAAAAAAAGAAGTTCTTATTGAATTTCATAACACCTTAGCTTCTAAGTTACTATGAAAAAGAGAAAACCCGGCTATTTTTTTCTGACGATGTAAAGTATTTCGTCTTTCATCAATCGAAAACGCTCAATCTCTTCAGCCGAAATGGGATTATTTGCAAAAGCGATCTCCACTTCAAAACCTGCTTTCTCCAACCATTGCGGATAATCCATTCCAAATAAACGCACATGGTCTTTCTGCCAGAAATGCTTTTCACGTTCTTCCGGAGAAGTAATTGTCCAGTCTTCGTAAGTTTCAGCACGTGTGATGTCCTGCGGAACCTGCATAATTCCCCATGCTCCGGGTGCCATTACGCGGTATAATTCTTTCATACACTTTAATGCATCGTCTACGTGTTCCATCACGTGATTGCAAAAAACTACGTCAAAACGATTGTCTTCCAAAGGAATTTGGTGCAAATCAAAATGCATATCCGCAATCGGTGAAACCAGGTCGCCGGTTAAATAATCCAGGTTTTTCTGTGTTTTGAATTTCTTATGAAAACATTGTTCCGGTGCAATGTGAAGTACTTTTAAGTTATCGGCTGTAAAAAAGTTGCTCTCTCTCTTTAAATAAAGCCACATCAGGCGGTGTCTTTCCAATGTCAGGTCATACGGACAAAGGACATTTTCGCGATGTGACACATTCGACCCGTAGGACAGAAACTTTCTGAATTTTCGATCACATACTGGACATTCCACCTTATTTCCCTTATAAATTAAAGGTGCGAAGAGTTTAAAAACGTAGCTTAAACGGATTAAAAGCGGCCTTGGTAATTTATTCAGAAGAAATTTATATGCTTTTTTCATAAAACAAAGTTAATAAACTCGCGCAACCGACCCACCATTCTAAAAAGAGTTCTCTTAAATTTGTAGTATGAAGAATTTTTTCCGATTACTCTCATTGTTCTCATTTACTCCATTTATCGTGAATTCACAAACTCAGTTACTTCCCCCGGTTGCAAAAGAAATTCCCAAAGAATTGGTTAAGCACAATCATGTTCGTATTGATCCGTATTTTTGGATGAATGAGCGCGATTCGAAACCGGTACTGGATTATATTACTGAGGAAAACGCTTATTCGAAAGCTTTCTTTGATCAAAAGCAAAACCTGGTAAATACCTTTCTGCACGAATTTGATAACCGCATCAACCCCGAAGAAACAAGCGCTCCGTTTGAGATCCAGGGAAAAACCTTTCAATGGCGTCAAATCAAGGATGAAGATTACAGGCAGCTTATTTTGATCGAAGGGAAAAAGGAAAGCATTTATTTCGATGAAAACGCACTGGCGAAAGGAAATGACTATTATTCCCTGGGAGATTTCTCCATTTCTCCGAACAATGAATTGGTGGCTTTTTCACAGGATAAAATCGGGCGCCGCAATTACGCCATTTCGTTCCGGGAGAATAAAAGCGGGAAAATCCTGAAGGAACAAATTCCGGGAACAGACGGAAGTGTTTTGTGGGCAAACGACAACAAGACCATCTTCTACGTGAAGAAAGATCCGACTACGCTGCGTGAATTCCAGGTTTACAAACACGTTTTGGGAACCAGCAGTTCGAAAGACGAATTGGTTTTCGAAGAGAAAGACGAACGTTTTTACGTTTACATTACCAAAACCCTGGATAAAAAATTCATCCTGATCCATGTGGTAAGCAGCACCAGTTCCGAAACCTGGATGATTGATTCGGATAATCCTGCTCAAAAAGCAAGTTGTTTCCTGAAACGGGAAAAAGATCATTTATACGAGATCAATCACCATGAAAATGGTTTTTACATCGTGACCAATCAGAACAGTCCGAACAGGAAGCTCGTTTTTTCCAAAACCATTCCCGCTTCCATAGAAAGCTGTGAAGTATTGATTGCACACAAAAACGACGTTTACATCGAGGAAGTAGAAGTTTACAAAAATTTCCTCACGGTTCAGTCGCGCAAAATGGGAAGAACAGAAATTTCCGTGGGAAGTTTGAGAGCAACCGGTTTCTCTGTGATCTCTATGCCGGAAGAAGTCTACGAATTGAATTTCAGCTTCAACGAAAACTACGAATCCAAAGTGGTGAACTACCACTATACTTCCTTAACAACTCCGGGTTCGATCTACAAATACGACGTGGAAAGCAAGAAATCCGAACTTTTCTTCCAGAAAACCCTGATCGACAAAACTTTCAGTCCTGAAAACTATGTTTCCGCAAGAATTTGGGCTACAGCCAACGACGGCCAGAAAATCCCGATCTCTGTTGTCTATAAAAAAGGGATTGATCTGAAGAAAGCTCCGCTCCTGCTTTACGGTTACGGAAGTTACGGGGTAACGATTCCCGCAGCATTTTCGGCCACCCGGTTGAGTTTGCTCGACAGAGGTTTTGTGTATGCAATTGCTCACATCCGCGGAGGAAAGTTCCTGGGTGAAAACTGGTACCAAACCGGGAAGTTGAACCACAAGCGAAATACCTTCACGGATTTCATCAATGCCGCCGAATGGATGGCTCTGAAAGGGTATTGCGATCCGAATTCCATCTATGCACAAGGCGGAAGTGCCGGTGGTTTATTGATGGGTGCTGTAACGAATATGGCTCCTTATCTTTTTAAAGGAGTGATTGCGCAAGTTCCTTTTGTGGACGTGATGTCGACCATGCTTGATGAGAGTATTCCTTTGACTGTAGGTGAATACGAAGAATGGGGTAATCCGAATGAAGAAGATGCTTATTGGTATATGCTGAGTTATTCTCCTTACGACCACGTGCGGAAAATGGATTACCCGGCAATGCTGATAACAACAGGTTATCACGACTCACAGGTTCAGTATTGGGAACCGCTGAAATGGGTGGCAAAACTGAGAAAACACAACACCGGAACTGATCCGATCCTGTTTGATTGTACCATGAGTGCCGGGCATGGCGGAGGTTCGGGAAGATCTACCGAACGACTGGAAGTGGCCAAAGAATTTGCGTTTATATGTGCTATACAAGGAATAAATGAATAAAATCTTATTTCTCATATCGTTTTTAAGTGTCTTTGCCCTGAGCGCTCAAAGCCAGGAAGTTGACAGCTTATTGCCTTATCAGAAATATAAAAACAGGCTTGTTCTGTACTCGGATTTTGGATGGAGCACCGCCCCGATGTCCATTTCCTATCCTTTTCCGCATGGAATCAAACACGTTAAATTCCGGAATAACTTCAACCCCGTTCTGGGATTTGGTTTTTCCTACAAATGGATGTCATTGCGTTTCGGGATCACGCTTCCGAATTCTGTCCGTTCGAAGAATAAATTCGGGAAGACCAAGTATTACGATTTGGGTTTCGACTTCAGTTTCAAGAACATGTATTTTGACGTTGACTGGCATTTGTACCAGGGATATGCTTTAAAGAATGCCGATCGCTGGAATGATACGATCGGAAAAGACGAGCCGAACCTGATACGTGAAGATATCAACGCCTCCAGTGTTTCGATCAATGCCTGGCAGTTCTTTAAGAATGATTTCAAAATGTCGGCTTTCAGGGGAAAAACCGCTTCCTATCACCGCGATGTGCGGACGTTTTATTTGAAGTACACCACGAACTATCACGGAATTTCCTCCGCCCAGCCGATTTTACCGGTTGAATTGCAGGATTCTACCGAAAGCAAAACATCTTCCAGTGTCATTGCCGCTTTTGATGTGGGTGTTGTTCCCGGATATGCTTATGTGCGCAGATGGCGTATGTTCCAATTCGGAATAATGGGCGGTGTGGGATTGGTATTGCAATCCAAGATCTATACGTTTGATGAAACCACCCGGAGTTTTCTCGGACTAGCGCCGCGTGTGGATATTAAAATCATCGGCGGAATCAACAAACCGAAGTATTTCATCATGTTTGTGAGTGATTTCGACAACAAATCGATTTCTTTCAATGATTTCAGGTACAAGCAAACGTATTACTTCCTGAAACTGGTTGGCGGGGTCCGTTTAAATGTGAGTAAGAAAAAAGAAGCCCGGGAAGCTGCTGAGAAAAGAGCGAAAGAAACTACGAAGTAATTGCAGAGATTTAGACGTATCGAATATTCCACGCCTCACCGTTCAATAAACCACGCAAATTTTCAAATTTTCAAATTTGCCAGTTTGCCAAATGGCAACCGGGTTTAAGTTAAGCATGAAGCGTTAAGCTCAAAATCAATGATTATCAATCATTTAATAAAATCCCTAGTGATTCACCAAACTCGAAACAGGAACCTTCCAGGATTTTTTCCACTCGCCTACCGACATCACCATGTTGTTGTAAACCTGTACATCGGCATCCAATTTGTCTAATTCGGCATAGGAAGTAAAAAATTCTTCCCGACCGTTGTCCACCAACATTTTTAGGCGATTGAAGAATGAAATTCCCAATTCCTTTTCCAGGTGTTTGATAAAACGAACCGAACTGTCAATGGAACAACCGGAGGCATTTGCCTGGTCTTCATTCACGACAAGAATTAAATGGTAATCCCCCAAAACCGCTCCGTAAGCATTCAGCTTTGCACCATGCGCAGCCCACTCAGCCAGGAATGGAGGAAGGACTTCTTCAATCCATGCTTTTTCCGTCGCTGTTAATTTGCGATCGGACTGATAGCTCCACAAACGGGCATCATCCGGAAGTTGGTCAAAAGGAATCATAATTCAGCTGCGTTTGCAATCAATTCCGCCACATCCAATACCTGGATCTCGTGTTCTTTGTTGAAGTTTTTCACTCCATCGGTCATCATGGTATTACAGAAAGGACAACCGGTTGCAATGATAGAAGCATGGGTTTCCAGAGCATCTTCCGTACGTTCTACGTTTACTTCCTTGTTTCCTTTTTCAGCTTCCTTGAACATTTGAGCACCACCTGCACCACAACACAATCCGTTTGTTTTGCAGCGTTTCATCTCTACCAGTTCCGCATCCAGTTTCTCAATCAGAACACGCGGTGCTTCGTATACATCGTTTGCTCTTCCCAAATAACAAGGATCGTGGAATGTGATTTTCTTTCCTTTGAAAACACCGCCGTCTTTCAGCGATAATTTTCCGGAATTAATCAATTCCTGGATCAGTTGCGTGTGGTGAATGACTTCGTATTTTCCGCCCAATTCCGGGTATTCGTTCTTCAAGGTATTGAAGCAATGCGGACAAGCTGTCACAATTTTTTTGACTTCATACCCATCCAATACCTGGATATTCATCATGGCCTGCATCTGGAATGTAAACTCATTCCCTGCACGTTTTGCCGGATCTCCGGTACATGATTCTTCTGCACCCAATACGGCAAAATTCACTTTACACTCGTTCAAAATACGAACCAGTGCTTTGGTGATCTTTTTAGCCCTGTCATCAAAACTACCCGAACAACCAACCCAAAACAGGATATCCGGGGTTTGTCCCTGCGCCATCATTTCGGCCATTGTCGGTACGTGTATCGTGCTCATAATCTTTTCTAAAATATGTTCAAAAGGTTGAAATGTTCAAAGCGTTCAAACTATGATTTCTCATAACTGTAACATTTCACTTTTTAACTTTATAACTTTTGCCTTTTTTACTTTTGATTAATCTTCGTGAATCCAATTTCCTCTGTCTGACGGAGAAAACTGCCATGGAGCCCCGTTGTTCTCAATGTTTGTCAACATCCCCGTTAACTCAGTCGGCATTTTCGATTCTTCCATCACCAGATACCTTCTCAAATCAACGATAATAGCAAGCGGGTCAATATTTACCGGACAAGCTTCCACGCAGGCGTTGCAGGAAGTACATGCCCAAATTTCCTCTTCTGTGATGTAATCAAACAACAAGGATTTTCCATCTTCGTAATCTTTGCCGTTCTTGCGTTTTCCGTCGGCATATTCCACCATACGGTCGCGTGTGTCCATCATGATCTTACGCGGAGAAAGTTTTTTCCCGGTAATATTTGCCGGACAGGAAGCCGTACAGCGGCCGCATTCCGTACAAGTATAGGAATCCATCAGGTTCTTCCAGGTCAGATCATTGATATCCTTTGCACCGAAACGTTGAGGAGCTCCGCCATCAGGGGCCGGGGCTGCAAAGGGATCTGCTGTCGGATCAAGCATTAATTTCACCTCGTTGGTAACGGCTTCCATATTGGTAAACTTCCCTTTTTTCTCCAGGTTGGAGTAGTACGTGTTCGGGAATGCCAATAAAATGTGGAAGTGCTTGGAATATGGCAAATAATTCAGGAATGCCAATACCATGAACCAGTGTCCCCACCAGCCGATGCGCTCCAAAACAAGCAATGTTTCCGTGCTCATTCCGCCAAAAATATGCGGACCAACCCAGGAAGAAATCGCAAAGCCAAAAGAACCTGCTTCATGTGATGCGTGCGATGCTCCTCTCAGGTACAAAGCTTCGTCGGCTCCGTTCATGGTGAAAATACAGAACACCAGAATAAGCTCCATACACAGGATCAGGTTCGCATCAAAAGTGGGGAAACCTTTCATTTCCGGCTTTTGGAAACGAGGCAATTTTAAGATATTTCTTCGTGAAAGAAAGGCAATCGTAGCGATCAAAGCAGCTACCGAAAGCACTTCGATAATGGAAATCACCAGGGTGTAGAATCCTCCCAGAGAAGCCATGAAAGCGCGGTGAGAACCGGTTATTCCGTCGTAGATAATCTCGATCAGTTCTACTTGTGTAATCACAAAAGCCACATAGATCCCTAAGTGCAAAATAGCAGGAATGGGTCTTTTGAACATTTTCTTCTGTCCCAAAGCCACCAAAGCCATTGTTGCCCAACGTTCCCCCGGTTTATCTTTCCGGTTCACATCCCTTCCCAGTAAAATATTCGAGCGAATTTTTAAGATGTTCACACCGAACCATCCGAATCCGCCTATCAGCAATACACTAAAAATAATCGCAGCAATCATAAACTGTTTTTAATCAGGGATAGAATCTAACAAGTTACGTAATTTTTTCTCATCACCTGTAGTAATCGGAACTCCTTTTGTTTTCGCACCGAATACGGAGAAGTGAATGTATCTTTCAGGATGTTTCTCTAAGTCCTGAACCAGGTTTTGAAGGCTCTTGTTGGTCTGAACCAATTCGTTGTATAATTTTTCGTCCTTCAATAATTTCCCAAGCGTTCCGTTCCCTGCTTCAATGGAAGCAAAGGTTGAATTCAGTTTTTCGATTGTTGCATTGGCATTTGTAATCACTTTCTTGAAGTCTGCAGAAACCAGGTCTTCTGAAATCTTCTCGAAGTTGCCCAGCAATTTGGTTACTTTATCGTTCGAAGCCTTCAGGTTTGCCGTAATAGATTCCACATTGTTCATAATGCGGCTCAATTTCACTTTTTCAGTAGCTACCAAACCTTCCACATCGTTTGCAATGTTCCCGAATTTCTTGAAGGTGAATTTCAATTCCACCAAAGATTCCCGAATCTCCGAAGTAGCCGTTGTATCCCAGAAACCTTTCAGGGAAGTAATCGTCTTATCCACATTTACGACCAAAGCGGAAACTTTTTGAAGTACCGGGTTCGCATAGGATTTCAACTGTCCGAACATATCCAGCTGCACATGTCCCTGGATCCGGTCTTTCTCCGTATAATATCCTTTGGAAAGATCATCTCCCATAAAAATGAGCAAGCCTTTGTTCAATAAATCCACCGAACCTGTTTCGATAACGGATGATCTCGGAATTTTCAGATCGTCATCCTGGATGGTGAATACCATTTTAACTTTTTTCGTGGAATCTCCCTGAGGGTTGTAATCAACCGAGATCACTTTCCCAACAACAACGCCGTTAACATAAACCGAAGTGGATGCACTCAAACCTCCTGCATTCGGGAAATAAGCAGTATATTTTTGGTCTCCTCCAAAAAATGAATAGCCTTTCAAAAAATTAATACCGGTGACAAGCAAGCCGATTGCAGCGATAGCAATAAGACCTGCCTTAACTTCTTTTTTGATCTTCAAAACTTTTATTTTTCTGCTAATTTAATAGCTTTTTCCAAACTAATACGCTCTCCATTTTGAAAAGCGACCACAAAAGCGTTCGGAAATTCTTTTTGTCTCAGTTCGTTCTTGTAAGTATTCGCAGCATTGAAGTCGTCTATAAATTCTCCGATGGTGTATTTATATAATTTATCCTGCTGATACTCAAACACTTCGTGTTTTTTGAAGCGGCTGGAATTGGAGGCGATTTTTGTTTCCGAAGTTTCGATTTGCACCCGGAAAACAACCTTATCTTTCAGGTCATTTTTTTCAACAGCCGGTTTGTCCGCAACTTCATCCTGCGCACCTCGCGTTTTATAATCGACACCTTCCAATCCGGCTTTGTACTTCTCAAATGCAATGAACATAGACCCCGCCATTTTCTTCTGCCCTTCTTCATCCGCCAGAAACTTCTCTTCGTCTTTGTTGGTCAGGAACCCGGTTTCGATCAGTACGCTCGGCATGGTAGTTTTGTAAAGCACCAGGAATCCTGCCTGCTTCACGCCACGGTTGTAACGCCCGATTGCCTTAAATTCATCCTGTAATTTTCCTGCAAAAATGATCGATTGGTCCAGGAAAACCGACAATTGCAGCTGACGCGCAATGATGGCATCCGGAGACATGTCGAAATCCTTGTATTTTTCTCCTTTATCCGCTTCCAGGTAAATGGTGCTGTTCTCACGGTCCGCAATTTTTGCCTGCGCATCTGTTTTGTGCAATCCCAACACGTATGTTTCCGTTCCGTAAGCAGTCGGTGAAGCCGAATTGGCGTGGATACAAATAAACAGGTCCGCGTTGGCTTTATTGGCAATTTTAGCGCGGTCGTCCAGTTCTACAAACACATCTTTATCGCGTGTGAAAACCACTTTGATTTCCGGGTAAGCCTCTTTGATTTTGCGGCCCAATTCCAGCGCCATAGCCAAACACACGGTTTTCTCGTGTGCCGAAGAACCATGACAACCGGGATCTTTTCCCCCGTGACCTGCATCAATCACAATGGTTTTAATGGTTCCAGGTTGCTTGCTGTGAATACGCTGCTCCTTTTTTTGAAAGCCAAAAAGCATGATAAACGGAACAGCTATCGCGATCTTACCTGTCCCGGCCATGCGGGATCTCATCCATTTCAAACTGTTTTCTAATCGGTTCATATTGCGTTATATCGTTTCCGGGATAAAAATACTGCCCTTTATCAAGCAATCTTCAGACCAAAACGGAAACTTATCTATAATTAAATGTTGAAAAAACCGTTACAAGCCGACGAGTGCCATTTCTGGCGCGGCTTTTGTAGAAAGTGCACTTTTTAACTAAAGTTTTTAAGCACTGCCAAAGCTTTATACGCGAATGCGCCAAAAATTTACGCATTCGTGGTAATTAATAAGAGTATCAAATTTCCGGATGTTGAGGAATATAAACAACCAGTTGCGGACAATCGGTTTTTGAAATTGAATCAAAACCACTGGGATTTTCGTAGCTTTGCAACCGTTAATACAAGCATTGAAAACAAAAAAAGGCGCTTTCCTTATTTTTTCTGCTGCAATCAGAACCATATTCTGCTTGCTGTTTTGTATTTCATCCTCTTTTGCATTCGGTCAGCCGGCTGATACAACCCGTTCTGACAGTACCAAGGTGCGCAAAGTATATATCAACGACACGGATTTCAAATCCATCATTACCTATTCTGCACGGGATTCCATTTATTCCGACTTAAAAAAGAAGCAGGTTCATTTGTATGGTGAAGCCAAGCTGAATTATGAAGGAATTGACATGTCGGCGGAATATTTACTGATCGACCTGAACAAGAACGAAGTCATGGCGACCTATGTGGTAGATTCTCTGGGACGAAAAATCGGGAAACCTTTGTTTATCGACAACGGCGACACCTTAAAGGCCGCTTCTATCCGCTATAATTTTGAAACGGAAAAAGGCTATATCCAGGAAGCCGCCATCAAGCAGGACGAATATTACCTGACCATGGAGAAGGCAAAACGCCAGCCGAATGAAGATGTGCATTTTGTTCACGGGAAGTTTACTACCTGTAACCTGGAAGAACCGCATTATCATTTCGCGCTTTCCAAAGCAGTGATGATCCCGGATAAACGCATTGTTTCCGGACCGATCAATTTATGGGTCATGGGGGTTCCTACTCCGCTCGGGCTTCCGTTTGCGATGATCCCGCTGAAAAAGAAAAAAGAACGGCAAAGTGGTTTCATCATGCCGCAATACTCGCTCATTTCCGCTTACGGAATGGGATTCCTGGATTTGGGTTACTACATCCCGATTTCCGAGCGTTTCCAGACTATCGCCTATGCTACCGGGTATACACGCGGAAGTTTTGGTTTCAGAAATTACTCCGAATACGCTACCCGCTACAAATACAACGGGAATTTCGATGTCGGTTATACCCGATTCAGATACGGCTACCCGGATTCAACGGTATTCAGCACCACCACCATTCGCTGGACACACAACCAGGACCCGAAACTGAACCCGAACTGGTCGTTTACGGCAAACGTGAACTACAACTCCAACTCGACCAACAAGCAAACCCTGAATACGCAAAACAATCCGCAGTATTTCAACAATACCCTGAACTCGGATATCCGTTTGGGGAAACGCTTCGGGTCATTACCGATTTCTGCCGATCTGAAACTGAGCCTGAGACAAAACTCCGCAACCAAGATCATTGACCTCACCTCTCCTATTTTCAATTTCCAGACCACCAACCGGATATTCCCGTTCAAGAAAGTCAATAAACTCGTCGGGATCAGCTACTCCAACGAGTTCCAGAACAGGTCTTCCTTCAAGGATACTTATCTGAAAAACGGGCGCTTCGACAGCATCGGTCAGAATTTCCGAAATGGGCTCACCCAGAACTTCAATGCACAAGCCACTTTCAGCATCCTGAAAAACACCATCCGGATTACGCCTTCCGCAACCTACAGGCAGATTTACAACTTCCAGTCTGTGGTAAAAACCGTTGTGGACACCAGTAATTATGCAGACGCCGTGTTGGTTGACACCATCGGAACAGGCGGGTTCAGTCATTCCTTCAATTCAAGCGTTTCATTGACTTCCAACCTGTATTCCTATTACCGGTTTGTGGGGAAACGGAAAACTTTGCTCCGTCACGTCATGACACCGACCGTATCGTTTAATTACGCACCGGTAATCCAACAGGGAATTCAAAGCTATATAGATACCATCAACGGTGTTGCGACGGAAGTCAAATACAGCAAATACGAACGAAGCTTATACGGTGAAAGCGTGACCCAATCTTCCGGGAGAATTATTTTCGGGTTGAATAACACCTTTGAACTCAAGCAAAAGAGCGAAAAAGACACGGTGACCGGTTTCAAAAAAACACGCCTGATCGACAACTTCTTTTTAAGTACCGATTACGACATTTTCAAAGATTCCATGCGTTGGGGTGATCTGAATATGCGTATGGTCATCAATCCGAACGAGTTCATCAACCTCACCATTACAGCCAATCACAGCTGGTACGGATGGAACGACACCACCGGGATGATCGTAAAAGATTATGCGTTTAAAACCAAGCAGGGAATCGGGCGTATCCGTTCCGCTCAATTTGCAACAACTCTGATCTTAACTACCAAAAGAAGCCGCGATAAGCTGCAAAACATTTCCAACCAGATGTCGAATGTGTGGAACCCGGAATACCAGCAATGGATCCTCAATCCGAACCAAATGGTTTATTTCGAGATTCCGTGGAAATTAACGGTTGACCACATTTTCTCGCTCAATTTGAATTCGGATACTTCGACCTGGCGTGGAAAACGTTATTTGCCAACCAATACCGTAACCATGAGCGGTGATGTCAACCTGACTCCAAACTGGAAAGTCGGGGCACGTATCATGTACGATATCGAGCAGCGCGCAATCAGTAACTTCAATATAAACTTATACCGGAATATTCACTGTTGGAACGTGGTTTTCAACTGGACACCTATCGGAACGAACAAAAGTTTTACAGTCGGAATTCGAGGAAATGCATCCATTTTGCAAAATGCAAACATCAATATCCGTAAACCACCTATTGTTCTCAACTAATTATTCAAAGTAACCGCCTGTTTTCTTTTCAACTAAAAAAAAGTTGTATTTTACGGGAAAAACAAACTACTTTGATTCCGTTACAAATTAACAAACAGCCAAACCCGGCAAAAGGCGATTTGCTTCTTTCAGAACCTTTCCTGATGGACAGTAATTTCTCCCGGGTAGTTATCTTATTGTGCGAACACAACGACGAAGGAAGTTTTGGCTTAATCCTGAACAACACCCTGGAAATTGAAATCAACTCGGTAGTGACTGATTTTCCCGAGGCAAAAATACCCGTAGGTTTTGGCGGGCCGGTAGAACGCAATCAGCTGTTTTACATGCATCAGCACAAAGATATTGAAGGATGCACACAGATCGGTAAAAACCTCTATTTAGGAGGCGATTATCCCGAAATCAAAAAGCGGATTTCCAATGATGAAATGACACCGGAAAACCTGCGTTTCTTTATCGGCTACACCGGCTGGGGCGCAGGACAACTGCAAAATGAGATCGACGATCTGAGCTGGATTGTAATGAAAGCTCCCGACAACCTGGACATTTTCAATGCCTTCGACGATGACCTCTGGCGTGATTTACTAGCACAATTGGGTGGGAAATATAAATTAATGGCTGATTATCCTGTAAATCCGGCTGATAACTAAGTCAGAAAAAGCTTATCTTTGAACTAAGTTCAAAAATTCCGATAGTTCAAATGGGTTCAAAAAGTTTAAAGACTTTAACCATTCAACTTTTTTTGAACTTTTGAACAGTTTCAACTCTTTGATCCATATTTAAGATGAGTGCTCCTTTAGCAGAACGTATGCGTCCCCATGATTTGTCCGAATACATCGGGCAGCGGCATTTGCTGGAGGAAAACGGAGCTTTGAAAAAGGCTATTCAGTCCAAAATCCTCCCCTCCATTATTTTCTGGGGGCCTCCGGGTGTCGGGAAAACAACCCTGGCGCATTTGCTGGCAAAAGAACTGAACCGGCCCTTCTATACGCTTTCGGCTATTTCTTCGGGTGTAAAAGATGTCCGGGAGATTATCCAAAAAGCAGAAAGCCAGGGAATGTTCCAGACCGGCGGGGCCGTTTTGTTCATTGATGAGATCCACCGTTTTTCCAAATCACAGCAGGATTCTCTGCTTGGAGCGGTTGAAAAAGGAACGATTACACTGATAGGTGCAACAACCGAAAATCCGTCGTTTGAAGTCATTTCCGCTTTGCTATCGCGCTGTCAGGTTTATACGCTGGAAAGCCACACGCTGGAAGATTTGCTGGAACTGATCAATCGTGCTATCAAACAGGACGTCATTCTTTCGAAACGCAAGATCGAGTTGCGCGAATACAAATCACTGATTGCCGTTGCCGGAGGCGATGCACGCAAAATGCTGAACCTGCTGGAGATGGTTGTAAATACCTTTTCGCCGAATGAAACGGCAGTTATTACAGATGAATTGGTGAACCAACTGGCGCAACAACGCGTGCGCTACGATAAAGACGGAGAACAGCATTACGATATCATTTCTGCTTTCATCAAATCCATTCGGGGAAGCGATCCGGACGGAGCCGTTTATTGGCTTGCACGCATGATCGAAGGCGGCGAAGATCCGAAATTCATTGCACGCAGACTGCTTATTTCCGCTGCTGAAGATATTGGACTGGCCAATCCAACTGCGCTGATCATGGCAAACAATACGTTCCAGGCAATCCAGGTAATCGGCTGGCCGGAAGCGCGCATCATCCTTTCCCAATGTGCCATTTACCTGGCAACTTCCCCCAAAGGAAACGCTGCTTATCTGGCCATCGATGAAGCCATTGCAACCGTCAAACAAGATCCGAATGCTCCTGTTCCGCTGCATTTGAGAAACGCACCTACCAAGTTGATGAAAGACCTAGGATACGGTGCCGAATATCAATATGCTCACAATTTCCCGGGGAATTTTGTTTTCCAGCAATATTTGCCGGATACTTTGAAAGACCGCACCTTTTTCCATGCCGGAAGCAGTGCACGCGAGCAGGAAATCCACAAACAGTTACAAACGCTTTGGCCCAATAAATTCAAGAAATGAGGTTTCAACCGAATATCATTCATCAGCATCTCCTGCGCAAATTTGCTAATTTGCTAATTTGCCAGTTTGCCAAATGGCAAACCGGGAATTTACTGGGTTTGGAGGGTTTCAAGCTTGGTTTCCCACTACATAACACCAAACTCCGGGCGTCACAAACGCCTTCGCAAATACATTCATGAAATGAGTAAAGTCGCTTACTATTTGTTCGTACTTCCTCTTTCCAAACTTCCCCTTTGGATCACGTATCGTTTTTCCGATCTGTTTTTCCTGTTGCTGATCACTGTTTTTCCTTACCGTAAGAAAGTCATTGAGGGAAACATTGCCCGTTCCTTCCCGCACCTGACGAAGAAGGAACACCGCAGAATCAAACGTTCGTTCTACCGCCATTTTGCCGATATGCTCCTGGAAGGAGTCAAAAACCTGGGAATTTCCGAAAAAGAACTGCGCAAACGGTTTGAGATCAAGAACCCGGAACTCATGGAACAACTTTACGACCAGAACAAAAGTGTATTGCTGGTTTCAGCACATTATATGAACTGGGAATGGATGATTACCGGGCAGGACCTGTTCTTCCCGCACCAGGCAGTAGGAATCGGGATGCCGCTTACAAGCGGTTACTGGGATAAAAAAATCAATACACTGCGTTCGCGTTTCGGAATGAAAGTTATTCACGCTAAAATTGTCAAAGAGACATTTAATTCCTATCTTCAAAAAGGGATTCCAACGGCGACCCTGGTATTGAGCGATCAAAGTCCGGCAGATTCTACCAAATGCTACTGGATGACTTTTTTGCATCAAACGACCGGGATTCTTTTCGGGGCCGAGCAATTGGCAAACACGTATGATCAGGCGGTGGTTTTTTATTTACCGAAAAAGATCAAACGCGGCTACTACGAAGTAGAATTGCAACTTCTGACGGATGAACCGAGAACACTTCCATGGGGGAAGATTACAGAAACGCACACACATTTGCTCGAAAAGCGTATTTTGGAAGAACCCGGGCCCTGGTTGTGGTCGCATAAAAGATGGAAACGAACGGTTCCTGACAACATTCCGAAACTAAAAGAAGAACAGCGTGAAAAATTTAATTCTCTTTTCAGGACTCCTGCTCCTAAGCCTTAATGGAATCTCGCAAAAAGTAGCAGCGGTCGATACGCTCCATTTCACTGCAGATACTTCTTATTCACGCATCGTAGTACGCTACGGAAAAGACTTGCTCCTGTTCGGAACATCCAAAACCGGAGTCATTGCTTTCAATGAAAAAGACAAAACGAAAAAAACGATCGTTCCACCGGTAAAAGGCGGTGAATTCCGGGATATTGCCATCCATAAAGACACGATCTACAGCATTCTATCGGGCGACAACGGGATTGTTTACAAAGGAACTCTGGAAACTTCCACCCCGGTATTCAACGAAAGCGGCATCTTCCTGGACGATATTTCCATTTGGAAAGATGAATTGGTCATATTGGGTGATCCCATTGACGGAAATTTCTTTATCCGCAAGAAGGGAGTTGAATCCGCTACTTTTGAAGAAATCGGGCAAAAAATTGCAAACGAGCCTCAGGAAGGATGTTATGCTGCCAGCGGAACCTGCGCGCAATTCGTGAGCCCGGAAGCTTACTTTTTTGTTTCCGGCGGTGATTCTTCTGCCCGTTTCCATTATGCAGACCTGTGGTCGAAAAGAACGTTATCCGTCAAACTACCTATGAAAACCGGTGAAGGCGCCGGGCCTTTTTCGGTATTCTTTTGGAATCCGCTGAATGGTGTTGTAGTTGGCGGAGATTACAGGAAAAGTGCTGAAGCATCTAAAAATGCGTGTTTTACGAAAGATGGCGGCAATACCTGGACAGCATCCGAAACCTTCCCCAACGGTTACCGGTCTTGTGTTACGGGGAACTCAAAAATCCTGTATGCTTGCGGAACAACAGGAATCGATTACTCCAAAGACGGCGGAAATACCTGGCATTTCCTGATGAAAGGGAATTTTTGCGCATTGCTGCTGGAAAAGAAAACGCTTTATGCAACAACGAATAAGGGATATTGTTTGAAAATGAAAATCCGGTAGGGACGCGATGCATCGCGTCCCTACCCTGTTATTTAATCGTTGAAACTGCAGCCAGTAACTTTTCCTTGCTCTGCTTCCCTACCAGTTTCTTCACCATTTTTCCTTCGCCGTTCACGAAAAGTAAAGTCGGGTACGCCGTAACGGTATATGCTTTGGAAATCATCGGTCCGTCGGCATCCTGTTCCGCATCGATTTTTAAATTGATGAAGCGTCCGTTGAACACATTCCCTACTTCCGTATCCGAAAAAGTGGTTTTGGCCATTTCCTTACAAGGCCCGCACCAGCTGGTATGAACATCAATGAAAATCAACTTCCCGGTAGCCTGTGCCTGCTTGATCGCTTTCTGAAAAGTCAGTTTGGAAAATTTAATGCCCGAAACGGTAACTGTTTCTGTTTCAGGAGCCGTTTTCTCAGCCGAATTGAACGAAAAAACAAGGAATGAAAGCCCCAACAGGAGCATGACCGTAAATTTCATAGTTGCGTTTTTAAGAATCATAATCTTTGTCTAAATTTAGCAATTAAAATGGTTCAAATGGTTCAAATGGTTCAAATGGTTCAAATGGTTCAAATACAAAATCCAGTTTGAAATTCATTTAGTCTGAACTTTAGAAATACTTTGAACTTTTAAAGTTTTATTCCAAGATTTGTTCCAAATGCGGTAAGATCGTTTCAACGCAGCTTATCCACATTTACCTTCTGACTTTTAACTTTGTAAGATGGCTTTTGAAGTAACATACACCGATTGTTCCGCAGAAACTTACCAGGAGATCCGGGCGATTATTGCGCTGTGGAACGAAAAATCTCCGGAATATCGAGTGAAAACGAGCGGTTCTACCGGAACCCCGAAGTCTATTTTATTGAAACGCGAACAGCTGGAAGCTTCTGCAAAGCGCAGCAATGCTTTTTTCGGATTGAATGAACACTCCCGCGTTCTGATGCCTTTATCGCCTCATACGATCGGGGGAAAAATGATGCTCATTCGCGCACTGGTCGGGAATTATTCCATTCACGTGGTGGAACCTCGGGCCAATCCGCTGGAAGAAATTGATCACAAATCACGCTTTTCGTTTATTTCCCTGGTTCCTTACCAGGTAAAGAGCATCCTGGAAGAAACCCCGGACAGTTTAAACCGCTTTGACTGCATCCTGCTTGGCGGAATGGGACTATCCCTTGAACTGGAAAAAACACTTTCGGATTTAAGCCCACAGATTTATATCGGTTTTGGTATGACCGAAACGGTTTCCCACATTGCTTTGAGAAAAATGAACAACCCGGTATACGAAGCTTTGGAAGGTGTTGAGCTGGATATTTCAGAGGGTTCTCTGGTCGTAACGGATTCGAAGCTGGGAATCGAACGCATGCAGACAAACGACCAGGTGAAGCTGATCGACTCCAAACATTTCGAATGGCTTGGAAGAGCCGATTTTGTGATCAACAGCGGCGGCCTTAAAATCCACCCGGAAAACATCGAACAGCTGATTGCCGATCAGATCGAAGTTCCGTTCATCATTGGCGGAATTCCGCATGAAACACTGGGAGAAGCCTGTGTGCTTATTATCGAAGAAGCATTGCCGGAAGCACAATTCGAACAACTAAAAGCACTTATCCGGGAAAAATTCGGTAAATATGCAGCGCCCAAACAACAAGTGATTGCTTCCATTCTGAAAACTGAAAATGGGAAAATCCGCCGGAAAGAAACTCTAAAAGCACTTTTTAAATGACCCGTGCCGAATGCTTTCGTTTATTAAATCTTCCAGCCGGTTCAACGGATGCGGAGATCAGGAAGCAGTATAAAAAACTGGCCTTGCGCCTGCACCCGGATGTAAATCCCGATCCGATGGCGCATGAAGTGTTCATTAAGCTCGGAAAAGCGGTTGAAATTCTCCTGAACCCCGATTTCAGTGAAGAACCGGAAAAAAGAACTTCCCGGAGAACCACAAACGAATCGGATGAAGAACGTTTGGAACGCATGCGCGTGGCTAAAATGCGCTACGAAAAGCAGAGAATGCAGCAGGCGCATGACAATAACCGTTATTTCACTTCACTCACTACCGGTTTGCGCTGGAGTATTTACAAATATATCATGCGGATTTCGCTGGTACTTTCACTGGCCATGTCTACCGAATATTTCCTGCCGCTCCACTACGAAAACGATGTGTTACTCGGTTCCTCCAAATCGCTGAACAACGGGATTATCAAAGGAAATATTACCGGGATAGAATTGGAAAACCGGGGAAAATACTACGTTCAGAACAATGTATACGCCTGGAAATTTGCCTACCCGGAAGTAATTATCGAAACAACCTGGTTCCTGCACACACCGGTAAAAATGATCACAACGGATGATTTTACGCGATACCGCACACCCTTCGACTTTCACATCGGGAGTATTCGTTTCGGGCTGATTATTTTGTTCCTGGTGCCGCTTTACCCCTATTTGAGACGCCGGAAAACGCTCAATTTCGTGTTCTTTTATCACCTTTCTTTCTGGGGAATCGGAACGATCGTCGCTTATTTGCTGATCACACAGGGACGGATCATTCACTTACTCACTTTGGGATTCCTATGATTCGACATCAGCATTTTCATGCAGATTTGATGGATTTAGCTTCGCTGAACTTACGTTTCGCAGATTCAATGTACTCAATACCCCCAAAAACAAAAGTTCTAAGAGCGGTTTTTCTTCAAACGGTCCATTTCGCGTTTGTCGTCTTTTTCTTTCAGGTCGTGGCGCTTGTCGTGCATTTTTTTACCGACTCCGGTTGCAAGCTCGAGCTTCAGCCAGCCTTTTTCAGACAGGAAGAGTTTCAATGGAACGATGGTGTTTCCTTTTGTTTTCACCCACTTTTCGAGCTTTTTGATCTCCTTTTTGTTCAGCAGTAATTTGCGATCGGAACGCACCGAATGGTTGTAGAATGAAGCATTCTCGTATGGAGAAACGTGCATGTTACGGATGAACACCTGTCCGTTTTCAACGATGCAGTAAGCTTCCAGGATACTTGCTTTTCCATTGCGGATACTTTTGATCTCCGTACCGGACAACACCATTCCCGCGGTAAAGAATTCATCCAGCTGATATTCAAACCGCGCGCGCTTATTCTTAATATTTACTTCGTTCTTAGACATGCTTCAATTCGGGAGACTGACTTTGTCCCCATTCTTTTATTCCAAGGTAAAAATAATAAATCGTTACCAACATCAGGATATGGCTCAAATCATCTTTATTCAGCCATTGATGCACATTGATCTTCAAAATAAAGATAAATGCCGAAGGTGTCAGGATACAAACCCCGATGATCAGTTTTTTCAAAAATTGCGCTTCCGGGTGCCTTCTCTTCAAAATATAAGCGTAAACACCGGTATAACTGATGTACGTAATGATTGCATCTATTGCGGTAAAAATAAACTTTTGGGTTAATATGGAAACGACGCAAAGGGCAATACTTTTGATCCAAACCAAGGCAAACGCATAATCTTTCGGAGTGGAAATCCCTTTGAAACGCAGCACTCCGACAGCAGCAAACCCGTTTGCCAGGCATCCGAAGATCCAACTCGGATATTTCCCGAAGAATCCCCAATAATTGAAGAACAGGTGTCCCAATCCGCCGAAGAATGTAGAAAGTCCGAAAGTCAGGTAAAAAAGCCGCCAGTAAAAGTTCGCTTCATTCCGGAACTTCCCCAGTTTATTGAATGCGAAAATGCAAAACCCAGCAATGATCCAGTTCAATATCAGGGCCATCGGCTCCAGTAAGTGCAATCCTAAAAAATCAAATTCTATCTTATCCACCCCGCGAAAGTACTGCTTCAAGCCAGAAAACACAAGTACTTCGTGCGAATGAGCCCGAATTTGGCCGGATATTCCCCAAAAAGACTTGAAAACAACCGAAAATCCGTACTTTTGAGCGATGAATATTCCGTCGAAATACGTTGAAGAAGCAGTAGAACAATTCAGTTCATTACCGGGAATCGGTAAGCGCACTGCTTTGCGCCTGGTATTGAACCTGCTGAAACGCGATCCGGAAGAACTGGAGCGCTTCGGGGACATCCTGCAGCAATTGAAATCGCATGTACAGAGCTGTTCTTCCTGCGGGAATATTTCCGACACTCCAATTTGTTCCATTTGCTCGAATGAAAAGCGCAATCACCGCCTGATTTGCGTGGTGGAAGACATCCGCGATGTGATGGCCATTGAAAGCACCGGAACGTACCAGGGAATTTATCACGTACTGGGCGGAATTATTTCTCCCATGGATGGAATCGGCCCGAACGATCTGTTTATTCAACCTTTGGTTGACAAATGTACAGCAGGACTGGCAGATGAGATTATCCTGGCCCTCAGCCCCACGATGGAAGGCGATACGACCAATTTTTTCCTTTATAAAAAACTGCATGCCACCAATGTGCAGATTACGGCACTTTCACGCGGAATCGCCGTTGGTTCGGAAATCCAGTACGCAGACGAGATTACCCTTTCGCGCTCCATTCAGCAGCGCATTCCCTTTCAATCCTAGATGCCTCGCCCTGCCTGGGCAAATTCCGCACGTGCGGGATCCGTATTTTTGGGTCCTGATCGTTCATGTTAACACCTTCTTCCGCGATAATCCTTGCATACCATCAGATAAATGTTATATTTGATAACACATCAAATTAAGAACTATGTTAAAGGAATTCAAGGCATTTATCATGCGCGGAAATGTGGTCGACCTGGCAGTTGCTGTCATTCTCGGAGCCGCATTCGGAGCAATTATCAACTCGCTGGTATCAGATATCATTACGCCCGCTATTCTGAATCCGGCATTGAAAGCGGCACATGCCGACAAAATCGAAGAACTGAGAGCCTTCGGAAATGCGGTCGTTCATCAGGGCGATACGCTTATAAAGGATGGAAAAGCTGTTTTGAAGGACGGGAAACCTGTTTTAGCTGAAAAAGATGTTGTGGAAGGCGGGATTCTGTACGGTTCTTTCCTGGCAAAAGTCATTAACTTCCTGGTGATTGCATTTTGCTTGTTCATGGTGGTGAAACTGATGAATAAAGCCATGCATTTGCGCAAAAAAGAAGAGGAAGAAACACCGGCTGCGGCTCCTGAACCTTCCAGTGAAGAAAAGCTCCTTATAGAGATTCGTGATCTGCTGAAGAACAAGCAATAATTTCAGGTGTAAAATCTTTGAAAGGGACCAATCAATAATTGGTAACACAGAATTATCATTCAAAGTTTTGTTGATTTGAAAATTTATATATCTTCGTTCGAAACAAATGCCTCTTTGAGGCAGCAAAAGAGAATATTTACATACCCATGACAAGTATTTTTGTGGCAAAACTTGATTTCAACGCAACAGAAGAACAGTTGAAGTCCCTTTTTGAAGAATACGGAAGAGTAAACCGTGTGACCATTGCAAAAGACCGCGAAACAGGTAAACCGAGAGGTTTTGCCTTTGTTGAAATGGCTGATGAATCAGAAGCAGATCAAGCGATTGAAGCATTGGACAACTATGCCATTAACGGACGTAACATTGCCGTTAAAAAAGCTGATGACCGCGCTTCAGGAGGAAAACCATCCGGAGGCGGTGATAACCGTTCGGGTGACAGACCTTACAAAAGTGATCGCCCGAGAGAAGACCGCAGCAATACCAACGAGTACAAATCGGATTACAAAAAACCGGATGATAATCGTGTCAGTAAACCTGCTTTCACCAACCCGGATGATATTATTCCTGCAAAAGTTGAACGTAAAAAGGAAAAAGATACCCGAAGCATTGGCGGAAATGCCGGTAAGGAAACTCCGAAAAAGCCAAAAATGGAAGCTTACCGCAAAAGTGGAAAAGACAACCAGTTTTTGGACGACGATGACTTAACGGATGAAGAATTGGATTTATTCGGAAGAAACGAAGAAGAGGAAGAAGATGAAGATTACCGCAAATACCTGGTAAACAGCGATGATGAGGACGATTCGGATGAAGACTACGATGATGAGGACGAGTACGACGAAGAAGAAGAAGACGATGACGACGAAAAATAATACAATGAAAATCTCCCTGGTTTAGCCGGGGATTTTTTTTGCGTCACTTTTCCGGCCCCCGAAGTTATTTCCTCATCTCCTGCCCTTCCTGGCAATGAATCACTTTCGAGCTTTCCTGTTTTAATCGCATGGGAATTGTCCATTCCTTTTTGTCGCTAAGCAATAAGATCCTTCCCGGGGAATTCATGCGCTTTTTTGCATAGGGAATGGATTCCAACTTAATCAGAACAGTCCCACCCGGCTCCAGCTTCTCCATCGAAGAACCCGTTTCCCGCAAACTGTTGGTATCGTACCAGGAAATGAAATGCGGATTCAGAAAGAAGGTTTTGGTTGTTTGGTTAACCAACTGAAAGGTCAGGATGAATTTATTATAATAAAAATTGCAGCTGTCAAACTCAAAATCAAGGACTTCAAGCAACACTTCTTTTTCCCGGCAAAAGACCGAATCCCCTTTTTGTTCGATGACGACAACCTTAGGGCTTTCAATATTCCGCTGGGCAAACAGGGAATTGACTACGGAAAGGCAAATCAGTAACCCGAAATTCAACACGATAGCTTTCATAGCACAAGAATGAAATGCTAAGCTACGAACTGAACAGGAAGGATTTTCTTATCGAATTGTTAAGTTTAAGAGAATCTATACTTACAAACAAATTTAATATCTATTTAAAATTTCGAAATTGAATACAAGGATTTTACAAATCCGTTTTGATTTGTTCTGAGGTAATTATTCTAGTCATTAGTCTTTCAACATCATTGTAACTGTACTTATTTCCTTTAGATTTTTTTAAAATATCAACGAATTCAGAAATTTCAGATTCCCTTTCAATTATGATATACTTTATATCATTCGGTTCGAATTCAAGTCTTAGATTACTAAGTTTTTTATTAATTCTTTTTTTTTGTTCCTCAGTCTGATATGCCACAGGGTTAATAGCCATTGGATTACATTCCTCGTAACTTGGGGTATACCTCCATTCTCTTTCATCAGAGAATCGATAATTTTTTACAACCTCACCTCCTCTAGAAAGATCTGCCTCATAATTCTTAACATATCTCAAAATATTCAGCCAATTTCTCTGATCTGAGGATATTTTATCCCACTCTACATTTTTTACCTTTGCAATATTTCTATAACTTTCTTGTATGCTTTTGGCAAGAAATGAACCCGCTTGAACATACATAACGGGGTTTAATCTTTGCCTTTGAGCCCATTCTTTTGTTAGTCCTATTCCATATGCCCCATATTTTCCAATATGATCTTTTATTTGTGACAATGGAATATCACAGAAACTAACCATTGGAGCGGCATATTTAATTTCTTTTTCCAATTCAAAAAATATGGTTTCAGCGCAGTATTTTATCTTAAAATTGTCCTGTAAAATTCCTTTAAGAGCATCCACTGTGCTTGTAAAGTGTATAATAGAGTTTGAACTTAAAGCCATAAATGAAATTTGAATAACTAAAAATGATAAATCAATAATCTATTTATCACTTCAAAATTGGAAAATATTCGACAATTGATATTTGTTTCGTTAACATCTCAATACTAGCAAAAAAACAAAATATTTATATCCCATAGACTAAAAAATTTATTCACTTTTATTTCGTTCAATGACGGCTACCATGTTCCGGTTGAACGTTGATAAATCATTTCCCAGCGGTGAAAAGAAATCAATGTCGGCATCTTCAATAGCCGCCAATGCTTCCTGCAGCACCTCAGCGCCTGCATCCGTTAGCTTGATCACCTTGGCCCGCGTATCGGTTTGGTGTTCCTGACGGCTGATAAACTGCTTCTCTTCCAGCGTGCGCAAAACCTTGGAAACCATCATCCGGTCGGCATTTCCCTGGTTGGCGATATCTACCTGTGTTACCTGATCGTTTTCCCGCGAAAGCCAGGCCAATGCAGCCAAAAGTACAAACTGCGTCTGCGTCAGGTTCAAAGGATCCAGTACCTTTTTCTGTTTTCGCTGCCACAAAAGCGTCATTTGCCCCAGGAGATATCCCGGGCTTTCCTCCGGACTTTTAAACTTAAATTCTATTTGTTCAGCCATGTTATTTCAGAAGCATTTTTGCCGAAATTAAATCAAAATCGTGTTTGTTGATCTCCAAAAATCCAAAACGGAACGGATAGCCCCAACTTTGTTTTTTCGGAATAAAATCCAGGTCGTTGATCAAAGGCAGAATAGAAATATCCCGGTGGCCCAAAAAAGCAATATCTCTCCGGGCAGGACAGAAATCGGCGCTTACCTGCACCGGGTAGGTGTTGTCATCCTTCACCTCCCCGATTGCCGTAAACTCCTGGCATTTATCCGGTTGTCCCATTGTCTGTTTCCCCGAATAATAAATCACGAAATCGCCCTTTCGCATTCTTTTCAACGGTGCCATCTTTCCATGGCAAGCCTGGGCAAAACCTTCCGAGATTCCGGTTTGAACGTGATCTTTTGAAGCCACGATGACCCAGTATTTTGGTTCCCGTTCCACAGTCCTTGTTAGTTTGTTTCTAAAAATGTCAATTTATATCCGTCCAAATCTTTCACATGGAAAGCCCTCCCGAAAGGTGTTTCAATGATCGGTCCTGCCGTGTCAACTCCGTTGGCAATGAATTGCTCTTTCAGTTCATCCACGTTTTCGTTTACTGCAAACCACAATGCCACACCAATTCCCAGCTCCCTTCCTTCCAGCGGTTCAAGCGGAGTGCGGATAGCAAAACTGGCTTCTCCCCGGTTGTATTTAAAAACACAGGCCTGCGGGTTCGTATCCCCGATCTCAAAACCTAATTTCTGCGTGTAAAAATCTTTCGAAGCTTCCAAATCGTTTACTTGTAAAGACGCAAATGTCAATTGTTTCATGGTACTCTTTTTAATTGTTGTTACAAACATAATATACACGACAACAATATAAAAACAATTGTGCTTTTTAATTTAAAAAAAAGGAAATCGGGGAAAATTATAAAGGTGCAAAAAAGCGAATATGTTCCCGGACTCTGCAAATATCAACCGGAAATTCCCTGATATATATTCCGAGTCTTTTTTATCAAATCTGCCTTTATTTTTGTACAAACAGAGAAACAAATCGATCAACAACTAATAAGAGGGAACTATGAAAAAAGTAATCGCAGTGATGATGGTGTTGGGAAGCGTAGCATGCGCCAAAGCACAAACCATCGAGTCCGGAAGCCACAGCACAGTTGGCTACATCAAGAGTGACGGAACCATTGAGAACTCCAGCCATTCTACTGTTGGATACATTAAAAGTGACGGAACCATCGAAGATAGAAGCCACAGCACAATCGGTTACATCAGAAGCAACGGAACCATCGAAAACAGAAGCCATTCTACAGTCGGCTATGTAAAAAGCGACGGAACAGTTGAAAACAGCAGCCACTCCACTTTGGGCTACATCAAAGACAATGGTACCGTTGAAAATTCAAGCCACAGCACATTGGGTTATGCCAGGGGCATTAAAAAAGAATGGGCCGCAGTAGCTTATTTTTTCTTCAAGTTTTAAGGAAATACTGAAACCTAAAACAAAATCCGCAGAACTTTGATTCTGCGGATTTTCTATTCATTCCTGTTTCTGCCTCAGGGCGTTATCTCCCTACCGCGCAACCCGCGTGGAGTACTAATCGCCCAATCAGTCCAGGTCAATTTTTTCAGAAACCCAATCCACAGCCTGGCCCATTGCCGCATGATTAAACGCTTTAAAAGTTCCCGGCATCAACGCACTGAATACTTTCGTAAAATTATGCACACCCTCACTATCCGAAATAATCGCAGCGCGGTTCCATTTCATCAGATTCTGAGCTCCCAAAACAGCATCTTTAAACCAGGCCCCGAAAGTGAATTCCGAAACCGGCGTGTCCAATACCAGCATATAATTCAAAACGTCTGTTTGCTCCACTAATTTTTTGACTTCCGGGATAACTACCTCATCAAAATCTGCCTGAGTAACCTCTCCCGTAGCTCTGAAACCAACTATATTCGTTGGCAAATCCGTTATTTTCGTTATCATAGCCTTTCTATTTTAATAGTAAGATAGCGAACCTTATGCTGAGGCAAACCGGTATTTAGGATTTATTAGGGAATTTGTGGAAAGCGCTTTGTATTCCGATGTTTTTGGTTAACAAAACATAAGAACTCCAACGGAAATCGGGATTTATTCTTACATTTGTTCGTTACAACTGGGGTCGACAT
Source organism: Fluviicola sp. (assembly GCF_039596395.1). Taxonomy (NCBI): domain Bacteria; kingdom Pseudomonadati; phylum Bacteroidota; class Flavobacteriia; order Flavobacteriales; family Crocinitomicaceae; genus Fluviicola; species Fluviicola sp. Next base: position 1,648,329 of record NZ_JBCNJT010000001.1, read on the forward strand.
TGGATTTGACAGCGATTGAGATTTCGGTGGGAAGCATGCAGAGCGTTGTAGTGAAGCTCTTAAATATCTTGCTGCGAACAATAATTGACAATACGTCATACGCACTTGCTGCTTAATTTACTAGGTAAATTCGGCTTAATCCAGTGGAAGATATAGTACACGGACAAGTTTCTCCTCTACCGGCTCTGATTTTCGGCTAGTAGGCTCAGGAGAATCATTTTAGAAAATCTGGCACCAATCGGGCTTCGCGTGCGGTGTGAGATCTTAGAAGCTAAGGTTGGATCTTGGGTGTTTTTGTCCGAATCCAGCTCGAAAACCAATCAAAAAATAAGCATGTAGAAGACATTCGGAACCATTGTTTGGACGAGGGTTCGAACCCCTCCGACTCCACCACGAAAGTAGAAAAAGGCCATTCCTAGCGGATGGCTTTTTCACTTTGTGGTGGTCCGTAGCGACTGACGAAGGAAAGTCTGCTACGGAAAAGTCGCAGGGATACAGGTTCTAAGTACGATTTAAGTCTCCTCCCTTGAGGGAGGATTAAGGTGGGTGGTGAAGCCCAAATCTTCCACAAAGCCCAATTTCATTCAGTTTCCCAAAATTCTCAGCGGTTCGATTCCCTTTTGCCCGGAAGGTGTTGTATTTCAGATTTTTTTGGTAGTATTGACCGAAAATTAAACCAAGCATTATTCAGACCATATGATTCACAAAATCACTTCGATTAAAAATTTGGGGAAATTAAAGTCTCCATCTTTCAGTAAAGAAAACTGGAATGGTATTTTCCAAAAACGAAATATTATATATGCTAATAATGGTAGTGGAAAAACTACACTGTCTTTAATGTTTAGATCTCTAAAAAACAATAATGAAATTCTAATAAAGAAGAAGACTTTCAACGCTACTGAACCAATAGAAATTAAGCTCTTCGATTCTGATAAAAAGGAATACTCATATAACACTGATAAATGGAACAAGCATTATGAAAAGATTGAGGTATTCGATAGCTATTTCGTAGAAGATAACATATATGTCATAACTGTAAAAGACAATCCTAAAGGATCGTCAATATTTGAGATTTTATTAGGAGAGGACGCAGTAATATATAGAAAACAGATAGATGCATTAAAAATAGAGACTAGTAAATTACAGAACAAAAGATTAAACATCCGAAGAAGAAAAAACAGAGAAGAGGATCAAAGAAAAAAAGAAGACTTAGAAAGACAGATGTCTGAAAATTCAGAGCAAAAGAAAATTAATCGTGAAAAAATCAAGACAATTGAAAGAGAGATTATAAAGCTTTCTGAAAAACACAAAGATGATTATTTGGAAAAGATCAATGAATATTTAAGTCATTTCAATCCAAACTTAAAGCTATTAAAACTAAGCGAATACAACACCAAGGCTGTTTATACCCTAGAAATAATGGGGTACGCAATTAATGATACAAAGGAATATTCCCTTAGATATACATTGAGTGAAGCAGATAAGAATGCACTTTCATTGTCTTTCTTTTTGGCAAAACTTGACTTAAAACATGATATAATTAATTATACTGTTGTGATTGATGATCCAATTACAAGTTTTGATTATGCTAGAAAGTCAAGCACGATAAATATGATATATAAGTTATCTAAAAAGGCTAATCAAGTAATTGTCCTAACACATGATCTCAAATTTGCATTTGATTTAAATAGAAAGTTTTCAAGCAGTTCTGATCCTTTGGAAAGTATTAAGATTAGTAGTAATGGAGAAACAAGTTATTTTCAAAACTATGATATAGAAAGAGAAAATTTGTCAGGGATATTTAAAGATTTAACTGTATTAAATGAATATATTTTACATGGTGCAAGAAATGATGTAGAAAAAAGAGAGGTTATCAGGTGTATTCGTCCTGCAATTGAAGGATTATTCCGTATTAAATTTTTTGGGGTAATTAAATCTAATGAATGGCTAGGTGATATTATTGAAAAAATAAGGAAATCTGAAAATACTAGTGATTTTCATAAATACTTCTCGATTCTTGAAGACATAATTGAAATCAACGATTATTCTAAAGAATATCATCATAGTAATCCTCAATATTTTGATACTCCAATTAATGATGTCGAATTAAGAACTTATGTCCTGAAAACATTAAAACTTTTGAAAGAAATTTAATTTTTAGTTTTTTTGATATTTCCGGTTCCATTTTCGTTCACCCTTCTCCACAAAAAGAAAAAGCATTACGAGAGTGATGCTTTTTCTTTTTGTCCCTTTTCTCTCACACTTCACACTCACACGGAGTTGTAGCTTTTTCTTTTTGAGTAGTGAGTGCGAGGACTGAGTGTGGGATCCCGGTTCGAAGCTGAAATTCCCTCTCCTCCCTCTGAGGGAGGACTAAGGTGGGTGGCGAACTCCAAATCTTCCGCAAGCACCGATTCATCAGTTTCCTAAAATTTAGCGCGGTTCGATTCCCTTTTGCTCGGAAACTTAGTTTAATGGAAGACTTATGCGGTAGTCGAATTCAATCCAATCCGATTGTTGATTCCTTTTTTGATGGATACAAACCATCTTCGGAGGTAATATTCTCCACAAAATACTCATCTTTGCAACAACATACTTTATTCATACAATCAATTGGATTCACATATACTTCTGCAGGATTTACAAGCATACTCCGACTTTTCAGAGCGTGATTTTCCTGATTTTTTAAAGTTGTTTACCGAGTTTAAGGTCAGGAAGAACGAATTTTTCTATCAAGCCGGAGAAATCCCAAGATACAGTCCGTTTATTGTAAAGGGATGCATGCGCAAATTTTTTATCAATGATGATGGGGACGAACAGATTGTATTCTTTGCCGAAGAAAAATGGTTTGCAGGTGAAGTACAATGTATGCGATCAAAAACCAAAACAGAAATGTATCTTCAAGCTTTGGAAGACTGTGATATATTAGCGATAACACTTGAAAATGCAGAATATGGGATGAAAAACTTTCCTGCGTACAGGCAGTATTTTGATCTAAAGTACGCATCAGACCACAATCGGATAATACAGGAAGCAACCCGCTTGAAAAACGATACTCCTGAAACTTTATACAAAAGACTTTTGGAAACCAGACCTTCTTTGATATTGCGGGTTCCGCAGCATCACATTGCCAATTATTTAGGCCTAAGAACGGAAACAATAAGCCGCATAAGGAGAAAAATAGCTCTCGGATGATTTGTTGATTTGGATCAACTACTTTCATTTTCAGTGCATATACTTTTGCCTGGTAATTATAAAAACCAACAGATGGCAACAGATTTATACGCTGGATTTACAAATCCAAATGCAGGAGAAACATTTCGCTGCATTTCAAACGATGCCGAAGCATTTGTCTTCGAATGGATTGTGCAACCAGGCGGACACGTACCTAATCCACATATCCACTTTACGCAGGATGAATTATTTCATATTAAGAGCGGGGAAATACGCATGGTTTTGGACGGAAAGGAATACATAGGTAAAGCCGGAGACTCCATAAATGCTACTAAGGGTGCATCGCATATCGCTTACAATAATACGCCGGAAATTTTGACCTGTGTTGTAGAATTCAGGCCTGCACTTGATTCGTTTAAATTTTTTCAATGTATGGGAGGCCTTGTTCTCGATAAGGATTATGATAAAAACGGACAGGTGAATATTCCTAAGATGTGCTATTTCATGAAGAGAATGAAAGCAAAGAGCATTACACGGCCTACCAATATCCCCGCTCCGATATTTAAAATTGTGCTGAACCTGTTTTATATGAAAGGAATAATTTTAGGCTGGAACAAGTATTATAAAAAATATACAGAGTAACCGTCTTCCACAAAAAGAAAGAGCCCTGACATTTATCGTCAGGGCTCTTTCTTTTTGTTCCTCTTCTCTCACACTTCACACTCACACTGAGTTATAGCTTTTTCTTTTTGAGTATTGAGTGTGAGTTTTGAGTGTGAAATCCCGGTTCGAAGATCAAATTCCGTCTCCTCCCGGAAGAAGCCCGTCCCGACTTATATTATATGATCCAAAACCGGGAAGGGACTCAAAATAAGTCCCTTCCGTGCTTTTAATTCTGGTATTCGATGTTTGCGAATTTAATGCATGACAATAAATTTTTGCTGATCAACGACTTTTCCATTCATTAAAACAACAAAAGAATAAGTTCCGTTTTGGAGATAAGAAACCTCTAACGTATGACGCCCTTTCTCAAATGGAATTTCGTGGACTTTTCTTCCGGTCATATCAAGAATGTAAGCTTCTGAAGTCGTATTTTCTGAATCCCGGATGTCAGATTCAAACACAACTTCAAGAGTCGTGTTCACGGGGTTTGGGTACAAGCTTAGTTTAAAGCCGGAAAGTGTTTTTTCCACGTGCTTAAACATTTTTTCTGCATAATCATCACCGTCAGGGCGCTGTGGACATGGAGTAACAGTTAGTAAAGCAGCATTGGTTTCCTGTGTAGGGCAACCGCTTAATTTGCAACGGAACAGATAATTATTCTGAGTTGCGGTGGGGCTTAACACTGTTAATGTTGCTGTATTCACACCTGAGTAACCGGTACCGCTGCATGGGATCCAGGTTGTTCCACCATCTGCACTATACTGCCACGAATAAGCATCCACATTCTGTGCGTTTACAGAAAATACAGCATTTGGTGCTGTAACCTGATTCTTATAACAAACGTCAACCCCTGATACCTGCGTATAAACGATACCTCCTTTCAGAACGAACGTCTGAGTGTATGAGCTTGTTAACCCACTGCAATCTGTTACAGTAACCTGGAAATTAACAAACCGGAAAGTCCCTAAAGTGATGATATAAGATCCGTAAATCGATGGAGCGACACTATATGAAGATGATCCGGTAGTTGCAAAATTATCGTAATTACCGGTTGCAGCATTGTAAATACTCCAGGTATAGGTGAAAGAAGGAGTGCCGGTAACAGTAGCGTTTAACGGAATGGAAGAGCCTTCACAAATTTCCGTCTGCTCAGGAAGTGTGATTGTTGGAGCCGGCCCACTATAAGTAATCGTTCCTAAAATGACATCGCTTGAACCGGAGGCAGGATTCAACGTAATTGTCCCGCTCGAGGTCTGTAGTGATAACGGTGAAGAAGCCGTTGAAACACATTGCAGGGTATTGTATACGGAAGATGAAATGTGTGCCCTCCCGGTAACGCCATTGGCAATCCACGGGGTAGTTGTCAGTAATTGCCCATTGGTATTTATAGGAACAATAGCCAAGCCTTGTGAGGATGAAATAGCCGGAGAAACCACGGTATTGGACGCGTCTGTATAAGTTGGGCTTGCAGTTGTATTCATGCATGCATAAATAAAATTGCATTTTCCGTTAGCCAATGAAATAGCTTCGACGCCGGGCGTAGTATTCCTGGCATAACTTGTCCATAATGCATACCCGTTGCTGGAATTCAACTTTACGATATACCCGTTATTGGCTACCGATGCGGGGATGGGAACAGTCGTATAAGTTGTTGATGAAGTAGGAAATTGGAGGTTATAGCTGGTCCCTGTCGAAGCGGCCCATCCTGCAATGTAGATATTATTGTTTTCGTCAGCAATCATTGAGGAAGGTGTACTGGTAGGCGTAGTGATACTTGCTCCCGTGGCCCGTGCCCATAAGAGATTCCCGGAAGATGAATATTTTGCATAGATTGAAGCCCTTATTCCGTTACTTGTAACAGGAATATTGCCGCTTGCTCCCTGCACTGTATAAGATGTTCCTTCCATGCGACCTGATACGATCACATTATTCGAGTGATCAATACACAAACCGGTTTTATAGATGTTTGTATAAATCCAGTGATCGGTATAGTTATACGAGCGAATCGAGTTTCCGGTCGTAGGGTCCAACCATAAAACATAGGTTCCGGCAAGGATTCCATTTCCTGGATCAGGATCATGAATTCGTCCGGTAACGACCAATTGGGTGTGGTCATCACTAACCGCTATGTCAGTTATGACTTCAGATGACCCGAGCCCTCTTCTTGCCCATATCAAAATTCCAGCAGGCGAATATTTAGCTACAAATCCCCTTCTCGGGTTTATAACGGATCCAATTGGAGGGGCTGCCGGTAATGTAGTGACAGGAGTAGCAGCATTTGGACTGGAAGCATTGTAAAAAGAACAGATAGACTGATAAGTACCGCAAACATAAATATAACCATTGCTGGCTGTTGTTACGGAACTGATTGTAACACCGGCAGACGCAGCAATTCTGGTGGCTACCAAAACACTGTTGGTGGAAGAATATTTAACAATGAATCCGTTTGGGGTTACATCAAACGGATCGGAGGGATAACCTGTCAGCCAATTCAATGTAATCGTTCCGAAAAGCGCATTTCCTCTGGTATATGTACCAACTACAACTTTACTTCCGCCGGGTGATTCGGCCACATCGGTGGAAGTTTGAGAATTGGAACCTCCTGAATTGAGGCCCGATGTCCAGTTTTGCGCATGCGAGGCGATAGTAAAGACGACAGCGAATACGCTTAAAATACATTTTGTCTTCATGAAAGATGGGTTTTAAGTGAATATGTGTGATTTTGAATTAAATAGTATCAGAAATTTAATACTTTAAAAAAATCACAGATGTTGGTTTGTATAACTATAGCCGGTTATTGTATATCTATAACCATTTGTCGAATAACTGTATTGGATTTGCAGTTATCCGAAGCTGCAATTACCGGAATTCGATTTCATTCAATTCAAACTCATAACAGTTCTATTTCCTTTTGCCTAAAACAAGACTCACTTTCGCTATTTCGGAAACCAAACCAGGCATTTGGGAAAGATTTTTAGTCCATAAAGTATTATTGTTCGATGTTTGGAGAAAACAATACTTATGAGATTCAGCAAAAGAATAAAAGTGTTCCCGGGCTTTCATCTAAACATCTCTACTTCCGGAATTAGTTCGACTATCGGAGGAAAAGGTGCCAGTATTAACATTAGTAAGAGAGGGACGTATTTAAACTCAAGCATTCCCGGAACCGGGATAAGGTTTAGTACCAAACTTGCCAATGGACAATCATCATCACATTATACGCGGAATGAATCTGTTGAAACCATAATCGTTGACGATCCCGATATATCCATTGAAACAACTACATCAGATCTGGATGAACTCACAAGTGCAAGTATGTTGGAACTAAAAGACACGCTTCATGAAGTGTTTAACGACAGAATGGAACTTTCAAAAGAAATCCAACAAGTCAGAAACGAGTTAATGCGTGCTAAGAACAGGTATGTGGCTGCACGAATATTTTTAATCGGTTTTGTTTTTAAGGTCTTTAAGAATAAGGTTTTACAAAAAAGTGACTACCTCACAGATCTTGAGGAACAATTAAAAAACACCATTGTAAATATTGATATTCACTTTGACGAAAATTTTCGTGATGCATATCAATCTCTTGTTACCAGCTATCAATCATTGCTAACCACAGAAAAAATCTGGGATATCACAGCAACATACGAACAGGATACACGGATAACGAGAAGTGCGGCATCAACGGTTGTCGACAGAGTCCCGGTGAATTTCAAATTCGACGGAATACCTATTATTCAGTCATCTTATCCCGCATTTCACCTGGAAAACAAGAACGGTGGTGACCTTTACATCTACCCTGCCTTTGTTATTTCCACGACAAACAAAAGAGAATTCGGCTTAATAGACATTAAGGACATTCAACTCACTTGTTCCACGCACAGGTTTATGGAACGCGGAACAATTCCGTCCGATTCACTGATCGTAGGACAAACCTGGCACAAAGTAAATAAGGATGGCAGCCCTGATCGCAGGTTTTCAGGCAATTTTCAAATTCCAATTGTACAATACGGGGAAATTACAATAACATCCTCAACAGGGATGAATGAAACATATAGTTTCAGTAGTGTGGAGAAAGCAAAAGCATTTGCAGATTCATTTAACAACTATGAGTCTTGTTTATAAGATATAGACTTTTAAAGTTGCAGAAGAAGAATCCAAGAATAAATTCAAGTCAACGATCAATCAAAATAGCATTAAAAATTATGACTGACGAAAATCAAAAAGAGCAAACCAAAACGAATGAAACCGAAGGCAAAATTACCTATACACTTTATGGGTTTCGTTCGGCGTCAAAATCACGGTCCAATCCTGAAGCCGTTGAAGGATATTTAAATCTGGTATATGATAAGTTCTTAGAAGAGCAAATGTTAGACGAGCAAGGTATTAAATCGCAGATTTCGAAACTAAAAGCAGAGGTTCAGCAGGAAAAGACGAGGAAAAATGATGTAACCGCTGAAATTTCTTCCACTAAAAGACATAAAGAAGATAAGGAAAAAGAGATCGAAGAACTGGAGATTGAAAAAGTAGATATCAGAAACGGAGACGGAGAACTTGGAGACACTTCGTCTTTCATACTCGGAGCGTTTATAGCTTTACTTCTGACACTTTATCTATTTGTTTTTTACTCATCTTCAGGTTATTCTGCTTTTTATGGCATTAAACCGGGAAGCTTAGGATTTATCAATCCGGACGTCTTCACAGATGCCCAAAATAAAGGTGGTGGTGTAATTGCTCTGATCATTTTATTCCCCGTAATATTTCTTGGGTTAGGCTTTCTGATCCATAACTCGATGGAAACAAATAAAAAACTGACCTTACAAGGCAAGCCGAAAAGATACTTGTTAATATCCTTATTATTGGTGATTACTTTGATTGCGGACGTTTTTATCGGTTATAAAATTTCCCAGGGTGTGCACACAAATGCATTTAATGCAGGGTTAACCGACGAGACGTGGAAATTTAAACTGGTTTTTGAAGATATTAATTTTTACCTGGTTTTGGTTTTGGGATTTGTGGTGTATGTAATCTGGGGATTCCTGCTCAATTTTGTTCTGAGCCATTCTTACCTGAAAACGGAAAGTGAAAAAGTAAAGCTGATGCTTGAAAACGTCGGTAATAAAATTACCGATAGAAGGAAGGAATTGACAGATATCATTTCAAAAATCAATAGGCTGGAAAGCGATTTCAATAATTGCGAAAGTAAAATACAGCAAAAGGAAAAAGACATTATTGGTTATGAAAATGGAGTTATACCCGTAAATGTATCCTCATTAAAAGGATCCATCGGGGAATTTATGGGCGGCTGGCAAAACTTTACCCATGGTAACTTCCATCAGGAAGAAGCCCTGAAGCTCGTCAACGAGGCTATAAAAGTTCAAACAAACTGGCTAAATGTTAAACTTATCGGCCTGAATCCAGGTAATTAATATGGAGAATATTCAACGACAACATAAAAAGAAAAATAAAAAGCCTGTATATATACTTGGTGCATTTTTGCTGCTTTTCGGCTTGTTTATCTCAGTACTCGTAAGACCGTCAACTCAAAGCAAAGCTCTGCAGGAACTTGAAACAAGTTTCAGCAAAAAAGACATCGAAATGGTTTGGTATAAGTATAAAGCCGACCTATATCAGGATGAAGATTTTTTATATGCAACAAGAAAAAAATTGTCAGATCTCAAGCTGTCAGAAGAAGAATTAAATGAATGTATCAGCTGGCTGCCTCCTGCTCCTACAAGTTTAAATGTAATCATTGTACCGGACTTGTCGAGAAGAATAACGGATACGGCAAATAATCCGCATCAAATCACTAACGACCTGCTTGTTTTACAGACACTTTGGAAATCGTTTGTTGATTTCTCAAAACTAAAGCAAGATACGAAGGATAAATTAATAGTCGATGTTACAGATATCGATCAGGCGAAGGGACAATTTGGAGCAGTTGCAAATGCCTTGCAATTTGACTTATCCAATCATAAAGGGAAAAGCAATCGTCTGTTTTTCACCGATGATCTGAATAAACGGTTTGAAACAAGTATCAAAAAAATGTATCAGCTGGCAAAAGATAAACCTCTTGGAGCAGATTACCGGTTTTATTTGCGCAGATATCTTATAAATCACTTGAAAAAGCCGACATTATTTGATAACTACATTAACAAGCTTGTAATCATTACGGACGGTTACCTGGAATCTGAAAATAAGCCTGCGGATACTAAGATTTACGGGTATGGGAAAGCGAAAAATGATTACAGATCTGTTTTATATCCCGCCGTCGAAATTGGCAATGTACTGGATGTGATCACCATGAACAGGTTAAATATTCCGATAGTAAATATTGATCTGTCGAACACCGAGGTTTTAGTTTGTGAAGTAAATGAAAGGATGACTGGAAAAGGTTATGATTTTGAAATTCTGAAAACGTACTGGGATGACTGGTTTAAAAGAATGAAAGTAAAGAAAATGGTCTTCATTCAGCGGGAACAGGCAAATAATGTTACTGCAAAAGCTGTAGGCGCATTTATTTCAAATTGAAGCAGAGAGTCACACCAGTAATTCCCTTATATGTAAAATTACGTCAGAGCAACTAAAAAAACGATCTATATCTTAACCTTCACCGGCGTTCATTTTTTTCTCCCTATCTTTCCCCCATGACAGCTTTATCACAGGAAAATCAGATCCGGTATGTTTCCAGTTTCCAGGAACTGATTTCCGAACCTTTCCGGGGTGAAGTCAATGCCATTGGCTGGATGCGGCAACTGGCCGGCGATTTCTCCGAAATTGTGGACAAGATTGAGCTCACGGGGAACATCACGGAGGTTGATCCCGAAGAATTGCTGGAACTGACCTTGTCTGAAGACGGACAACTTGCCCGCAGCATTTTGCTGAACGACCTGGAAGTACTGAAAGCTCATGGCGCTGCGCCGGTACTGAATATCATCAGTCAGTACGACAAAGACGAAGACTTTCCGTTTTTTCCAACGGATGTTTATTCCTTTCATGCAGATCGCTCCCCTATTCCGACCAGCACGTTCCTGTGCACCTACCAGGGCGATGCCAGCGAAATTGTACCGAATGCACAGGCAACACAAAAAATACAAATCCCCGAAATCAGGAATGAACTCCGGAAGCTATACGATGGAAAAGAAGCCGGTTTTGAAGAGTTCTTGACCGAAAATTTCTTCGATTTGCATTACCAGGCCGCCCCGGATGCCCGCATCATCAACCTGGGCGTGGGGAATATCTGGAAATTGGCTGTCGATCATCCCGGAAACCCGGTACTTCCCTGTATTCACCGCGCACCTCACGAGCATTCCGGACAAAAACGCTTATTACTGATTTGTTGATCCGAGCCCATAAAAAATCCCCGGTTGTCTCGAACCAATCGGGGATTTTTCAATCAAAGCAAGGTTCTATTGCTTCACAAACTTCACATTCGCTCCTGATCCGGAACGGATAAAATAAACTCCTCTGGTCAGTAAGCTCACATTCAATGTGTTTTTACCGGGTTGCAATGTTTCCGACAGGATCGTTTTCCCCGCCATGTCGATGATCGTTATCTCTGCGGATTCTATTGCTTCAATAAACAATTGGTCGGTCACGGGGTTCGGGTAAACATTCCAGCCGTTTTGTTCCAACGACTCTACTCCTACTGTAGAAATGACCACACAATTCGAAGTATCCGAACAGTTGTTTTGCGTCACGATTACTGCGTACGAACCGTTTTGGACCGGGTTGAACGATGCATTCGTTGCTCCTGCGATTGCCTGGTTCGTTGTACAATTGATCCATTGGTAAGTCGCACCGGTTGCAGCTGCAGTTATCGTAATTCCGGATGTATTGACTGTTGTATTCACACTGTTGACAACCACCGTCATCGTTGCCGTTTGAACACATTGTCCGGATGCCGGTGTAAATGTGTAAGTGGTCGTAGCTGTATTATTCACCGCCGGACTCCACGTTCCGCTGATGCCGTTAGTGGAAATCGCTGGAAGTGTAATCGTTTCTCCCGAACAAATCGCCGGAATAGCTGTAAAGGTCGGTGTAACCGTATTGTTTACTGTAACAGTCATTGTTGCAGTAGACGCACACTGGCCGGAGTTCGGAGTGAACGTATAAGTGGTCGTTGCCGTGTTATTGATCGCCGGACTCCACGTTCCGCTGATTCCATTCGTGGAAGTGGCAGGAAGCGTAAAGGAATCTCCCTGACAAATGGCCGCTACCTGGTTGAAAGCCGGGGCCGTCAAAGTTCCGTTCACAGTAACCGTCATCGTTGTGGTAACTCCGCATTGCCCGGTATTCGGGGTAAATGTGTAGGTTGTGGTGGCGGTGTTGTTGATCGCAGGACTCCATGTTCCGCTGATTCCGTTCGTGGAAGTAGCAGGAAGCGTAAATGATTCACCGCTACAAATCGCAGGAATTTGGTTGAATGCCGGTGTGATCGAAGGTGTATTCACCGTTACGGTCATCGTTGTAGTTGTGGCACATTGCCCCGCATTCGGCGTAAAAGTATACGTGGTCGTTGCAGTGTTATTGATGGCAGGACTCCACGTTCCGGTTATTCCATTGTCGGAAGTAGTTGGAAGTGTAAATGATCCGCCCGTACAAATCGCTGCAACCTGGTTGAATGCAGGAACAACCGTATTATTTACGTTAACGGTCATCGTTACAGTACTTGTGCAACCTCCGCTGTTTGGCGTAAACGTGTAGGTGGTTGTAGCTGTATTGTTGATCGCAGGGCTCCATGTTCCGGCAATGCCGTTATTGGACGTTGCTGGAAGCGTAAATGATCCGCCTGAACAAATAGCAGGAACCTGGGTAAAAGTAGGAACAACCGCATTGTTTACGGTAACGGTCATCGTTGCGGCATTGGCACACTGTCCGCCATCGGGTGTGAATGTATAGGTCGTGGTGGCGGTATTGGTGATCGCAGGATTCCACGTTCCGGTAATTCCGTTGTTGGATGTAGCCGGAAGTGCAAACGATCCCCCGGAGCAAATCGGGGAAACCTGTGTGAAAGTTGGGTTGACTGTTGCAGTGACTGTCATTACGATCGTATTGCTGGTAGCTGTTAGCGGTGAAGCACAGGCTGCATTACTGGTCATGACACAAACCACGTTATTGGCGTTGGCAAGCGTTGAACTTGTAAATGAAGGACTATTCGTTCCAACGTTGGTTCCGTTGATTTTCCATTGGTAGGAAGGTGCTGTTCCGCCGTAAGTGGGTGTAGCGGTAAATGTCACACTTTCTCCCTGGCAAATGGAGGTAGCAGATGCAGTAATCAACACAGCCGGAGTACAAGCACTCGGCGGCGGGCCGATCAAACAAATACTGAAAGTAGCGGTGCTCAAAGAAGAAGATGTGTTCAAAACACGGATGTAATACGTCTGTCCTACGGTCAATGTATTCAATACCGCCGATTCACTGATCCCCGATCCGTTTTGGTTGCGGCAAAGGATTTCAGTTCCCGTACAACTCCCTTCAAACACCTGGAAACCATGGTTCAACCCGGAAACAGATCCTAACTGCACGGTCATGCTGGTTGCGGTTGCTGTGAAGCGGTACCACGCATCCTGTGAAGTTCCTGATCCGCAGGAAGGTGTATTCCCGTTCAGCATTGCCCCGCTGAATGTGCCTGAAATAGTACTGCAGGTATTATTCGGCATCAACTCGATGGCGTTTACACACAAGTCGTTCACCGGCACCGGGTATTTTTGAATGCAGATCCCGAATGATAAGGTCGATAAGTTCCCCGAAACATTGAAAACGCGCACATAATAGAGTTGTCCGGGTATAAAATCGTAGTAAAAATACCCTTCGCTGATACTCGTACTGTTGTTATTGATACAATGTAAAACCGGACCGTTGCAGCTGCCCTGGATGATCTCAAATCCATGATTCAGGCCGGAAACAGACTCCAGGCTGATTCGCATCGTGGAATCTGTTGCTGTAAATTTATACCAAACGTCCTGGGAAGTGGTTCCCTGCCCGCAGGAAGGAGCTCCGCCGTTCATCATCGCTCCGCTGAATGTTCCGTAGGTATAGTTGCAGCTTGTTGATGGGGTTAAAGTTGTGGCATTGACACAACGGTCATTGACAGGCACCGGGTAATTTTGAATACAAATCCCGAATGATAGCGTCGATAAATTCCCGGAAACATTGAAAACACGGACATAATACAGTTGTCCCGGAATAAAATTATTGTTGAAATAACCTTCGCTGATGCTGGCACCGTTGTTATTGATGCAATTCAAAACGGGTCCATTGCAACTGCCCTGGATAATTTCAAATCCATGATTCAGGTTCGAAACAGATTCCAGGCTGATCCGCATCGTGGAATCTGTTGCTGTGAATTTATACCAAACGTCCTGGGAAGCGGTTCCCTGCCCGCAGGAAGGAATTCCGCCGTTCATCATTGCTCCGCTGAATGTACCGTAGGTATAATTGCAGCTTGTTGACGGTGTTAAAGTCGTGGCATTGACACAACGATCATTGACAGGCACCGGGTAATTTTGAATGCAAATCCCGAATGATAAAGTAGATAAGTTCCCCGAAACATTGAACACACGGACGTAATACAGTTGTCCCGGAATAAAATTATTGTTGAAATAGCCTTCGCTGATGCTGGTACTGTTGTTATTGATACAATTCAAAACCGGACCGTTGCAGCTGCCCTGGATGATCTCAAATCCATGATTCAGATTAGAAACGGACTCCAGGCTGATCCGCATCGTAGAATCTGTTGCGGTGAATTTATACCAAACGTCCTGCGAAGCAGTTCCCTGCCCGCAGGAAGGAGTTCCGCCGTTCATCATCGCCCCGCTGAATGTACCGTAGGTATAGTTGCAGCTTGTTGATGGGGTTAAAGTTATGGCATTGACACAACGGTCGTTTGCAGGGACCGGGTAATTTTGAATGCAAATCCCGAATGATAAGGTCGATAAGTTCCCGGAAACATTGAACACACGCACATAGTACAATTGTCCGGGAATAAAATCGTAGTAAAAATACCCCTCACTGATACTCGTACTGTTGTTATTGATACAATTCAAAACCGGACCGTTGCAGCTGCCCTGGATGATCTCAAATCCATGATTCAGATTAGAAACGGACTCCAGGCTGATCCGCATCGTAGAATCTGTTGCGGTGAATTTATACCAAACGTCCTGCGAAGCAGTTCCCTGCCCGCAGGAAGGAGCTCCGCCGTTCATCATTGCTCCGCTGAATGTACCGTAGGTATAGTTGCAGCTTGTTGATGGGGTTAAAGTTGTGGCATTGACACAACGGTCATTGACAGGCACCGGGTAATTTTGAATGCAAATCCCGAATGATAAGGTCGATAAGTTCCCGGAAACATTGAAAACACGTACGTAGTACAATTGGCCGGGGATAAAATTATTGTTGAAATAGCCTTCGCTGATGCTGGTACTGTTGTTATTGATGCAATTCAAAACGGGTCCGTTGCAGCTGCCCTGGATGATCTCAAATCCATGATTCAGGTTCGAAACAGATTCCAGGCTGATCCGCATCGTAGAATCTGTTGCGGTGAATTTGTACCAAACGTCCTGGGAAGCAGTTCCCTGCCCGCAGGAAGGAGTTCCGCCATTCATCATTGCTCCGCTGAACGTACCGTAGGTATAGTTGCAGCTTGTTGACGGGGTTAAAGTCGTGGCATTGACACAACGGTCATTGACCGGGACAGGGTAATTCTGCACACAGATCCCAAAGGAAGATGTACTTACAGAACCGGAAGCGTTAAATACCCGCACATAGTACAATTGTCCGGGAATGAAGTTATTATTGAAATAGCCTTCGCTGACACTGGTCCCGTTGTTGTTCACACATTGTACCACTGTTCCGCCGCAGCCACCCTGGATAATCTCAAATCCGTGGTTCAAACCCGACTGCGACGACAAGGAAATGCGCATGGTAGAATCCGTTGCCGTGAATTTATACCACACGTCCTGCGAAGACGAAGTAGCACAAGCAGGAAGCGGGGCATTAATCGTCATTCCACTAAAGGAACCGTTGGTGTAGTTACATACCGCATTCGGTGTCAGCGTCACTGCTGTCGCACAATCATCCTGGCCGAAAGCAGACCAGATAGACGCGATAAAAACAAAAAAGAGAGCGTATTTTGTCATGATGTTATTGTTTACTGCGCAAAAGTAAACGGCAGCTTTCAGGGCCGCATGTACGGATGTTGTAGATCCGTTTACTATTGTTGCATCCGCAGTAAAATCAAGGTTTCCCCATCATTTGGCTCGGGCTTTTCCCGAAGTGTTCCGTAAAGGATTTGGTGAAATAAGACTGGCTGCTGAAACCGCATTTGTAGGCAATTTCGGTAATCGTTCCGTCGCCGTTCAATAATAAGTCTTTGGCTTTTTCAAGGCGTACCATGCGGATAAAATTCGTGGTCGAGAAACCGGTCAAAGCGGCCAGTTTGCGGTGAAGCTGACTTCTGCTGACCGCCAGGTCACTCGAAAGCTCATTCACCGAATAATCAGAATCGTCGATGTTGCGGACAATGCAGTCAATGACTTTATTGACGTAAGCATTCCGGCTTTTCAAGCGCTCTTCAAAGGTTTTTTCCGACTGGATCGAAGCCGTGTACGCTTCTTTATTACGCTGCACCGTGCTGAACAGGTTGCGAATGGTCAGTTTCAATTCTTCCGGTGAGAAAGGTTTCGAAATGTAGGCATCTGCCCCGTGCTGCAATCCTTCCAGGCGGCTTTCCAGGGAAGCTTTGGCAGAAAACAAGACAAAAGGCAAATGATTGGCCAGTTCATCCGAACGGATTTCGCGCAGCAATTCAATTCCGTCCATTTCCGGCATCATGACATCCGAAAGCACGATATCCGGTAAATTTTCACGGATCAGTTCCAACCCTTCACGGCCATTCTTCGCGTGAACAATCCGGAATTCGTCTTTCAATACCGAAATAGTGAAAGCTGCCGTATCCGCGTCGTCTTCAACCAAAAGCAGCGTGGCCCGCGATTCTTCTGTTCCATCATCATTTAATCCGAAGCGGTTGAAAACCTGCTTTGGATTCTCACTCTGAACCGGTATTTGCACCTGGAAAACCGTCCCGAAATGGCTGCTTTGCAAGGCAATTGTTCCACCGGCCAATTCCACCAATTCTTTAACCAGCGATAGTCCGATTCCCGTTCCTCCGGTTTCATGGGCGTGTTTTCCACGGAAAAAGCGACGAAATACCTTCTTCTGATCCCTCTTCGGGATTCCGGGACCGTTGTCCACCACTTTCAGGATCAGATTGTTCCCCGCTATCTTTGAAAGAACGGTAATCTCCGATTTCACCGGGCAATATTTCACCGCATTGCCAAGCAGGTTGGACAGGATTTTCTCCAGCGCATCAGCCGGGAACGAATGGTTCTCCTCCTGCTCTTCCAGCTGACAGATGATCCGGATATCTTTCAGATTCGCCTCGCCGGTAAATTGATCAATAACACTTCCGATGAATTCGTTCAGGTTCCCGTTCATATAATTCAGCTGGTAGCTGCCTTTTCCGAGTTTGGAAGCATCCAGCAGTTCATTCACCAGCCGGATCAGTTTTTGGGAATTGCGCTCCATCAGGTCCAGTTCTTCCGGGTATTTTTTCTGTTGCTTCATGACCTGGATCGGTCCGTTGATCAACGTAAGCGGAGTACGGATCTCGTGGAAAATATTCTCGAAAAGACGCAGTTTTTCCTGTTCGAATTGCCGTTCAATGCGTTTGCGCTGGAAAACCAGGTAAGTAATGAATCCCGCAACCAGGAAGAGCGAAACCGCACAGAAGACCAGGATATTCTGCTGGTTTTTCCTGCGTTCCAGTTCCTGCTTGTTTTGCTGGATTTCCTTTTCCTTTTTCTCACTTTCGTACTTTATCTCCAGTTCTTCGATCTCTTTTTGCTTTTCAACCGAAAAAATGCGCTTGTGAGCCTCCGCTTCCAGCTTCTTGTACTTGTAAGCATTCCTGAAATCCCCGATCGAATCGTACAGGGTGCTGATCCGTTCATACAAAGCAGGTTTGTAGGAATCTTCCGGGCGTTTTTCATTGGTTGAAATAGCCAGTTTCATATAGTTAATGGCGGTTGCGTACTCTTTTCGGTCAAAATAATAATCGCCGAGGTTCTGGTAAGCGTTCATTTTCAACAGGTAATCCCGGTACTTCTCAGAATATTGGAGGCTCAGTTCGTAATAATACACGCAGGAATCCGGCTGAATACTCTGGTAAGCCGCTCCCAGCGAATTGTAAACCGTTGCCAGGTATTGTTCCTGTTTCTGCTTCAGCAAGGTCTTTTCGGCTTCTTTCAATGTCTTCACCGACTCATCAAACGACTGCTGCATGATTTGCACAGATGCCAGGTTGATCGTGATAAGCACATAATACCGGAAATCATTCGCCGCCTTCTTGGCTTCCGACGCACGTTTCATGTACTGTTCCGCCTTCTTCACATCATTCATCAGGAAATAGCACACCCCGATCCCGTTGTAAATCGTTCCGGACAATGATTTCTCGTCGTGTTTCTCGGCCAGTTCCAGCCCTTTGAAATAAGATGCGAGTGCTTTCTTTAATTGATTCTTTCGCTGGTAAGCTTCACCCGTTGCGGAATACGAACGGATCACCAATACATGATTGCTGGTACTTTTCCCAATAGCACGGGCTCTTTGCGCATAATAAATACAGGAATCCGGGTATTCTGCCAGGAGCAAATTTGCCAGTTCCATATTCAGTTCCCCTTCCCGCTTCCCGTGTGCCGACTCTAGCAACATACGCAACGAATCGGCCGGCTCTTGCTTAGCCAATAACCACTGAGGAACCAACAACACAAAAACAACCAGCAAACAACCAACAACACTTCTCATCTGGCAATAAGGTTTGAATAAGTACAAAAATAGCGCTTTTAGCCAGAAGAACTTAGCCTATAGTGTTTGAGAGTTCTATGCTCCTTCCCGAACTTTCTGTCTATAAAAAAGATCGTGAGATGCAACGCCCTTCCCATAATTTTGTATCTTTATACTAGAATGAAAAATTCTGTCAAAAACAGCAAAGGATCTGTCAAAACGGATCGCAGGGATTTCTTAATGAGAACTGCCCTTGATACTGTTGTGTCCTTTAAATTGGAAGGAATCATTCTCACTTTTGAAGAAGCTTATAAAATGGCTGAGGCAGCTGCTTCTAAATTTGAAAAAGAAGGCCGATTAAATCTTGCATAGGTTTATATGTTCCTGCTGCCTGCTGTATCGCTTGAATGTATCTGCTAAACATTTCTTCATCATCCAATCGCTCAAACAGAATACGTCCGTAACCTGCTTTTTCAGCCATTAAGTTCGCTAAAACTCTCGCCGTTCGTCCATTTCCTTCCCTGAAAGGATGGATGAAAAGAAGTTCAGCATGAATCTTTGCTATATCTTCAATCAATTCTGAAATATTTTGGTATTCTCTTCGAATATCTGCTAGTAATCCTTTGTCAAATTCTTTCAAAGTATTATCCAAATGAAATGCTGAAGGAAAACGGAATCCAGCCTTCGACATATCCACCTTTCTGACCTTTCCTGCAAAATTATAAACATCCCCAAGGGCAAGTTCATGAATTCTAAAAATATATTTCAGATCAAATTTCGTTTCTGAATTTAATTCTGAACGCAATATAATTTGAGCAGCAATAAATCCTCTGGCCTCAGCAATTTCTAACTCATGAAGATCAACTATATTCAATTTATTTGGAAGGACTTTTCCTTCTTCTTCATCCGAAGGTATTTTATATTTATTTCTACCTTTCATTTTTTAAATTTCCGTTTTGAATAGCCTATCTAATTTAAGAAAATTGAAAAGACCAAATCCTTGTATCCGGATTTTTCATTACTATTGAAACAACTTTCAATTCACTGGTATTCAACACTAAACTATTCCTGATGTCTGAAGATGCTCTTAACGACCTGAAAACCGCCTACAAAAGCGGGAGTTTAAACCTTTACCTCGGCGCCGGGGTTTCTGCTGCAAGCGGGCTGCCCAACTGGAAACAACTGGTAGTCAGCATGTATTTCCGCTTCATGAACATTGAGCACTGGCACTCCATCAAGCCTTTCCCCAACTATTTGTACGCAATGGGCGAATGGTACCTCAATAAAACCGGCGAATCGCTCGACATCATTATCCGGAAGCTGAAAACGCACCTTTCCGACGAAGAATTCCTGAAAATCCTTTACGAATGCCTCTACAATCAATTCGATGAAGTGGCCGTGAGGAATCCTTTTGATAATGCACTGGCTAATGACCTGTTGAACGAGATCACGGCGCTGGCGGCTCAACCCGACAGAAAACTTAATTCCGTGATCACCTACAATTTCGACGATTTGCTGGAACAATCCTTCCAAAGCAAACAGATCGATTACACTTCCGTGTTTGACCTGGGAACTTTGCCGCAAAACGGTTCCGTTCCCATTTATCACCCGCACGGTTTCATGCCTTTTGAGAATCCTTCTCCGACTGTTCAAAGCACCGGCAACATCATTCTTTCGGAAGACGATTACAATTCCATTGCCAGCAACAGCCATTACTGGGCAAACCTCATCCAGACCAGCATGCTCACACAGGGAACCGGCCTCATGATCGGGCTCTCATTTTCCGACCGCAACCTGCGCAGGCTCATCGACCTCATCGCCAACATCCCGCTGAATACCAACAACTACATTTTCCTGAAAAAGAACTCCATGCCGGAATTCACCGAAGAAGATTCCCGCCAGATCAAACAAAAAGCCGAAGCCATCCTGGATAAAATGCGCCGGGCAGCCGTCAAAGTAGACAGCGCGGTCTACGAAAACTGCCAAACAATCCTCACCGAGCTCTTCCGCATGGACGAACAGATCACCCAACGCGTATTCGATGAAATGCGCCTCCAACCGATTTGGTTTACGGAATACCCCGAAATAACAGAGTTTGTGAGGAAGATCCAGGAGTGAAAGAGTTCTAACTGTATGAATTCAACCTCATGTATTGAACTAACTTTTTAGCCAACTCACACAATCGTTTGAGTGGACTTTTGAGATTTATGATTAGAATTGAGGCGTTAACGTAACGATGAACTATTTGCTGAACCTAAATTGCTAGCAAAGTCATCATAATAATATCTAAGGAACACTAAACTGAAACCAATGACTGGCGAACAATTAGATTTGAATCTACACACTTTTTTAAGACATATTGATTCTATTAGGGATACTTTACCAATGACTATATTATTACTTCAGCCATATAATAAAAAGGCTAATGATGACTTCCTTAAATTTTTGAAGAATAATGTTAAAGAAATAGAAGAAGATGACGGAAAAAAACGCATACTTGTAAAACAAGATGAAGCTAAAGTTTTTGAAACGCTTGAAAGAAATGCCTCTACTTCTAGCTTAGCAAGTAAAATTATACCTGAAAGTCTTTTTGTATCATTGATATCTCAATATGATGCATTTCTGACAAGACTTTTAAGAGCTATTTATGAAATAAAACCAGAATTATTAAATGGTTCTGAAAGAAATCTTACTTTTTCACAATTAGTTGAAATGAAATCTATTGATAATGCCCGAGATTTCATTATTGATAAAGAAATCGATACAGTGTTACGTAAAAGCCATTCTGAACAATTTGATTATTTGGAAAAACTTATTGGCATCAAGCTTAGAGAAAAACTTCCAGTATGGCAAACATTTATTGAAATTACAGAACGAAGAAACCTACTAGTTCATTGTGACGGAATTATTTCAAACCAATATTTTAAAAATTGTAAAGAACATCAATGCGTTGTCAATGAAAAATTAAAAGTTGGTGATCGACTTGGTGTTCCACCAGATTATTTTAGAGAAGCGTATGAATGTCTATTTGAGATGGCTGTAAAGCTATCTCATACTATTTGGAGAAAATTGTTACCTAGTGATCTAAAAAATGCGGATAGAGATTTAAATGATGTCTGTTTCAAATTGCTTAATGCCGAAGCCTTTAAACTAGGCGATATACTGCTTGTCTTTGGTTATGAACAAAAAAAACATTTTAATGATTCATTTAAAAATGTTTTTATTATTAATGCGGCGCTCTCAAAATATCTTCAAGATAAAAAAGAAGAATCAAGAAAAATTCTTGATACAAAAGACTGGAGTGCAAGTTGTGATGACTTCAAACTTGCTCATGCTGTACTTACTGAAAAGTATGATGAGGCATATCTAATAATGAAAAAAATTGGAAATAATGGAGATGTCGATAGATCGGATTATAAAGAATGGCCATTATTCACAAAAATTCGTGACGAGAAAAAATTCAAAGAAACTTATAAAAAAATATTCAATGAAGAATATTCTGTTTTAGAAACACCAAAACGACCTGTCCAAGAACTTATTTCTAAAGAGATTAAAAGTAATAAGTTGCTTAAGGAAAAAACAGTAAAAAAAGTAGCATCAGCCAAAGAAATAAAAGAAAAACAAGATATAGTCATTAATGAAAAGACTAAATCAAAACGAAAAAAATAACCAAATCACTCATTAAATTCTCTAAAAAACATTAACAGTAACAGCTTTTGAAAATACTGTTTCCTTCAATAAACCCTTACATTTAAAGTCTCCAAACTAAAATGACTGACCAAAAACAGCTGCATAAAAATCTGATTATTTCAATCATTGCGCTTGCAAGTGATAAGCAGTGTCAATTGGATTATACGATTCCGGGTTGCGCAATTTGTGACCTAACAGAGGATTTTTATACTTATGGCAAATATTGCTACAATCCGGATAAGTACAGTCTTGAACAAAATATCGGGATTGGAGAGCTATTATCAATCGTTGACCATTTCTGTACTCTGGACAATGAATGTTTCGATACGGATGTTTTGGATCAAAGTGATTGGACTACAGTCAGACACAAGGCCAAAAATGTGCTAAAAACATTTGGTTATGAATTGACGGAACTCCCAAAAAGTGTTGAGGTTAAAGATGGATTTTGGCAAGTTAACACCCTTAATTATGAATTGAAAAAGATCGAATAATATTCGATTTTCAAATGTTTGAGTAAATTCCATACAAAGATATTATAACAGCGATTGTAAAAATTCTCTCTGCGTAATCCGCTAAATCTGCGAGCCCCCCCAAAAAATCCCAACATCTTTTAACGTTCCCCTATTCCCGCTTGTTGTATCTTAGGGTATCATTGATCCTTAAAAACAAACACCATGACGGAGATTCAAAAAAATCAGATCATTACCGAACTGGCCGAAGCGCTTCAGAACACCGATTACAACAAATTCCTCACTTATTTTGAAGAAGGCGCAGTACTGGAATTACCCTTTGGTGCTGCCGGCGGAACCTCGTTCAAAGGACCCGACGAGATCAAAAAACACTTTGAAACAATCGCTTCAGATCCAGTCACCAAAGGCATTCACACCGAAGAAGTTATGGCAAAAAGCTATCACAGCGATCCCTTCACCATCGTGGAGTATTTTACCAAAGGAAGATCGGTCAAAGCTGGCGGAGCTTTTCACATCCAATCGGCGGTGGCATTCATCCGCTTCGGAGAATCCGGGATTGTTTATTACAAGAACATTCCCAACACGGAAGGACTGGCAAAAAAAGCCGGAATCCAGAACGGAAATGAAAAACAAAACGAAGAGTAAACCATTATTTAAATCCGAAGCGGTTGAAAACCTGCTTTGGATTCTCATTCTGTCAAATAGTACGTCGCCAAATCCACAGAAGACAACTCCGTAAAACCCGCCTGGCGCAGCAAAGTCACCAATTGCCCGCGGTGATAGGTCGAATGGTTCACAATATGCGCGAAACTTTGCCAGTAGAGCATGCGGCCTACTCCGCCCCTGGGATACCTGAAAGTAACCGGATCTGACAAGCGTTCTTCCGGAAATTCGTTTACAAATTGTTCCATGCCTTCCGAAGCCAGTTTCCAGGTGGCCAATAAGTCATTAGTTGAGCCCCTAAATTCGGAAGATAGATACACGGCATCGGGTGAACAGTTCCAGAAATCGATCCAGATCTTTTCTGCACTGGCAATGTGGAGTACGGTTTCCCGGACACTGCTGAAGCTGCTCGTATGAACCTGATTCCATTGCTCCTCCTCCAGTTGTTCCAGCCAACCCATGACTTTCCTATTGGCCCAATGCGTGTAGTTCATCAGGCCTTTGAAATACTGCTTATTCATGAGAGATATTTACTGTTTGGCGTAAATCAATAAGGATGCCTTTGCAAGTGCGTTGCCGTTTAGCAGAAATCCGGTAAAGGCCGCGCTGGTGTTTTCTCCCGCTTCGATCGGTTCTTTCAGCGCGTAAACCGTGATCTGGTAGCGGTGCAGCTCTCCTGCCGGCGGACATGGCCCGAAATAGCCTTTCAAACCGATATCGCTCAACCCGCCAAGTGCGCCTGCGGGCAGTTTGTTTGTTTCCAGGTTACCGGCGTCGCTTTCCAGGGAATGAACGGAAGCCGGAATGTTGTAAACCACCCAATGCCAGAGGCCGCTCCCCGTTGGGGCGTCCAAATCGTATAGGGTTACGGCAAAGGCTTTCGTTCCTTCCGGGGCGTTTTCCCAATGCAGTTCCGGCGATTTGTTTTCTCCTGCGCAGCCATTCCCCACTCCGAAATGCGTGTTGGTAAATTGTCCGCCCAGTTCGTTGCTTTTCAATGTAAATGTTGATCCTTGTGTGCTCATCTTTCTTTGCGTTTTAATGATTACTGCAAAGTTAGAGGGAACACTGCGCCTGAGTTTGTCGCTAATCGGTCAAAGATTGTCGGAGAAAGCTCGTTTTTGCTGCTGGAATTCTTTCGGACTCACCCCGTAAACCTGCTTAAACGACTGCGAAAAGCTGGAATGGTTCTCATACCCGACCTTGTAGAACACTTCTCCGGGATGATCGTTCTCCAGCAGGAAGGTTGCGGCCAGTTCCATCTTCTGCTGCAAAAAATACTGGCGCGGGGTAAGCTGATAGAGTTTTTGGAACCGGCGCTTGAAAGTGGAAACACTCGTGTGGCATAAAAAAGCCAGTTCTTCCAATGTCAGGTTGCTCGTTATGTTCTGCTCCACCGCTTTCCGGATTTCCAGGTCGGAATACTCTTCCTGGCTGCGGATTTGAAAGGACAAAAGCTCTTTCGGATAGTTTTCCAGCAGGTAAAGCATCAATTCTTCGAATTTCAAAGCAATTTTCTGCTCCGAAAGCCCCGGCGTCTCCTGGTTGATAAACTTCAGCGACTGGATGTAATTCCTTATAAACTCATCCTTTTCAAAAACAACAAAAGGTTTCTTATCCGCTGACAGGTCGGGAGAAATCCTTGAGATCAAAGAGGCATATTTCGTGAAAAACCGTGTTAAAGCCGCATTCTCAAAGAAGAGCAAAGTACTGCGGTAAGGTCTGTCTTTGGAAAATTTCTCAGACATCAGGCAATTCCCGGAAGAAAGCAGGATGAATTGCGCATCGGTAATCGTGGTCCGGCTATTGGCATAATGCACCACTTTCTCTCCCTGTTCCACCAGAGTAATAAGGTTTTGCTGCAGGTCGATGCGGTTCTTCAAAACCGGGTTTGTGGAAACATGGTTGAAGAGTCCGAACAGGTTTTCTGCCGGTTTTGCTTCTTGCTGTACCTGTTTTTGCATTTGGGCCATGGATTCACGGTTTATAAAACAAAGATAGGAAAATCCCGCCGCGAATGAGCCGCCCTTCAGGGTATTAAGTCAAGATAAACAACATTTTATTTAACAATTGATTAGTTATTAATCATTTTAAAACTAAAATATAATCAGTAATTTTGTTTTTACTTGCTATTGCAAGCATCAAACTAGTAAATATGTCCGACAATTTTCGTTATAAAAATGGCCGCGGAGCCCAGGTAAATCCGCACAATCGGTTCTTTTCACAGGAAAAAGGCGATGATTTTGACGATATTGATCCTGCCGAAGAACCGGAATTGCGAACCAAATTCATCGATGTCCATCCGAAATCGATTGTGAACAAGCTTTCCAGTCCGGATATCGGCATGTACTACTCGCTCAATCCTTACCAGGGATGCGAACACGGTTGCACCTATTGCTACGCAAGGCCTACACACGAATATTGGGGCTATAGTGCAGGAACGGATTTCGAGCGCATCATTCTCGTGAAGAAAAATGCCCCGCAGCTTCTGGAAGAAACGCTGAACAAAAAATCATGGAAAGTGCAGACCATCACCATTTCCGGGAATACCGACTGTTACCAGCCCTGCGAACGCGATTACGGGATCACGCGAAAACTACTCGAAATCATGCTCAAATACCGGCATCCGGTGGGAATCATCACCAAAAACGCCCTGGTCACCAGGGATCTCGACATCCTGGAAGAATTGGCCAGACTGAATTTGGTGTCTGTCAACATCAGTTTAACCAGTTTGAAAGAAGACCTTCGCAGGAAACTGGAACCGCGAACCGCCACCAGCCACAAGAAACTGGATGCCATTGAAAAACTGACACAACACGGAGTCCCGGTAAATGTACTGATGGCGCCGATTATCCCGGCTTTGAACGACGATGAGATTTTTTCGATTGCGGAAGCTGTAGCCAAACGTGGCGCTCTGGGCATGTACCACCAGATTGTGCGGCTCAATGGCCCTAATGGGGAGATTTTTACCGATTGGGTCACCAAGAATTACCCGGATCGCGCCGAAAAAGTATTGAACCAGTTGCGCGACATGCATGGCGGAAAACTCAATGACAGCCGTTTCGGGGTACGCATGAAAGGCGAAGGAGTGTATGCCATGAACATCCAGCGACAGGTGCAATTGGCCCGCAAAAAGTTTCTCCCGTCAACACCCTTCCCGCGCCTCCGCACAGACCTGTTCCAAATTCCCGATACCAGCGGACAAATGAAATTGTTTTGAGAAACTCAAAAGTACCCTGAAATCTGAGGATTATTTAAAATGTACACAGATCGTAAGGACCTGGAACAATCAGATGACAATGCTAGCAACCCATTATCTGCGTTAATCTGCGCCATCTGCGTGAAAAAAAGATTCGTAGCATATAAGATAGAAAATCTCCAAAACAAAAAAAGGAACCTGCCGCAGCAAATTCCTTTCTTGATTAATTCTTAAACAATTAAACAGTTGCATCCAATAGATCGGATGTTTCTGCCTTTTTAGATCCAATTGCTCCTGAACCATATTCTTTACGAAGGAAATCTGCAACATTGTCACGCAATTTCACTTGTTTCGGCTTGAAAGCAGTTAAAAACACGATGAACGGGATCAAAACTCCCAAAAGAAGGATAGACAACGCAAAAAGCATTTGCCCTCCCATAGTAGGAAATGTCTCAGTTAAACGCACAAATCCCTTTTTCTCACCAAAAATCTGTGCACCTGCAATTTTACCTTCTCCGATGATCAAAACTTTCGGACCTCTGAATTTTACAGTGTATTCAGGAAATGCAGCTTCCAGTTTTGGCTTTAATTCAGCCAATGTATACGGCTGTTCCACTTTTACTTTCATAGTAATCAGTTTTAGTTTGACGGGACTAAAATAACACCTTTTTTTAAATGAGGAAGGAGTTTGAAATGAATATGGAAAGATCATGCCTTTGCAAACTATCCCGTACTAATGCATTTCACTTCTTCTCACATATGTAAAACAACCAACCGGTTCCGGCCTCCAAAAAGAAAGAAAAACGGGTCATATACGGGTCAAGTACGGATCAAGTATGGGTCAAGTACGGGTATAGTATCAAAACGTTATTTATGCAACATTTCAGCTTATTTCTAACAATTCTGAACAGTCGGCTGAAAATCCCGTTCCCACTGGGATTATCAAAACCAGTAATCATAAAACCAGCGCACCGAAAAAATCAAAAAAGAGAATAAATCGGCCAAACAGGCAAAAATCCCCTCTTCACCAACCCGCTCCTTCATTTCCCATAAGTGTAAAAACAAATTTTAGTAAAAACACATCATTACAATTTCAAAATTCGTAATTCGTAATTCGTAATTCGTAATTCGTAATTCGTAATTCGTAATTCGTAATTCATTCCCTATCTTTATCCTCCATTCTCGAAAACTATGAAACATTCTGTTGCTCAATGCTTTTTTCACCTCCTGGTACTTGCTGCCGGCCTGTTGAATACCGCTTTTGCCCAAACATCCTTTCCGTATGATACGCGAAGTGACAGTATTGCGATCAAACACTACAAGGTACACCTGGATTTACGTGATTTTAGCACCTTCATACTAAAAGGCCATACCGAAATCGGCTTCAAACCGCTGGTGAATAACATCACAGAGATCAGGCTGGACTTGATGGGACCGGCCGTAGACAGCGTCCGCGATGCAAACGGGAATAACCTCACCTTCACTCCCGCCCCGCTTGGGTTCAAAGTAAACCTGGGAGCAACCTACAATGCCGGTGATTCTACTTCCATCAAAGTGTTCTACCACGGCACAACAGTTCAGGATCCCACATTCGGAGGGTTTTATTTCAATTCCGCGTATGCTTACAACGTGGGCGTTTCATTGGACGACATTCCGCACAACTATGGAAAAACCTGGTTCCCGTGTTTCGATAATTTCACCACACGTTCTACCTACGACCTGTTTGTAACCACCCTTCCTGCCCACGATGCAGCTTGCGGCGGTGTTTTCCAGGGAACTGTCATCAATCCGGATTTATCGGAAACACACCACTGGAAAGTGTTCCAGTCCATTCCTTCTTACCTGATCTCAGTTGCCGTATCCAATTACGTATTTGTAAACAGCACGTTCACGAATTACCAAAACGATCCCGTTCCGGTAAAATTGGCTGCACATGCTTCGGATACCACGCAAATGAAAAATTCATTCGCCAACCTGGAAAATGCATTCGACATTTTTGAGAATAAATTCGGGCCGTACCGCTGGGATCGCGTGGGCTACGTTTTGGTACCAATGACTGCCGGTGCTATGGAACATGCCATGAACATCGCTTACCCGGAAGTGATCGCTGACGGGAGTTTATCGTACCAGTCCATCATGGCGCACGAACTGTCGCATCACTGGTGGGGCGATTTGGTAACCTGCCGCACTGCAGAAGATATGTGGATCAACGAAGGAAGCGCCGCTTATTGCGAATACGTTTTCAAGGAAGGCCTCACCAACCGGGCAAACTACGAAGCTGCGGTGAGGAATGAGCACAAAAACCTGCTTCGCACCTGCCACATGGACGACGATGGCTACTGGCCGCTTTCGGGAGTGCCACAGGAACACACGTACGGGAACACTACTTATTTGAAAGGCGCCGACGTCATCCACACGCTTAGGGGCTACCTCGGAGATTCCTTATTCTTCAACGGTTTGAAAGAATTATTGGAACAAAATAAATTCTCAGACATCGATGCGATCGAATACCGCGACGACCTGAGCGCGATTACCGGATTCAACCTCGACAACTTCTTCAAAGACTGGATCTTCCAGGGAGGATGGCCGCATGTTTCGATCGACTCATTGACCGTGGTTCAGAACGGCGCGCAGCACGATGTAACCGTTCATCTGAAGCAGAAACTGGTTGGACGAACGAATTACAGCAACCAGGTTCCGTTAACTCTGACCCTGCGCGACGATAACTGGAACACCTTCGAAACGAAAATCCACTCGTCAGGGATGAACAATACCGTAACGGTTTCCGTTCCTTTCATTCCGACTTTCGGTTACCTGAACCGCGATGAATTGATCTCGCATGCAGTAACCGCGACATACAATACTTTTAACACAACCGGTACCAAAAACCTGGCGCATTCCAACCTGACACTGCAAATTCAGAACATCAGTGATTCTGCGTTCGTGTTGGTGGAACACAACTGGGCCGCTCCCGACCCGATTATTCACTGGGAAAACGGGAACCTGATCTCTACACAGCGTTATTGGCGCATCGACGGGATTTGGAATGCAGGTTTCAATACCAATGCGACTTTCCGTTACAGCGGCCAGCTGACCGGTGGAAATGCTTACCTCGACCATTTACTGATCACCGGAACGGAAGACAGCCTGATCCTGCTTTACCGCCCCGACCGTTCGGCAGATTGGATCGAATTCCCGACTTATACCAAGAATTTCGGAAATGTAACCGACAAAACCGGTTCGTTCAATGTAACCAATCTTCTGAAAGGAGAATATGCTATAGGAATGAAAGCGGACAACCTGGCTGTGAACGAACTGGAGGCTGGAAATGTGTCGCTTTACCCGAATCCCGCAAACGGCTTTGTTTCTGTTGAAAGCAAGGTGACTACGGATAAAATCGTGGTGAGCGACATGATGGGAAAAGTGGTCGAACAACGTTTAAACACCGGCAAAACGGCTGATTTCACAACCTCTTCCTGGAAAAAAGGAACTTACTGGATCACAGGCTACAACCAGGATAAATCGGTGTTCCGCAAGTTACTGGTAGTTCAATAACTCACTTTAAAACGATATGAAACAACTAGTTATAACTCTTTTAGTAGCGGCTTTTCTTCCGGGTGGTAAATCCCTGGCACAGAACAAGGGCAATATCATTCCGGAAGTCGGGATCCAGACGGATTATGTCGAAAACGGCGTGAAAGGTTTCCGCATTCTGGTGAATTGTGATTACAACGTGCTCCGGAAAAAATACACTTCCGACAGTTTATTCGAAAGAGCCCTGACAAATGCCAAATTCGCGTTCAAACTGAGTATTTACCAGGATTCGAACCAGGTTCAACCTGCCTTCGGGTACCAGAAAGCTTTGGCCAAAGGCGATGTGATCGATATCCGTATCAGCTGCAATCCGTTTTCAATGAACGAAAAGACCGCTAAGATCAGCAATACGGTCTTCATTCCCTACGCAGGCCTCAAACTGAAAGAAGGAAAACAAAACCTGATGGTTTCAGCGGATCTGACAGGAAAAGACGGGTTCAACAATTCCTATAAACAAAACACGAAATCGGCCCTTTTCAGTTTTAATAAACCGCTTACGAAAATCTTTGAATGCAGCCTGGATTCCCTGGTAGTAAAAACATTGGATAACAACGGCCAGGCCTGGGACCACGATTTGTTCGGAACAGATGCGCCCGACCTGGATTTCTCGCTCAAAATGGGCGACCTGGAAGTCGGGAATGTGCATAAAGGCAACAACTACAAAATCGCATTCCCCGAAAAACCGCGGATCTTCCGTTTCCTGGTTTCTGAAAACGATGAAGTCACTATTTTTCTCACAGATACCGACGATGTATTCCACGATCCTATTGCCAGCTGGCGTTTCGACACTTCCAACATGAAAGAAGGAACTGTTTACGAACAAAAGGAAAACAAGCAAAATATGAAAGCCTTCAGTTTCAAATGCAAGGTCGGGAAGATTACCAACCAAAAAGAACTGGATTCATCAAAATAAATATTGAAAGGAAAACAATGTGAATTCAAAGCATTCCAATTCCTCTTTCGTGATATAACGATATACTGAAATCATGATATCATGTTTTCACAAAACTGATCGAACAAAAAACCGCCTGTCTCCGGAAGAAACAGACGGTTCTATTATTTTATTCGTCTAAAGCTAAAGAAACTTGAACTCTTGAACTTTTAAACCTTCGAAGCTCGCAACGCTTATGCTGAAGCTTCAGCGAAGGCACAGAGCGAAGAAGATTTTGAACTTTTTGAACTTTTAAACTCTTTGAACTTTTAAATCAGCCGCGGCTGAAATTTCTAATTTATTGCAGCTTATTCACGTGCCCTAAGAACTGCTCGCTCTTATTCTTCAATCCGTCTTTCACATCGATCTTCCAGGTGTAAGTTCCGTCTTTCACGAATTCACCATGATAAGTTCCGTCCCATCCGAAGTCCGGGTCGTGGGATTCGAAGATCAACTCACCCCAGCGGTTAAAGATCATCAGGTTGTAATCATCGATCTGGCGGTCTTTGGAGAAAACCGGTTTGAATTGGTTATTAAACTCGTCACCGTCCGGGGTAAAGGTATTCGGCACCCAAACCAGGAAGTCGCCATAGAACTTGATCGGTTTGCAGATAGAATCCGCACAGCCATATTCCGAAATCACCAGCAAACAAACATTGATCGTTTGGTCCGGATCTACCCCATAGAATGTATGTGACGGGTTCTCCGCTGTCGATGTTCCGAAAGAAGTTCCGAAAGTCCAGTCGTAAGTTGTTGCCCCGTAAGAAGTATTCGTGAAATGAACGGTGTTGTCCAATTCTGTCGGTAATTGAGGATTGTAGGTAAAGTTCGCAACCGGGTTGTCGTAAACACAAACCGCAGAAGGGAACGTTCCCGTAACCGGGCAACCGTCAGTTGTCGATCCTGTGAAAACCACATCGTAACATCCCGGATTTGTAAAGGTCGCATTTAAGCTTCCGCAGCCATTGAATGTTTGTCCGTCGGAGAAAGTCCAGGTACAATTCTGAAGATTCGTAATGGACGGATCATTCGAGAAAGTAACATTCAGCGGAGTACATCCCTGCTGTGAGTTCGTTACGAACTGAGCCACCGGAACTGCGTAGAAATTCACCTGTACATTCGTATCCACGGTCACACATACATCCGAAACACTCACATTGTAAAGCGTTGCAGCAGTCGGCGTTACTGTAACCTGGTTCAGGGTATCGGTTGGAGAAGTACTCCACTGATAAGAATAGGCCGGAGCTCCATCTGTTACATTCACGCTCAGTACCAGGCTGCTTCCTGCACAAATCGATGTATCACCCGTGATGCTGAAAGCAAGTACCGGAAGCATGGTCAAATGCACAGAATCAGGTGCAGCTGTCGTACAACCGTTTTGGTCAACCACAGAAACCGTGTAGGTTTGCGGCGTACTTTGGATCACATCCTGGGTTTGTCCCACAAATCCGTTGCTCCAGGTATACGTATATGGTGCTGTTCCACCGAAAGCAATTGCATAAAGCGGCATCGTATCGGCTGTACACATCAAACTGTCTGCTGAAGCGAACAACTGAACAGGAAGCGGCTGTGCAACTGCCACCGAACCGGTAGCAATACAACCGGCAGCATTCGTTGCCTGTACCAGGTAAGCTTGTGCACACAAGGAACCCAATGTATTGGAAGGCCCGAAAGTAGCTCCGTTGTTGAAGCTGTAAGAAACTGCTCCTGCGGCATGAATCGTGGCAGTACCGTCACAAAACGTATTACAGGTTGCATCCGTATGGGTAATCGAATCAATCACGAATTCAGCAGGATTAGCAATCACATAGGTTGTATCGAAAGAACAGTTGTTCGCATCCGTAACTTCCAGCGTATAATTCCCGGCACATAAATTCGGATTGGTATTGGAAGCTCCCGTTACCCCGTCCCAGTGATACGTATAATTCAATGTTCCACCTGTTGCGGTTGCCACTGCAGAACCATTGCAGAAGTTGTAACAAGTCGGATCCGTCAGGTTCAAAGTAGCTGTCAGCAAAGCAGGCTGTGTCAATACTTCAGCTCCTGTAGCCTGACAGTTATGGTCATCACGTACTATGATGTTGTAGTTTCCTGCAGCAAGCAATTGTGCCGTAGACACCAAACCGAAAGTCAAACCACCATCGTAGGAATATTCAAAAGGACCTGTTCCTCCCTGAACCGTTACCGTGATTTGCCCCGATTGGTTCTGGAAACAAGTCAGGTTCGTTGCAGCCGATGTAAACACCAAAGTATCCGGCTGGTCGATAACAATGTTCAAAGTATCCTTACAAGTATTGGCATCCGTAATGATCACATCATAAGTTCCCGCACACAAACCGTTGAATGTGTTGGCTGCCTGGGAAACACCGTTGAGCTCGTAGGTCAAAGCTCCTGTTCCTCCAAGTGCACTTACGTTCGCAACCCCATCACACACGCTGTAACAAGACGGTTCAGTTACATAAACTCCTGAAATAACCGGTGAAGCCATGTTTACAATGGTTACGATCGAATCGACACCGCATCCGTTGGCGTCTTCTGCTTCCAGCGGATAATCCGTAGCAGCCAGTCCGCTGAATACGTTTGTGGTAGTGAAAGTTCCTCCGCCGTCAATACTGTAATTGTATGGCATGGTTCCACCCGCTAAACTCATATCGATTTCTCCGTTTGAGTCTCCACAGGTTGAAGGTGTCAGGGTAACAGTTAAATTCACTCCGGCCGGTGACCCGATAGTGGTATTCACCGTATCGGAACAGTTGTTGAAATCAGTAACGATCAAATCATATCCGCCTGCACAAAGGTTGTTGAACAATCCGTTTACGTTAAAAATAATCCCGCCGTCAACACTGAACAGGTAATTCACAGTTCCTCCTGTACCGGATCCTGTTATAATTCCGTCACAAGCGTTGTTACACAATACGTCTGTTGGAGTTGCTGCCGCTACCAGCAAAGCCGGTTGGGTCAAAGTGATCGTGGTATCCTGTAAACAACCTTCCTGGTCCATTACAGCCACGTTATAAGTCTGTGCCGATAAATTCAGGAATGAACTGCTGGCAAAAAAAGTTCCTCCGCTATCAATCGAAAACTGGTAACCGGAATTTCCACCCGTTGCACCCAATTGAATGAATCCGCTGTTATTGGCAAAACAAGTCAGGTCGACTTTATTATTCGTAATCTCAATCGGAAGTGGCTGCGTAATCGTTTCAGATCCGAACTCCATACATCCGTTGACATCTGTTATCGCTAAATCATAAGTTGCAACAGGAAGGCCGTTGAAGGTTGTTCCCGGAACAAAATTTACACCGTCGATACTAAACATATACGGAACGGTTCCTCCGGCTGCATTTGTAAATTCAATAACTCCGGTAGAATCACCGTTACAGGTAACATCTGTCACCACCGGATCGAAGGAAAGCGGAGCCGGTTGGTCCAGGTTGAAAGGAAGCGTGAACACACAGTTTCCTGCATCCGTAATCACTACGATGTGCGTTCCTTCACACAAGCTAGGGAAAAACCCGGAAGATTGCGTAATCCCCGACATATCCAATTCGTAGTTGATCGGCCCTGCCCCATTCACATTGGTTACCTCCACTGTTCCGTCACAGGAAGCATAACACAACGGATTGGTCTGAGTGATCAGGATACCATCCATTTCCACGTCGTTTACCCCGAAGAACTCATGAGCCTCACAACCCAATACGTCTGTTACAAGAATGTCATAAGCTCCTGCAACGATATTCGGGAAGTTCCCGTCCGATTGCACCGGACCGCCATTCGCAGAGTAATCAAACCCTGGGTTCGGGCCACTTGCAGTAACAATCAAAGTACCGTTGTTAGCCCCGCAATTGGATTCGATCATATCTACCAAATCAATCTGAATTGCCGGCGGATCAACCAATACCGGGTTCACCTCCAGTGTACATCCGTTAGCATCGGTGATAACAACATCTTGTGTACCGCTGCACACATTCAAAAGCGTATTCGAAACCTGGCTTGCACCACCGTTTAAGCTGTAATTGTAAGCGGGAACACCTCCAGCAGGAGTTACGGTAATCGAACCGTCGCAACTTCCGTTACAAACCGGGTCAACGGTAGTAAATGTAGCTGAAAGCGGAGCAGGTTGTGTAATTGTCACGGTGGAGTTGATCAAACATCCTTTGAAATCGCGTACTACCAACTCAACAGATCCTGCACACAGGTTGGTGATCGGATTGGCAGGTGTAAATGTCAGTCCGTTATCGTGCGAATAATCGTAAGGGGCAGTACCTCCTGAAGCTGTAATCTGGATTTGACCGTTGCAAAGCCCGTTACAGGTTGCATTGGTGATCGTTGTTGTATAAGTCAGTAACGGTGGTTGAACAATGGTCACCGGAACGGTTGCAATACAACTGTTGGCATCGGTAACAGTTACGGTGTACGAACCTGCCGCCAGGTTATTAAATACATTTGAAGCCTGGTTTGTAGGACCTCCAGGAGCCAATGAGAAAGTATAACCGGGAGTTCCCCCGCTAACACCGATAACCACAGAACCATTGAATCCGCCGAAACAGCTTACCGGCTGCTGGCTTAAAATAGTAGCTGTAGGAGAAACTGTGGAAGCAACGGTCACCGAAAGGTTTTTCGTACACCCGTTCGCATCTGTTACAATCACGTTGTAAGTTCCGGCAGCCAATGCTGTAAACGTTCCGGATGCATGAGTCACAGCACCTACGGTAAACGTATACCCCGGAGTTCCGCCCGAAGCACTTACGGTTAATGAACCATTAGCCACCCCACAAGAGGAAGGAACTGTTGAAACCAAGCTGATATTCAGTACCGGAGGCTCGGTAATAGTTGTATTCAGGTTCACCGAACAACCGTTTGCATCCGTTACAAGAACCGTATACGGACCATCGCACAAAGCATTAAAACTGTTGGAAGCCTGAGCCGACGCACCGTTTAAACTGTACTGATAAGCAGCAGTTCCACCTGAAGCCGTTACGGTAATACCTCCGTTACAGGTATTGTTACAAGTAGCATTTGTCGCAGCTAAAGTTGCTGTAAGTGGTGTCGGAGCTGTAATAGTAACGTTTGCTGTTGCCGTACAAGTGTTTGCATCGGTCATGGTAACCGAATAATTCCCCGCACACAATCCTGAAATGTTCTGGGTGGTTGCTCCGTTACTCCATAAAAAGGTATAAGAAGGCACTGTCGCAGTGGTAACATTCAATGCCACACTTCCGTTACAGGGAGTTGCACACGATAAATTCGTACCTGTCAAAGCGATTACCGGTCTCGGATTCACCACAACGGCCAGTAAGAACGTATCCTTACATCCTCCCGGTGTCGTATAAATCACCTGGTAATTTCCGGAATGTGTCAAAGCTGCACTCGCAATGGTCGGATTCGCAGCGGTAGATGTGTACCCGTTTGGCCCTGTCCACGCGAAAGTTCCTCCCGGAGTTGAAACAACAGTAGTAAAGTTGATCGCATTGCCAACACAAATCGGTGTATTGACAGTTGCTGTGATATCTGTTACGGTATAAGTGATAAATGTATTCGGTACTGTTCCCGTTTGGCCGGAACCTCCGTTGGTTGCACCGTTTTCCACGAATTCAGTCAATGAACTGGATAAAGTCATACCGCTCTGTCCGCCTGTAATAATTTGAGTCGGAGCCCCTGCTGAGATAGCAATATATCCGCCGCCGCCACCGCCGCCCGGACCTTCACTCTCACTACCAAGTGCTCCCTGGTCACCTCCTTTTCCACCGGTAACATCCAGTGTAAGAGAACCGGCAACGGTTCCTTTAATGATGATCGTTCCACCACCACCACCACCGGCAGGAGCATCATTCCATGCACCATTGGAAGTAGAGATCTGGTTCACTGCCGCTCCACCCACGGAACGGATACTTCCGGAACCGGCAATGTTCGGAGCAATAATATAAACGATTCCTCCACCGCTTCCTCCGGGTGCGTTCGAACCGTTATTGGAATCCCCGGCTCCACCACCTCCTCCGAAGAAAATGCGCGTTTGCGGGTTGATTGTCAAAGGTCTTCCACCGTAACCACCGACAGGATCTCGCTGATCACCTCCCCAGGCGGAGTTACCCGGCGCAATTGTCAATGCATTCTGGTTACTCGAAGCATAGGTATATCCGCCTCGTCCACCACCGGATGAAGTGGTCAATACGTTTCCGTTTGCAATCACATAAGGATCAAGCATCCAGGCTGCTGCTCCCGGACAAGCCGTACACATATTCCCCTGGCCGTTCCAGGTCATGCCGTTATTTGCATTGGATCCACCGCCACCACCGGCGTTGTGACCGTTTCCGCCACCACCACCGTTAGCAGGCGCACCGCGGTTATATGCTCCATTGATATATTCTACACCAAAACCGGCAATACTTTCTCCTTTTTCACCTCCGTCATTGGAACTGGTGGAAACATAAGTGGCCATCACACCGCTTCCTGCTGAAGTAGTGTTTTGCTCCGTTGCACCCGGTCTGAAACCAAAGCCGGTAGCATGGATCGTACCGTTTACAGTCACCGTTCCCAAACAATGGATAGCCACCACACCACCTTTCCGGAATCCGCCGCCATCCTGCCACAAAAGCGGAACGATCGAAGCACCGGCATTAACCGTTAATGTAGTATACGAAGGAACTTTGATCAGCTGTACACGCCCGGTGGCCGTATAGCTATTTGCCAAAGGATTTTGAAGATTCACCGTGTTACCGGATGCAAAAGTCACGTAATTAAATTCATAAAGACCGGAGTTGCCGTAGTCGGTGATCGTTCCGTAAGCATCCGAGTTTGCTGTACTAATGGATGCGCCCTGGGCCTGGTAAATCATGACCATGTCACCACATTCCCAGTTACAGTTACTTCCCCCCGAGTTGTTCACGGTAACGGAAGTCGCTCCTGCTGCTACGTTATTGGTAACCGGACTATAACAATTCACTACAGTATTGAGAGCAGTAATGGTAACCGCTCCATTCTTTCCTGGTTGTCCGAATGCAAAACATGCGGAAAATAAGAGAACGACAGAGAGAACAACGCGAACATATCCCATGTCCGGGCCGAATAGTAATTTTTTCGTTTTCATCGCAGTGTATTAGTTATTTGAATGACGTTATTATGATTGAATTTAACTGGCATCATGAATATTTGTGGACTTCGATCTTTCAATTTGTTACTACAGTCGAACATTAACAATTAAGATTTCAATTTTTTGGCGCAAAATTCGATAATTAAATTGAATTAATTAGCTAGTTGCAAATATCAACATTAGATTAAACCATTGAAATTCAATTACTTAACTTAATTTATGTGATATATCAATTAAAAAAGTTATGTCTGCATGGTTATTTTAACATTCCCAGATTTTATTTTACAATTTTCTTCACAAAAGTAATCATTTAACTGGATTTGTTTAACAATTAGGATTTCAATGTTAAGCGAACCGGATTCTCACGGGTTAAATCCCTCATCTTCTTTACAATTACTTCATGTAAATTAGTTTGATAAATAGTATCTCAATGGCAAAAAGTACTATGAATCCCAGAAAAAAACAGATAATCACATAACACATCATTGGGATTTACTAAAACGATTAAATAAATGAAAATTTAATCCTGAGATTCCAATAATTTAAAATGCAGACAATCAGGCAAATGGGTTGCTGTTAAATTTGGCTAATTATTTACGGAAATACTTGGCGCAACTATTTGTAAATAAAAGTATTCGTTGTATCTTTGCACCCGTTTTCGATGGAAAACACCCGTAAGTTTCGTTTGCGGTTTATTATTAATTTCTTTCAGGTACTACGAAACAACCTGGAATACAAGTAGAAAAAAGCCAAATGGCAAAACAAATTAGCGCGCAGGGATCTGCGGATTTTGATTGGGACGCATTAGCGTTAGACGGGTACACTTTAGCAAAACGTTCAGAGCTTTCTGACGTTTACGAAAAAACCCTTACTTCAATTAACGAGAAAGAAGTAATTGAAGGTACTGTTATTGCAGTTTCCAAAAAAGAAGTAATCATCAATGTTGGTTACAAATCTGAAGGGGTTGTTCCTGCTTCAGAATTTCGTTACAACCCGGATTTAAAGGCTGGTGACAAAGTAGATGTATTCGTTGAGTGTCAGGAAGACAAAAGTGGTCAGTTGATCATTTCTCACCGTACAGCTCGTATGCACAAAGCATGGATCCGCGTAAACGAAGTATTGCGTTCAGGTGAAGTGATCACAGGATACGTGAAATGTCGTACTAAAGGAGGTCTTATCGTTGACGTATTCGGAATCGAAGCATTCTTGCCAGGTTCTCAGATCGATGTTAAGCCAATCCGTGACTACGATGTGTATGTTGGTAAGAACATGGAATTCAAAGTTGTTAAGATTAACCAGGAGTTCAGAAACGTAGTTGTTTCTCACAAAGCGTTGATCGAAGCAGAATTGGAAGAACAAAAGAAACAAATCATCTCCGGCCTAGAGAAAGGACAAGTATTGGAAGGAACTGTGAAAAACATTACTTCTTACGGTGTGTTCATTGATCTTGGTGGTGTAGACGGATTGATTCACATTACAGATTTGTCCTGGGGGCGTGTTAACCACCCGGAGGAAATCGTTGAATTAGACCAGAAATTGAACGTTGTAATCTTGGACTTCGATGATGACAAGAAACGTATCGCTTTAGGTTTGAAACAATTGCAACCACATCCATGGGATGCTTTAGATGCTAACTTAGCTGTTGGTGATAAAGTTTCAGGTAAAGTTGTTGTTTTGGCTGATTACGGTGCATTCGTTGAAATCGCTCCTGGAGTTGAAGGATTGATCCACGTTTCTGAAATGAGCTGGTCTCAGCATTTGCGTTCTGCTCAGGACTTCATGCAAGTTGGTGATACAGTTGAGGCTGTGATCCTTACTTTGGACCGTGAAGAGCGTAAAATGTCTTTAGGTATTAAGCAATTGATGCCGGATCCATGGTCTGCAATCGAAGCGAAGTACGCAGTTGGAACGAAACACCAGGCTAAAGTTCGTAACTTCACTAACTTCGGTGTATTCGTTGAATTGGAAGAAGGTGTTGACGGATTGATCCACATCTCTGACCTTTCATGGCAGAAGAAAATCAAGCACCCATCTGAATTCTGTAAGGTAGGTGACGAGATGGAAGTAGTAGTATTGGAAATCGATCGTGAAAACCGTCGTATTTCTTTAGGACACAAACAATTGGAAGAAAATCCATGGGATGTGTTTGAAACTATCTTCGGAGAAGGTTCTGTACACCAGGGTACTATTATCGAAACAAAAGATAAAGCTGGTATCGTAGCACTTCCTTATGGAGTTGAAGGAATTTGTCCTTCCAAGCATTTACGTAAAGAAGACGGAAGCAACGCAAAAGTTGAAGAAACTCTTGACTTTAAAGTAATTGAATTCAACAAGGAATCTAAGAAAATCGTAGTTTCTCATACACGTACGTTCGAGGACGGAACAGATGAGAAAGTATCCAAGCCTGCAGCAGGTGGTAAAAAAGGATCAGCAGGAGCAGGTTCTTCTACATCACAAGCTGTTAAAGCAAACAACCAAAGCAATGAGAAATCAACTTTGGGTGATTTGGATGCTTTAGCTGCATTGAAAGAGAAAATGGAAGGAAACGAGTAATCGGAATCCTCCTGAGAATAGAATCCCGCTGGTCAGTTGATCAGCGGGATTTTTTTATTTTAAACCACACGGATCACTGTAGGACACATCGATTACAGGTTTGCACGGTTTTGTCAGACTAATGGGTGATTTCGCTCTACTCTCATTTTCTTTTAACCACAACTTGTCTCGATACTTCGGGATAGATCACAATAGAACACATAGATGGTTTTGGAGAGCATATTGTTACCGTGATTTTCAAAAAATTTAATGGTATCAGTATTGACTATGTGTTCTATGTGCACTATTGTGGTTCAATTATAAACCCACATAGGTCACAGTAAGACACATCGATTACAGGTTTGTAGCGTCTTCGTATTTTTTCTTATCTTTGGCCGGAAATGTTTGGACGCAATAATTCACACGTTC
This sequence comes from Fluviicola sp., assembly GCF_039596395.1. Classification (NCBI taxonomy): domain Bacteria; kingdom Pseudomonadati; phylum Bacteroidota; class Flavobacteriia; order Flavobacteriales; family Crocinitomicaceae; genus Fluviicola; species Fluviicola sp. Next base: position 1,689,602 of record NZ_JBCNJT010000001.1, read on the forward strand.
AGGCTATTCAGTAATCATTTAAATCAAATTCTATGAAATTAAATTTACGCTCAAAATTACTAACCGCTTGTACCCTGCTTTCAGTAAGCGCGTTCTCACAAGTTATCAATTCAACAGAAGTCCTTCCTTTCGGGAGCACTTACACGTTGAAAGGAATTTCCAACCTGTCCGTAATCGACACCACTATCCAGGGACAAAACGTTACCTGGAATTTTGCTGCACTTACTCCAAGTTCCAGCATCCTGAACGTAACCGTGATGGATCCCAACGATACGCCTTACGGTGCTTTTGTATCCAATACCAATTACGCATTCAAGGAAAGTCCCACTACGGCTTACCGTTATTTCAACGTAACATCCGCCAAAATGGAACGCGTAGGTTCTTACAGCGGTTCAACGCTGAAAACCTATTCGGATCCGCAAATTGAATACACATTCCCGATGCAGTATAACTCCACCAATGTGGATACCTGGAACAACTCCAGCTCTTCCACAGGGGGAACTTATGCGTTTACAGTTATCGGAAGCGGAACGCTTATTTTGCCGAACGGATCTCACGAAGCCATTCTTACACGTGTTCACCTGGAAGAAGGGTTTAATGAGCTTGATGCTTACTATTGGTACGACGGAAGCAACGGAAGTATTCTTGCATTCGTAATCAATCCGGGAATTTTCACCAGCTACCAGGGAAGTTATCAAACCAGCTTAATCCAGTCAACGGCAGGAGAAGAAGAATTCGATGTCATCATGAGCGCCGTATACCAGAACCCGGTTCAGGAAAAACTATATGTAAGCGTGAAAAACTTTACCGGAGGAGATTTGAATTACACCATTTTTGATCTGAACGGGAAATTTATTTCCAGCGGAAAAGCTCAAAATGATCCGGACGATACTTCCATCATCGATACAAATGTGTCCGAATTATCCAAAGGAATCTACCTGTTAACTATTATTTCCGAAAATAATTCAGGGAGCAAAACAATCCGATTTACCAAGGAATAACAAGGCTTTCAGCAATTTTAAAGGACTATTTAACCGTAGTCCTTTTTTATTTTTATAGTACTTTGTATTGCATAGTACCAAATTATACATATATTTGTGTCATAAATAGTACTTGTTATGAATGTAGAAAACACTCAGGCCCAAATGCGGAAAGGAATCCTGGAATTCTGTATTCTCAGCATCCTGAATAATCACGAAGCTTATCCTTCTGAAATTCTGGACCAGCTGAAACAGGCAAAGCTGATTGTGGTGGAAGGAACACTTTACCCGCTTTTGACCCGCCTGAAGAATATCGAACTCCTTACCTATCGCTGGGAAGAATCCACTTCCGGTCCGCCCAGAAAATATTACTCGATAACGGAAACCGGGAAAAGTACGCTGGAAGCCCTTCAAACAACGTGGAACGAGCTTCAGCATGCTGTAGAAACATTAACTGCTAAAAAGAACTGATTATGAAAAAGACACTCTCAATACATTTAGGTCGTCAATTATTTGTCATCGAAGAAGATGCTTACGACCGTTTACAGGCTTACCTGAAGAAACTGGAAGCTTCCCTGGCAAACGAATCCGGGATTACAGAAATCGTTGAAGACATTGAAATGCGCTTTGCCGAGTTATTGACTCAATACCTGGGTGAAACACGCCAGGTCGTTACCATCGGGGATGTTGAGAAAGCAATTGCTTCTTTGGGAGAACCGGAAGAAATCACGGAAGAAACCGAACAGCCGAAACAGCAAACACAGGTAAATGTTGATTCGAACGGTCAGAAACGCATGTACCGCGACGTAGATAATGGCATGCTCGGAGGACTTTGTTCGGGATTTGCAGCTTACCTCGGAATAGACCCGGTAATTATCCGGATTATCTTCGTGATTTTCTTATTCATGGGATTCGGTTTCTTGCTTTATATTATTTTATGGATCATCATTCCCAGTGCAAAAACTCCTTCCGAGCGCTTGCAAATGAGAGGAAAACCGGTGAATATCGATACACTGAAGGAAGAATTTGAAAAAACTGCCGGTCGTTTGAAAGACGATACCATCAACGCAGCAAACAAATTCAAAAGCAATAACCAGCATTTGACAAACCAGGCAGCCAACGTACTGCGCTTTATCGGTAAAATCTTCGGTGTATTCCTGATTGCGGGAGCTCTGATCTGGTTGATCTTCTTTTCACTGATCGTTAGCGGACTCATTGATGTGGTTCCAATGACCGGCGACCAGAACTTCGCTTCCCTTTATGAATTCCTGAAACTGGTCTCTCCCGTGAATAAATCATTTTCACTGATCTGGGCAGGAATCCTGCTGGTAGGATTCGCCAGTCCTTTGCTGTCCATTACATTCGGCGTAAGATTACTGATCGGAAAAGTCAATAAATACTACAAACTGAATTTCATCTTTTTTCCAGTCATTATCTGCATCGGGGTAATCCTTGGATTTATGGGCGCTATTAATTCAGCAAGAGATTACGAAATACAGCGGGAAGTGAAGAACCAGGAATTAACCATCAATACCGATCAATTACAATTGGAAGAACTGCCGCTTATTATTAACAACAAGCAAATTACCGGAACTTCAGGAATTGATTTCATTTCCGTGCACAACGGAAGAATTATGGAGCATGGTATTTACATCAAATACAAAGAATCCAAGGACAGTTTGTTCCATGTTTCCCAGATATTCAGCGCTCACGGTATTGATATGATCGCTGCCGACAAAAGAAGCTCCCACATCAAACATCAATTGAAAATTGAAGGGAAAAAGTTGCTGGTCGATCCTTATTATTCCTTCCCGCTGAAAGACGGGTTAAGAAACCAGGAAATTGAGGTAATCATTGAAGTTCCAAGAGGGAAAAAACTGTTTATCAATGACCAGGAAGTACTGATCAACGGGAAAGAATACTCCGGAGTAATGTATGCCGGCGAACCGTTTGAAGCAGACGAGGATTGACTTCCACTCCGCTCAGTCAACTTTTAAATAACAACTACAATCAAAGGGCGCTGAGCGAGTCGAAGTGCCAACATCGAATCAAAACCAACCCAACATAAGTAAAGTAAAGACAAAGCAAAAGCGGTATTCAGCCTGATTGAATACCGCTTTTTTGTTTGAGGTAGTTGTGGTAATTAACCGATTTTCAATTTAAACCATTGAATTTATTCACTCCGGTCACGAAGCGTTACCTCTTTCTTTTGCGGCAGAATGAACTCCTCCACCCTTTCAAGCTCTCCGTATGGATTAAAATGCTGCCATTTCCTGATTTTTTCATCGTTTTCATTCACAAAACCAATGCTTTTCAGTTGTGCTCCCGAATAGTAACTTTCCCTGCCTCTACCGTACCGGAAATGAATCGGATAATAACTCCCCTGCTCCAGGAGATTCTGCGCGGAATAATGTTCGAATTCCATTCGGAATCGCTGTTTGCCGTAAAAACCATTGAATGCATTGATATCGCCATTGCTATAGTTCACATGCAGGGAATCGAATTCCGCCAAGTCCCTTTCTCCTCCAAAACCAATTGTTTTATCAAACAAATCTTTCCCAAAACGGTTAAAACGCTTCATAAATAACCAAACGGGTTCCTCATTTCTGCTTTTTGCATTCAGGTAATCATTCGATACATCCAATTGATATACCCAATCTCCTTCTTTGATGTATTCTACCAAAGGTGGTTCTTCGTATAAACGCGGCGCATCTATGGGAGAAACAGAATGAGAATGAGAATGAGAATGAGGGCGGGAACGTGAAGAGGTTTTCAAATAGGGTCTTGTTACGCTTATAATGACCGGGCTTTGCGTATAGCTTTGTGATGCCAGTGACATCGTATTCAAAGCTGTCAATTCAATATTCTGGAACCACTGCAGATTTCCCGGATTATGGATTGTTTCATGCCCGCAAGCAATCAGGCGTCCTCCCGGGTTATAAATTTCAGTCCAAACCTTATTTTCTCCCACAGGTTTTCTCACATATTTCAAAGATTCCAACAACTCGTAATTGGTTTTCAATACCGCATTCCCATTCTCGAACAGGATCTCTTCGATCACATTTCCATTGCGGTCAAAACGGGTACGAATCCCATTCAGTTTATCGTTCTTCCAATGTTCTGTTCTGCACAATTGATTGGTCCCGCGGTAGTATTCCAGCCATTTCCCTTCCCGCTTTCCATGTTGGTAAAAACCTACAATCCAGGGTAATTCAGGCGAATAATTTTGTTCCCATCTTCCGTGAAGCACGCCGTCCTTCCCTTCTCCGCGTATCCAGATTTTTGTTTTACCGGCTTCCATGCTACTTTCGTCCAGGTCTTTTTGTTTAAAATTCAAAGCAATTACTTCGGGCTTTTGCGGAATTTCAATACGATTCGGCGCTTCCAGGGCAAAGGGCATGTATGAATCGTAAGCACCCTGGATCAACTTCAATTCTTCCAGTGAAAATCCGGATAACTGCTGCCATTCCAATACTTGCTCACCTTTCAGATCTTTTACCCAAACGTAATTATCCGCTTTGGAGATCTGTTGTGCCAGGTTCTCAAACCCGGTTTGCTGCATCAGGTAACCGACCGCACAATGCGTTTGGTGTTCGTCAATAAATACCGGAATGCGTTCCGGACGGTAATAATTAACCGGGAAATTCCCCTGCAGGCGATAATCGGAAAGAACTGCAAGAAGATGTGTTCTTGTTGCTACTTGTTTTTGGTTCAATTGCCTGGTATCCGCCGATTTCAATAGCTCAAGCACGAATCCCAAATGCGTTTGAATGATTTGTTTATCCGAAAGGAATACACGTTGGGTTTCTGCCGGAACAGCAGATCTGTAGTTGCTCCAGTTCGGGTTAAAGGCACACAACTGATCGAAAAGTGTGCCTGCATGTGTGGATAAGCTGAATCCAAGCATGCATAGGATAAAGGTTGTTTTCATAACGAATCAAATTTTGATTGGTGTTACAAACCACAAAAATTTTCGTTCAACGTTCTACCAAAAAGAATGAAAAATGAACTACAAAGAGAAGAAGAACGCAAAGGTTTAAGTACTTAGTTTTCTTCTTATCTTATTCTCTTTGCGGTTAAAATAATGCCCAATTGCTCTTCAAACCCTGATATACTTTGGGTAACATTCACTATATTTGTGCAACTTTATAACAAAGCTATGGCATCACAAACACCCCAGGAAGAATTGATCGCAGTTGACTTTAATACCTTCAGATCGGAAGTATTGAAAGACTTTCGTCTGGCAAGTATTTCCAGAGAAACCTCTCTGTTAGGGCGAAAAGAAGTTCTTACCGGAAAAGCAAAGTTTGGAATTTTCGGCGACGGAAAGGAATTGGCGCAAATTGCGCTGGCGAAACAATTCAGAGACGGTGACTTCCGCTCGGGATATTACCGCGACCAAACCCTGATGATGGCCATTGACCAGTTGAATGTACGGGAGTATTTCTCCGGATTATTCGGACATACCGACGAAATCATCGAACCGCAATCTGCAGGACGCCAAATGGGTGGACACTTTTCCACGCGTAACCTGGATGAGAACGGTAACTGGAAAGACCTGACAAAACAAAAAAATTCATCTGCTGATATCTCTCCTACTGCGGGGCAAATGCCGCGTTTGTTAGGATTGGCTCAGGCATCAAAAGTATACCGTGAGCACCCGACGTTGAAAGACCTGGAAGCATTCAAAAAATTCTCCAACGGAGGAAATGAAGTTGCTTTCGGAACAATCGGTGATGCATCCACTTCCGAAGGGCCTTTCTGGGAAACCATCAACGCTGCCGGAGTTTTACAGGTACCGATGGTGATGTCGGTTTGGGACGACGGATACGGGATTTCCGTACCACGTGAACACCAGACAACCAAAGGAAGCATTTCAGAAGCTCTGAGCGGAATGCAGCGCACGGCAGATTCCAAAGGATACGAGATCTTCGTAACCAAAGGATGGGATTACGCACATCTGTGTGAAACCTACGAAAAAGCCGTAGAATTAGCGAGAACAGAGCACATTCCGGTGCTGGTACACGTAAAAGAGGTAAACCAGCCGCAGGGACACTCTACTTCGGGATCACATGAGCGTTACAAAGATGCTGCACGTTTGCAGTGGGAATCCGACTTTGATTGTATCAACAAGTTCAAGGAATGGATCCTGAACTTTGATGCGGACGGCCAAAAACTGGCTACGGAAGAAGAATTGGCACAAATCGCCAAAGAAGCGAAAGACTACGTAAACGAACAAAAGAAAGAGGCCTGGGCCTTGTTTACGCAGGATTTGAAACAAGATTTGGAGCGCGCGGTAAGTGTTTTGGAAAGCCTTGCCGGTGAAAGCTCAAACAGCATTTTCATTCGAAGAGAAATCGAAGCACTTCAAAAAACCATGAACCCGATCCGCAAAGATATTTTCAACACCGTTCGAAAAGTATTGCGCCTGGTCCGTGAAGAAAACACGCCGTCCAGAACAGCATTGATTGCCTGGTTGAAACAGGAAACTGAAAACAATGCAGACCGCTACAGCAGCTATCTGTACTCCAATTCCGAAAACAGTGCATTGAAAGTAACAGCGGTTGCTCCTACTTATGACGGAAGCGGACACATGGAAGATGGCCGTATCATTTTACGCGACAACTTCAAAGCAATCTTCGAAAAACACCCGGAAGCATTGATCTTCGGTGAAGATGCCGGAAAAATCGGAGGTGTGAACCAATCATTGGAAGGTTTACAGGAACAATTCGGAACATTGCGCGTTTCTGACGTCGGAATTCGTGAATGCACCATTATCGGTCAGGGAATCGGGATGGCGATGCGCGGATTGCGTCCGATCGCAGAAATCCAATACCTGGATTATTTGCTTTACGGAATCCAGATCATGTCGGATGACCTCGCTACGGTACAATACAGAACCAAAGGCGGACAAAAAGCGCCGTTGATCGTTTCCACGCGCGGACACCGTTTGGAAGGAATCTGGCACAGCGGTTCCCCGATGGGAATGATCATCAACTCCATTCGTGGGGTTCACGTGTGCGTTCCAAGAAATATGACTAAAGCAGCAGGTTTCTACAATACATTAATGCAAGCAGACGAACCGGCTTTGGTGATTGAACCATTGAACGGATACCGCATCAAGGAAGCCATGCCAACCAATATCGGAAGCTTCACTACGCCACTCGGAGTTCCGGAGATTGTAACGGAAGGAACAGATTTAACGATCGTCTCTTACGGTTCAACCTTCAACTTGTGTGAAGTGGCTGCCAAATCATTGACAGAACTGGGCATTTCGGTGGAACTGATCGATGCACAAACGCTGCTTCCTTTCGATATCAATGGAATGGTTGCTGAATCTTTAAAGAAAACAAACCGTTTGATGATCGTTGACGAAGATGTGAGTTCAGGTGCAACTGCATTCCTGTTAGACCAGATCCTGGTAAAACAAGGTGGATATGTTCATTTGGATTCTGCTCCGGTAACATTAAGCGCGAAAGATCACAGACCGGCTTACGGAACGGACGGGGATTATTTCTCCAAACCAAGTATTGACGATATTGTTGAGACAGCTTATTCCATCATGAACGAAGCAGACCCGACAGCTTTCCCTTCGATTTACTAATGACGATTTGAAAAGAGCTGCGGGCATATTGAGTATCATTTTCGTAATAGCCTTGCTTTGGAAGGATATTGCAGCATTCTCATGGAACGTTTGGTTCTACAACAACCAGGTCGAACTCGCAGCCAAATATTGTGTCAATAAGAAAAAACCGATGCTTCATTGTGACGGGAAATGCTTTTTGGCCAAACAACTGAAAAAACTGGAACAGGAAGAAAAGAAAAATCAGACTGTTCCAAAAATGCCTCTGAAGCTGAAGGAAAATGTCTGGAACACAGACTCACCCGTTATTACGGCTTTTGAAGCAAATACTATCGAATTCCTATCAGAAAAAACGAGCACTTTCTTCTATCAAAACACCAAACTGGTTTCCTTTTCAGGTCCCGTTTTCCATCCGCCCGCTGTCGGATAATTTTATTTCATTGCATTGCTGGAATTATTTTATCACAGGTAGATATTCGGCTGATTTTTTCAAATCAGATGTTTAATCTATCCCGTTGCAAGAAAATTAATAAAGCATTTCGATGAATCATTCGTATTGAATGAAGCTTTTCATTGTATGGATCTCGCTCTGCGTACATCTGCAGAATCTGCGTGCCATAAGAAATGGGCTTTCGTCGGTACAATTCCTTTTTAGAAATTAGTAATACAGCATCATGAAAAAAAGTTTCTTCTTTTTCGTGTGTCTTGTTGTGTACCAAACTGCGCTGTCCTGTGACGTCTGCGGCTGCGGGGCGTTTAACTCCACACATGGTTTGGGAACACTGGCACAAGGCAACCGAACGAGTATCGGGCTCAATTATCAATACCGTCTGTACAAAAGCCAGCACCCGGAAGTTTTCGGGAACGGTATCGAACACAGCACGGATTATTTTCAGCGATTGGATGTAACGGGACAACTGCGGATTTCCAGAAGATGGCAGCTGCAGCTTTCCCTTCCTATTGGCTTTAACAAACACGTTGCAGACGATACTACTTCGCAAAAGAACGGGTTGGGAGACCCGACGTTGATGGTCAACTTCTTCCTCTTCGACAAGCAAGACAGTCTGCAAACACGGCGATTTCGCTGGATTGTGGGTGCAGGAGTAAAAAGTCCGGTGGGGAAATTCACCCAGCCAAACGACGTAGACCTGTACCTGTATCCGGGAACCGGAACGTTTGACGCCGTGTTCCAGAATTCATTTTTCTTCCAAAAGAAAAAATGGAGCGTCGTACAAACCGCTCAGTACGTTTTACGCGGAGAAAATAAGTACCAATACATTCCGGGATCGTTGTTCAGCGCCAGTTTATTCGGGCAATACAAATTCAGGACGTGGGGAATTTATGCCGGAACACAATATTCCTGGAGCGGGGTCGATTACCTGAACCGGAAAGCGATTTCCAGTTCTCCAACCCAGGGACAGGTATTAACCGGAATTGTTGGAACATCGGTGCAATTCAATTCGTGGGTTATCCAAGGAAATTACCACATTCCGATTGCTCAAAACCTGGGAGACGGAAACTCCCACCAAAAAACAGCATTTAGTCTTTCACTTAATTATTTTTTCAATTGATATGAAATCTTTTTTTATTCTAACAATTCTTGCAGGTAGTCTGACCGTTTTTACTGCCTGTAAAAAAGACAAATCCACAGATGACAGTACGGAACACGAAGATCATCCGACTGCGGTGATTACCGTTACTTCTCCGAACGAGAACGATACCATCCAGGGGAATTTCTCGGTAACAGGAAACATCGTAGGAACCGGGAATCTTCACGGATACCAGGTTACTGTTACGAATGCCATAAACGATTCTATCGTTTACCAGCACGACATTGATGATCACGTGGCCAATTTCACGATCAACCAGGCGGTAACACATACTTACACTGTTTACACGCCTTTGAAGCTGGAAGTGGTGGCTGCTTTGGATCATGAAGGTCATACCGCAACCAAAACAGTTCATTTTGTAGTACATTAATTAAAACAGTGGGCACGCGATTAATCGCGTGCCCACTGTTTCATGGATTTCATTAATTTTGTTCACCATGACAAAAAAAGAAAAAGCGCAGTATGTAATTGATGAATTGGAAAAATGCTACCCGGAAACTCCTGTTCCGCTGGATCACTGGGATGCATATACCTTACTGATAGCTGTTTTATTGTCAGCACAATGCACCGACGAACGTGTCAACAAAATTACACCGATTTTATTCAAACGCGCTTCCCGCCCGCAGGACATGATCAAATTATCGGTAGAAGAAATCCGGGACATCATCAAACCTTGTGGACTTTCTCCCCGGAAATCGCAGGCCATTTACGATTTGTCCCATTTGATCATCGATAAACACAACGGAGAAGTACCGCAAACTTTTGAAGAACTGGAAGCATTGCCGGGAGTTGGTCACAAAACCGCATCGGTTGTGATGTCACAGGCATTCGGTGTTCCGGCTTTCCCGGTAGATACGCATATTCACCGTTTGATGACACGCTGGGGATTAACGAGCGGTAAAAATGTAGAAGAAACCGAGCGTGATGCCAAGAAGCTTTTCCCGCGCGAATTGTGGAACAAACTGCATTTGCAAATCATTTTCTACGGCAGAAGCCACTCTCCTGCCCGCTCACCGAAACGTGAAATCGATTACATCACAGCAGCCATCGGAACAAAGAAGGCTTTGGAGGAGTTGAAGTAAGAATTCCTACCTTTAATCCAAATCTTGTAAATTCGATCGCATGTCATTTCAAGCATATCTGGACAATATCAAATCGAAAACCGGGAAAACGGCTGAAGAACTTCAAACACTGGCTCAGGAAAAGGGATTTTTGAAGGACGGAAGATTATTGGCCGAAATAAAAGCCGGTCAGATCGTAGACTGGCTGAAAGAAGAATATGATTTGGGCCACGGTCATGCGATGGCTATATACGCGTACTTCAAAGGAAAACGGTCATGAGCTCAAAAGAAATCCGGATCACCAATAAACAAGCTGTAGAAACTATAGCAATCGGTGCTTCTGCCTACAATATCCTGCTAAACAGTCAGCGGTCGGAAGGCCGGTTAGCAATCATCGAAATGCTGGTACCACCCAATGCCGGTCCGGTTCCGCACGAGCATAAAGGATTCCAGGAATGTTTCTATATATTGGAAGGTGAAGTTGAAATGATTACCAAAGAAAACCGGATTCCTGCAAAACAAGGCGATCTGGTGCATATTCCCCTGGACGGACCCGTGCATTGTTTTAAAAACACCGCCTCGGTAAATGCGCGTTTACTGTGTATAGTTGCTCCTTCCGGACTGGACCTATTCTTTGAAGAAGCAGGACGGAAAATTCCTTCCGGCACGCTGCCCGATCCCATTCCGCCAACTCCGGAACAAATTGCTTTTGCCAACCAAACAGCTGAAAAGTACGGCCAGAAATTGTATCCGAAGGATTATTTGGATTAAAGATGAGAGCTATTCGGTTCATAGGGCTTTTTTTGCTTTTCCTGCTGGGATTTTCTAAAGTTGCAGCAGCAGACTCCATTCCGAAAAAAGGAAGAATGGCACTTCAAATTGCTCCGCTTGCCTTACTGGATTTCAACAACGGTTCCTGTTACAAATTGGGCACTGAGATACGTTTGACAAAGAGTTTCTACGTTTCAGCGGATGGCGGCGGATATTTCCGGAATTTCAACAGCTTGAAAAACATGAAAGGCGGAAACCTCGATTTCAGGCTTAAATACCGTTTCCCGCATTCAAACTCCCTGATTTCCATTAGCTATTTTTACAAAAAGCAATCGTTCGAATACCACGATGCTTACGTGGAAGAACCGGACATACCGATCACTGTCTACACCCGGAAAATCGTGAATTGTATCAGTCTCAATTACGAATACAAACTCGTAAATAACTATCGTGGAATAGTTGTGAGTGCTTATGCCGGCCTGGGAATTCGCTTCAGGGATGTCAAATCTTCCTTTGAAACCCATCACGATTTCGACAGGCTGGTAAAGGGCGGCGACTCACAATCCCTTTATTTGGTGCTTATTCCGGGAGAAAAAACCTGGCTCAACTTAAATTTGGGGTTGCGGGTAGGATGCTATCTTTTCTAATTCCGGATGAAGAAGTTAAGATGAAATTCGCAATTTTATAAGGCAATTTGGATTGATAATTAACCGCAAAGAGTCAAAGAACGCAAAAGTTTGAATTCCTCTTCGCGTCCTTCTTTTCTTTGCGGTAAAAGGCTAGCTATTCGCTAGAAACGGACTTTTCCGGATATATTCCTCGCCCGAAAGCTGGTCTGCCAGGAAACAGGCCAAATCGGCGGCGCTGATCTTTTCTCCCGGACAATCTTTCAAATCGACCTTTACCGGAAAATGTTCTTCCGTCTGAATGATCCGCGGAAGCCGGACCATGGTCCAATCTGCATTGCTTCCGGCCAATAATTCATATTCGGCCTGTTTGTCTTTCGTGGTTTCCGGAAAGTTTTGGTACATCCATTCCGTTGCCATACGTGTCTGTTCATTTTTCGCATCACCGGGCGCATTCACATTCAACCCGGTTGTAACCAGGTAGCGATTGATTCCGTGTGCTTTCATTGCCCGAAGAATATTCCCGGTCGCATCACTGAAAATGGAACGTTCGCCTTTTGGCTGTCCCAGGGTACTGATTACTGCAATGCAACCTTCCAAAAGTTTGTGGATTGCTTCATAATCGCGGGCATCTCCGCGAACAATTTCAATCAACGGGTTGTCCGTTTCAAAGGAAGAACTTGTTCGTAATAGGAGTTTAACCGGAATACTTCGACGCATTAATTCCTGAACCAGGTAAGTTCCTGATTTTCCTGTTCCGCCAATCACGGCGATTTTATCTTGTTTCATGATTTTCTTATTAAATAGGTACAAAAAATTCGTTCAGCCTCTTCGAAGAAGCCGATAACCCTGGCGGGTTTTAGTAAATGCTATTTAATAAGAGATTCTAATAGCCTAAAAGTACGACTAATTATCAATTATCAAAATTTAATGATCAAGTTCTTTGATAGATTCTCCTTGATCATTGATCATTAAACACCTGATAATTACTTGAGCGCCTTCTTCAGCGCTTCCGGATCCAGTTGTTTCTCCCAGCGAGCCACAACGATCGTTGCAACGGCATTGCCGATAAAATTTGTCAAAGCACGGCACTCCGACATGAACTTATCCACGCCGAAAATCAGGGTCATTCCTTCAATGGGTACTTTCGGGAAGACAGCCAGTGTGGCTGCCAGCGTAATAAATCCGGCACCGGAAACTCCTGCTGCTCCTTTCGAACTCAACATGGCTACCAGCAATAGTGTAAGCTGTTGGGACAAGGTTAATTCCACATTACAAGCCTGTGCAATAAACAAAGCAGCTAACGTCATGTAAATATTCGTACCATCCAGATTAAAGGAATAGCCGGTCGGTATAACCAACCCGACCACCTGGCTGGAACACCCTGCTGCTTCGAGTTTTTTAATCACTCCGGGCAAAGCCGGTTCCGAAGAACTGGTTCCGAAAACCAGGAAAATCTCCTCTTTGATATACCGGATTAGTTTGAAAATACTGAAACCATTGTAACGGGCGACCAGGCCCAATACTACAATGACGAAAAATGCCGACGTTCCATAAAAAGTCAAAACGAGTTCTCCCAGTTTATTCAAACTTTGAATTCCTGTTTTTCCGACCGTAAATGCCATAGCACCGAATGCTCCGATGGGCGCGACTTTCATCAGGATTTCCACGATTTTAAAGATCGGATAAGTCAAAGCCTGGAAGAAATCGATTACCGGCTTGCTCTTTTCAGCTGTTAAAGACAACCCGATTCCGAACATAATGGCCACAAACAACACCTGCAGGATATTATCTCCGGTCAGTGCACTCATGAAAGTTTTCGGGATAATGTCCAAAATAAATTGTGTGAATGAGTGTTCATGCGCGGAAGCCTGGTAACCGCTGAGTTTGGCCGCCTCTTCACTGGTTTTTGCCACCGAAGAAGGATCGAAATTAAACCCGTCTCCCGGACGAAGCAGGTTACTGACTACCATCCCTATAATCAGCGCCAGCGTGGAGAAAGTAATAAAATAAATAAACGCTTTCCCGGTAACCCTTCCCACTTTTTTCAAATCGTTCATGGAAGCGATTCCAACGGTTATAGTTATGAAAATAACCGGCGCAATGATCATCTTAATCAAGCTGATAAAACCATCGGCAAGCGGCTGCATTTTCTTTCCGAGATCCGGGTTAAAATGTCCAAGCAAAATACCGATTACAATTGCAACAATTACCTGAAAATACAAGGCTCTGTACCACGGTTTCGGTTTTGCGGGTTTCGCGTTCAAATCAACTTCCATCGAAGAATTTCTTTTAGAGAATAATGCCTGAAGATATAAATTATTGGTCAATTAAGCCCTTATCCTGGTAGGAATCGACTTCCACAAAGTCCAAATCCCTTCCGTGGGTCTCCGGAATACTCCAAGTACTGTAAATTCCGATGGCGAAAGCAATAAAACCAACAATTCCGGCAGCAACCAAAACGGCATAGCCCGCTCCTGTCAGCGATTCAAACCCGATGGTCATCAAAATTACCGTTCCGCGCACCATATTCGGGATGGTTGTAGCGGCAGTAGAACGGATATTCGTTCCGAATTGCTCTGCTCCTATCGTTACGAACATGGCCCAGTAACCTGTCCCGAATCCAAACCAGCAACACATGAAATAATACATGCCGGCAGAATGAATGGTACCGGAAAGAATCCAAACAACACTGATCAGCGTAAAAGCCATCATCCAAAGAATCGATTTGCGGCGCGATTTTAGCCAATGGCTCAATACTCCACTGAAAATATCACCCGCTGAAATCCCGATATAGCCCCACATGATCGCGTCACCCGGATTGATCCCTTCTTTGATACCCAAAGCTTCTCCGAAAACATTCCCGAACATAGCCAGGATCCCGATACAAAACCAGGTAGGAAGTCCGATTCCTATGCAACGGATATATCTCCAGAAGCGGTTCCAGTTCGTAAAGAACATCAGGAAATTTCCACGGCTCACTTCCCGTTTCTTTGTTTCATTGAAAATCCCGGATTCCAATACCCCGATTCGCAGTAAAAGCAAACCGATTCCCATGCCGCCACCGATAAAATAAGCGATGTTCCAATCGGGGGTCAATTTAACGGTCAGATTCGCTACCACAGCTCCCGAAAGGCCAATTCCTGCCACCAGCGAAGTTCCCAACGCACGCAATTCTTTGGGCAAAACTTCGGAAACCAGCGTAATTCCTGCTCCCAACTCTCCGGCCAACCCGATTCCTGCAATGAAGCGCAAAGCCACATACAAATACGTCAGGTTTTCTTTATCATTGGGGAAATAAGGCAGGAATCCGCACATCACATTCGCCAGGGAATACATTACTATGGATCCGAAAAGCACCGACAATCGTCCTTTCTTGTCGCCAAGAATTCCCCACACAATTCCGCCTAAAAGCAAACCACCCATTTGCCAGTTCACGATCAGCGTTCCGACATGCGTAATTTCTTTTTCATCAAAACCAAGGCCTTGCAAACTGGGAACGCGAACAATTCCAAAGAGAAGCAGATCGTAAATGTCTACGAAGTAGCCAAGCGCCGCAACAATTACCGGCAAAGACCACAAAGGTTTGTAAGAAGTAATTTTTTCCAAAGTAGTTTGTTTAAGTCTAAAGTAATCATTGAAAAGGTAACTTCGACTCCGCTCAGTTACCTTTTTTCAACAAATCAAGTGTCGAAGTGGATGAGCTTCGATCATCGAGCGGAGTCGAGATGCCGAAGCCCTGGTTATCCATCAGGAATTTGTAATTTTACCAAATGACTTCCGACGAAAAATACATGCTTCGTGCTTTGCAGCTGGCAAAACTGGCCGGTGTCGCAACGAAAACCAATCCGATGGTTGGAGCGGTGATTGTGCTCGATGATCAGATTATTGGCGAAGGATACCATCAAAAATACGGAGAAGCGCATGCAGAGGTGAATGCAGTCAATTCCGTTAAAGACCAATCGGTGTTGAAAGAAGCTACGATTTACGTCACGCTGGAACCTTGCTCCCATTTCGGAAAAACGCCACCGTGCGCAGATTTGCTGATCCGGCATGCGTTCAAACGCGTAGTAATTGCTCAAATCGATCCGTTCTCAGAAGTTTCCGGAAGAGGGATTGAAAAACTAAGAAACGCGGGAATACAGGTTGATTGCGGAATCCTGGAAAAAGAAGCACGCGAATTGAACAAGCGGTTCATTACCTTTCACACTAAAAAACGCCCTTACATTACCTTAAAATGGGCTCAAACGGTAGATGGTTTCATGGATTTAGACCGTTCTGAAAATCCGGAAACCGGAATCAACTGGATTTCCCAACCCGAAACGCAAGTCATTACACACCAACTGCGCTGTACCGAACAAGCTATTTTAGTGGGTTGGCGAACCATTCAAAACGATAATCCGTCGCTCACCACACGCGCTTTCAATGGACCAAATCCGCTCAGAATCGTAATCGACCCCCATTTACAGGCCCCGAAAAACGCAACTGTTTTCACCGACGGAATGCCAACTTGGGTATTTAATCTTCAGGAAGAACATCAAATAAACGAAGTTCGCTACATCAGGATGGACGATCTCAGTCCGGAATCCGTACTTGAAAAATTATACCTGCAAAATATCAATGCTGTTCTTATTGAAGGCGGAGGAAACACACTCACACGTTTCATCGGATCCCATGTATGGGACGAAGCATTGGTAATCACGGGTAGAAATGAATTCAAAACAGGGTTGCGGGCTCCTGTTCTTTGCAAAACTCCTGTAAAATCGGTTGTATTCGGAAAAGATACCCTGAATTATTTTCGGAATTTTTGAAGCTAAACTCCCCGAATTTTCTATTTTTAGTTCGCTGTAGAGAATCTGCCACATAATCAGATTTAACACACTGAAATTAAAGAAGATGAAAATTTACCCTATTGAAACAGGTACCTTTAAACTGGACGGAGGAGCCATGTTCGGAGTAGTGCCGAAAAGCCTTTGGTCAAAAACAAATCCGGCAGACGAAAACAATTTATGCACCTGGTCCATGCGCTGCCTTTTGATTGAGGACGGAAACCGGTTAATTTTGATCGACACCGGAATTGGCGATAAGCAAACGGAAAAGTTCTTTTCGCACTATTACCTGGCAGATACGAAAACCCTGGAACAAAGCCTGAACAAACTCGGATTCGGACTGGACCAGATCACGGATGTGTTTCTTTCACATCTGCATTTCGATCATTGCGGCGGAGCGGTTAAATGGAACTCAGATCGCACCAAACTGGAAACAGTTTTCAAAAATGCAACTTACTGGAGTACGGAAAACCATTGGAAATGGGCAACAGAACCCAATGCACGCGAAAAAGCCTCTTTTCTAAGTGAAAATATCCTGCCATTGCAGGAAAGCGGTCAATTAAAATTCGTGGAACGCACCGGTGATTATACCAAATCGGTCTTCAATAATTTCGATGTACTATTCGTTGACGGACATACGGAAAGCATGATGATCCCACACATTCACTACCAGGACAAAACCCTGGTTTTCATGGCAGACCTATTGCCCAGCACCGGGCACATTCCCCTGCCCTATGTGATGGGTTATGATACGCGGCCTTTGATTACGTTGGGAGAAAAAGGTCGTTTCCTGGATAATGCCGCTAACCGCGAGTTTGTGTTGTTTTTGGAACACGACAGCGTGAATGAGTGCTGCACCGTAGAACAGACAGAAAAAGGAGTCCGTTTAAAAGATCGTATGACTTTTTCATCCATATTTGGATAAAAGTGTAAATTAGAACAAAACTTCGTACCATGAACAATTACTTACTGCAACTATTAAGAGAGGTCAAAACACTGATTATTCCGGGGCTTGGCGCGCTTACCGTCACCAACGAAGCTACCGGCGAGATCTTGTTTATGCCTTATTTGAAGTTTGACGACGGTACACTAGCCAACCACATTGCCGAAAAAGAAAAAATCGAAAAGAACGAGGCCTCGAACATGATTTCCAGGTTTGTTCGTGAAGTTACAGCGGAGCTGGATAAAGGAAATTCCTACGACATGTACCAATTCGGTCGCTTTGTGAAAGTGGACGGAGAAATTGCATTCGAAGCGTGGTCTTCTGCTGCTACAGAACAAAAGCCGGCTGAGGCTCCGAAACAGGAAGCAGTGGTTGAAAAGCCCGTTACACCAGCAGTTGAACCGGTAAAACCGGAACCAAAAGTGGAAATTCCTCCGGTAGTCGAAGAAACCAAAAAAACAGAAACAGCCCTTCCGAAGGCAGAAGAACCGAAGAATCAGGAAATCATTCCTCCGGTAGTTGAAACACCGGCAAATCCGGTTAAAGAAGAACCGAAAAAGCCGATCGAAACTACTCCAAAAGCCGAGCAACCGAAAGTGGAGAAAATCGTTCCTCCTGTAGTTGAAACACCAAAGAAAGAAGAACCTAAAAAAGAGCCTGTAAAACCGGCTGCAAAAAAAGACCCGGTGAAAGAACCGAAAGCTCCGAAAGAAAAAAAGAAGACTTCTGTATTCGCTTATATCTTATGGGGATTCCTGGTACTAATACTGGGAGCCGGAACTTTCATTGCTATCCAATTTGATAGTTTGAAAAAAGACTTCCCGATTTTGGCAGATCTTGCAGGTGAAAACGACGATGTAGCCAAAGGAAGCGAAGATGTGAAACAATTGGAGGAAGATGCAGATGCAAATGCGGATTCCGGCACTGAGGCAGAACCCATTCCTGAAGACCAGGTCCAGATTGTGGAAGACCAGCTTCCGGCTGAGAAACCGGTTAAAGAACCGAAGAAAACCGTGACACTTGCTCCTAAGAAGGAAACACCGGCCCCAAAACCGACTCCGAAACCAAAGGTTGAAGTAACGGTAAATAAAAAACCGGTGAGCAAACCAAAACCTCAAAACACAGGTTCTACAGCCAGCTTTGACGGTTCGAAACACTTCCACATTATCGCAGGTTCGTTCGGTTCTGAAGCAAATGCCAACCGGTTAGCTGCAAAACTTCAATCCAAAGGCTTTGCGGAAGCTTCCGTTACCATGAACAGCGGCATGTACCGCGTTAGCGTAAAAGGATTTGCAACTTTGAATGAAGCAACTGCCGAAGCGGCAAACATTCAGGGGTCTGTGCCGGGTGCATGGGTATTGAAAATGTAAAACAGAAATTCATAAACAAACAAGGGGCGATTGATCGCCCCTTGTTTGTTTACAATGGTTATAAAAATATTGTTTACCCAATTTTCAACACCAAATCAATCAAGCGGTTTGAAAAACCCGCTTCATTATCATACCATCCGACAACTTTCACCATATTCCCGATTACGGAAGTCAATTCACTGTCAAAAATGCAGGAATTCGGATCTCCCAGGATATCTACGGAAACAATCGGGTCATTCGTGTAACGCAGAATTCCTTTCAGGTGTGTATTCGAGGCTTCCAGGAAAGCAGCATTGATTTGTTCCACTGTCGGAGGATTTTTGCGGACAATCACCGTCAGATCCGTCAACGAACCATCCGGAACGGGAACACGCATGCCGCATCCTCCCATCTTCCCCTCCAATTCCGGGAAAATACGCGTAATTGCTTTTGCGGCCCCGGTTGATGTAGGTACAATACTCTGTGCCGCGGCTCTTGCTCTT
Organism: Fluviicola sp.; assembly: GCF_039596395.1. Classification (NCBI taxonomy): domain Bacteria; kingdom Pseudomonadati; phylum Bacteroidota; class Flavobacteriia; order Flavobacteriales; family Crocinitomicaceae; genus Fluviicola; species Fluviicola sp. Next base: position 1,708,857 of record NZ_JBCNJT010000001.1, read on the forward strand.
CGCAGATCTTTATGCGGACTGTCGTGCAAACGCTGATCGGTCGTGTAACTGTGGATCGTGGTAATATATGCTTCTTCGATCTCACAAAATTCTTTCAGCACAGCCACCATCGGGGCAACTGAATTGGTGGTGCAGGAAGCATTACTGATAATAGTATGTTCTTCCGTTATCAGATGATCATTTACACCCAGAACAACTGTCAACACATCCTCTCCAACAGATGGAGCGCTCAAAATAACGCGTTTCGCTCCTGATTTCAAATGTTGCCCGGCTGCTTCTGATGTCAGGAACAATCCGGTAGATTCAATCACCACATCTACTCCCAAATCTCCCCATGGAATTTCTCCCGGGGTTTTGTATTGCAAAAAGGATATCTTCTGAGTTTTGTTATAGATCAGTTCGTTACCGTTTATCTCCAAATCATCGTGCATACGTCCGTGAACGGAATCATACTTTAATAAATGGACCAATGTTCCGATCGGGGCCAGATCGTTGACCGCTACCAATTCAATTTGCGGGTTTGCCAAAGCCAGTCTGCTGAAATAACGTCCTATTCTTCCGAATCCGTTAACGCCTACTTTAATGCGTTTTTCCATCTGTAACTACTGTAATATTTAATACTCTGTTTGCATCATTTCTGAATCCTGCAAAATTAAAAAAGGCCCTGTTTTCACAGAGCCTTTTAACATCATTTATTTTTAGTGGAAGACTTGAACAAATCCTTGTTGTTCTACTTCTTCACCTGTCAGTAGTCTTGCTTTAAACTTGTAGAAGTAAACTCCTTCACTAACTACTTCACCGTTCATGTTTCTTCCGTCCCATGCAGCACCCGGATCGCTGTATTCCGTGATCAGGTTACCCCATCTGTTGACGATGGAAATCTCAAACTTATCAACTCCGTCGTAATCCAGGTAGAATTTATTGTTACCTACTGTAGACGAAAGCACGATGATGTTCGGTGCGGTAATGTAACAAACCTTCCCTCCGATTGTCATGGTCGAAGAATGCGAGTTACATTCATTCGAGGCAGTTACGGTATAAACTCCCGGCCCTACCGTTATATCATGTCCAACCGTACCATCACTCCAAACGTATGTATCGTTTTGAGGATAAACTCCACAGGAAGTAACGATCGTTGATCCGATACAGATTACGGTATCCACTGTGTTTACGTAAGCGTAATTAATGAATTCGATATCGGAAGTCACCGAAGTATTACACTGGTTATCCGTAAAGGTGACCTGGAACGTTCCCGGTATACTCGAGGTTATGACGGGATTCAATACGTTCGCACTCGGCATGAAGTGAATATTCGTATCGGCACTTGACCAAACACCGCCGTTTGCAGCAACTGTTCCGGAAACATTGTAGATGAAATTACAAGTAGATGTATCCGGGAAGATATCCGGCAACAAGAACAGAGTTACCTGTGCTGAAGTGGAGTTGTTACATACATTATCGGTAAACGTCACGGTATATGTTCCGCTCGTAGTAGCCGTAATGATCGGATTTGTTGTTGTATCCTCCGGAAGGAAAATAACCTCCGGTGAAACCGCCGACCAATGTCCTCCTGTCGGATAAACGAGCGTACCCGTCACATTGAATTGATCACCACAGAGAAGCGTATCGTTGAATATCTGAGGATAAGGCGGGAAGATGATCGTCGAGGTGACCGTATCACTACATGCATTATCAATATACGAAACGGTATACGTTCCGGCTGTATTGGTCGTAATCAGGGGGTTATTATTCGTTGTAGAACTGAAGTTCAATCCTGCCGGAGTAGCACTCCAAACACCTCCTGCGTATGCCTGAGTACCGGTTACCTGGTAAGTCATATCACAAGCAATGGTATCCGGGAAAATGATCGGTAACGGCAAGCTGAAGATATCGAAAGTAGTATCGTAAGCACAACCGAAATCATCCACTACATTATAAGTATAGTAACTGTGTCCCGGTGCTGTAGTCTGAACAACAACTAATGTATCGTTCTGTCCGGAAACAATATTCGGAGAAGGACTCCAGAAACCGTCTACATAATAGTTTTGGTATGTTTCGAAATTCGGGTACAAAGATGCATCGAATACAATTCCCCACTGGAAAATATACCCGTCATCAATCCCCTGGTTATCCTGTACGGAAATCGTCCAGTTTCCGTCCAACGGACATCCGATGAAGTCATTGAAGTCTCCGTCGGGTGTATAAGTTCCCGGAATCATTGCTGTATTTCCGGAAGGGTTGCTATAGGTATTTCCCAAATTGGCACAAATAGTACCGAAATCCGGATTCACAAAACTGAAACAGTATGTTTCAACCGGAGATCCCGGAGCACCACCGTCAGTATCCGTATCGCTACCCAGGGAAATTCCTCCACCTGAACAACCGTTTGGAACAAGTTCACCTCCACCAAAACCATTATAAGTATTCATCAATGAAACCATGGTTCCGTTCGGACAGGTCAATGTAATTTCCAAATCCCCGATAAAGGAATGCTCGATGTCCAGACAAATAGAAGAAATATCGGATGGTTGAGTTACTGTACCCGAACCTAATCCGGAAATGTTAATAGTTGTTTCATAAAGTTGTCCGTTTCCATCCGGAAGAAAAGTCAAACCGGCAAAACTTCCGCCGATCGTAAATTCTCCGCCCGGTACTTCCACACCGGCAGTATCCTGTGCTGTTACCCCTCCGATCAAATCCGTTGGCGTACCGATACAAATAGTATCCTCAAGTGGCCCTGCAGTAGCAAAAGACGGTAAAATCGAAACACGCACTTTTGCAGTAATTCCTTTCAATTGAGGGAATTGATCAGTCATTTTCAAATCCACAAAATATCCCTGGCGCGCAGTAGGAACAAACCAAACTGAATCATTGCTGATCCCTAATGGTCCTACGTTAGAAATCGTCCAGTTGTAATTGATGTTGTCCAAATTCTGAGAGTACCCGTAACCCGTTGACTCCAAAGAATAAGGGAATAAAGGTTTTGCAACAAATAAAATACTGTCACCCAAACATACGTTTACATAACCGGTATCAATCGGGTTCAAAACGTTTTGAGGATTCCCGTTCACGTAAGCTTCCAGGTGAGGATAGTAAGGTTGAGCCAGGTTACCACAGGCAACTTTGGCAATCCATCCTGTTCCGTCATTGGCGCCGTCTGTTTTGAATCGCACTGTCAGACATCCGCTCGGGTTATTCTCAAAACTTGCCTGCCAGTTTGCTCCCGTAGGGTTTACCGCCGAGTTGGTAGCAGCAAGCAAAGGTGCTGAAGTATTCGGTCCGTCATAAATATAAAGGGTATCCGACGGGTGAATGTCAAATTCGTAACCGATATTCGTAGCAAAAGCAATGGAAACTTTGGTTCCTTGTGTCAAATCCGGACAAAAAGTAATGGTATCGTCAAAATTGGCAGAGTAGTTACCTGTCATGTCAATAAAGTTCACACCACCTGCTCCCAATGCCGAACAATCCAATTGGTTTGCACCAACGTAATCCGGATCAGACATGGTCATCATTTGTCCGTATGAAACTGATCCCAGGAAAAGGGACCCGATCGCGATCAATAGCTTATTTCTCATTTCTTACGAGTTTTCATTTCATTATCAAGAACCCAGGTGGATTTTACCACCAATAAATCAGTCGTACCTGTGATCCCGTAATACTGGGTTCTGTCGGTAATTTTAATCCCCATAGCCGCAGGGTCAACCAATTTCGCTTTTTGAGACGTGATTTCACCGTTCACCGTTAGCTCTTTTCCTTTAGGACGGGCAATGATATAAGTCCCGTTCTTTGCAGCATATTCCTGCATTTCTTTAGAGACAACCGGCTCTTGTGCCGTGGCTGGCTTGCTTGCATCCTTGCTCAAATTCTGCCCGTAGGCTAAACTTGCTCCAAGAAAAACAATCGTGGAGAATATTGTTTTTTTCATGTTTATAGTTTGCGATTCGTAATTCTAGACTCCTTTCTTAAAAAAAGAGTTGCATGAACGTTTAAAAGTAGTTAAAAAAAAAAGAAGTGGAAGCAAATATAAACCTTAGATTTGCATTGCCAAATAGCAATAATAATGGAGATTCAACAATTACAAGCAGTTGCCTCACAGGTACGAAGAGATATCGTTCGCATGGTTTCAGGAGCAAATTCAGGGCATCCGGGAGGATCATTGGGATGTGCAGATTTCTTAACAGTTCTTTACTTTGAGATTATGAAACACAATCCGGATCATTTTTCAATGGACGGAAAAGAGGAAGATTTATTTTTCCTTTCAAACGGTCATATTTCTCCGGTGTGGTACTCTGTGTTAGCAAGAGCAGGTTATTTTCCGATTGATGAATTGGGGACTTTCCGTAAGTTGAATGCAAGGTTGCAGGGACATCCGAGTACGGATAAAAAAATTCCGGGCGTAAGAATGGCTTCCGGATCTCTGGGACAAGGCCTTTCCAATGCAATCGGTGCGGCTTTAACCAAAAAACTGAACAACGATAACCGCACTGTTTATACCCTGCACGGTGACGGTGAATTACAGGAAGGCCAGATTTGGGAAGCGGCTATGTATGCAGCAGCCAATAAGGTCGATAATTTAATTGCTACCATTGACTACAACGGCCGCCAGATCGACGGTGATGTGGAAGATGTACTTTCCCTGGGAGACCTGAGCGGAAAATGGCAGGCTTTTGGATGGGAAGTTTTGGAAATGGACGGACATAACTATACGTCTTTGATTGAAACCATTAACAAAGCAAAAAGCATGACCGGAAACGGAAAACCGATCGTCATTATTATGAAAACTGAAATGGGTCAGGGAGTTGACTACATGGTTGGTTCTCACAAATGGCACGGTGTAGCTCCGAATGTCGAGCAATTACAGCAAGCTTTAATTCAATTGGAAGAAACTCTAGGAGATTATTAATGAAATACTGCGCGGTCATTGTTTGTTTGTTCTTTTTGAGCTTTTCGAAAGCTCAGGGACAACAACTGACCCGTATTTTATTCATCCTGGATGCTTCCAATTCCATGAATGCCAAATGGGACGGAGCACAGACCCGCATTGATGCAGCAAAAGAACTGTTGATCAAAACAGTCGACAGCCTGAACGGATCGGCCAATCTTCAGATCGGTTTGCGCGTTTACGGTCATCAGTCCCCGATCACTGCAACCTACCAGGATTGTAACGATACCAAACTGGAAGTTCCTTTCGGGCCGGATAATTTCACCAGAGTCCGCAATAAGATCAAAACGGTATTGGCGAAAGGAACAACACCTATCGCACGCTCGCTGGAAGCTGCAGCATCCGATTTCCCGGATACGAATGCACGGAATATCATTATTTTGATCACCGACGGGCTGGAAGCCTGTGACAACGATCCTTGTGTCATTGCAAAAAAATTGCACGATAAAGGAGTAAAAGTGACACCTTTCGTCATCGGTCTGGGACTGGATATCTCCTACCTCGATCAATTCAAGTGCATCGGGAGTTATATGGAAGCTGAAACAAAGGAATCTTTCAGGAATGTGCTGAAAACCGTGGTTTCGAAAGCAGTGATCAATACAACCGTACAGATCAATCTCAATAATATCCATAAGGTCCCGAATGAAACGGACGTAACCATGTTTTTGTATAAGGCCGGAACCAAAGAATTGATGTACACATTTGTTCATACATTGGACCGCCAGGGAAATCCGGATACGTTAACCATGGACCCGAATTTCAAGTACGACCTGGTTGTAAACACCATTCCGAAAGTCTACAAAAACAACATCGGTATTATCAAGAATACACACAATGTTATTCCGGTTGATTGCCCGCAGGGATTCATCAAATTACGCTTTACCAATGCAACGAGTCCTTACCAGGTGATTTCCCGAGTTTATAAAAAAACAGACCAGTTAACTTTGAATTCACAGCTGGTAGGCTCAACGGATAAATACATTGTTGGCGAATATGAGGTCGAAATTCTCACGCTTCCGCGTATTTATCACACGGTGAACGTCACGCAAAGCAGCACGGAAACCATCGATTTGCCTGCACCCGGTCAGTTGAATTACAGCGCAACTAAAATGGTAGCGGCTCAAATCTTCGTGGAAAGCGACAACGGCAAAGTGGATTGGGTTTGCAACCTGGACCAGGTCAACCTGAAAGGCCTGATCTTTCTGCAACCCGGAAATTACCGTGTTGTTTACAGGCAAAAACAACTCCGGGCAACCACCTACACTGTAGAAAAGAAATTTAAAATACAATCCAATAAAACAACTTCGATTAATTTATAACAATGAAGCAATTTGAAATTTTAGGAAAAAAAGATACCAGATCTGGTTTTGGTGAAGGTTTATTAGAAATCGGCCGTCAGAACCCGGATGTAGTAGCATTGTGTGCGGATCTGACAGGATCTCTTAAAATGGATGCATTCCTGAAAGAATTCCCTGATCGCTTTTTCCAGGCCGGAATTGCAGAGGCAAACATGATCGGAATGGCTGCAGGTATGACCATCGGAGGGAAAATTCCTTACACGGGAACATTCGCTAATTTTTCTACCGGGCGTGTTTACGATCAAATCCGTCAATCGGTAGCATACTCTCAGAAAAACGTAAAAATTTGTGCTTCACACGCAGGTTTGACATTGGGTGAAGACGGTGCAACTCACCAAATCCTGGAAGATATCGGGATGATGCGCATGTTGCCGCACATGACCGTGATTGTTCCTTGTGATTTCAACCAGACAAAACAGGCAACGATGGCAATTGCTGCACATCAGGGACCTGTTTACCTGCGTTTCGGAAGACCGGTAGTTCCTATTTTCGTGCAGCCGGATGCCACATTCACCATCGGTAAAGCAGATTTATTGATCGAAGGAACAGATGTAACCATCATTGCATGCGGACATTTGGTATGGAAATCCATCGAAGCAGCTCAGCAATTGGCCGAACAGGGAATCAGTGCAGAAGTAATAAATATGCATACGATTAAACCTTTGGACGAAAAAGCAATCCTAGACTCTGTTAGTAAAACCAAATGTGTGGTTACTGCAGAAGAACACATGTTGAACGGAGGTTTGGGTGATGCTGTTGCACAGGTGCTTTCGCGCCACATGCCTTTGCCTCAGGAATATGTTGGAGTAAACGATACATTCGGGGAATCGGGAACACCTGATGAACTAATGGTAAAATACGGTTTGGATACACCGAACATTGTTGAAGCAGCTAAAAAAGTGATTAAACGCAAATAAAAACATGAGTCAAATTCCCGATGAAAATACTATCATTTCTTATTTTCATCGGGATGATGATTTGGCCTACACCGCTTTTACGTGGATCGTAGACCTGCACAGTAAAAGACTCTATACCACCATTCGTCGCTGGATCAACAATCACGAAATTACCAACGACATCCTACAGGAAGTTTTCATTAAGATCTGGAACAACCGCAAGCAATTTCAGGGAAACAGTGCTTTGTTCTCATGGATTTACCGGATTGCATACAATGAAACCATTCATTTCCTGAAAAAAGAAAACAAGCACAAAAGCCTCGATATTTCAGAACCGGTTGTTTCGTTCTCGCATCAATCAGAACATTACGGCAAAATCTCTTCCGAAGAAATATCCCAACTCTTATTTGAAGCAATCGAAACCTTGCCGGAAAAACAACGCATGGTATTCGAGTACAAGTATTTTGAGGATTTGAAATACGAAGAAATTGCCAAATTAACCGGAGGTTCCGTAGGAGGCTTGAAAGCCAATTACTTCCACGCAGTCGGAAAGATCGAAGAATTTTTAAAAGGCAAATTAAACCATTGAACGAACTAATAATCTTAGAGTTATGAGCCAGGAGGACAAACATATTGTGGATGATTTACAGGTGAACCGGATTCAAATGCCTTCAGATTCGTATTTTGAAGCGTTGAAGCAGAATATCCTTGCTGAAATCGAAAACAATGTCCCGGTAGCTAACGGGACTAAAAAGAAAGAGCAAACACGAATTATTTCCATGTATCGCCGGTGGTACGTTTGGGGATCTGCTGCAGCAATTGGTGCTTTTGCCCTTCTCTTCCCCTGGAACAACTCCAATCCTTCACCCGATTCCGAACCAGTTAACCTGTCTTCTGTAAGTAACGAAGAGATCTATGATTATCTGAAAGAAAACATTGAAGACCTCGATGCCGAAACCATTGCAGTTCATTTAAGCGATGATGCACTTGCAAATTCGTACGGATTGCAAACGGAAGAAACTACTCCGGCGAAAGAAGACCTGGAAACGTTTTCGTCCAAATCAACTATGCTGGAGCATATTGAGGACGAAGAAATCCTGGATTACCTCAAAGAAGAATCCGGTGAATTGGACGAATATTTACTCATCGAAAGTTAAAAATCCCTCGATCCGTCAGCAAAACCGGCGGATATGAAAAAATGAAAAACCATGAAAAGGATACAAAAATTAGCACTGATCTTACTTCCTCTCCTGTTTACGGCAAACGTGTTTGCCCAGGGACCCGGCGATGAAAAAGACAAAGACAAGATCGAAGCGTTAAAAGTAGGATTCATCACCAAAGAATTGAACCTGACTTCAACGGAAGCGGAAAAATTCTGGCCTGTTTACAACGAGATGGACGGGAAAATGAAAGATTTACGCAACGATTGCCGGAAAATCAACCAGGATATGCGCGAATCCGAAGACAAAATGTCTAATGAAGATGCCAAAAAGAAACTGGCAACCCTTTTCGAGAACGATCAAAAAGAACTGGACCTGAAAAAAGAGTACAGCGAAAAATTTATTAAGATCATCGGCGAAAAAAGAACCCTAAAACTCTTAAGTTTGGAACATGAATTCAGACGGGTGCTCCTCGAACGGTTAAAAGACCGCCGGGAAGGAGTTCCGCAAGACAGAAAACCGCATGGAGGCAAACCGTAAAGAAGATTTTTTAAACCATTTAGGACAAACAAATCCCTTCCCCTATTTAATTGATGTTGAATCGGCGGAAGGGATTTTTATTTACGACAAATCCGGGAAACGCTACACCGATATGATTTCCGGGGTTTCGGTAACAAATATCGGGAACCGTCACCCGCAGGTCATCAAACGCATCCGGGAACAACTGGACAAGTACCTGCACGTAATGGTTTACGGGGAATTCATCCAGGATGCTTCCCTTGAAATGTCGCGTTTACTCCGGAAATTCCTCCCGGCAGAATTGGATTGCGTATATCCGGTAAATTCCGGGACGGAAGCCAATGAAGCTGCATTAAAACTGGCAAAACGCGTGACCGGCCGTACCCAGTTAATTGCGTTTAAAGGTTCGTACCACGGAAATACACACGGTTCTTTGAGTGTTTCGGCAAACGAGATCAAAAAAACACCGTTCCGCCCGCTACTTCCGGATGTGGATTTCATTCGTCTGAACGAACCGGAAGATTTGAAACGGATCACCAACCGGACTGCAGGAGTCATCCTGGAAACCGTTCAGGGAGATGCCGGAGTTCGCAAAGCTTCCGGTGAATTTCTACGGGCATTGCGCAAACGATGTGATGAAGTGGGCGCGCTGTTGATCTTCGATGAAATTCAATGCGGAATGGGAAGAACCGGGAAAATGTTCGCATTCGAGCACAGCGGTGTTGTTCCGGACATCCTGACTTTGGGAAAAGCACTAGGCGGTGGTTTACCCATCGGCGCTTTCATTTCCAAATATGCCTACATGAACCAGTTGAGTCATTCACCGATGCTGGGACACATTACCACCTTCGGAGGAAACTCTGTCATTAACGCCGCAGCCTGGGGAACGTTGGAAGTATTCGAATCGGAGATCGATTTCAACGAAGTTGAACGATTAGGTGCACTGCTGGAAAGTTATTTACAGGAAATCGATGAGATCTTCGAAATCCGCCGCGAAGGAATGATGTTTGCCTGCGACATGGAAAGTGATGCACGCGTGGCAAAAGTCGTGGAACGCTTACTGGAACTAGGAGTCATCAGTTTCTGGTTCCTTTCACATCCGTACAGTTTCCGTCTTTCGCCACCTTTGAATATCACGGAGGAACAAATCCACGAGGTCGGGAAATTGATTCAACAGGCAGTTGCAGAAACCAATTATCAATTATGAATGAAATAATTATCAAGGGAGATTCCTTTCTTGATAATTCATAATTGATCATTCATAATTATTTCTGTCAGCACAAACGATTTCCTGAAATTCTTCGTTAGTCAAACAAACGCTTTACCATGAAGGGAATATTCATCCTGTTTTTAGGCCTTACCACCTGTATTCATGCACAAACATGGACTTCTGTCAGTTCCGTTCCAACAGCCGGGCGAGATGATGGAATTTGTTTTTCCCTCCATGGATTCGGATATATCGTAACAGGATATCTTGGTACATTCAACGAAAGCAACCAATTATTCCAATACGATCCTGCTGCCAATTCCTGGAATGAAAAAGCACTGTTCCCGGGAACTCCGCGCCAATATTCAACAGTTTTTACCCTGAAAAACAAAGCTTACCTGATTGGCGGCTATTCAGAATCAGGACAGGCACTGAAAGATGTCTGGCAATACGATTCATTCACGGATTCGTGGACACAACTAAGCGACTTCCCGGGAGTTGCCCGCTGGCATGCAACTGCTCTTCAGATCCAGGAAACCGGGTATTTTGGGATGGGAACAACAGCAGATTCTACCCTGTCCGATTTCTGGAAATACAACGTTGACCTGGATTCCTGGACCAGGCTTTCCGATTATCCCGGAGGACCGAATCGCAGCGTATTGGGCTTTCCATTATTGAACGAAGGAATTTTCGGGGAAGGGTTTGATATCAATCCTATTACCTATTCTCCGGCCTGGTTTTCCTACAATCCGGGAACTGCAATATGGACGCCGATTTCTCCCCTTCCTTCCGGATTGCGTTCTTACGGAACAGCCATCAGTACCGGTTTCAGTGCTGTCGTTTGCGGCGGAATGGATCAGAACAGTGTGTTTCACAACGATTGTTACCTGCTCGATCATACCAAAACCTGGCAACCTGTCGGGGCGCTTCCTCCCAATGGACTGAAAGGTTCCAAAGGATTTACGCTGAACGGGAATTTCTATTTGGGAACAGGCCTAAACGCCAATATGACCCGGATTTCAGACTTTTATAAACTCGAAATGCCGGTTTCAACGGTCCAGGAAACCATGCTTTTTCCCAATCCGAGCAAGGATTATTTCAACCTGATCTCAGAACCCAACGCCAAAGTTTCCGTGTTCTCGGTCGGTGGACAACTTCTTCAAAGCTTAAAGACAAATGATGCAGGCTTTTTGGAAATCAAACAATTGCCGACCGGATTGTATGTATGCCTGATCGAAGGGAAAAATACTTCGGAAATCAAAAAAATTGCGAAACTATAGAAGGTTCAAAAGGTTCAACTGTTTAAATGTTCCAAATTGATCCCGATAGCGATCGGAACTTTGAACTACTAAACTTTTGAACTCTTTAACTTTTGAACTTCTCTGAAATTAGTTCTTTCGCTCCCCAGTAGCTATATTTGTTAGGAAATTCACTTTTCTATGCGGTTCCAACCGATTAAGCAGTTTAACACCATTCTTCAACAGGAATACCTGGAACCAACCATCAGTTGGTCGATCCGGGTGGTTTTGGCGTTAAACGTTCCCTTGATCGTTTTCCCGATGTTCCTCGGTTTTTCCTATCACATTATCTGGGCGGCTTTCGGAGCTTACATGCTCACGCTCATTGATTACAGGGGCTCGCACTACAAAAAGATGCTGATCCAGTTTGTAGAAGCGATTCTCATTCTGATTGCAGCCATTCTCGGGATGAACATCGGAGATTCCGTGACACTTTCCGTCATCGGGATGCTGGTAATAGGCGTTTTTGCTGCTTTGATCCGCAACTGGAGCGATTACGGATCAACGATCGGTGTCGGAGTAGGATTCTTCTACCTGTTCGGAATTTCCAATCCCACGCATTTTACGGAATCACTGGTTTACGGGAAATACATCCTGTTCGGTGCAGCCTGGGCCATTGCCATTATCTTTTTGTCCTTTCCTTTTTCTGCTTCAAATCCTTTAAGAAGATCCGTTGCAACCATCTGGAAACGGAATACCGATTACCTCGATGCGCTGATCGAGCAATTCCTGGAACCGGATGCCAAGCGGGATTTATTGAAAATTACTGCCAAGGAAATTGAGATCCGCAGTTCGATCGATAAATCCATGGAGTTGTTTAACCGGCGGAAAGAAAATTCCACCTTCAAAGCCGAACACTACGATCAGATGATCGAAATCCGGAAGTCTGCGGCTTATTTCGGGGCAAGTATTAAATTGCTGCACGAAGAATTGGAATCTATTAAAAACGAACCGGTTTTACTGCAAAACCGATCGATTCTTTATAAAACACTTTCTGCTTTGTCACAGGCTTCCGCCCGGCTTTCCATTGTCATTTTTACCTTTCGCGGGGAGGATCTGACCATGGCAAAAGTCCGTATCAAGCGTTTTGAGATTGCAGCCGGAATTTTGAAAGAGAATTTGCAGCAACAGGATCTGTCGGAAGACCACAAACTGATCCTGAACCAGTTTATTGTGAGTTTGAACCAGTGTCAGCAGTTCATGGAAAACACCATTCAACTCATGAATCAGAAGTTGAGTTTCAAACGCAGCAATTACTTCGAGAATTACAAATTATCGTTCAACCATTTCATTGCCGGATTGCAGCCTCGAGTATTGTTCCAGATCGTCAGGGAAATTTTCAACCTGGATTCCCAGCAGTTCAAATATGCACTTCGTGTCGGATTGGGGCTTGCGTTGTCCGTTTTCATGTTCAAATTCTTTAAAATTGATCACGGGCACTGGATTGCCTTAACCCTGCTTATTGTCATTCAACCTTATTACGGGGCAACACGCAAAAAAGGATTTGAACGGATCATCGGGACGGTTGCCGGAATTCTTGTCGGTGGGGCAATTATGTTGCTACCGATCAAGCACGAACAGTTTGTCGTCATCCTGATCTTTATTTCCTTCTTCGTGGCTTATTACCTGCGAAACAATTACAAAGTCGGGGTTTTCTTCGTGACCATCATGCTTGTTGTCATGATGCAGCTTTCCAAACAGGGTTCCTGGGATTTGATCTGGTGGCGCGTACTTTCGACATTAATCGGTTCTGCACTGGCGATTCTCATCAGCTTTGCTTTCTGGCCTATTTGGGAAAAGCAGCGCTTCCCGGCATTATTGAACAGTTCTTTCAATCAAAACCTGTTCTTCCTGAACCAGGTTGTTTTGAGTTATCAGAAAAAACTTCCGGCTGGAATTACCTGGCACAAAAGCCGCAGGTTGAGCGAAGCAGCAAATAACAACTTATTTGCCTGTATCCAGCGCATGTATGAAGAACCACAGGCTCACCAGCGCCAGATTGACGTGCATTTTGCAAAAGTCGGTTCGAATATCCGCATTTCCCGGGAGATTACCAGCCTGGCTTTTTCCCTCGAAAAAGAAACTTCCGGAAAATTGACTGAAATCCTGAACGATTACATGGAATCCATCCAGGTTATTTTCTACCAATTCATTCAACAAGAAAAAGAAATGGATTTCAAACCGCTCAAAACCATTCTGCAAGACCCGGTCTTCGAAGAAAACGAGCAATTCCAGGCAATCCAGGTGGATTTGGAGAAAATTGTGTTTGAATTGGAGGCGTTGAAGGCGTTTAGGGGCTAGTACTTCTTATTGTTAAGATAAGGCGGTCTATCTATCTCCCTCCTTGAGGAGGGACTAAGGGAGGTGGCTAGTGTGGGCGTCTCTTGCGATTATCGATTTTTCTACTTAAATTAAAGTATGAAAACATTTAGCCACAATCACGACAACCCCAAACTGAAAGAGTATGCCCGTGAATTACGGACTGAGACTGTTTCCAAAGCAGAAAAGGTGATCTGGAAAGGATTGCTCTCCAGGAAACAAACCGGGGAACGCTTTCTGCGGCAACACCCTATCTATCACTTTATCGTGGATTTCTTTGCCCCTGAGATCGGGCTGATTATTGAGATAGACGGAAATTCGCATTTCAGTAAGCCGGATTATGACCGCTACCGCGAAGATAAACTGGTTTCGCTGGGTTATACGCTGATCCGCTTTAAAGAAGGGGATGTGATCTGGAATATGGATGTGGTCTCGGAACAGGTGCGGCATGTGATTCATGCTTTGAGAGCGGGGATGCCTTCTTCTTCCTCCTGATTCTCAAGCCAACTCTCGATCCTCACGCCACCCTCCTTTATCCTCCCTCAAGGGAGGAGACTCAGATCCGCTTCTCCCCTTGAGGGGAGATCGAGAGGGGTGGTTAGTGTAGGCGATCCTCCTTCACCACCCTCCTTTATAAACTATCCAAAAAATCCAACAACACCACGTGCAGTTTATCCAGTTCTTCTTCCGAAATGCAATATGGCGGATTGAGGTATAGAATATTTCCCAACGGACGGATCAAACAGCCTTTTTCCAGGAAAAAATCGTACGCGCGATCACGAATGGATGAAAAGTAATTGTTTCCCTCGCCGGTTTCTACTTCAAAACGCAAAATAGTACCGCACAAACCGATCTCTTTCACTTTCGGATGCGTTTTCAGCGCTTCGATGAAATAGCGGTGACGTTCTTCGATCCATTCGATGGAATCCCAGGTTTCGGGTTGTTCGAACAGGTCCAAACTCGCATTTGCTACTGCACAAGCCAGCGCGCTTCCCGTAAAGGAATGTCCGTGCAATAAGGCTTTTGCTGTTTCGGGATGCAAAAAAGCATCGTAGATCTCATTGGTGGCGACAGTCAATCCCAACGGCAAGATTCCTCCCGTCAATCCTTTCGACAAACATACAATATCGGGTTCCTGCTCACAGAAATTATGAGCAAATAACTTTCCTGTCCTTCCCCAACCCGTCATGACTTCGTCAAAAATAACGAGTGCATGGTATTTTTTCGCCAGTGCCACAAAAGCATCCAGCCAAGTTGAATCGTACATGCGCATTCCCGCCGATCCCTGGACCAAAGGCTCCACAATCACTGCGGCAACTTCTCCGGTTTTCAGGATTTGCTCCGCTTGAATCAAGGATTGACTTCTTGCTTCGTCTTTCGGGAAATCGATGAAATCTACCTCAAAGAACAAATGCTCGAAAGGCTTGTTGAATGCACCGCGCTGACCGATCGACATCGCACCGAATGTATCTCCGTGATATGCACCGTCGAGAGCAATGACGCGTTTTTTAGTTTCATTCTTATTGAACCAATACTGGAATGCCATTTTTAAAGCCACTTCAACGGCTGTTGAACCATCGTCCGAAAAGAACACTTTTTCCAGTTTTTCCGGAAGTAAGGATGAAATGCGTTCCGCCAGGCGGATTGCCTGCGGATGTGTTGCCCCTGCAAAGATTACGTGATCCAGCTGTGAGAATTGTTCCGTCAAAGCCTGCCCCAAATAAGGATGGCCGTGTCCGTGTACATTTACCCACCAGGAGGAATTTGCGTCGATGTATGTTTTTCCGTTTGAATCAAAGAGTGTTGTTGCTTCTGCTTTTACAATGTGTAACGGTTCTTTCGCCGTTTGCATTTGTGTAAATGGATGCCAAACGTGTTTTTTGTCTTGTTCTAAGCCTGTTGCTCTATCCATAACCGGGCTGCTTGTTGTATGCTTTCTGTTGAAAATTCGTTGATTTCAGGAATGGTGGTAATGGAAAGATCGGGAAAGTGTGAATGATAAATGCGCTCGGAAGCTTCGTTCCGGTCTCCGTTGACAATCAAACCTGCAATCGGGATTTCGCGCATCATCAATGCATTTAAAGTTAACAAGGTATGATTGATACTTCCCAGATAATGCCTGGTTACCACATAAACAGGAAGCTCCCACAACTGGAATAGGTCGATGTAGCACAAGCCATCATCATTCAGCGGAACCATTACACCTCCTGCTCCTTCGATGATGGTTGTTTTGGAAAAACGGGGAAGGTCGAACTGCTCTTCCGTCAATTCAACACCGTCCAAACGGGCTGCTTCGTGCGGTGACATGGCGTGGTTCAGCAACACATTTGCAGGAATGACGTTCGTTTCAGAAGTGTGTGATCTTACAAAATCGCTGTCCAAAGCATGCAAATCGCCGGCTTGAACGGGTTTCCAGTAATCTGCTTTCAATGCTTCGCAAAGTACGGCACTGACAACGGTCTTCCCTACTTCGGTTCCAATTCCGGTTACGACATAAGTTTCCATGATTTACGCTCCAATCGATTTATAGAAAAGTATAAGTTACGAAATCTTCCGGTTCTTATCTCAATTCTGCTCCCAATTGTTTTTCCAGTTCTGTGCGGATCGAATTCATGATCCCGTCTACCTGTGTGTCTTTCAATGTTTGCTCCACGTCCTGGAAGGTAAAGGAAACCGCGTAGGATTTTTTGCCTTCCGGAAGGTTCTTTCCTTCGTATACATCAAACAAACCGACTTTCTGCAGGATTTTCTTGTCTACTTTCTTCGCAATCTGTTCGATTTCTGCAAAACGGACCTTCGAATCCAATAACAAGGAGAAATCACGTCGCACTTCAAATGTTTTCGGCAATTCCTTGTACTGAACTTTTACCAGTTTCAGGGAATCCAGGATAGCATCCCAATCCAGATCAGCCACAAATACGTCTTGTTTCACCCCGAAGTGTTTTTTCACTTTCTGATTGGCCCAGCCCAACGTTCCTACTACATTTTTCAGGATACGGATTTGGTATCCGTCCGCTAAAACTGACTGGTCCTGCAGGTTTTCTTCCTGTATAAAGCCAGCAAGTCCCAATCGTTCGAATAAATTGGAAATCACTCCTTTCAAGGTAAATAAGGTAGATTTCTCCAATTTTTGCGACCACGATTCTTCCTGCTTATTTCCAGTCATCAAGACCAGCAAACGCTTATTTTCCGAATAACTATCGTTTTCAAAAGAATACGTCTTCCCGAATTCGAACAAACGCAAATCCGGATTTTGGCGGTTCTGGTTGTGCGCAACCGTCTCCATTGCCTGGAATAACAAGCTTTGACGCATTACGGCCAAATCCTGGCTTAAAGGATTCAGCATACGAACCGCTTTTTCGACCGGGAATTGAGTTCCTCCCAATTTCTCCGCATATTGCGGGCTCGTCAGGGAATTATTCATCATTTCGTGGAAGCCCATCCCGGCCAACACTTCTGCCAGGTTCACTCCCAAACGCTCCAGATCCGGTTTTTGGCCAAACACCAGCGAGGTATTCAATTTTTCAGGAAGCGGAATCTGGTTAAATCCATAAATGCGCAATACTTCTTCAATGACATCGATTTCGCGATCCACGTCTACGCGGTAATTCGGAACGGAAAGTTCCAATGCTTCATTCGTAGCAGAAAGCACTTCAAAATCCAATGAAATCAAAATATTTTGAATCACAACAGGAGCAATTTCATGTCCCAGCAATTGATTGATACGCTTATAACACAGTGTTACCGTTCTTTTTTGGATGGGTTCCGGATACAAATCCACCGTTTCCATTCCCACTTTTCCGCCGGCAACTTCCCGGATTAACTGGACTGCTCTTTCCAAAGCGTAGGGAACCAAGTCCACATCCACGCCGCGTTCGAAACGGAAACTGGCGTCTGTAGACAAACCGTGTCTTTTTGCAGTTTTACGCACTGAAACCGGCTGGAAATACGCCGCTTCCAAGAACACATTGGTCGTTGTATCGGAAATTCCGGAGTGATTCCCTCCGAAAACTCCCGCAATACACATCGCTTCTTTTTCATTGGCAATCACCAGATCTTCTTCATTCAATTCGCGCTCCACACCATCCAGTGTAATCATCTTCTCTCCTGCTTTTGCCGTGCGAACAATTACTTTCCCGTTCACCACGGAAGCATCGAATGCATGCAGCGGAGTTCCCAATTCACGCATCACGTAATTCGTTACGTCCACCACATTATTGATCGGAGATAAACCAACCGCTCTCAATTTATTTTGCAGCCACGCCGGAGAAGCTTTCACTTCCACTCCGCTGATGGTAATTCCCATGTAGCGCGGGCATTTCTCTGTATTTTCAACCACCACGGAAACCGGAAGATCGGCTTCTTTTACGGGTTTCTTTGTTTCTTTCAGTTGCAATGTTGCAGTGCTTCCTTCGTGACAAGCCATATACGCAAGTACGTCGCGTGCAACACCAATATGTCCCATAGCATCTGCACGGTTCGGCGTCAAACCGATCTCGATCTGAACGTCGCTTTCCAACTCCAGGTATTCAGCCGCAGGAGTTCCGGGCTTGGCATCCGGATTTAAAACCAAAATCCCGTCGTGACTTGTTCCCAGTCCCAATTCGTCTTCGGCACATAACATTCCGAACGATTCTACATCGCGGATTTTGGAAACCTTCATTTTCAAAGGTTCATCCGGTTTCGGGTACAAAACAGCCCCAACCTGCGCCAGGATTACTTTCTGTCCGACAGCTACATTCGGTGCTCCGCAAACAACCTGCAAGATCTCTTTCCCGTTGTTTACCTTCGTCACTTTCAGCCGGTCCGCATTCGGATGTTGTTCACATTCAATCACTTCTGCAACTACAACACCTTCCAGTCCGCCTTTCACACTTTCAATGGTCTCAAAACCTTCTACTTCCAAACCTGTATCTGTCAGAAGCTGATCTAATTGTTCCGGGGATTTGTGAACCGGTAAAAACTCGTGTAACCAAGCGGATGAAATTTTCATTGTTGTGTATTTTTCGAAGTCCAAATTTAAGAAAAAGCGGGGAAAGCGAGGTTTAATTTGACATAAAAGCGTTAAATTCGTTCACACTAATTTTGGAATGAAATCCCTCATCACACAATTCTTATTTCTCCTTGCCATCTCTGCTTCCTGGGGACAGGAAAACGCTACGATCAGCGGCTATATTCACGAAGGAAGTTCCGGAGAACCCATCATTGGCGGACAAGTTTATGTTCCTTCTATCCGGAAAGGAGCGGTTACCAATGAATTCGGATTTTATTCCCTAACGCTCCCGAAAGGTTCCTATGAACTCATTTATCGCGGTGGCGGATTGCCGAATGACACGATATCAATCAACTTAACACAGGATACCACTATCACTTCCGAACTGGGAAAAACCACTACCATCGAGGAAGTGGAAATCAACGCCAAAAAGGCAGACAATGTCAACTCCACGAAGATCGGCCAGATCGAACTGGACATTAACCAAATCAAAAAACTGCCCGCATTTTTAGGAGAAGTCGACGTTTTGAAAACGATCCAGCTGCTCCCCGGAGTTTCATCCGTGAGCGAAGGCGGCCAGGGATTTTACGTACGCGGTGGTGGCCCAGATCAAAACCTGGTTTTACTGGACAATGCCCAGGTTTACAACGCCTCTCACCTCTTCGGATTCTTCTCGGTTTTCAATTCAGATGCCATCAAAAATGTGAACCTGATCAAAGGAAGTATGCCCGCCAATTTCGGAGGAAGGCTTTCGTCTGTATTGGAGGTTAATATGAACGAAGGAAACAACAAGAAATTCAAGGTAACCGGTGGTTTGGGATTAATTTCTTCCCGCCTGACACTGGAAGGTCCGATTGTAAAAAACAAAGGTTCGTTCATTGTTTCTGCAAGAAGAACGTATGTCGATCTGTTCATGAAGGCATTCATCAAAAAATCCAGCGCATTTTACGGATCAAGCTACTTTTTCTACGATTTGAATGCCAAGCTGAACTACCGCCTCGGGCCAAAGGATAAAATTTACCTGAGCGGGTATTACGGAAAAGACCTCTTTAATTTCGGGAATAAAAAAGAAGATTTCAGCGTCAAAATGCCCTGGGGGAACGGAATTGCCGCTTTGAGATGGAACCACCAGTTCAGCAGTAAATTGTTCATGAACACCACGGCAACACTGACGGATTACCTTTTCAGTTTCGGTTCCGAACAGGACCAGTTCAAATTTGAATTAAAGTCCGGAATCCGCGATTATGGCGGCAAAGTGGAATTATCCTATTTCCCGAACACCCGTCATTCCATCAAAACGGGTGTCGATTATTTATACCACACTTTTACACCGACCAGTGTTTCTGCTTCCCAGGATGAAGTGGTTTTCGATACCGGGTTGGCGCAGAAATTATACAGCCACGAATCCGGAATTTATTTCCTGGACGAAGTGGACATTGCTTCCTGGCTGCGTGTAAATGCAGGAGTTCGCGTGAGCATGTACCAATTCACCGGTCCGTTTACGCGCTATTACAAAGGCGTGACCGGGCATACGGATTCCACCAAAACGTATGAAAAAGGAGATATTATCAAATCCTATTCCGGGTTCGAGCCTCGGATTTCTGCACGTTTCCTGCTGAAAGACAAAAGTTCGATCAAGGCAGGTTTCACATACAACAATCAATATGTGCATCTGGCAAGTCTGAGTGCGGTTTCGCTTCCTACCGATATTTGGTACCCGAGTACTGACAAGGCGCACCCTCAAAAAGGCTGGCAGGCAAGTTTGGGTTATTTCCGGAATTTCAACGACAACAAATGGGAAACTTCCGTAGAGGTTTACTACAAAAAAATGGAGAATGTCATCGAATTCAAACAAGGAGCTTTACCTTCAGACAACGTCAATGACAACACGGATAACTTATTGGTTTACGGAACCGGATGGAGTTACGGAGCCGAATTCTTCATCAAACGCACATTCGGAAAATTAACCGGATGGATCGGTTACACGCTGGCAAAATCAGACCGCTACTTCCCGGATATCCAGGCTGCGAAATATCCTGCAAAATACGACAGAAGACACGATTTGACTTTGGTAGGAACCTACGAATTGAACAAGCGCTGGACTTTCGGGTTTTCGTTCATTTATGCATCCGGAAATACTTTAACATTGCCAAACAGCTGGTATTTCAACAACCAGGATTTGTTGTTCAATTACGGCCCGAGAAACTCCACACGAATGGCACCGTACCATCGTCTGGACATTTCAGCAACCTGGTACGACAAACCGACCAAGACGAAGATCGACCGCAAAACCGGTGAAAAAATTGAAGTCGTGAAAAAGTTCAGGCAGAACGTCGCTTTCTCTGTCTACAATGTCTACAACCGTGCGAATCCTTATTTTTTGTATATTGATAACGATGGAAATATTCAATCGAACGATTTTAAAATATCGGTCAAACAAGTATCCTTATTTCCAATTTTACCGAGTGTCACATGGAATTTCGAGTTTTAATTGCCTTACTTAGCCTGATTGTATTTCTTGGCAGCTGTACCAAGGAAGTAAAGATCGATATCCCCGGTTTCGAAGAAAAAGTAGTCATCGACGGACGCATCGAAACAGGAATGCCCCCGATCGTTTTGATTTCCAAAACGCAGGACATTTATTCACCTACCACTTTGGAGGCTTTTCTGAATAGTTTCCAGTCAGGAGCAACTGTTACGGTTTCAGACGGAACGAACACGGTTGTCCTGGATGAGATCTGTTCGGATAATCTTCCTCCGGGAACTGAAACCATGGCAGCGGCATTATTCGGAATTCCGGAAGATGAGTTGGCCAATTATCATTTATGCGCTTATTCTACGTTCAATACTGCTATCTGGGGACAAGTCGGGAAAACCTATTCCCTGAAAGTAGAGCTGAATGGCGAAGTATTTACTTCCAGTACTCAAATCGTTACTCCCACACCGCTGGATTCCGTTTACTGGAAACAGGATCCGGGAGCCAATGCGGGATACGGTTATTCCTGGGCAAAACTAAGCGATCCGCCGGGATTTGACGCTTACATGTGGGAAGTAAAACGCATCAATATGGTCAATGGAAACACCAAAGATCCGGCGTTTAAAGCGACATTCAGCCCGGTAATCGATGACGAGTTCTTCAACGGGCAAACCTTCGACTTCTTCTATGAGAATCCGTTTACCTGGGACGATGAAACCGTTGCTGGCCCTGATAAAGGTTATTACAAACAGGGAGATTCCGTGGTGATCAAATTCTCCAAGATCGATGCAGCGGTTTATGAGTTTTTGGAAAAGAAATACATGCAACTGGGCACGGCCGGAAATCCGTTTGCTTCACCCACGACTATTCCTACCAATATACAGGGAGGAGCAATCGGTTTGTGGGGCGGCTATTCTCCTTCGTTTGATACGTTGTATTGCGTTCCTTAAAAGTTCAAAAGTTTAAGAAGTTGAAATGTTTAAAGCATTGAACCTTTTGAACCCTGTCGGGTTTTGAACCATCCGATGTTATTTCATTTTAACAATTTTAACGCTCAGCTAGCAGATACCTATTAACTTTGTGCCATGGAAGAACAGGAAGATTTCATTAACGTACGGAAATTGATCCAAAGCAAGAATCCACGACTGATCAAATGGATTCCCGGGTTTATTATCCGTTATTTGGAGCGGATTCTTCACCAAAAACGGATCAATCATTTTTTGCGTACACACCAAACTAAAAACCAGGATTTTTGTAAGGATGTTTTGGCAGAGATCGGGGTTTCCTACTCTATTAAAGGCATAGAGAACATTCCGAAAACCGGGAAATGTGTGATTGTTATGAATCACCCACTCGGCGGAATGGATGCAATGGCCCTGGTAGACGGATTGCGTCATCACCGCACGGATATCAAATTCATCGTAAATGATTTGCTGCTGAACCTGGAACCTTTAAGGGATATTTTCGTCGGAATCAACAAGCATGGAAAAACAAAAAGCAGTTCTTTGCTCCAGGTAAATACCCTTTTTTCGTCGGATCAATTGGTTTGCGTATTCCCGGCCGGTTTGGTGAGCCGCAAAAAAAACGGTGTTGTAAAAGACCTGGAATGGAAAAAAGCATTCGTGAAGCAGGCCCGGATCAATGATCAACTCATTGTTCCCGTTCATATTGACGGAGAATTGTCGAACTTTTTCTACCGTTTGGCAAATTTTCGTAAATTTCTCGGAATAAAGGCAAATATTGAAATGCTTTACCTGGCTGATGAAATGTTTCGTCAAAATGGAAAACACATCCAATTTACCGTGGGGAAACCCGTGGAAGCAAAAACGTTAGATACAAAGACATCAGACGTTGAATGGGCTGAATGGTTCCGCAATTACGTCTACACATTGAACTAAAACACATGAAACCAATTATACCTCCTGTTGATAAGGAAATTATCAAGAAAGAACTTGCTGAAGTCGGATTGGTAAGAACAACCCGAAAAGGTGATAACGAGATTTATTTCGTAAACTGCCACACTGCTCCCAACATCGTCCGGGAAATCGGTCGTTTGCGGGAAGTAACTTTCCGTTTTGCGGGAGGTGGAACCGGTGAAGAACTGGACCTGGATGAATACGATACGGACGAAATCTGCTACAACCAGCTGATTGTCTGGGATCCGGAAGACGAAGTGATCATCGGCGGATACCGTTTCATTTTGTGTAAAGACGCTATTGATGAGCACGGGGAAATCCATCTGTCGACCACACATTATTTCGATTTTTCGGAGCATTTCGTAAAAGATTACCTCCCAACGACCTGTGAATTAGGCCGAAGCTGGGTACAACCCGATTATCAGCCGGCTCAAAATCCGCGCAAAGGCTTGTTTGCACTGGATAATATCTGGGACGGGCTCGGTGCATTGGCAATCAATTATCCGTTCATCAAATACTTCTTCGGAAAAGTGACCATGTACCCGAATTACAACCGGGAAGCACGCGATTTCCTGTTGCATTTCATGCATCATTATTTCCCGGATACGGAAAACCTGATGGTCCCTTATCATCCGTTGAAAACAGAATACGACACGACTTTCGTGGAAGAGCAATTAAAAGGACTGGATTTCAAAGACGGTTTCAAGGTATTGAATTCCTTCGTGCGCAAACATGGAGAAAATGTTCCGCCCCTGGTGAATATTTACATGCACCTTTCACCGACCATGAAAACATTCGGAACAGCCGTAAACCCCGATTTCGGGAATGTGGAAGAAACCGGTATTTTGGTAACGATTGCTGATGTTTACCCGGATAAAAAGGAACGTCATTTAACTTATTAAGGCATGGATCACGAATTTGCAAGCTGTTTTACCAAAGACCTGGATTCTTTAGCAAAAGAAATAGCGCTTTGCGAGGAAGAAACTTTGTGGAAAGTCCTTCAGGGAGTTACAAACTCCATCGGAAACCTGACACAACACCTGATCGGGAACCTGAACCATTTCATCGGGGCAATTTTGGGAGAAACCGGATATGTGCGAAACCGGGATGCGGAGTTTTCGGAACGTTACCTGACTAAAGCAGAAATGATCACCCAATTGAATGCAACCGCTCAAATGCTTGAAAAAGTATTGGATGCATTGACAGAAGAAGATTTTAAAAAGAAATACCCGTTGGAGCCATACCATTACCCGATGACAACCCGTCACATGATCCTGAAGCTGGCAAGTCATTTGGGATATCATTTAGGGCAAGTGAATTATTTGCGCAGGATTGCGCAAGGTTCAGAAAGTTAAAAAAGGTTCAAAGGGTTCAACTAATTATCAAGTTATAGGCAAACTATTCAAATAGGATTTAAATTCAATTTGACTTTTGAACTTTTGAACTTTTGAACTTTTGAATTAAATCAAATACGTTTCCCCGTCTTCCACCACGCTCACATTTTCAAAAACCGCCGTTGCTTCTTCTAAATGCTTCAAGCCATTTTCATAACGCGCACTGAGATGTCCCAGCAATAACTTTCCGACTTCTGCTTGTCTGGCGATTGTAGCAGCTTGTTGAGCCGTTGTGTGGAATGTTTGCTGGGCGCGGTCCAGTTTATCCTGTAGAAAGGTTGCTTCGTGGTAAAGCACATTTACGTTTTTGACATATTCTACAATGCGTTCATCAAAAATCGTATCCGAACAATAAGCGTATGATTTACTCGGTTTTGCAGTATAAGTGTATTCTTCCGCATAAATCATTTCTCCTGATTCCAGCTGCACATCCAAGCCTTGTTTCAGTTTTGGAATGAGGGTCAGGGAAAGTCCGGCTTCTTCAAACCGTTCTGCATTCAGCTTTCGCTCTTTCGGCTTTTCTTTGATCAGGAAACCATTTGTTGGAATGCGGTGTTTCAAAGGAAAAGTCCAGATCTCGATGAGTTTATCCTCAAAGAGCAAGCGGTGTTCCTTTCCGTTTAAAGGCACAAAATGAAGATCAAAGCCCAGTTTTGCGCCTCCTACTTCCAGTTGCAGGCGGATAATCTGTTCCAATTCTTCCGGTCCGTAAATAGTCAATCCCTTATCTCTTCCCAATAAATGCAGAGAACTTAAAAGCCCGACCAACCCGAAGAAATGATCTCCGTGCAGGTGAGAAATTAGAATGTGATTGATTTTCTGAATGTGGATGTGGTACTTTCGCAACTGTACCTGTGTACCTTCGCCGCAATCGATCAGGATGTGGCGGTCGTTACAATAGACGTATTGAGAAGTCGGATTTCTGTATGAAGTGGGCAAAGCAGCACCTGAACCTAATATGGTTACTTCAAAATTCATGAGCTTAGATCAATACTGATTTAGCTTCAGTCAGTGTTTCGGAAATACTCAGCACTTTATCCAATTGGGCAATACGGATCATTTTTGCAACATTTTCCTGCAATCCGCAAAGTATGAATTGGCCGTTCGTGTCTTTACACAGGCGATTTGCCGTCAAAACAGCCGACAAGCCGGAAGAGTCACAATATCTGGTTTTGGAAAGATCCAGGATAATGGAATTCACCCCGTTCTTACTTAAAACAAGCAATTCACTTTTCAGATCAGGAGCATTGGAAGCATCCAGTTTTTCTACGGAAGACTGAATGACTGTATAATTGGTATCTTGTGCAATAATAAAATTCATGTTGCCACAGTGTTTATCAAATGTAACAAAATATTCTTTCTTAGCCTCTGAAAATGAAAAGACTTTAGCGCCCGATCTTTGCAGCCAACAAATAAATCACTGCCATTCGCACCGCTACCCCATTCTCAACTTGCTGAAGGATAATGGATTGCTTTGAATCCGCTACATCGGAAGTAATTTCCACTCCGCGGTTAATTGGTCCCGGGTGCATCACGATAATTTCCTTGTCCAGGCTATCGAGTATTTCTTTGTTCAACCCGTATTGCATGGAATATTCGCGCAAACTCGGGAAGTACTGAATATCCTGTCTTTCCAATTGAATGCGCAGCATATTTGCTACATCGCACCATTCCAAAGCTCTTCTCAGGTTGTGTTCCACCTTGATTCCAAGGGTATCGATGTATTTCGGGATCAGGGTCGTTGGTCCGCAAACCATGACCTCTGCACCTAATTTCTGAAGGGTGTAAATATTGGACAAAGCCACGCGTGAATGCAGGATATCTCCAACAATCACCACTTTTTTTCCTTCTACGGAACCCAATCGCTCACGGATCGAAAAAGCATCCAGTAATCCCTGGGTAGGATGTTCGTGCGTACCGTCGCCGGCATTGATCACACAGGTATTGGTTCTTTCCGAAAGGAATTTTGCTGCTCCCGGATTCGGATGGCGCATCACCACCATATCCACTTTCATGGAAAGAATGTTGTTTACGGTATCGATGAGTGTTTCTCCCTTTTTTACCGAACTGGAGCTTGCAGAAAAGTTGACAACATCTGCTGAAAGACGTTTTTCCGCCAACTCAAAGGAAAGGCGTGTACGTGTTGAATTCTCAAAAAAGAGATTGGCAATCGTAATATCACGAAGGGAAGGAACTTTTTTGATCGGTCGATTAATAACTTCCTTAAAACTATCGGCAGTTTTAAAGATCAATTCGATATCCTGACGAGTCAAGTCTCGAATTCCAACTAAATGATCAACACTTAAATGCTCCATTATTCGGGTGTATACAATACAATTTTATCTTTTCCTTCGCTGCTTTTCCACTCCACGGTTACGCGCTCTGAATCCAGCGTATCGACTGCTTTTCCCACGTAATCCGCCTGAATTGGCAGATCGCGCTGAAATCTCCGGTCGATCAGCACCATCAATTCCACACGAAGCGGCCGGCCGAAAGCCATCAGGGCATCCAATCCGGAACGGATCGTTCTTCCGGTGTAAAGTACGTCGTCTATCAATACCACGTTCTTTCCTTCGATCGTAAAATCAATGTTGGTCACGTTCGGGATCAGCGGTTTTTCCCGTCTGCGGAAATCATCCCGGTAAAAAGTGATATCCAGCTGACCGCAGGTTACTTTTTCTCCGCGCACATTTTCCAGGATTTCTTTCAGCCTTTCGAGCACAAAAATTCCTCTCGGCTGCAGGCCGATCAATACGGTATTTGAGAAGTCGTCGTGATTTTCGATTAATTGATAAGCAAGACGGTTCATGGTTAACTGAACCTGCTGTTCATCTAAAATGACTTGCTTTTCCATCGGAACAAATGTAACAAAAGGATTCGATTAATGCATCATTTTTTCGATTTTCTATCCTCAAACTAAACCGTTTTAACGCCCGATCTTCGCATTTGAAATTATTAAGAATCAATTTTTTACCGTTCAATCAATAAAGTAAATATTTTACTCTTTTTTCATTGATTTAAAAAAAACTTAATGTACTTTTGGAACAGGATCGAAAGAATTTTCACAATTTTCTATTTTGATATTTTTAATTTGGAAATTTGGATGTCGGAAGATATTTACTTTTTCATAGGGTTGGTTATTGGTTATAAATTTTGAAACGTAAATCCGGCATCTAAATTCCATTTTATCCTCCTTTTCGCTTGGTTTTATAACCTTCTTTTGTCAATAATTCAATGACTTTATCGCGAAAAGATCCCTGAATAATAATTTCCCCGTCTTTAGCAGTTCCTCCTACTCCGCATTTGGATTTGAGCATTTTTCCCAATTCTTTCAGATCTTCGTCAGTTCCTACAAATCCCTCAACCAAAGTCACTTCCTTTCCCGCACGTTGTTTTTTATCCAAAGAAACATACAGCAATTGTTTGGCAGGTTCCAACGTTTCGGCCTCTTCATTTTCTTCAAAATCGTACGAGAAATCCGGGTTCGTGGAATACACTACATTTACCCGTCCTTTATTGTTTTTCTTACTCATTTGTATTTTTCTATTAGTGTCGCTTTAATGTCATCGGTCAGTAAATAGGTTGGATTTTTATCCAACGCCGACCGGATTCCGTTCGGAGAACGAACATCGTATAATATTACGTCTTTTCCAAGTGATTTAACCGCATTTACGTCGGAAATATCAATATCCGAATTCCGGAAAACCGCGCCTGCTGATAAGTTGTTGTCGGAATAGCTTAAAAACTGATCCGCATCTACCGAATTGTAATACACCTCAAAGCCCAATCCTTTGATCGTAGGGACAAACCTCCTGGAATTGGTCACGATTGCCAGATTTCCGTTGTAAAAATACTGTTTTGCCTGTTTTAAGGCATCTATAACACGGGTAGAATCTACCACACCGATTTCTGTTCCGTCCGACTCTTTCAAATCGATCAGTAAACGAATTCCTTTCAGATCGGCAGGGAGATCTGTTAAGCGGATTAATTGTTCTTTTTCCAGCGATTTGTATTTCAGCCCGGATAAATATCCGTCTTCTTTTTGCGGAATGTACCCCGATCCTGTGGATTCTTCACTTAATTCCGGATCGTGGAACAGCCACAAAGTACCGTTAAGCGATAACTGCGCATCTACTTCGACCATCTGTACTTTTTCGAAACTCCGTGCATATTTGTAGGCTTCCAGGCTGTTATCGTGGTAATTACTGCTGGAAATATGAAGTCCCGCACAGGCATGGCCACCGATCACGACATCCGGATACAAGTCTTTGTGTTTCTTGCAGGAAAGAAGCACCAAAACCGAAAGTGCTATGCCGAATTTAGAATTCATGGTAATATCCGATTTCAAAAAAGTAATTCCACATCAAAAAATGGTTTCTTCTTTCGTTGTATGCATCGTATTTCCATTCAACCGCCGGACCAATTCCACCCGTGACTGCAACCCGGTTATAGATACCAACATCTAACCTGCAGCCAAGAAAACTTTCTGTGAGGTGAATCAAGGGATGCTTTTCAGGAATTTTGGTGTTTAAGACCGAATAAGAAAGCCTGATTACGGGAGAAATGGCGATCCAGTCAATGAGTTTGGAACGGTAGGAAATGTCATAACCGATAGCCGGTTTGAATTGTCCCTGGAAAATGGTGTTGTTTATACCGAATCCGATGAATACTTCGTGGGAAAGCTTTTTTTTGATGAGTTGGCCGCGTACATGGAAAAAGAAATCCTGCGGATGGTATTGAATATCAGCCCCGATAGAATAAATTGCGGAATCCTGTGTTTTTCCCAAAAAAGGAATGAATAGAAACACCAAAAAAGCAAGCTTTCGAAACATGCTTCAAAAATAACCCAATGCTTTAGCTAAAACTAAAGTTTCGGGCACTTTTTACAGTGATATCCTTTTCTTTTGTATTTCTTGCAACAATCTTTCTTCTTGTCGCAAGAACAATTATTGCATGTGAACAGAGGTAAAATCGTTTGCTGGGAGGAAACTTCTTTTTTAACCATCTTTATTTAGACTAATTCTACACAAAGGTAATCGTTGAAACTAAATTAGCAAGGATTGTTCACTATTTATTTTGTTAAAAACAGGTTCAAGACCGATGGCTCAATGGTTCAAAGAGATAAAAGGGTTCAGACCGTTAGATAGTTGAACTTTTCAACCTTTGAACATTTGAACATTTGAACTTTTGAACTTTTGAACTTTTAACTATTTGGAAAATAACTGATGCGCCAATCGGAACACATGCATGTGGGCATTTACAATATCGCGTATATCCTTGCTGTATCCACCTCCCATACTGCATACAACCGGAATATTCCGTTCCCTGGCAGCATGCAATACAAATTCATCCCTCAGCCGAATACCGTTCTGTGTCACCTTCAATTTTCCCAATTTATCAGATTCCAGGATATCGACACCGCATTGATAGAAGATAAAATCCGGATTGAATGCTTCCAGTACCGGGGTGAGTTCTTTCTTCAAAATACTCAGGTAGCTTTTATCGTCCAGGAAAGTTTCCAGGTGAATGTCTTTATCCGATTGTTCTTTGTGGATCGGGTAATTGGCTCCTCCGTGCATACTGAAGGTAAATACTTCCGGAACATTCCGGAATATTTCTGCGGTACCGTTTCCCTGGTGAACATCCAAATCTACAATCAGGATGCTTTTAAACAGTTTTTGATCCAACAGCCATTGTGCCGCTATTGCCTGGTCGTTCAACAGGCAAAAACCTTCTCCTCTATCTGTAAATGCGTGATGTGTTCCTCCCGCGATGTTCAGGGCTGCTCCCCCGTTCTTCACCATTTCGGCACACAAGCGCGTTCCTTCCATGATCCTCAATTCGCGGTTGATCAACTCTTCCGTGTGAACAAATCCACTCACACGTTGTTCTCTCGGTGAACAATTCAGGTTCAGCAATTTTTGCAGGTATTCTTCCGTGTGCACTTTACGCACGACGTCCAGGTTAATTAAATCGGGCTGCAAAAAATCGGGTTCTTCCAAAATTCCCTCGTACTGCAATTGTTGGTGCAATAAGCCGTATTTTTCCATCGGAAAGCGGTGATTTTCGGGAACGGAATGAATGTAAGAAGGGTGATACGCAACAAAAAAAGACATCTTAAGCTTGTACTCTGTCTACATCCGTGGAAATGGTGAAAAGCATCAATTCGTCATTTACAGGGATGAATTGGTAGTTCAGTAAACTTTTGGATTTCATTCTCATCGTAATGAAACCCAGCCCTGCTCCTCCTTTATCGGAAATCAATCCGTTGTTGAGTGTTTCCAGGTAAAAAGCTTTTACTTCTTCTTCAGACATTGCATTCAGGCGATCCAGGTACGAAGCCAGTTTTTCCTTTTCGGAGATTTCCGTAAGGTTTCCCAAAGCAATGCGGTAAGCTTTATCATTGAAAGCAACGATAATCAGAGCTTGTTGTTCGTTATCCCATTTTCTGCCGTGAATCAGGATGTTTTGCAATCCTTCGATCAGGATAGAAAAAACACGTTTTACCAATGTTTTTTTGTCGCCTGCAGAAATCATGAAATCTTCGGTCGTCAATGTGAAACTATTGACTAAATCCTGGTTCAACGGACCAAAGTGAGCAACCTGAACGGAATTGAAATGCGCGTCCTTAACGTCTTGAATCCAAGAGGCCAATATTGTTTTGGGTTCTATGTGAAGCGTACCAGGTTGCATCAACTGT
The DNA here is from genome assembly GCF_039596395.1 of Fluviicola sp. Classification (NCBI taxonomy): domain Bacteria; kingdom Pseudomonadati; phylum Bacteroidota; class Flavobacteriia; order Flavobacteriales; family Crocinitomicaceae; genus Fluviicola; species Fluviicola sp. Next base: position 1,740,038 of record NZ_JBCNJT010000001.1, read on the forward strand.
AAACAGTCAGTAAATATAGCAAAGCAAAAAAGAACTTCTTTTAATCAATGAGCAAATGAACATTTCCCTGCCACATTTTACCGTCCGCAGTTATTAATTGGTAGAAATAAACCCCGTCATCCACTTTTTCTCCGCTCATATCAACACCTCCCCAATTATTTTTATAGTTGTCCGATTCAAACACCACATTCCCCCAACGATTCTGGATCACCAGTCTGGAGTTCGGTTTCAAATTCGTGATGTAGAACTCATCGTTGGTATGATCTCCGTTAGCCGTTACGATGTTCGGAATTTTGATCTCTCCGAAGATATCAAACGGTTTCGTAATGGAATCGATACATCCGTCAACGGTTTCTATAACCAAAGTCATGTTGTAAGTTGCCTCGACCATTGAATTGTAAGTGGCAGAAGATCCTGTTCCTACCAAACCTACTCCTGAAACGGTCCAGCTGTAATTCTGGAAAGGCCCGCCTGTACTTGTACTGGTAAAAGTAATCACTTCGCCCGGAGATGCACTCGGATTAGAGATCGAGAAATTGGCATTCGGAGATGGATCCGAACCAACAACTACCAGAGCTCCGCTTGTTACACATCCGTTCACATCCGTTACTGACAAAGTGTACATTCCCGCAGTCAAATTCGAAATATTCAAAGAAGTCAATGAAGATCCGTCCCAGGTATAAGTAAACGGCCCGCTTCCGGAAACCTGGATACCGTTGATCGCCCCGTTATTTCCCTGGCAGCTTTCATTCGTTACAATCATTCCCGACATATCTATTACCGGCGGCGGAACAACTCCTACAAAAAAGCTTGCATTCACCTGGCAACCGGCATTATCCGTAACTGTCAGGGTGTAATTTCCGGTCGTCAGATTTATAGCATTGATCGTATTCTGAACCGGTGTAGTGTTCCAGGAATAGGAATATGGAATCGTTCCACCTGAAACAGTTACTCCAAAAATGGATCCCGATCCCGAAGCACAATTATCATTGGAAATGACTGCACTATTCGTATTTAAAGCAAGAGTCGATGTATTTGAAACCGTAAACGTTTGCTGCACGGAGCAGTTTTGATCATCTGTCACGCTGATTGTGTAGTTTCCGGGTGTCAGATTCGAAATATCCAGCGTTGTAGCACTGATATTTGTCCAGGAAAATGTCGGATTAATTCCTCCGGTGATCTGCAATCCACTGATAGCACCTGTGTTGGTACAAGTATTTGTGATCGACAAAGAACTTTGATCGAGGATCAATGGAACCACCGGATCAATTGTAAACGGCCCGCCGCTTACACTGCATCCGAATGCGTCTGAAACGACTACGTTGTAAGTTCCCGGAGATAAATTCGTTTGATTTAAAGTAGGACTCGCTACTCCGTTCCAGGTATATGTCAAAGTTCCTGTACCCGTAGCAGTAAGGCCGGAAATTGTTCCGTCATTCATCGCACAGGTTTCATCCGTTGCAACACCATTGGTGGTGTTCAGTGTAGGCCCCGCGATGTTGTTAACCGTAAAAGGACCTGCGTTGGCAGTACATCCTAAGTTGTCAGTAACCAGCAAATTGTAAGTACCGGAAGGAATATTTGAAGGATTCAAAGTATTGTAAGCTCCGGAATTCCAGTTGTAGGTATATCCTGCTTGCCCGCCTGTAACGGTCAATCCTGAAATCGCTCCGTTTGATTGGTTACAATGTGCGTCCGTAATGGAAACAGCTGCCGAATTGATCACCGGATTGCTTGAAGCTCCGATAGAAACCGGTCCTGCAGAAGCCGTACAGCCCATATTATCAGTTACGACCAGGTTATAGGTCCCACTGCTCAAACCGGTAATATCCAACGTTGAATAAGCACCCGAATTCCAGTTGTAGGTTAGTCCTGTTCCCGTTGCAGTAATTCCGGTGATGCTTCCATTATTCAATCCGCAGGTTGTACCGGTAACCACCATGTTTGAAGTACTGATGGATGGTCCAGGAGATTGGCCTACATTAAATGGCCCTGCTATGGCATTACATCCGAAAGCATCGGAAACCAGCAAACCGTAAGTTCCACCCGGAATATTCGTGTGATCCAGAGTAGGACTTGCCACCAAATTCCAACTGTAAGTCAGAGTTCCTGTACCCGTTGCAGTAATCCCGGTGATTGATCCGTCATTTCCGGCACAGGTTTCATTCGTGATTACCACTCCGGAAGTATTGATCACCGGTCCTGCAATGTTGTTAACTGTGAAAGGCCCTGCATTTGCGGTACAACCCAGGTTATCCGTAACCTGCAAAGTATAATTTCCTGCCTGAATACCGGAAAGGTTCAGCGTGCTATAAGCACCCGAATTCCAGTTGTAAGTGTATCCCGGTTGCCCGCCTGAAACAGTTAATCCCGAAATTGCCCCGTTTGATTGGTTACAATGTGCATCCGTAATAGAAACTGCTCCTGCATTAATAACCGGAGCGCTGGAAGTTCCGATGGCAACCGGCCCTACAGAAGCTGTACACCCGATATTGTCCGTAACAACCAGGTTGTAATTTCCACTGCTCAAACCGGTAATATCCAAAGTGGAATAAGCTCCGGTGTTCCAGTTATAGGTCAAACCTGTTCCGGTAGCGGTGATTCCGGTGATACTTCCGTTGTTTGCTCCACAGGTCGTTGCTGTAACAAGCATGTTGGTCGTACTGACTACCGGTCCGGAGTTTTGTCCTACGTTAACCGGTCCCAAAGAAGCTGTACATCCGTTGTTATCCGTAACCACCAGGTTATAAGTTCCTGCGTTCAGTCCTGAGATATTTAAAGTGGAGTAAGCACCGCTATTCCAGTTATAAGTCAATCCGGTTCCAGTGGCAGTAATTCCTGAAATAGATCCACCACCTCCCATACAGGACGCATTGGTTACCACCATGTTGGTAGAATTGATTACCGGGCCTCCGGAAGTACCGATCGTGTATGGACCCGAAGTTGCCGTACAACCAATACCGTCAGTGACCAAAACAGTGTAAGAACCCGCCGCAGCGTTGCTTAAATTCATACCGGGAGTTGTAACCCCGTTCCAGGTGATGGTCACTGTTGGTGCACCACCGGAAGTTGTCAGTCCCGTAATAGATCCGCCTGCCGAACAGGTTGCATTTGTTACTACAGCCGTTCCGGAAATAGTCGGACCTCCGACGGTAACCGTTACCGGAATCCGGAATGTTCCATTCGGGCAAAAGCCTACATAATAGGTTGTTGTTGCCGTAGCTGATGGAATATTCAGCGTTAATCCTGTTCCCACAGAAGTATTTCCGGTGTAAGTTGTGTACCATGTAATGTTTGCATTGGTAATCGGTGAAGGTAAAGTACCCTGAACAGTTACCGACAAAGTAGCAGGACTTCCGCTACATACCGCTGCGTTGTTTGCTATTAAATTGTAATAAGGTTGTGTCGCTAAACTGGAACCAGTGGAACCATTTGTAGCACCATTCGGAGGAAAATTCGCTACGATATTGGTAGTTAAACTCCCAGCGATAGTAACTATACCGCTATTTCCGCCATTTGTAGATACCGCAGGGGTTCCGGAAGTGTAATTCACAAATCCACCGGCTCCTCCACCTCCGGGGCCATCTGCCTCCACTCCGGATGCAAACGAACCAAAGTTTAACGCGTTATCTCCACCGTTTCCTCCATTCGCACTTAAAGTCACCGTAGCAGGAATTGCCGTACCATTCGAAATAATAACGGCACCTCCTCCCCCAGCACCACCGGCTCCATCCACTCCTCTTTTCACTCCGATACCGGCTGTTTGGTTTAGAGGATTCGAATTTTGTCCGTTAGCACCGTTTGCTTCTATAGTACCGGTCCCGGTAATAGATCCGTATGATTGAATAAAAACGATCCCGCCCCCGGCACCACCGCTTCCACCCTGGCTGTTGTCCATTTCACCGGCACCACCGCCACCACCCATAAAAATACGGGTTGCATCGTAGGTCAAAGGATGTCCTCCTAATCCACCTTCTTTTCTTCTGCTGTCGGCTTGCCATGCAGAATTATTGGGGCCTACTGTTGCTTCATTCTGATCGTTTTGTGCACCGGAATATCCTCCGCGTCCACCTCCCGAACTATTTGCTGATAGTGGCTCCAACCCATAAAAAGCGGAATAAGCCGGATTTAGAACACCGGTTCCGGTATAAGCTCCTGCTCCGAAGTTTGAACCACCACCACCGCCGGCATTTTTGTAATTCCCGCCGCCGCCGCCGTTGGCCGCAGCACCCATTCCGTAACGGGAATAATAAGTAATTGTCAAATCTCCGGTAGCAGTTGCTGCTCCACCGATTCCTTCTCCTTTTTCGCCACCTTCAGAAGCAGCTGAATACCCAGGTTTTCCTACATCCGTGGCATTTCCCGGACCGTTTGAAGTATTGTCTGTCACCCCTCCTCTGAAACCATAACCGGAAGCAAGGATTTTAGAGTTTGTTCCGAAATTCACTGTTCCGTTTACTTCCAAAGCTACAATACCTCCGGTAGCTCCGTTCCAGGCTACAGGAACTACAGTAGCACTTGGATTTAAAGTCAAATTTCCAAGTCTGGGTACACGAACTACCTGTACGTGTCCTGTTGCGGTGTATGAATTTTTCAAAGCACATCTGACGGTAATACCCGTTGATCCGGAAACAGAAAGGACTTCTGCATATTCGTATTTCCCGGAATTATTGTAATTCGTAACCGTTCCCCAGTCTTTGCGGTAATTATTCATATTCCCCAAATCTCCCATTGCACTGTTGGAAAGCGTATAGTTACCACCCCATCCGGCAGGAGCCGGTTCAGCAGGTGTTGTAACAATATCCAGCGATGCTCCCTGCATTTGAATAATCAGGATCAAATCTCCCGGGGCCAACGCTGTTGTTAGAACAGGTCCATTTGTAAGTGTATTTGAAGTAACGGTTAAAGAGGTTGCACCGACAGCAATGTTTGCGGTGACATCCGTGTATGCGTTCAGTACAATCCCTGTTCCGCTAACGGTATAATCACCATTCTTGGCTTTCTGACTGAATAAAAAGTTGTTGATTAACAGTAGTAATATGGAAAGAAGGATAGACTTCATGGTATCAATTTGGATAAAACTAGTTCTTTAAAGAGACGCCAAATTATACAAAAGGTTGTAATTTCTGTTATATTTTTTTGGATATTTCCTTCATGATATAACTCACTGCCGGACACACTTCCATGTTCTTTCTGGTTAGTTGTAAAATCTGGTACATATTCTTCCGGTCCGTGTGCGGATATTCCCTGCATGCCAAAGGCCTGTCTTCGTATACGGAACAATAATTATCGGCCCCTAAAAAAGGACACGGAGCGGTTCGCAGCACGTAATCCTGATCTTCGTCAATTCTTAAGTAAGTATCGATGAATTTGCTTTCCGGCATGCGCAAACGTTTGGATAAGCGCTTGATATCCACATCCCGGAAAATTGGGCTGGTAGTTTTACAGCAATTTGCACAGGCCAGACAATCGATTTTGCGAAATGCTTCGTTGTGTAAGGAATGGAATTGTTCATCCAGTGTCCGGTTATTCACCTTTTTGGCCTTTTTGATCCACTTGGTGAAAAATTCCTTCTCCGCCTTTCCATAATCGGTCAGTTCTTTCAAATTCATGCCACAAAATTAATAGAAACCCATGCTGAATGTTAAAGTATTGCTTAATTTTAGTCCGATAGACTTATGGAAAAATTTGATTTAGTTATTATCGGTGGCGGGCCTGCAGGTTATGCAGCAGCCATGCGAGGAATTGACTACGGTAAACGTGTCTGCCTGATCGAGAAAGACCGCGTGGGAGGCGCAGGTGTTTACAACGGCGCTTTGTCATCCAAAACATTGTGGGAAATTTCCCAGAAAGTTGCATCGGTAAATGACACGATCGGTGGTAAGGGACGGGAGAAATTTTACCTTTCCTGGCAAGATGTGGATGCTACCGTTGACGAAGCCGTTTTTGAGCGCAAATTCCAGTATTCCTGCCACTTAAAGCTACTTCAAACGGAAACGATGGACAAACTGCTGAAATACGAACGCGGAACAGCCAGTTTCCTTTCCCCGCATGAAGTAGAGATTGTTCAGCACGATGGTGACCGCACGGTTGTCTACGGAGAAAACATCATTATTGCCAGCGGAAGCCGTCCCCGCAAAATGAAGGACGTGAATGTGGACGAACAAACAATTCTGACCAGTGACGGTATTGAAAACCTGACGGATTATCCCAAAAGTCTCGTAATCGTCGGAGCCGGAGTCATTGGTTGTGAATATGCCACGATCTTTTCAAACTTCGGAAAAACCAAAGTATACCTGATTGACCGGGCAGACCGCATTCTTCCTTTTGAAGACCCGGATATTTCGGCGATTGTGAGTGAGAACCTGGAAGAAAAAGGAGTTACTATCCATCACAATGCCCAGTTGGAACGCCTGGAAAACCTCGGAAATGAAGTAGAATATGAATTGAGCTATCCGGATGGATCAAGAGAAGTGATCCGCGTGGAAAAAGCGCTGCTTTCCATTGGACGTGTTCCGAATATTGAAAGCCTTAAAATGGAAAATGCCGGTGTTTTGATGTCCAAACGCGGACAACACATCGGTGATGACGATACGGTAACGAATGTTCCGCATATTTATGCGGTCGGAGACGTTTCAGGACGGATTGCTTTGGTGAATATGGGAGAAATTGAAGCCCGGCATGCCGTTGAAAGAGCATTCGGGACCATCCGTGAACGCCTGAGCTATGACAACGTTTGTACGATCATGTTCCTGCAGCCGGAAGTTGCTGCTGTGGGGATCAATGAAATGCAGTGCATTGAAAAAAATATCCCGGTAAAAATCGTAAAGATTGATTATTCGGTGATTGCCCGCGCCATTGCCATGCGCAAAACTGAAGGATTTTTCAAGATTATCGTAACCAACGACAGCGATATGAAAGTACTAGGAATGCGCGCTGTGGGAGAACATGCTTCTACTGCTATCCAAACCATCGGGCTGATCATGAAATTAGGGCTTCCTATTCATGTGATTGCAGAACTCGTTCATCCCCACCCTTCTATTGCCGAAGGAATCCAGGAATGTGTGAGAATGCTGTTAAACCGTTCGTTATTCAAATCGTCTGTATTCAAAGACAAACTGGCTTGTTATTCGCTGGTTGACGGTGTGAAAACACCGTTGGAACGTCTATAAACACGTGGGCACGCGATTAATCGCGTGCCCACGGTTATACACCAATACTATTATTTTCCTTTCAAGTCCATTGCTTTCAGCGTATTGATCATCAACGACGCGATTGTCATTGGTCCTACTCCACCAGGAACCGGCGTAATCGCTGACGTTTTCGGAGCTACTTCCTTGAAGTCGACGTCACCGGCCAATCTCCAGCCTCTTTCTCTGGTCGGATCTTCGATACGTGTAGTTCCGACATCGATCACAACAGCACCTTCTTTCACCATGTCAGCCGTGATGAATCCCGGGATTCCGACTGCCGCAACCAAAATATCGGCCTGAGAACAAATTTCTTTGATATTTTCCGATTTGGAATGCACGAGTGTTACCGTGCAATTTCCGGGATCTGTATTTTTCCCTAAAAGCAAGCTCAAAGGTGTTCCTACGATATTACTTCTTCCTACAACCACACAATTCTTACCGGCAGTCTGAACTTTGTAGCGACGCATCAATTCCACGATTCCCGCAGGTGTTGCAGGAACAAATCCCGGAATGTTCAGCATCATGTTTCCTACGTTGATCGGGTGAAAACCATCCACGTCTTTCTTCGGGTCAATGGACAACGTCACTTTCATTTCATCGATATGGGCCGGAAGCGGAAGCTGTACAATGTATCCGTCGATACTTTTATCTTCGTTCAGGGATTGAATCTTCTTTAAAAGTGTTTCCTCCGAAATCGAATCGTCGTAACGGATCAACGTACTTTCAAAACCGATTTCCTCACATGCTTTCAACTTGTTATTGACGTAAGTAACAGAACCACCGTCCTTTCCAACCAAAATTGCTGCCAAATGAGGAATTTTCTTTCCTGCAGCTTTGCGCTCGGCAACCTGAATAGCTAATTCTTTTTTGATTACTTCGGAAGCGTCCTTACCACTTAATATCTGCATGTTGTGATTTTTTTGTTGCAAAGATAAGGTTTACATCGATTTAGTACTTCATTTAATGGGATACAAATTTGGACTAGTTGTGAAATTTTATAAACAATCATTGATTTAGCAATAAAATAATCACACAAAAACCCATTTTACTCAACGAAACCAAGGGTTTAATCAAAGAATGATTTTTAAATCCAACCATTTAAAACACCGGTCGTCTTTAAGATAGAAACGACAAAAAACAAAATGTCATGGAAAACAAACTTGCTAAGAAACGCTTTATTCAGACCTCTGCAATTCAGCAAATTAATGAAGCTACTATTGTTTTGAAGCATTTTATTGAACTGAGTGCAAAATTATTGCCTTTCTTCAATGAATTGTCTAAAAAGAGCGTCCTGCTTCCACAAGAACTAAGTGATCGCAATAAGATTATCGAAGTTTACCAAAGTTATGGTTTCGATACGAGTACTTCGGAAATATTGATGGAATCGGATATTTTGGAGGTCATTCAACAAACATTCAAATCGATTGAAAAACGTCGTCCGGGAAAAGACTCCGATTCGGATAAACTGATGACCATTTTCCAGAACAAACACCACCAACTGGTTCAAAACTGGAGATTAACGGACATGAATTGAATTATCAATTTTGACCTCTTGATAATTGATAATTAAATCATTGATCATTCCTCTTTGATCCATCCGTAAATCCAGGTATCGGCAAAATTTGCGGGATTAATCACGCGGTTTTCTTCTGCCACAGGAGCTCCGTGCATAATCACGAAACGCCATTTTCCTTTTTCAGCTAAAACGGAATAAACCGTTGAATCCGGGTAACCGGCAATGATATTCTTTTGGGACCTTCCGGGCCAGGCCGCTTCGGTAATTTCTTCGGGAGACCAGTAAAGGATTTCTTTGGATTTTGCGAAATAGAACTTCCCGTTGAAAGTTGACTTATCGGGAAAAAACTTACCGAGCATTCCTGTATCACGGCCTAAAAAATAGCGCTTTATCAAAGTCATTTTAGTATCAACCAATCGCAGGCGATTCAGATTGTGTGAAGCATTTCCACAACAGGGATATTGATGGTGATAAAATAAAATTTCTTTCGTGTTCGGATGAATTTTATAAGCCAGCAAATGTCCCATTTCATTATAAACGGAAACCGGTTCACCCTTGATGGTCATAAAAATTTCGAGCCGTTCCTTATCTTTCTCTTCTGTCGGGTATCCGTTGAAAACAAGTTCCGGGATTTTGTCATTATTCAGGTCGATCAATTGATACAGGGAAGCAAACTGTTTGTAGTAATTCACAAACAGCGCCGAGGGATCGTAGGCTTTCGTCCCGATGTGATCAATCAGATCATTGTTAAACAGAAATTCCACCATTTTGGCTTTCAAGGCTTCATTCCTCACCTGGATTTTGGAAAAATCAGTTTCCGGGTTTGCGATAAAGATCTTTGGATCCACACGTGTCATTTCTACATAACAGAATGCAGACAGGGAAAAACCAAAAAGCAATAAGGCTGTTAATTTCAATTTCATCATTCAAAGATAAAAAATGTGGCTGAAAACCAGTAGGGGCGCGATTAATCGCGCCCCTACATTATTTAAACTAATCTGAATTATTTCTTAGCTGCCTTTGTCTTTCCTTTTTCAATGGAAATTTTCAAGCTTGCATTTGCTTCATCGATATCCAGTACGATTGTATCTCCTTCGTGCAGATTTGCTTTGATAATCTCTTCTGCCAACGGATCTTCAATGTATTTCTGGATCGCTCTTTTCAACGGTCTTGCTCCGAATTTCTCATCGTATCCTTTGTCTACAATGAAATCCTTCGCTTTTTCCGTCATGGAAGCATGGTAACCCAATACTGCAATACGCTCAAACAATTTCACCAACTCCAGGTCGATGATCTTGTGAATACTTTCTCTCGTTAACGAGTGGAAAATGATCATATCATCAATACGGTTCAGGAATTCCGGCGCAAACGCTTTTCTCAATGCGTTCTGGATAACTGTCTTCGCATTTTCGTCGCGCTGATCATTCTGGGATTTCGTTCCGAAACCAACTCCTGTTCCGAAGTCTGCCAACTGGCGTGCTCCGATGTTCGAAGTCATAATCAGGATCGTGTTCTTAAAGTCGATCTTACGACCTAAACCGTCTGTCATGTGTCCGTCATCCAATACCTGCAACAACAGATTGAATACATCCGGATGTGCTTTCTCGATCTCATCCAGCAAGATGATGGAATAAGGTTTACGTCTTACTTTCTCCGTCAATTGTCCACCTTCTTCGTATCCCACATATCCCGGAGGCGCTCCGACCAATCGGGAAATAGAGAATTTCTCCATGTATTCCGACATATCGATACGGATCAGTGAATCTTCCGAATCAAACAGATATTTCGCCAGTACTTTTGCCAATTGTGTCTTACCGACACCTGTTGGCCCCAGGAAGAAGAACGAACCGATCGGCTTGTTCGGATCTTTCAATCCTGCTCTGTTTCGCTGAATGGCTTTCACCACTTTTTCAACTGCTTCATCCTGTCCGATTACTTTCCCCTGAAGCTCATCAGCCATAGTAGCCAATTTACCCATTTCAGTTTGAGCAACACGTGTTACAGGAATTCCACACATCATGGAAACCACTTCTGCAACGTCTTCTTCCGTTACCACAACACGTTTCGCTTTGGAATCTTCTTCCCAGCGTTTTTTCGCTTCTTCCAGGCGATCCTGTAACTTACGCTCAGAATCACGCAGTTCAGCCGCTTTTTCGTATTGCTGCGATTTGATTACTTCGTTCTTTTGATCTTTCAAAGCCTCAATTTCCTGCTCGATATCGATAATATCCTGCGGAACATTGATGTTTGTGATGTGTACACGGGAACCAACTTCGTCCAAAGCATCGATTGCTTTATCCGGTAAGTGCCTGTCTGTGATATAACGCTCGGTCAATTTCACACAGGCAGCCAATGCTTCGTCCGTGTAAGTCACCATGTGGTGATCTTCGTAACGCTCCTTGATGTTGTTCAGGATCTGGATCGTTTCTTCGATGCTTGTAGGCTCGATCAATACTTTCTGGAAACGACGTTCCAAAGCACCGTCTTTCTCGATGTACTGTCTGTACTCGTCCAAGGTTGTAGCACCGATTGCCTGCATTTCTCCACGTGCCAAAGCCGGTTTGAACATGTTGGAAGCATCCAGTGAACCACTTGCACCACCCGCACCGATGATGGTGTGGATCTCATCAATAAACAAAATAATATCCGGGTTCTTTTCGATTTCAGACATCACTGCCTTCATTCTTTCTTCGAACTGACCGCGGTATTTTGTACCTGCGACCATCGAAGCCAGATCCAACGAAATGATTCGTTTATTAAATAATACGCGTGAAACTTTTCGCTGCACGATTCTCAGTGCCAATCCTTCTGCGATAGCACTTTTCCCTACTCCGGGCTCTCCGATCAAAATCGGGTTATTCTTTTTTCTGCGTGATAAGATCTGAGACACCCGCTCAATTTCTTTCTCACGTCCAACAATTGGATCCAGTTTTCCGGCTTCTGCCATTTTCGTAAGGTCACGCCCGAAATTATCCAAAACCGGAGTTTTAGACTTAGGGTCACTCGCTTTGCGCTGGCTTGCTCCAAATGTTTGATCATCATCTTCGGAAGAAGACGACATTTCTGCTCTTGGTAATTTATTTTCGTCGACCATATTCTCTAATTCCTCGTGAACTGTATTATAATTAACTCCGTAGCGGTTCAGTACCCTGCAAACTACGGAATCTTCATCCTTTAACATCGAAAGTAACAAATGTTCAGTACCGATCATAGGGCTCTTGAACAATTTCGCTTCCAAATATGTAATTTTTAACAAACGTTCTGCTTGTTTTACCAGAGGGATATTCGCACCGACAGGCGAATTCGATTTTGATGCCTCCAGCAATGGTTTTTCTAATTCTGCTTTTAACTTTTGTAGATCCAGGTTGAATCCGGTCAGGATCCGCACAGCGTTCCCCTCTCCTTCACGCAAGATTCCAAGCAAGAAATGTTCTACCCCAATAAAGTCATTCCCCAAACGCAAAGCTTCTTCTCGACTGAAGCTGAGTACGTCTTTTACCCGGGGTGAAAATTTCGCTTCCATAACTCACTTAATTTAAGATTCAGGTACAACAAGTGCACCTTACAAATATACAAACGGATTAAATGTTAATAAGTACATCGAAATAGCATTTTTTCACCATTTTTTGTTAGTAAAAATCCTTTTACCCTTCTTTTTTGTTGCTATAAATAAACTAATTTCGAAACTTGCTTTTAGCACGCAAATTTCGTGCATAATTTAAAACTATGACAAGATGGCAGATGGAGAAAAGATAATCCAGATTAACATCGAAGATGAAATGAAATCGGCGTACATCGATTATTCGATGTCCGTAATCGTATCCCGCGCACTTCCTGATGTGCGTGACGGATTTAAACCGGTACACCGCCGTGTATTATATGGTATGCAAGATTTGGGGGTTTACTCCAATCGACCGTACAAAAAGTCAGCTCGTATTGTAGGAGAGGTATTGGGTAAGTATCACCCACATGGTGACAGTTCGGTTTACGACACCATGGTGCGTATGGCGCAGGATTGGTCTTTGCGTTATCCATTGGTTGACGGGCAGGGAAACTTCGGATCTGTTGATGGTGACAGTCCGGCAGCTATGCGTTATACCGAGGCACGTTTACGCAAGATCGCGGAAGAAATGCTGGATGACCTGGATAAGGAAACCGTAGATTTCGCTCCGAACTTTGACGACTCTTTACAGGAGCCGACCGTATTACCGTCTAAAATCCCGAACCTGCTGGTAAACGGAGCAAGTGGTATCGCCGTAGGTATGGCAACCAATATGGCGCCGCACAATTTAGGTGAAGTTGTTGACAGTATCATTGCTTACGTTGACAATAAAGATATCGAGGACGAAGAATTATTGCAGTACGTGAAAGCACCTGACTTTCCGACAGGCGGTATTATTTACGGTGTTGACGGAGCACGCGAAGCCTTATTGACAGGCCGCGGGCGCGTAGTTATTCGTGGAAAAGCAGAGATCGAAGAATCCGGAGGCCGTGAACAGATCATCGTTACGGAAATTCCATACCAGGTGAACAAAGCAGAAATGATCAAAAAAACTGCTGAACTGGTAAATGACAAAAAGATCGAAGGTATTTCTGACATTCGTGACGAATCTGACAGAAATGGTATGCGTATCGTGTTTGAATTGAAGCGCGAAGCCATTCCAAACGTTGTTCTGAACAAACTATATAAGTATACGGCTCTTCAAAGTTCTTTCTCTATCAACAACATTTGTTTGGTAGACGGAAGACCGCGTTTGCTGAACCTGAAAGAAATGATCTCTGAATTCGTAAAATTCAGACATGAAGTAGTTGTTCGCAGAACCAAATACGAATTGCGCAAAGCAGAGGAGCGTGCTCATATCTTAGAAGGTTTGATCATTGCTTCCGACAATATCGACGAAGTGATCGCTATGATCCGTTCTTCGAAAAGCCCGGAAGAAGCACGTGAGCGTTTGATGGAGCGTTTTTCGCTGTCAGATATTCAATCCCGTGCGATCGTTGAGATGCGTTTGCGTCAATTGACCGGACTGGAGCAGGATAAATTGCGTGCAGAATATGCTGACTTGATGGCCCTGATCGCAGACCTGAAAGATATTTTGGAGCGTGAAGAACGCAGAATGCAGATCATCAAAGACGAATTAACGGATGTCCGTGCAAAATACGGTGATGCGCGTCGTTCAACGATCGAGTACTCTGCTTCTGAAATGAAGATCGAGGATTTGATCCCGGATGAAGAAGTAGTTATTACCATTTCTCACGCAGGATACATCAAACGTACGAACCTGGATGAATTCAAGGTTCAGAGCCGCGGTGGTATGGGATCGAAAGGTTCTACTACCCGCGACAAAGATTTCTTAGAGCATTTGTTCGTTGCTACGAACCACAATTACCTGTTGATCTTTACCGAAAAAGGACGTTGTTTCTGGATGCGTGTGTTTGAAATTCCGGAAGGAAACAAAACCGCAAAAGGAAGAGCGATCCAAAACTTGTTGAACATCGAACAGGACGATAAGATCAAAGCGTATGTGAAAGTCAAAGATCTGACTGACAAAGAATACGTGGAGAACAACTTCATCGTGATGTGTACGAAACAAGGTATCATCAAGAAAACATCGCTGGAGGCTTATTCCCGACCGAGAGCAAACGGTATCAACGCGATCACGATCCGTGAAAACGACGAGCTATTGGAAGCACGATTGACTGACGGAACAAATGAAATGGTCCTTGCTACCAAAGCGGGACGTGCTATCCGTTTCAACGAGGAGAAAGTTCGCCCGATGGGACGAAATGCTTCCGGTGTTAAAGCGGTAACGCTTCAGAATGAAAAAGACGAAGTGGTAGGAATGATCTGCGTAAAAGATAAGGCAGAGACCATCATGGTTGTTTCTGAAAAAGGTTATGGAAAACGTTCCTTCCTGGATGATCCGGAAGACGGCGAACCAGTTTACCGTATTACCAACCGCGGAGGAAAAGGTGTGAAAACAATTTCGATCACGGATAAAACAGGACCGCTTTTAGCAATCAAGACTGTTGCCGACGAAGACGATTTGATGATCATTACCAAAGCCGGAGTTACGATCCGTATGCACATTGACAGCATTCGTGTGATGGGACGTGCCGCTCAGGGTGTTCGTCTGATCAACTTAAAAGGAAATGCCGAGATTGCTGCAGTAGCACGCGTACCGCGTTCCGATGAAGAAGATGAAGAATTTGACGGCGAAGGAGGAACAATCACCGACGGGCCTGTTGAATCTGCGGGGTCAGAGGAAACAACGGAAACAAATTCGGAAGAATAATTATGGAAAATAGTTTTGTTTGCATCTTTAAGGTCGATAATGGCATAAAAGTTGGAAACATGACACAGCAAATAATTAAAATTATGAACTATTTGAATATGACTAAAGGTGCATTGATGGTAGGGATCGTAATGATCTCGTCGCTTTCTTTTGCTCAAAAAAAGGTTGAAACGGACGCTGCTTTGGCATTCCAAAACTATGAGAAGGCTCAAATGACCGGAGACATGGTGGAAATGAAAAAGCAGTTGATCAAAGCAAAAGAATCCATTGATTTGGCATCTACCAACGCGGAAACGGAAAAAAGCCCAAAAACATTGTTCCTGAAAGGAGAAATCTACACATCCCTGCTTTTGGTAAAAATGCTCGGAGATGCAGAATTCAACAAAAATGTTCCTGAAAATGCGAAGGAAATTTCCGTGAAGGCTTATAAAGAAGCTTATGACATTTCCAACAAGTATGATTCAGACATTCAAAACAGTGTGAATACCATCAAACAAATGCTTTACACAACCGGTTCTGCGGCATTCGATGCTAAGAAATATAAGGAAGCAATGATGGCGTTCGGTACTGTAAATGATTATACGGCAGTTTTGAATCAGTTGGATACAACTGCAATTTATTACGCTGGTATCGCTGCTGAAAATGATTCCAATTACGTTCAGGCTGCGGAATACTATAAAAAAGCTGCTGAATCAAACTACAAACCGGATCTGATCTACCGTTCTACGGCAATGGCATATATCAAGGCTGGTCAAAACGATAAAGCAGTTGAATTCCTGAAGCAAGCTATTGCAAAATCTCCGAAAGACAAACACTTGTATTTCGCATTGGGAACTATTGCCATGGAAATGAACGACGACAAAACGGTACTTGAAAATCTGAACAAGGCAGTTGAAATTGATCCGAATTATGCGGATGCTTACTACAACTTAGGAAGTTATTTCTCCAGTAAAGGATTTGATTTACGTCAAAAAGCAGGAAGCCTTCCTCCGAACGCTAAAAAAGAATCGGATGAATTGCTTGCTAAAAGTTTGGAATTCTACGGTTTTGCTATGGAACCACTTGAAAAATACGTTACTATTTCCCCGAAAGATGTAGATGTATTGAACAGTTTGGTGAAAATCGCAAGAGCGTTGAAGAATACGGAAAAAGAAGCAAAATACAAGCAAATGCTTGATGCTGCCAGAAAGTAATAACTCATTGAATTATCAAGAAGGCTTTCATCAGATGAAAGCCTTTTTTATTTTACCACCCGGAAACTTCACAAATTTGCCAATTTGCCTGTTTGCCAAATGGCAAACAAATAGGCGTCAGAGTGTTATTCTTACTACGAAGCATGTAACCAAACTAAAATACCCACGTTTAAAAAAGGCATCTCCTCTCTTTTAAATTCAGAAACAAACAGGAATTAACGGAAAATTAAAACCCCGTTTCCTGTGAAATTCCTATCTTAGCCGTCCCAAATAAAAACAAAATGAAAAACATTCTTGTCGTAATTTGTTTAGTTGTCGGTTTTCAATCCTTTGCTCAATTGAGCGCTGTAAGAGGAAAGACATTTTACAACTTCTGGCTAAATCTGCCGGATTCCAGTACCCTGAATAACAATCCCCCGGTTTTGATTTTCCTTCACGGAAAGAGTTTGAGCGGAACCGATTTGAACCGTGTCAAGAAATACGGCGTTATCCACGAAATTGAAAAAGGCCGGAAAGTTCCTGCTATTGTGATAGCACCGCAAGTTGCATCCGGTTCCTGGAACCCGGACAAAGTACTGGAAGTATTGGAATACGTCCAAAAGCACTATAAGACAGACACAAACCGCGTGTATGTTTGCGGAATGAGCCTTGGCGGTTACGGAACTATGCATTTTGTGGGGAAACATGCTGACAAAATTACAGCTGCCGTTGCATTATGCGGTGGCGGAAATCCGAAAGATGCCTGCAACCTGGCAAGTATTCCTATGTGGATCCAGCATGGAAACCGGGATGAGGCTGTTCCGGTTCGTTATTCGCGTGAAATGGTTACAGCTATTAAAAATTGCAACGACGGAAAAAACCTGATTTATACAGAAATTGCGGGCGCGAACCACGGAGCTTTGGAACGCATTTTCCGCGCGGATGAAATGTATGACTGGTTATTTGCACAAGTCAGAACAGCGGCCGGTGAAGTAGTGATGGTTGCTGCGCCAAAGAAAACGGAAACGTTGACTCAGGAAAAACCTGCTGAAAGTAAAGGCGTTAGCGGGGCAGCGAAATAATTGAGATTGTAAAATTGAGAATTGAAAAGATTTTAACCAACCTTTACTTTTCAATTTTTACATTATCCATTTTCAATTCATCTAAACTGTATCGCGGAATATTTAAAGCTGATGATCATCTCATCGAATTGCTTGATGAAATCCTGCCCGAGGTTTCCGTCAAAATCGGCATCTACTTCGCCTACATGATCTTTTCGTACCTGTACATCGTGCAGGGTTACTTCCGAATTTCCGACAGCAAGATTTACTTTCGGCAGGACGTATCCTTCGTATTCGACCATTCCTCCTGCTCCGCCGGATTTCAGGGTTTGCTTCTTCCCTTTCTTCTCCACTTTCTTTTTATACTTCGTATAATATGCGCTGTTCAAAGAAGTTTCAACCGCTCCGGTATCAAACGAAAATTGCAGCGTGTCCGAATCCTGTGTCACCTGGACAACCGGGACGAAGCCGTTCAGGATCATGTTGCTTTTCGCGTAAACCTCTGAAGTTTTAGGGATAATCAACTCATCAGCCTTTGTCATATGGATTTCTTCCAAATTACGGATCACCGGAAACCCGATAATTCCCTGGATCGAATAATTGACTTCTGAAAAAGTCAGGTCTTTATCATCAAACACCAGGAAAACCACATTTTCGCAAATTACCGTTCCCCCTGTTCCTGAAGGATCTCCCATTTTCAATTCTTTCACAACTGCCAGGTCACTTTTCACCTTTGCACCGGTAATTGCCGAAACATTGAATTGGATCGGGATAATCTCACAGCCCATTTCAAGAGCTACAGATCTTTGGATGACCGAAAAATTTGCGCCGGTATCAAATACAAAATTCCGGGTCTTGCCGGAGATCGTTACCGGAACATTCGCCAGTCTGGCATGATCACGTGTCAGTTGGATCCTCACATCCGCCGGACGATGAACGAACTGCTTACCCGAATTTTCCAATCCTTTCCAAATAGTTGCGGTATTGGACAAATCGGCAATTTCGTCTTCTGTACATACATGGCTGAAATTATCCAGGATGTACTGATTTGTAAAATAAGCGTCTTTGTATTCGAACAGGTTCACGAGATTCAACTGTTTGACCAGCAAAATTTCCTTGAACAGTGAATCATTATTCATTTTCCCTGCTCCTTCCAGGAAATCTTCAATGGCTTCGTTCGATTCCCTGAAATGGGAAAACGCATTTTCTACCAAACTCCAGTAATAGAAATAAACTTCCTTGTCGATCCGCGATTTATTGGCGATGAGCAATTCTTTTACTTCAAAGAAATCTTTCTTTTGCGCCAGTATTCCAAGTTCCAAATAGAACTTGTCTTCGTCAAAAGGTTTATTCTTTTGAGCATGAGAGAATAAACCGGATAAGCAAATGAGAATAGTAAACAGGTTTTTCATACATATTTTCGCTGAAGGATGAAGATAACCAAATCCTCCAAATAACTTTCATTTTCCCTCAATGGTTTACTAAAGCTAAGCTTTTTCTTCTTTGCGGTTAACTTGTATTGATTGCAGCTTTTTCTCATTTCAATTCAGACCACTTCTTTTGAACGATTTTTTTGAATTCGTCTTTCTTGAAAGCACGTTCATTGATACCATCGTATTCTTTTACGATATTCCCGTTCCACAAGTAGAATACTCCGGGAGTATCTTTTGTTCCGCCCAGAACTGTCCAGAATGCAGCCACATCCAAAATCTTAAACGGATACTTTCTCCCTGCAAAGGCAAAAAAGTCAGGGATCAGTTCTGCTTCTTCGTCCATAAAAACGATCTTCATTTCCGGGAAATCCGGATCTTTTGAAGCCAGATCCGTCAGGGCTTTTGCGGTTTCCTTGCAATGGTCACAACCCGGAGCAAAGAAGCACAGGATTTTACGTCCTTTATCGATATCCGCATATTGAGAAGCAAACCCGGATTTTTTTTGCTTTGGTGCATCTACTACTTTTTCTTCTTCCGTTTTCTCAACATTGTGATCTTTTTCCAATTCCTTCAGATCAACAGGAGCTATGGATTTTTTATCTTCCTGTTTAGTGGAGTTAGCCGCATCTTTCACTTTCGGATCGGTTTCTTCCGCATTTTTTGTCTGCTCAGCTTCCTCATCCATGTTCATTTCCTGCATCATTTCAGCTACCAGTTCATCACTGGATTTACGCTGGATCGGTCCTACCATGAACACCGCAAGGATTGAAGCGAAAGTAATTGCGGCAAGGAACGAGAAATTCAAACGATCATCCTGCTTAGACGTTTTTTGGTACAAGATCACCAGCAATCCCATGCCGATAATGTTCTTGATCAAAGCCTGAACAGGAGTCATCGGCAATAAAGATCCGAAACATCCGCAATTCCCGCTATTTCCGCTTGAAGCAATTTCGTAGCTCAAATGAATGCTGAAGATCAACAACATCAGGAACGACATCGGTACTACTAACCGCTTGAAATAATTCTTTTGAAGCAGCAAAATTCCCAAAGCCAGCTCGCACCCGATCAAAATCCGTGAAAAATAAGCCGCAGCCGTTTCACTGAATCCCATCGGGATCAATTGTTTCACCTCAAATGTCGGCAAAGCCAAATTCGGAGAAGGATACAATTTTGCCACTGCCGAAAGCAGGAACATAAATGCCATTAACCCTTTGATGATCATCGGGAGTTGTTTGTTCACAAATCCCTGTTTTTCTAAGCCGGTAGTTGTCATAATGCGATTTTATGCCTCTAAAATAATAGAAACAGGCGTGCTTGCTTTCCTTTTTAGGAAAAGCTTAACAAAATTCCGGTGGAGGAACGCGGAAGAACACAACGTTAAATAAAGTACCTATTCCACCAAGCCTCTATGAACTGGCCCTCCAATTCAGCAAGAAAATTAATAAAATCCCTATTTTAAGTTCGTAAGAACTACACCCTGTTAATAATGTAATCCCCGAACCAGGATTTTTGATCCGTAAAGCGCTGTTGTACCGACAAAGGAGACTGATCAATGATCTTTTTCAGGATGTCATCGTTGTATTTCCGGGAAATTTCCGTGTGGATGCGTTCGTTTTCATCGAAAGCAAATTGTGCATTGATGGATTTAATATCCACCACCTGTTTTTTCGTGCTCTTTAAGAAACTCTTCGCAATTCCTTCGGATTCGTGGTATTCAGGATCGTGCACAAAAGCGTTCAGATCGAAATTCGCTTGCAACTCGCGGTTCATCCGTTCCAGTAAGTTCAGGTTAAAATCGCGGGTGATACCTGCAGAATCATCATAAGCAGGAAGAACAACTTCCTTTTCCTTGATCAGATCCACCCCTAAAACGATCTTATCTCCCTGATTCAGGTTTGCACTCAAAGAGGCCACGAAAGACTTCGCCTGTTCATCCGACATGTTCCCGATGTTCGAGCCCAGGAACAGAATGATTTTTCTGTTCGGTGACTTTTTCAGATCGTTCAGCATTTGAAAATAATCCCCGTGAAGACTGTTAATCGAAAGTTCCGGAATTTCTTCCTTCATCCGGTGCTCCAACCCTGTCAAGGCATTGGAAGAAATGTCTATCGGTACGTATTTGAAAGTTACCCGGGCGCGGATCAGTTCAAACAGCAAGTGAATGGTTTTTGTTCCGTCGCCGGCACCCAATTCCACCACTTCGATCTCTTCTCCTTTTTGAATGTCGAAACTGGAGACGATATCTGCCGCCTGCTGCTGAAAGATTTCCATTTCCGAACGTGTCAGGTAATACTCCGGCATGTTCATAATCTGTACGAATAATTCATCTCCCCGTTTATCGTAGAAATACTTGGAAGGAATTTGTTTCGGAGTTTGAGAAAGTCCAAACTTGACGTCTTGTTTAAATTGTTCTAATATCATCTTACTTTGCTAATCTGATTCCTGAATATTGCCATTGAAAATGTGGGTGGAAAAAGTTTCGGTAGGTCCTTCTGCTATGATTGAGAGATGTTGCAACGGAAGCTCCGCGCAATACCATTTGATTGATCATGAATTTTCCGTTGTATTCGCCAACTGCTCCTGCTGCGGTTTTGAACCCGGGATACGGCAAGTAGGCACTGTTTGTCCATTCCCAGCGTTTTCCCCAGCCAAAGAAAGCACAGCTGGCTTCCCATTCAAACTCGGTGGGTAAACGCATTCCTTTCCAGCTGGCAAAAGCCTGTGCTTCGTAATAGGAAACATGACTGAGAATCGCATCCGGATCGACTTCCTTCAGGCCCGCAAGCGTGAAATAATGCCATTTCCCGTTGATTTTATGCCAATACAAGGGATTTGTAATCTTATTTTCATTTAGCCACGACCAGCCTTCGTCCAGCCAGCAATCAAACCGGGAATAGCCGTCTGCATCTATAAATTCGATGTATTCTCCGTTGGTGACCAATGATTTTGAAATATCAAAAGGCTGTAAATAGACTTTGTGTTTATTCAGTTCATTGTCAAAACAAAAACTTCCGCCGTCGTGACCGATCTCGTATATGCCTTCTTCCATGCTAACCCAGCCGGATTCCGTGTTGTGATCAGCCAACAGATTGAAAGATTCGTCGTAAACCGGGAAAATCGGGTTGTGACCAAGCGTATATTTCAAATCAGTGATCAGCAATTCCTGGTGCTGCTGTTCGTGGTTCAACCCCAGTTCGATCAATTCACTTAACTCCTGAGAAATCTCATGAGACAATAATTCGTTCATTCCCTGGTCCACATAAGCGCGGTACTGGTACACTTCAGAAACTCCCGGCCTTGTTATGTTTCCCCTGTCAGCCCGGAAAGTGCGTTCACCGATCGTATTGTAATACGAATTGAACAGGAAACCGAAATCCGGGTGAAATTCTTTGTAGCCATTGAGGTTTTTCTTCAGGATCATTTCTTCAAAAAACCAGGTCGTATGTGCCAAATGCCATTTCGGGGGACTTGCAAACGGAACCGGTTGCGGAACGTAATCTTCCACCTGCAAAGGCCTGCACAATTGTTCTGTTCTATTACGTACTTCTAAGTATTTTTCTCTCAAATGCATAAAATCCAATTAATCCTCAACAACCTGAACACCTTTCCAAAAAGCCACTTTTCCTTCAATGCTTTTCGCCAACTCTGAGGTTTTCGGGTAATACCAGGCAGCATCTTTATTGGTTTCACCGTTTACTTCCAGGGAATAATAGGAAGCTACTCCTTTCCAGGGACAAGTTGTATGTGTATCAGAATCTTTAAAATATTCCTTCTTGATTGCTTCTTCGGGGAAGTAATGATTTCCCTCTATGATAACCGTTTTTTCACTTTCAGCAATAACGGTATCGTTCCAAATTGCTCTTTTCATCATTCAGTATTTAGTAATTCAATTGGGGGTTCGGGTCTTAGTCAAAAACTTCATCCAAATCAAGGTACGAAAAGAAAGTGAAAAGAGATTTCAGTTTCCCGAAATTTAATTGCTAATTAATCCAAATTTCTCCTGAACCCGGGAACCCCGAAGGAATAGCAATCCGAGGGAAAATGCATGTTTGTCATTACAATCAACCGATAAGTTCTTACATTTAGAATTCCATTTGATTTAAAAACAACCATTCATGTCAAACATTCAACTCATTATTGAAGAACGCGCCGCAGACATCGGGAATTTCCTGGTTGGCCGGCTATTGCCTTTCCGCCAGAAACGCGCAGTTGGCCCGTTTGTATTCATTGATCACATGGGACCTGCGAAGCTGAGCGATCATGAAAACCTGGATATCGGGCCGCACCCGCATATCGGATTATCGACATTGACTTATTTGTTTGAGGGAGCTATTATGCACCGTGACAGTGTCGGTTCGGCGGTTGAAATCCAGCCGGGAGCAGTCAATTGGATGACTTCCGGGAAAGGCGTGGTTCATTCCGAGAGAACACCGGAATACCTGCGTCATTCGGAAAAACACTTGCACGGATTACAAATCTGGGTAGCTCTTCCCAAGGAACTGGAAGAAATGGAGCCTTCGTTTACGCATATCGAAGCCGCTGAAATTCCGGAATGGACAGAAAACGGCGTTTATTACAAAATGGTTGCAGGTGAAGCTTTCGGAAGAAAATCTCCTGTTCCGGTTTACAGTCCGCTTTATTTCCTGGAAATTAAAACCACGGAAGCAGCAACTATCAACATCGGCGATCAATTATTCGGGGAAAGTGCTTTATATATCCTGGAAGGAAGTATCAAAGACGG
Organism: Fluviicola sp.; assembly: GCF_039596395.1. NCBI lineage: Bacteria > Pseudomonadati > Bacteroidota > Flavobacteriia > Flavobacteriales > Crocinitomicaceae > Fluviicola > Fluviicola sp. The sequence goes on from NZ_JBCNJT010000001.1 coordinate 1,763,450, forward strand.
TGACGAAGCCTTTGGCCCGAAACAGATTTTGATTGCCAAGAATGCCGAATTGTGCACATTCGAAATGTCGTCCAACACAACGGTTTATATTTTCGGAGGAGAAGCATTTCCGGAAGAACGTTTCATATTCTGGAACTTTGTTTCTTCCCGGAAAGAACGCATTGAAGAGGCCAAACAAGCATGGATTGCGCAGACCTTTCCTAAAATTGAAGGAGAAACGGGCTTTGTTCCTTTACCGGAACCTAAATTTTAATTAAAAATTATGAATGTAAAATTCAAAAGATTTTGGATTCTGAATTTTGCATTTTGAATTCATAGAAGATGATAGAAGTAAAACAATTTGACAAAGAAAACAAAGGTTTTTTCAAAGCAACGGAAGACGGCAAAGAAGCCGGAAGAATGACTTATGCGTGGGTGAATGACGACCGCATCATTATTGATCACACAGAGGTGAGCGGTGAATTCAGGGGAAGAAGTGTCGGGAATTTAATGGTGCAGGCGGCAGTAGAATTTGCCCGGAAAGCCGGTATCAAAATCATTCCTTTGTGTCCGTTTGCCAAAAGCGTATTTGATAAAACTCCGGAGTACAAAGATGTACTTTGAAAGTTCAACATATTTAATAAGTTCAAAAAGTCCAAAGTTTTTGAACTCATTGAACCCTCTATTGAACTATTCTACTTCTTAACGAATTGTGTCAGGATATAGATCGTTTGTCCATCTACTTTCCCTTCGATTAATGTAGGATCGTTGTGAACCAGGCGGATATTTCTGACAGCTGTACCGCGTTTCGCAGTAATGGTAGAGCCTTTCACATCCAGGTCCTTGATCAGGACAACCGTGTCTCCTGCTTTCAGTTCCGCCCCGTTGGAATCGATGTGTTTCACCGCGTCTTCATCTTCCATTCCGGATTTTGCCCAGGAAAGTTCCTCATCACTTAAATAGATCATTTCGAGTAAATCATTCGGCCAACCTTCCTGTTTCAATTGGTCGAGCATGCGGTAAGACACCACTTTAACAGCCGGGACTTCACTCCACATAGCATCGTTCAGGCATCTCCAGTCGTTCGGAACAATTGCTTTTTTCCCTTCCAACTGATCTTTCAGGTTTTGGCAGATCAGGATAAAGTCATCCGCAGAATTTCCATCGGATGGTTGTACCTGGTAAACCTGCAAATCATCTGTTGATCCGCTCAACTCACATTTTTCGCCGCTGCGAAGATTCAATTGTTTTTCGAAATTCATGAGGCAAAGGTATAAAACAAAAGCCCCGACGATGAATGTCGGGGCTTATTTAGTATGCTTCTAATTAAAAGCGGTACTAGTACTATTGAATCACTACACGGTATACTTTTTCAGCATTCGCATTGGATAGTTTAAAGAAGTAAGTTCCTCTTTCAACGTTTCCAAGATTCACTGCATTCACACCGTTTGTAATCGTATTGTTTCCTGTTTCAACTACCCGTCCGTTAACGTCTGTTACTACCAGGTTCAATGATTCCGTGCTCAAACCGGATTCGATGTACACCAATCCTGTAGAAGGGTTCGGATACAAATTCACTGACTCAAGTGTATTCTCATCCACTGACAACCAATCACAAGTTGTAACTACCGTAATCACCACGTTTGCAGTATCATTCGGACAAACCCCGTTACCGGTAATGTATTTGTAATTAAAGCTTCCTGCGAATGTTCCTGTCATTATCTGTGAGTTCGGCATAATGTTGTTTGTAGGGTTGTACCAATCACCCCCCATATCAACAGTTCCGCTTAATCCGGAATACAAATCGATCGGTTCATTCTTACATGCTGTAATGGAACCGTCAGTACCTGCACTTGAAGGAGGATAGATCATCACTACTGCAGATACCGTATCAACCAAACATCCGTATGTGATGTAATCAACATTAACTGTTCCTGCAGGTACGAATTGAGGATTGAACATGGTGTCATTTACAATCGTTGCCGGGTTAGGAGAGAAAGTCCATGTTCCCTGAGTATCAGTGATTGTAACGATATCGTTCAAGTCAACCAACCCTGTTGTTTGACAAATATCCATTGTTCCGCCTGTTCCTGCAGAAGTTCCACGCTCAATCAGGCTATAATCATCCACTGATAAAACATCATTGAAGAAGAATGCGGATACTTCCGTTCCGAATACGTAAACACCAGAAGTTGCAGGTGTGAAACAGAATGTTGCTTTTTTGTACGTTTCGTCCGTTACATCAGAAGAAGTTACGAAATCACCCAATGATGTTGCTCCTGAAGAAGACTGGGTTGTATTTACGTAAACTGTTCCGTTCCACCCGCTTTCACCGTCTCCGGCCCACATGAAGCTGAACTCATAGTTTCTGCCTGCAACCAATTGGAATTCAGGTGTCCATAATACGTCATTTGATCCACCATATACTCCTACAAAGTTAGATCCTGAATTAGCCGGATTTCCAGTCATCCCGGAGTCATCTGAGAACCAATCCCCGAAGTTGGCTGCCCAACAGATCGGGTATACTCCGTAATCCACTGCTGGCATAGATTCAAAATCTTCACTCCATGGAATAGCCGTAATAGGTGCACAAAGTGTTGTTCCACTTACCAATGTCCAGTAAGATGAATCTGTAGAACTACAAACCGCTTGCACATAAATGTCATAAACTGTAGAAGCATTCAATCCTCCCACTGTGAATGATGCGGAAGAAGTTTGCTGAGCAGAATCTAATCCTGTTCCTGTTCCCGGTACAAATCCAGGAACTCCCCATTCGATGTTCCAGGTAGTTTCACTGTCACCCGGAGTCCATGAAATATCAATAGAATTCGTAGTTTCATTAGCTGTTTGCAAATCAGATACCGGTAGACAAGTTGGGATAGGAACTACCACAAACGTATAATCTTCTGCTTCTCCTTCTCCCGGACCGTTATTCGTATTCAATGTACAAGCGTCTGTCGGAGAACTGTTGTAGTAATCAGCCAAAACACGCATTCTGTAAGACCCAACAGCTGTTCCTAAAGGAACATTAAAAGAACCTGAGAAGAAATCCTGGTATCCGAACGATTGGAATACTTGTTCGCTTGATTCGAAAACCATGTTATCATTCCAGTCTACCCAGATTCCCAATCCGAAGGTATATCCGCTTTGAGAACCGAATTCTGCTGTAAAGTTTACATTTGGTCCGCCCTCAAACTGAGAAACAGTCATAGCTGTTGCATCTGTGTAGCCGTTTGGCCCGATTCCTGAATTCAAATTGGAAATATTGGAAGTTGCTCCCCCGGTAGTTGAGAAATTGTTCAAATAGTATTCCTGATCAGAAGTTCCGAACTCACAATATCCGGTGTATCCTGAAATAGGACCGGTCCATGTACTTTCATCACCACCTCCGCAATCTGCCTGCACATAGAAGTCATACAACGTATTCGGAGTTAAAGGAGAGGCCGTAAAGTTTGGAGTTCCGGAAGCTGTTGCCGGTGTTCCTGTACCAGGCGTAAATCCAGCCGGTCCGTATTCGATGTTCCAATCCGTTTCAGTACCTTCCGCTGTCCATGAAATATCAATAGAAGTTGTAGTCGCACCATCAAATGTCAAACCTGAAATTGGCAAACAGCTTGGGATCGGTGTTACTTCAAAAGTATAGTCTTCCACTTCTCCGTAACCGAAATCCGAAACACAAGCACTTGAAGGTGCACCGTTGTCCGGATCTGTCAAAATACGCATTCTGTATGTTCCGACTGCGGTACCGGCAGGCACGTCAAAAGAACCTGAGAATGACTCATCATAATATCCCGGGCTAAACATTTGTTCTCCCGATTCGAAAATCATATTATTATTCCAGTCTACCCAAATACTAAATCCAAAATAATCGTTCAGATCTACCTGGAAGTTAATAGAAGGACCTCCGTCAAAGCTGGAAACAGTCATTGCAGTTGCATCTTCGTATCCGTTAGGACCAAACCCAGAACCTATGTTCGAAATATTGGAAGTGGTTCCTCCTGTTGTAGAAAAGTTATTGATTCTATAATACGGATCAGCTCCTTCGAATTCACAGAAACCTGTGTATCCCGTAATCGGGCCAATCCACACACTTTCATCTCCGCCCCCGCAATCTGCCTGAACATAAAAATCATAGCTCACGCTGTCGGTTAAAAGGTTTGCTGTAAAACCGGTTGTTCCGCTGGCAGTTGCCGGTGTTCCGGAACCAGGCATAAATCCTGACGGACCGTATTCAATATTCCAATTGGTTTCTGTCCCACCTGCTGTCCAGTCAATCGTTAATGAATTTGGCGAAGCTGATGTCACGTAAATATCTGATACCTGAGCACAACTCACTTCTTCCACTACTATGTTGTCAACTATCCACCAGTATCCCCAGTCTCCGGTCCATCGAAAGCGTACCTGAGCATTCGAAGCCCCATTGGCTGCATTGGTAATATTAATCGTAGTATGCTCCGGATCATCCGTGTCTACACCTCCACTCAGAACTTCTACCCAAGTGGTTCCGTCCCATACTTCCACATAGTAAACAGCACCCGTACCTCCGAAGTCGCTTGCATCGTAAAAAGTCTGATCAAATGTCAACATGATGTAACCTGTTACTGCACTAGCATCAAATGCAGGGGATTCAAGAGCTGCATTTTCCGGTCCGGAACCAGATTGATTAAAATCGCTGTCAAAAATGGCAGCCGGGTCTGTAATCGGTGCATTTAGAGTCTGGCCTCCGGGATTATCGAAGTACCAAACTTCCCCTCCGCCCTGGATGTCATTATTCGTCCATCCGGTGGGAGGCGTAGTACCTGTGGCAGAAGCAAAATCTTCGCTAAAGATCACTTGCGCCGATAGGTTGTTTGAAAGCTGTAAAAACAGCATACAACCTAACAAAGTGTAAATTTTCCTCATAATTTTTAGTGTATTGTATAGATTATTGAAGCATAATATTACTTAATAATATGCCAGCTTAAAGACTCGTTTGTCCTGATTTTTGTTGCTTTAAAGGGCTGAAAAATGTTTTTTTTCGTTTCAACTAATTATTATTTATCAATAATTGATCAAGCAATTTGCGCGTAATCTATTGATTTATCAGTATAAAGCCAAAACAATCCTGAAAATCAATTTAGTAGCGATTACATGCCGGAAGATTACCTGATAGTTATCCACAATGTTCAATTATTAACAAACTTGTGTTCTCCTTATAAGAAACAAAACCCCGATTTCCTTAAATAAAGAAAATCGGGGCTTGTTAGTGTTCATATAGTTATTGAATAACTACACGGTATACTTTTTCTGCCTGCTCATCGAAAACCTTAAAGAAGTAAACTCCTTTCTGTACATGGCTCAAATCTACAGCGTTTGTTCCTGCAGAAACTGTGTTCTTCCCGGCATCGATTATTCTTCCGTTCACATCTGTAATTTCAAGGCTGAACGTTCCCTGTGCAAATGTTGACTCTATAAATACCACTCCGGTTGATGGATTCGGGTAAAGGCTCATTTCCTCCAAAGCGTTTTCAGCTACTGACAACCAATTACAGTTCGTAACTGAAACAACAATTCCTGATGTATCGTCCGGACACACACCGTTTCCTGTCACATATTCATAATTATACTGTCCCGGGAAATTTCCTGTCATTACTTGTGAACCAGGTAATACATTGTGCATCGGGTCATACCAGTTTCCTCCGAAGTTTACTGTTCCTCCCAATCCGGAATACAAATCGATCGGTTCATTTTTACATGCCGTAATAATCCCGTCAAGTCCTGCTGTTGAAGGAGGATAAATCGTAATAACCGCTGAAGCTGTATCCTGCAAACAGCCTTCTGTAATGTAATTTACAGTAACAATTCCTGCAGGTACATATTGAGGATTGAACATCGAATCGTTCACGATAGCAGACGGATTCGGTGAGAATGTCCAGGATCCTATTTCGTCATTTTTCACAATGATGTCATTCAGATCAACTAGACCTTCTGTCTGACAAACATCAAGAGATCCGTTTGTTCCGGCACTCGATGCTCTTTCAATCAGGCTGAAATCATCTACCTGAAGGTAATAAGGATTACCATCTGAATCAGCACTTACGCCAAACTTATAAATACCGGAAGTTGTCGGTGTGAAACAAGTAATATGGCTAGTAAAATTGTCAGCCGGAACTTCCGAAGGAGTAATAAATGTTCCGGTAGGCAATGTTGCTACCATACCTGTTTGTGTATTCAGGGAAACTACCTCCGCATTCCATCCGTCATAATCTCCTTCAGTAGCAAAGAAGAACTTGAATTCGTAATTTCTTCCTGCCGTTAATTGAAACTCAGGAGTCCATAACGTATCCGCCCCGGTCCAGGAGAATCTGGCCATATAATTTTGTCCGGAATAAGCCGGTACTCCGACATTGAAGGATCCGTCATAATCAGAGAACCAGTTATCTACCGAAGCTGACCAGCAATTCTGGAAGTATCCGTAACCAAGTTCGGGCATGGATTCAAAATCTTCAAACCATGGAAGATTTGTAACCGGAGCACAATCTGTAGCTCCTGAAACTAGTGTCCAGTAAGATTCTTCGCTTCCGCAATTTGCACGAACATAGATATCATAAGACATTCCCGGATCTAGTCCGCTGAGTGTGTATGGATTTGTAGTTGCTGATACGGAACCGATTTCAGTTCCTGTTCCCGGTACAAAACCAGGCGCACCGTATTCGATATCCCAGGCAGTTTCAGAACCATTGATTGTCCATGAAAGGTCGAATGAATTTGTTCCTGCATCATCAATCATTAAATCGGAAACAGGAATACAGGATACTTCTTCAATCATTATGTTATCCACGATCCAAAACCAAGACCAGCTTCCAACCCATTTGAAACGCACCTGTGCATCTGATGCCCCGTTCAAATCAGCTGTAATATCCAAAAGGATGTGTTGCGGATCTGTAGGGGAATCGGTAAAAATAGAGTAAACCTCTACCCATGCACTTCCGTTCCAAACCTCCACGTGTGCTTCTCCATTGGCACCGCCATCAAAATATTGGTCAAAAGACAGGAAAATAGCATTCGTGATAACACTCGCATCAAATAACGGAGATTCCAGTGCTGCCACCTCGGGAATACCATCGTTTCCATAATGATCACTATCAAAAATAGCTGCCGGATCAGAAATCGGGGCATTGAATGTTCTTCCTCCGGGATTGTTAAACTCCCAAACCTGTCCCCCACCTGCAATGTCATGATTGGTCCAGTTAGTAGGTGGTGTAGTTCCGGTTGCGGAACTGAAGTCCTCCGAAATGATAACTTGAGCTGAAAGGCTGTTCGATAGCTGTAATAAAAACGAACAACCTAACAAAAGGTAAATTTTCTTCATATGTTTTTGGCATGTTTAAATACAAACACAATGATAATTGATTTAACATCCAATCACAATAATTGTCAACTCAATTTTAGTGGAAACGTGGAATCCAATATTGAACGAAAACTTAACTGTTTTTTATGAAAAAGTTAAGTTTCTACTTCTTGATTTATCAATAATTGAAAACACAATTCACCTGGAATAGTCGGTGTGCTGCCACTGAATCCAATATTCCTGTAAACCTTCCTTTGTCCGGAATAACCGACTGACCCACAACCTTTTATTCTTCACAATCTTGCTCGGACTGGAAAGCAAATCATGTTTTCTCTTTTTCAGCTCTGGCTTATGCCCCCAGCCACCGGAATGGTCAAAGGCCGTCATCGCCTGATTTTTAGGCACGCGCTTGAAAGGAATGTAGATTTTATATTCTACATAATTGGAGTCTCCGTTCATTCCTTTGGTGGATAACCGGATGCGATTAAAGTCTACTTTACTGTACAAACTGTCGCGGTATAATTGTTTGAGTTTTTTACCCACATATTCACACATTTTGTTGGAATATTGGTGTGCCACATCCGTGCCGTTCAGATCCAATTGATTGATATAACGTTCCGAAACAAACTCTACTCCGCGATACATTCCGCTACAGGCTGAATCGGTACAAAAAGGAGTGTCAATGATACAGGTAAAAGGCAAATTGTGAGAAGAGTCCAGGATCATTTCATCCTGGTTTTCTCCTGCATAGATCTGTTTATTACCGTTGCTTTCACAGGAAAAAGCAAGCACCACCAAAAAAATAGCTGTAAATCCCGAAATAATGCGCAATCCTTTATTCATCCCTTTAAAAATAATTGAAATTGGCAATTCAAAATTGATCGGTGCCAATTTTTCAGAGGAAGAAGCGATGATGCTGTCTTTTAATTTCCAATTCTCAATTTCCTTATATTCGCTTCAAACTACGACTCTATGCGAAAACTGCTTCTTACTTATTTGATCTGTTTTTCAGGAATACCTGCATTTACTCAGGCAAACTGGAACAATACTTCTTTTGTACATCGTTCGGGAAGGCAGATACTGGATGGAAACAATACACCGATCCGATTGGAAGGAGTAAATCTTGGTGGCTGGCTTTTGTGGGAAGGATGGATCTGGGGATCCGGTTACACGCAGGAAAAAACCATCTATAACCGGATTAAAAACAAAGTAGGGCAAGCCAGTGCAGATGCTTTTCGCGATTCGGTTTATCATCATTTTATCACCCGGAAAGATATAGAGGCTATTTCCGGCGAATGTTTTAACCTCGTCCGGCTTCCTTTCAATCATACGATCCTGGAAGATGATGCTAATCCTTATGTATACAAGCAATCCGGATGGGACTTACTTGACAGTGTACTTGATTGGTGTGAAGACAATGATTTGTATGTACTTTTCGATATGCACAGTGCTCCCGGCGGGCAATCGACGTATTTTGTAACCGACCCTGATTCTCCCAATATGTGGGCGGATCCTGTTTATCAAACACGCACGGCTGAACTCTGGAAAGCCATTGCAAATCGCTATAAAAACCGTGGAATTGTTGCCGGATATGATCTGTTGAACGAACCGGTAGCTCCTGCCGACAGCACACTTGTACAGTTTTACGAATTATTGGTGGATTCCATCCGGACCGTTGATACCAACCACATGCTTTTTATCGAAGGAAAAGATGCCTCAACCGATTTCAGTATCTTCACTTCCCTACCCGACCCGAACATGGTTTTTGCCTTCCACTTTTACAGTTGGTTTGTATGGAATATCCCGGACGCACTGGACGAATATGTGGCATTATCACAAAACATGAATGTTCCGGTGATGTGTGGTGAATGGGGTGAAAACAATTATGCTCCTTTGAGTACCACGCTTGATTATTTCAAGGATCCGGCCAAACAGATCAGCGGAGAAACTTTCTGGACCTGGAAAAAAATGTTTAGCGGTGGTAACTATCCCTGCTATGTCGGAGTGGATACCAGTTCACTCTGGAACAAATCCATCAAATGGATCTCAAACGGGTTTAATCCCAATCCGACAGTGGCTGAAATGCAGCAGGGAATGAACGAGTTTGTCCAGAACATGAAATTCCAGCATTGTTTCTTCAATGATTCGATGAGTGATCTTTTGAAAGCTTGTTCGGGTACTGCTTCACTTCCGGAGAACGGGGAAGAATTCTTTCAACTCATACCGAATCCGGCAAATAAGCAAGTGCTTATCCATGCGTCATTCGAACCCGGAACGATCCGCATCTATAACCCTCGCGGACAATTGATCGAGTCCATCACTATTTCAGGGACAAGTTACATACTCGATCTTTCCGGATATACGAACGGTATTTACTTTATCTGCCCGGAACGAACTGCACACGCACAAAAGCTCGTTGTTCACCATTAATCTCTCAGGATCTTAACAGGCTGCTTGTTTTCGTCGATTGCCACAAACGTAAATTCTCCGGTTACCGCTTTTTCGCGCACGTCCGAATACATTTGCTCGGTAAAAATCTCTACCCGTATTTTCAAACTGGTGCTCCCCAGGTAAGTTACTTTTCCGATTAATTCCACGATTGTTCCCGCCGGAATCGGTTTTTTGAAATCGATCTTATCACTACTCACCGTAACCATGCGCTGCCGGCTGAAACGGGTTGCTGCGATAAAAGCCACTTCGTCCATCAGCTGCATTGCCGTTCCTCCGAAAAGTGTATCGTAATGATTGGTCGTATTGGGGAAAACCGCTTTAAAAATGCGTGTTTCCGATTGTTGGATTCTTTGTTCCAGTGTCATATTTTATGTTTAATATAGGCTCTTCCGAAGCTTCGGGCAAGTGCCTTTTCAATAATCTTTCTTCTTAAAAAGTGTCGAAATCTGGTTAAACCGCTCTTCCAGTTTCTTTGCATTGTATTCTTTCTTCATTTCCAGCATACAGCCTGCACACAAACATTCTTCGTAATGGTCGCAGATATACTGGCTTTCATCTACCGATAAATTCACGGCCGTGCACTGGCAAAGCGAAATGGAACCTGCTTTACACTGAAAACCGGAATTACAACGCGGACAAATTACCTGTTCATGATCACTCATAAGCTATTCATTTTTATATTCTGCGCTTTCGAAAAAAAGAGACGTACTGGAAGTTTAATTCTTGAAAAAGAATAACAAAACAACCTTGACATCAGCTTCAAATCGCGAAAGCATGGCCAATTCCACCAGCCGGGGCCAGCAGATCAGAAAACGGCAGGTATCTGACTTTTCCATTCATTACGATTGGAATTACAGTTGCGCGACAGTTCGTGATTCTCACACGATTCCCCTCTTCATTCATCCGCCACGGCGGATGAAACCTTTTTCCGGATATTGATTCAATAAAGAACGTGAAGTAAATGTACTTACTAATTCCGAATCGAATGACGAATCCAAATTATTTGTGTGCTGAAATTTCCTGACATAAAATCTCCTTTTTGTATCTTTGCGCTGTGAGAAAGGCAGTTATATTCATTCTGTTACCGATTTTTATGTTTAACAGTTCACTGGGAGAGTTCTTCCAGTTGCCCCAATTTCTCACGCATTTTACGGAACACCGCACGCAGGACCAACGCATCGGGATCGGTGATTTTATCTGGATGCACTATATCGGTCACGATCAGAATACGCAGGACCAGGACCGCGACATGGAGCTTCCGTTCAAAAAAATCGACGATCATTTCTCCTTTGAGGTAGCCTCTTTTCCAGGTTCGAAATTTATTTCGGAAAACCGCTTCGAGGTAATAGACACCTGTCTACCTGCACTTTTCAAAACCAACCGGCCCAAAGATCCGGCGCTGGCTTCCTTGTTCAGACCGCCTTGTCAGGCATAATTTCTGAAACACTCACATCGTCCGAAATACGGAGGATTATTTCTTGAAATCCTATTTATACGTTAAGAAATCATGGGCTTTCCCGACAGGACAAAGTTCCTGAAGATTCTTCCTTTCCCGGATTTCGCGGGGAATTTTTGAAAGTAGTCATTCCTGACCTCACACCTGATGTTTTTTTTAAATAAACACCATGAAACAAACACTTATAATAATCAGCATCTGTTGCTCAATCAGTTCTTTGTTCGCACAGAACTGGACAGGTGCTCTGAATTCGGATTGGAACAACGCTTCCAATTGGTCTTCCGCTCCTTCAAACGGAGATAATATTACGATCGATCCGGCGAATTATACCGGGGCTATGGCACAACCGGTCATTTCAGGCAATTCAAATTTCACACCGGCAGAAATGCTTGTCCAAAACGGGGCGCAGCTAACTATTTCTGCTGCACTGAACACAAGCGATCGCGTAGAGATTATCGGGAACGGAACGGTTGTTACGATTACTAATTCCGGGGCTTTTTCCCTGATCGGAGGCGGAAATAATGCCCGCTTGATCTTTGTAGATGATGCTCATTTGCAAATGAACGGCGGTAGTTTATCCAGCGGACAGCGCCTGCTGTTTGAATTGGGAGCTACCGGAACCATTAACGCAGGAACAGTAACGGTTGGAGAAACCATCGCATTGGTAGACGGAAGCGCATTAGGTTCCAGCAAACTGGTACAAAACGGGGGAACCATTACCACCAATGCCGAATTTGGCTTTGAGAATGAGGCCGGAGTTTACTATCCGACCTTTGAACAAAACGGTGGAATCTTGAATATCAACGGCGCATTGGTTTGGCTGGGCGCAGCTCCCGGAGCAGGAACCGGTTATTTCCGTTCAACCGGCGGAACGGTGAAAGTGACCGGAACAATCGGGAATGATCCCACAAGTACCATGAACATGCATTTGGAATTAACCGGAAACAGTGCATTATTGGAAAATTCAGGAACTGCTGTTCAATTGCTTAACGGTGATTCGGTTATTTTGAATAACCATGCAACCTGGAAAGACTTGAATGCAGCTGTCTGGACCAATAACGGAAGTGTGTATGCTGCCGATTCTTCCTTATTCCTGACAGGGAATACTGTTTTCAACGGAAACGGAAGTTATCAACTTGATTTTCTAACCATTCCTACCGGGAAAAGCCTTACCCACATTTCTCCGCTAGTATTGAGTGTAAGCGGGGATTTATCCGTATCGGGTTCCTTCAATCACCATTCAAATATCCTGAATTTGAACGGGTCGAAAAACCAGGTGGTTGATCATGCTTCGAACAACCTGATGCTTTACGGGCTTCGCATTGAAAATAACGCAAACGGCCCTGCAGATGGCGGATACGGGATTTCCCTGAATACTTCGGTAAATATTTCTTCCGAACTTCAACTAAACAACGGAATCGTTGTATGCGATCCGCTTTCACTGGTGAAACTAGCCGATAATACAACGCTTTCGGGAGAATCCGACACCACGTTTATCGTCGGTTACGTGGAAAAAACCGGAAATGATGCGTTTGTTTTTCCTGTAGGAACGCTTCCTGACAGATACCGCCCTTTGTCAATCACAGCACCGGCATCTCCAGGTACAGTGATTAAAGCCGGCTATGTAAACAATTCCTACAGCAACTTAACTCCTGTTGAAGCTCCGATGCAAAGTGTCAGTTCGTTGGAATACTGGGACTTTACCAATTCAAGCACTGCAGACCCGGTTGGTGTAACTGTTGGCTGGAACAACGCGATGCAAAGCGGTTTGAGCGATTGTGCGGATATCACATTAACGGTTTGGAACGGTTCCCAATGGGCTTTTGTCCCTTCCGGCACTTCCGGGTTATGTAACGGAACGAATGAAGGAACACTTTTTTCGACTAATAATTTACCGGTACACGGCCCTGTTACGATTGGCTTTACCAGTAATGTTACACAGCAACACATCACGTTGTGCAGCGGAGATTCGGTAATTGTAGGGTCAAATAGCTATTCTGCCGACGGAACTTATTTTGATGTATTGCAGGACATCAACGGAGACGACAGTACAGTAGTAACCGTTGTCAGCGTTTTAGCCCCGGTCATTCAATCCATTACGGATAATATTACTTCCATAACGGTTGTTGCGCCAACAGCAAGCAATTTGGTTTGGATCAATTGCGCGGACGAAAGCCCGGCAAACGGTACCGGATCATTTACATTCACACCGTCAGCAAACGGAACGTACGCCGTGATAGCATCAAACACTAACGGATGTAGCGATACCAGTGATTGTATTGTAATCGATCAGCTGAGTCTTCCGGAGTTCAGTAACAATCAACTGGAAATTTACCCGAACCCAGTTACAGGAAATGGTTTTCTGACCATTCTAGCCGAAGCTTCTGAGTTTACGATCCAAAGCCTGGACGGTAAGATCATTCAACCGAAATCAGTGACACTCGTAAATGAAAAAGCTGTAATTGAATTACCGGATTTGAGACACGGAGTTTACCTCATCACAGAAAAAGCGAAAGGTTCAGGTTTACGCACAAGTCGTTTCAGCGTTCAGTAAGACTTCTGATAATTAACTAAAAATCCCCTGATTTATCGTCAGGGGATTTTTTAATTCGTTTATGGCCGGTCTACAAAATCGAAGAAGAAGGCAAAACCGTATTTCTCCTGTAGTTCGTGTTTTCGTCTGTCGACACTGAATTTCTGCATGTAAATTTTCGCGCGGTTGGCTTCCGCTTTTCTAATTCCCTGTTCGGTTACGTCATACACCTGGTCTGTTCGCGCAGGATCTACTCCCAGAATATTGTACGACACTATTTCAGCGGGAATTTTACAGTTTTCCTGCTTGTTGGTTGAAGTTTTTTTAAACCACAAGTAAGCTGCTTCCTCCATAATTCCGTAGTCTTTCGGGTGCAAATACCCCGCTTCTACTGCCTGGAAGAGTAATTCTTTGTTTTCCTGGAAAAAGCACTGGGAATGTAAAATGATGTTCATCGGACACTTCAAACGCAACTCGGATTCTTCGGCGTAGTCAGCACTCGTTGTTCCGGCATACAGGTCTTTCTTATTGTTTTTCTTGTAAAAGTCTTTCAGCATATCACTGGTCGTAATCCCAAGCAGGTGTTCATTCGGAAAGATGCCTTTTTTCACCAGATAATCCCGGATGTAAATGCGGGCTTTGTTCTCACTTGCATGAAATTGCGGACTGTCGGCTCCTGCTTTTAATTTCAAACTGTCTGATTCGTAGCACAACTGACAAATCGTTTGCTGCAATTCCTTATCAATATGTGGCTCCACATAATTTCGCTTAAAGTTTTGATTGATGCGTTTATACAAATTTGGCTGATACCTGTCTTTGATAAATTTACTTGCAACAACAGATTTCAAAGGCATTCCATTCTGAAAAGCAATTTTCAGGTAATGATCAAAACGCGCTGTATCATTCAAATAAAGTGCAATCTGCGCCGCAATGTAAGGATCCTTCAGAAACGGTTTGTTACCGGCAAAAGCTTTGTCGTAGTACTTGAAGCAGGAAGAGTCCATTTTCTGCACAAATTCTTCCTCCGCCTTGTTGACCATATGGTAGTAGTCCACATAAGACTTCTCTTGTGAAAACAGGTTGAAAGCGGTCAGCATGAAAAGACCGAGGATGTATTTCTTCATAACAGTTTAATTGTCCGGACCAAATGTAAACATAATCTTCGTGTCTTCAAATCCGGGACGATGCTTACCTCAAATTGCTTTTCTCTTCTATCTGCACAAACTTTCCGGCGCTCATCATGAATTTCATTCCGTTCAGCTTAAAGGTTTTCCCGTTTCCCATCTGGGCAATATTGGTCAGATCTTCTTCCATGGTGTGTACACTTCCGCCTGTAGCGTAAGCAAGGTCCAGGTAAAGTGTATTCATGCGGTCTTTGACGCCACAAACTACTATTTTCAAAGGAACTTTCTGCTGTTTGAGGAATTCTACCAATTTCATATCGCAGGGATCTTCCCAGTTGTCTGCGATCAAAACCACATTATTCTTGTTTTCCGGGTATTTTTGAATGGCATAGCAGATCGCTTCCAGGTCATTTTCGATGTGATTTCCCTTCTCCATCGCCGTAAATGCAAGGTCAATCACTTTATCAGCATTGGATGATTCAATGGTCCAGATACCGGTCGGATCGAGTACTTTTGTTTGCGTATTGCTGTTTTCCTCATCATCGTTGAAGAAGACGATCTGTTTGAAGGTTTTCAGCTTCTGGTTGGCTTTGATCCACAAGAGAATTTGCGCGGTATACGGAGCCATGCTTCCGGTAACATCTGTTACTACCAGCATGTTCTTCCAGGTTGGTTGTCTTTCAAAGACTTTCAAAATACTCGAATCCTGCGGAGATGCTTTTTGTTCCACCACATCCAGGATCAGTTTGTGTTCTTCCTGGTAGGTCGGCATTTTGCGGTAATAGATCTCGAACCCGTGAAAGTAGTTTTGCATATCTCTTTGCGATTCCACACCGGTTTGCTTCACGATATTCCAGTCGATGATGCTGCTGTTAAATGCTTCGGGAAGCAAGATGTACAATTCCAGGATGCGCCGGCGGTTCAATTCGGTGAAATCCATCCCGTAGGGATAATCGGAATAAATCAGATCGACACGGATAATGGTCTGATCTTTCAGGGCTTTTACATCTTCCGGGTTCAGGATCGTATGTTCACCGGGAGTCATGCGGATTTTTGCAACACTGAATCCGTTTTCAATGGGCCGGTACTTCGCGACTTTTAGTGTGTCGCCGAAACGAAAGTTTTCCCTGATCGAGACTTGAGCGGTAGTTGTCTTTCCTATCCAAAGAAAGAGTAACAAAAGTGGAAGTAAAGTTTTCATACTCCTATAACACAAGGAATTGAAAAAAGTAACACTCCCTTATTATGAATTGCGAATGCCGAATTTAACTCCTAAAATGATGCTATGCGTACAAAATCATTTGATTCGGCATTCGTCATTAATTGTTCTCTGTGTATTTTTTGAAATTATCCAGGATTGCCTGCCAGCCTGCTTGCTGCATTTCAACCGGATTCTGGCCTTCTGCATCAAATGTTTCCACCACTTTGGTTTCGTTGCCGCCATCGCTGGTGAAAGTAATGTGGGTCTGCCGGCCATCGTCCATGGTATAGCTGATAAACTGATGTGTAGTCACTTCGTCGTAGACACCTCCGAAATCAAATCCGAAGCTACCGTCTTTTGCTTCCATTCTTGCTGTAAAACGGCCTCCCGCGCGCAGGTCATTTTCCGATTTCGGCGTGTGCCAATCCGGTGAAGCGCTGTTCCACTGTTTGATGTGTTCGGGCTCATTCCAATAATCCCACACTTTTTCGATCGGTGCATTTACCGTAGTTTGTACCGTGATTTTTGTCTTTTCCATGTTTTTCTTTTTAAAAGAAATGTTCCAAAGAGATCAAACGGTTTAAAAAGTTCAAATGTTCAAGAAATGAACTTTGAAACTTTCAGCTAATCTCTTTTAAAATTCCTGTATTAAAATTAGTTATTTAAATAAAGCCGCATACTTCGACCGGTTATCAATCATGATCCAGGCCAGCACTGCTGCCAGAATCAATGCAATGGGTAAACCGGAAGGTGCATGAAAGATATGTGTTAAAAGAATTCCGACCATGATGGGGAAGATCATCAGCGCACCCAATGCACGGTATTTGGGAATAATCACCAAAACACCTCCGATGATTTCTACTACCGCAACCAAAGGCATCAACCAACCGATCGTTTCGAACGCCTGTACCAATTTCAACATGTTTTCCGGCATGTCCTTCGGCATTGGCATGTATTGGAAAATTTTGTTGAGCCCGGAATTGATGAACATCAAACCAAAAAGCAGGCTGATCACAAATAAGATCTTATTTTTCATCTTCTTATTTTTTAAGCTTTGGTAATAATTCGTCCAATTGCTCCATCCCGATAGACAAGCCTTCTTTGAAGCCCATTTTAATGGTTTCTTCCAATTGCGCCAGGTCATCGTAAGTGATGAGGATCGTTACTTCCGTTCTATCGCCTTTCTCCTCAAAGGAAACCTCCCATTTCGATTGCGGCATGTCTTTGTTGATTGTACCGTTGCTATCGGTAAAAGCGTCTGTGCCTGTAAAGGAACTTTCCGGGCGTATTTTGGTGTAATTGGTTACCGACCAGTGTTCTTGTCCGCCCGGGCCTACCATCGCATACAGCCAGGTTCCGCCATCTCTGAAATCCATGCTTTTTGTGCGTGCGTTCCAGGGTTTCGGGCCCCACCACTGGTCCAGGATTTCGCTTTTGGTGTATGCATCCCAAACCAGGGATCTTTCTGCCGCAAATTCTCTTTTTACGGTAATTGTTCTGTTGTCTTTATCTACAGAAAAATCAAATGCCAAATTGTGATTCATAATCTTGATTTTAAAATGTTTAATGGATTTAGATGGATCAAAAAGTTCAAAAAGGGAGTTCAAAAGAATGCCTTGAACAATGGAACTTTTAAACTTTTGATCCTTATGCGCCGGGGCAGATGAATTTGAATTATAAGTTACTCATTATTGTAATTAATCATCCAGTTAATTCCGTATTTATCTGTAAAAGAACCGTAGTATGCACCGAAGAACATGTCTTCCAGCGGCATGGTGATGGTTCCACCGGCAGAAAGTTCATCAAAAATGCGTTTCGCTTCTTCCCTGGTTTCCGGTTCTACAGAAATATGCATGTTGTTTCCGGACGTGAGGGTGAATCCCATTTCTTTGGGAGCGTCTGTTCCCATCAGCACGTGGTTCGGAGCGATCGGCAATTCGATGTGAAGGATCATATCTTTTACTGCTTCTGCTACCGGCGGGTGATTTCCATCTGCAGGAATGTCACCGAACCGCTGGATTCCTTTCCCTGAGAAGTCTGTTTTGAACACTGATTGATAGAACAGGAACGCTTCCTCTGTATTTCCCGGGAAATTCAGGTAAGTGCAAACTCTTGGCAAGCGTTTCGGCTTGAGTTCATTGCGCAATTTGAATTTCATTTCAATGTACTGATCCAGGTTTTCCATTGCCATGGAGAATCCTTCCTTAAATCCGTAGGAAATGATCTTTTCCAAATCTTCGAGTGAATCGTATTTGATGGTAATGTTTACCGTTGTATTTTCACCTTTCGCAGAGAATTCATTGTTCCAGAATGAACGCGGGAATGCCTCATTCAACGTTCCGTTCTCATCACAAAAACCATCCAGTCCGGAGTAGGATTTTTGGTTTTCAATGGATTGGTAATCCAATTTGCACCAGTGGATTTCATTTTCCGGTGAGATCATGCAGTACAGCCACATCCCTCCCACTTTGAAATCCATGGATTTCGTTTTGGTTTGAAAAGGTTTGGGTGCCCACCACAAGTCCAGTAATTCAGGTTTGGTCCAGGCATCCCACACCAGGGAAAGGTTTGCGGCAAAATCGCGCGTTACGTGAATGGTGTTGTTTTCCTTGTTTACGGAAAAATCAAAAAGCAGATTTGAATTCATTTGTCTTTCTTTAAAGTTGCTAATACGTCGTCTAATTGGTTGAAACGGCTTTCCCAGATCCTTTTGAACTGTTGCAGCCAGTGATCGATCTCTTTCATTTTATCGCCATTGAGTTGATAATAAATTTCTCTTCCCGATTGGTTCTGTTGCAGGAGTTCGCATTCGGTGAGAATCCGTAAATGTTTGGAAACTGCCTGACGGGTGGTGTCGAAATGCTCGGCCAGGGCATTCGGTGTCATGGACTGAACAGCCACCAGCAGGATAATTGCTCTGCGGGTAGGGTCTGCTATTGCTTGAAAAACATCTCTTCTCATTGTGTTGAATTTTAAATCCGAAACCAATCGGTTTCACAAATATATATGCAACTGATCGGTTTCACAAATTTTTATGCGATTTTTTTTGTAAATTCATGGAACAAACAAAATCCAGGTGGCATTTATACCTGATTTAAACCCATTTCTATGATTAACGGTTTTCTTTTAATAGCTGCAGCAGTAACGGATCCGGAAACAGACACCTCTATTCTCTGGTACATTCTGCCCACCAGTGGTTTTGCTTTATTACTTTCGCTTTACTTTATTATCAAACGAAGAAGAAAAAAGTAAAACCAACCTGTTATTGAATGAAACAATTTACCCTCCTGTTCCTCCTTTCTCTTTCGATCGGTTCATTGACCCAAACTTCTTTGCAGTGTCGGAACTCCTATGAATGGGAGTCCTCCCTGCAGGCAATCCGTATTACTCCTTCTCCGCATTCCTACGCAAGATTCCCGGCTCCAACTGACCCCGATGAAAAAAACAGTTGCTGATCATAGAAATTGTATCTGTTTCGCTGGTCGTTCTTTTGATTCTCTATTTACTTTTACGGAATACCAAATCTTAGTCAGTTAATAGGTTCTTCTCCTCAGCCAAACCTCTGAGTACTGGTTTTCAGCATGCACATTCGCCCATTTATCGGGCGTAAGCATCATATTGCCGGTTTGCAGCGAAACGTGTTTTACGCGGAATGGCCGTTTCACGCCATCCACTTCCAGGTAAAAGCGATTGTTTGCCCAATAGTGGTGCAGGTTTTTCGCCTCTACATGAACTTGTTCCTGTAATTTCCACGGATATGACACTAAGATCGCATCGTATTCAACGGAAACCTCACCGGTAGGAATTTCCCAATCGCCGTACAGGCAAACCGGGTTGATGTACCCTTTTATAAATTTGGCCAGTTCATTTACCGGCAGGCCGTCTTTGATCAAATAATACCTTTCCCCGTAAGGCAAATCACTGGTCAGGATCAGCGAATCGTTCCGGAAATCGATTGAAAATCCTTCTTCAAGCCCGCTGTTCCATTTGATCCGCAATTCTTTTCCTTTTTCACTCACACTGCTCACTTCCTGCAGGCAGCAAGGATAATCGATCTCGTACACTTTCTCCTCCTGAAAGAGCCAGTGCAGATTCGGAAAGATCCAACGGTATGGACCGGGATCCGGAAATTCCGAGCTAATCAATTTATTATCACACCTGATTGCGGTTAAAATCCAGGCTCCTTCCAGTTTGGAAGAACTACTGTCTTGTGCAAGCACTTTGAATGAACAGCAAATCAGTATCAGTATCCCAATTAATTTCATCCGGTTATTCGATTGACATTTTCATTAAAGATAGTAAAGGATCATTCCCTGAGCCAATTTCCGGCTGTTTACCGCGCAAATATTCATTCCTATAACTTCCATTTGGGAAATTTGAATTTTCATTCTACATTCGGACACACACTTTAAACTATTCACATGAAAAGAAAAATCTCAAGCATCTTGCTATTATTCTTAGCAAGCATTTCACACAGCCAGGTCGTAACTGATGATTTAAACTGGGTATCATCGACTCCAGTCAGTTCAGCAACCAGTCCCAATTTTGATTTTTGCGGCGGTTCAACTGTAAATTACCGAATTACCAGCGGAACTCACCAGTTTATGAATGTGAGCGGAGCTCCGAACGGAATTATCATTCCCGCAAACACCCTTACCGATGTTTCTACGGCTATCCCGATAAACATTGAGTTCTCCTCGGAGGTCTGTAATCTCCGGATCCATTTTGTAGACATCGACGGACTCCAGAATGAAAGTATTACCGACATTTCGCCTGCATACAGCAGTTTGACCGCACCGTTTTTCGATCCGGGTTCTTCCATGGATGCCGTGGATGCAACAACTGATAATGCTTCCGGATGGGTTACCTGGACCGGTACACTGAGCAATGTTACTTTCACCCATTCACGCCCGGGTGCCGGTTTCGGATTAATTGTGGATTCCATTTATTTTGAATGCTGTAATCCGTGCCCATGTCCTTACGAAGTAGAACTTACAGCGGTAAACTCTGTAGAGCCGGATGGATCTACCTCGTCTGAAGTAACCATTAACACAATGGGAGAAGCAGTGCGTTCCATCTGCATTGATCTTCCATTCTATGTGTCCAATGTGGATGACAATTGCCTGAAATGTGATCCGGCGAAAACGGAACAATTCGGAACCATTGTCAGCGCCGGAACTATCTCGGGTGCAACCGGTGTGCTGCACGATCCGCACAATCTGGGGTATTCCCGGAAAATTTGCTGGAACTTCCCTGTTCCTACGGTTGTTAATACCAGCGTTCAACTGGATCTGAGTTTCCCTCCGGTACTGGATTTGAGTTGCTGTAAAAATTCGGTCAGCTATTGCTACGATGTGAAATTTGTCAATAAAGACTGTTCTTCCTGCGAATTTACGGTGTGTACCAAATTCCCGCAGGCAGCCGCGCCAAAAGCAGGAAATCCGGCTCAACAAGACGAACAGGGAGCCGTACTTTCACCCTACAATGATTTTATTGCAACCAACGGGTTCCTGGTAACCCCAAATCCTTCCGACGGAAAAGTAGAGGTCCAAATAACCGATGAAACACTTATCGGCGGGAAATTAGCGGTGAGCACAAGTGCCGGTAAGACGGTTCTTACTGCTCCTGTAAACAGAACGACTGAAACATTCCATGTATCCACATTTTCCAAAGGAACCTACGTGGTTTCGATCGAGAATAACGGGCACATTTCCTCCACGATGCTGATCGTGAAATAAAAATAAGTTTTCGATGAAAGCCGGTTTACCTGAGTAGACCGGCTTTTTTGTTTACATCGTAACCTTTTACAAATTGGCTCCTCCTGAAATTTCTATGCGCTGTGCATTTACCCATTTCGCATCATCCGAACACAGGAAAGCAACTACACTTCCGATATCGTCCGGTAACCCTACACGCCCCAATGCTGTTTGGGAAGCAAGCAGGTGATTCAATTCCGGGTTGTCGCGCACGGCGCCCCCCTGGATATCTGTTTCAATTGCTCCTGGAGCAACGACATTTGCCCTGATCCGGCGATCTCCCAATTCTTTTGCCAGGTAAACCGTGTACTTTTCGATTGCTCCTTTCATAGCAGCGTAAGTTCCGTAGCCAGGCGTTGCAAAGCGCGTTAAACCGGAGGACACATTTACAATTCCGCCGTTTTCATTGAGAAAGGGAATTATTTTTTGAGTAAGCAGGAAAGGTCCTTTGAAATGCACCAGGAACAATTCATCCAATTGCTCTTCAGTGATAGCATCCAAACCGGCATAATGAATAAACCCGGCATTATTGACCAGGAAATCAATATTCGGATTTCCCTCGTGTTCCATTAAATGTGCCTGCATTTCTTTCAGAAAAGTGTCAAAGGATTTTGGATCGGTGAGGTCCAAACGGTACGCTATTGCTTTTTGACCCAGCGATAAGATCTCATCCACTACTTTTTCAGCTTCTTTTTGGTTGGAATGATATGTGAGAATCATATTCAACCCTTTTTTGGCCAGGCTGACAGCCATATCCCGTCCAAGTCCTCTGCTACCTCCTGTTACGAGTGCGATTTTACTTCTTGTCATTTTTTTGATACTAAAAATTAATGACCCAAAAGTAGGCGGACAGTTTTTCTGAATACTGGTGAGAATTTCAGTTTAAATGGTGAGGATTTCAGTTTTTTGCAAAAGCAATGTTTCCCGGTATTGCTTCGGAGTCATCCCGGAGAAATGTTTGAAAAATTTGGTAAAGTTGGACGGATCGTACGTTAAATGCGCTGCAATCTCAGCAATGCTCCTGTTATTTTCAGCAAGCATGCGTTTGGCTATAACGAGTATTTTTTCTTCGTAATAAAAGCACGGATGATTACCGGTCGTCAGTTTAACCGTGTTTGTCAAATGGGTCGGATGAATATGCAGGATATTGGCAAAATCCCGGATGCCAAACATCTTATCGGCCCTACCCTCCTCGATATCGAGCAAATGCTTATCCAGTTCTTTCAAATAATCAGCGGTAATCTCGTGTTGACGGGCCATTATTTTCTGAGGAATTTTCATGTTTCGAAAGTACGACAAATCAGCAAAACCTCATTTTTTAAGTCTAAACTTTCTCCGGAAGATGAGAAATGTTGCCAGTACGCTTACCAGCGGAACGCCTATGCACAGCGAATCAATCAACAGCTTGTTCCGGTTATAAGGCATTTTTCCGGTTATTGAAAACACGGTACAAAAGGAAACAACCAGCACCACGGCCAGCAGGGTTTTCCCAGCGGATTTCCATTTGATACAGGCGATGAAAATGGTCAAAGCGATCAGGGTGAGCAAATCATAGAAAAGCGAAACCAATACTTCTTGTCCGTTAGCAAAGGCGGCAACCGGTAAGGTCATTCCTACAAACAAAAGAAACCGATTCTTATTCATTGGCTTGTTCTTATTTGGGCCAGGAATTTCAGGAAGCTCAGTCGTGCTGAACACTGCGGACAGAACTTGTCTTTGATAACCTGTGGTTCTTTCAAGTCACTTACGAATTCAAAATGCTGGAACCCGATCCGTTTCCCGTTGGTGAAACCAAAGTATTCCGGCCTGTGAGAACCAAAATCTACTGCGCAGAAGTCACAGAGTGTCAGACGCATTCCCCGGTAGACTTCGTAAGTGGTATAGGTATGAAGTCCCTGATGCAGGTGATTTATTTCAAGCGGATCCCAGCCGCAATCATCGCAGGGAGCACAATCGCGCACTTCGAGTGGGTGGTAGCAAACCGGACATTGTTCCATTATTTTCCCAATTTAGTTATTTTTAGGATAAATGCCGTTTTTATGTACCGATTCTTCCTCCTGCTCCTGGTTTTTATTCCTGCTTCCTGCCAGACACTCCATACACATATGCCGAAAGGTACTATGAGCGACGAGTCTATCCTGGAGTTAAAGCTGGATTACCGTTCCATTTCTACTTATAAAGTAATAGGTACTGTTCAAAACAATTCTAAAAACCGGGTTTATGATGTCCGTGTACGGATTGAGATTATCCACGCCGACCAGTCAACTGCTGTGGAACATTTTGTCATTCCCAGGATTAACCCGTATGAAAATTACAAATTTAAAAAGTCAACGGAAGACATGCTGGGAACCGAATTAAGACTGCAGATCCAATCTTCACATTATTAGTGACACCGGTTTTGCATTAAAATTGCTTCGGTTTTGATTTGCGGGAAGCATGTTCCGCCAGTTCATCGATGCGTTTCTGCCTGGTTTCCGGTCGTTTGGCACTCACCAGCCAATACAGCATCATCTTTTTAACCGACTTACTCAGGCCCAAAAAGTATTCCAGCGCTCCGTCGTAATTGCTGAGTGCTGATTCGAAGTCTTCGGGAAGGGTGAGCGCTTCTACTTCATCGAGAATCGTCCAGGAACCATTTTCCTTTGCCCGTTCAATGCTCTCATAACCGGCTGGTGTCATCTGTCCGTTTTCAATCAGGCGCTCGATTTTATCCTTATTGATCTTCGACCAGGTACTTTTGGCTTTGCGCTTACTGAAGAACTGGTGCGCCTTTTCGGAGTCGACAGCAACTTTCTTACTGTCTATCCAGCCGAAACACAGGGCTTCGTCTACTGCTTCGCTCCAGGTAAGTGTTGGTTTCCCGGATGATTTCTTATAGAAAACCACCCAAACAGCCTGTTCTTTCACATGGTTTTTCTCCAGCCATTGACGCCATTGGGTGCGGTTTTCGGGGTAAAAAACAGTTATTTCGCTCATTGTTTATTCATTTGGGGTGATATGCAGTTGGTTTATCAACCACATAGCACACAGAGAACACATAGTTTTTTGGTATCTAATGGCTGACAAGTACGCAAAAGTGCATAAAAGTAATTTGCATTCCTTAATCGCGAAGAAAAGGAGATTTCTGTAGGAAAACTAGCAATAGCCTGTTCTTTTGATGTGGTTTTTCTCCAGCCATTGACGCCATTGGGTGCGGTTTTCGGGGTGAAAAACGGCTATTTCACTCATAATTTATTGATTTGATGGACTATGTAGCAATTTTAACCACATAGTCCACATAAGATCACATAGTTTTTTTGTTATCTAATGGCTGACAAAATACTGCAAACGATCAACATACCAACCAGGTGGAACGTTCCACTGATGATTCCGTAGGGAATTGGTTTCGGCATGTTGGGATTGATAGCTATGTTTACCGTATTGGAAAAGAGATAGCCAACTCCCGCGATCAAAGCAAATTCAGTGGCATTTGCCAGGGTTTGAATTCCCAAAGCGCGCATCAATAAAGCACTCGTAATAGTAATGACTAAGGAACAAACCATCGGGCCAATGAAAAAGATGGGTGTTGAATTTTGGAGTTTCTCTCCTTCTTTCCCCAAAGATCTGGCATATTGCTTTTTGAAAAAGACCGTGAACCAAAGTGCTCCCAATACCGAATAAGCCACAAATGCAACAACTACGCTTAGCCAATTGATGGCTGAAATAAACTGAATCATACTTCTATTTTTTGAATGTTCCACAAAAATAAATGCGGGTTGTGACAGCCTTATGTCAGGGGTAGAAACAGAATGAGAATGAGAAGCAGAATGAGAATCCAAAGCAGATTTTCAATCGCTTCGGATTAAATGAGAATCCAAAGCAGGTCAGCCGCGGCTGATCGCTTCGGTTAAATGAGAACGCCTTCGCTGAAGCTATTCGTTGCGAAATGAGAAACGGTAAAAGGAACAATAAATCCTGCCAGTTAATTCACGATGAATTTGTAACCTACTCCGCGGATGTTGACAATTTTGATGCGGGTGTCGGGTTCGAGTTTTTTACGGAGTTTCGAGATAAAGACATCCAGTGTTCTGCCGATGTAATCGCCTTCATCGCCCCAGACGACTTTGAGGATGTGTTCGCGCTCAACGGTTGTATTGACGTGGGTGAAAAGAACTGAAAGCAGATCGGATTCCTTGCTGGAAAGTTCGGTCGTTTCTCCTGAACAGGTGATTGTCATGTTCTTCTGATCAAAGGCGGTATCTCCTATGCGGATTACATCCGGATTGCCGGTTTCAGCGGGTGAAACGGGTACGGATCTTTTCTTCCGGAAGTAAACAAACAACCCGATGAACGCACAAATGGAACCCAAAGGCAGCGCAATCATGGAATAGGCGGACTTACCGGGAACAACTGCCGGTTCTTTTTGGGCTCGAACGGATTGCTTTCGGGAAGAAACAGGATGAGTTGCCGCCGGATTCTCCATGAAAGCCGGCTGAACAGGAGCCGAATGATACAGGGAGCCGACATGGAGATTGTACCGTTTCAACACGGTGAGGTAAATGACGTAGCACGCTTTGGATTGATAACGTGGTCCGCACGGCATGAGTTCGGGGTTCACCGAATCTCCTTTTTCATAGCTGTAAACTATTTCGTCGTTCTCACAGCGCTTTACTTCTACGATGTAGCTGCTTGCTGCTTTCATCTGAAGCATCACCTGATCAACCGTGGCTGCCAGATCGCCGGGATTAAAACCGAATGCGTTGCCGAACTGGATTTTATAGCTTTCTCCTTCTTTTTCGATGGGAAAAACGCGTGATGTGCTGTCACCGGAATCCAGCAATACCTGGTGACCAATCATCCGCAAGGAAACCAACAGGTGTTTTTCTTCTTTCGGAGTTTGGGCATAACAGGCTGTTCCTCCAGCAAGCAGGTAAAGCAGTACGCCTGTGATAATTTTCAATTTTCCGGACATGGTACTACAAATCTAAGCGAATAGGTATTGAACAGGAAGTGTTCAGACCCTAATTTACATTAATTTACATTTGAAATGAAGTTTTTGGGGAGGAATAATTTACACTTGTGTGCATCTATAAAAGTCACTTCTCCCGAATAATTCTGGACTCATTTACCTTTAATTCCTGTTTGGTGACTTTTGACTCTTCATTCAGTGATCTTTTAGTTTCACTTCATTTGTGTTTTGAACCCCCTGTTACCACAGAGTTTCCGGTTCACCCGAATGAGATTGTTAAGAATTCGGAGATTTGTTACAGGAGTAACGTTTTAATACTATATCTATACTTGACCCGTACTTGATCCGTACTTGACCCA
Organism: Fluviicola sp.; assembly: GCF_039596395.1. NCBI lineage: Bacteria > Pseudomonadati > Bacteroidota > Flavobacteriia > Flavobacteriales > Crocinitomicaceae > Fluviicola > Fluviicola sp. The sequence goes on from NZ_JBCNJT010000001.1 coordinate 1,790,587, forward strand.
TAGGCGACCTATTGGAGCACATTTTTTGGCATTTTCAAAGCGGATTCCGGAAAGTTTTCCAGGTCCGTCCGGTTACATTTCCGGGAAACCAAAAAACATGGTTTGAAGCCTGTTTTTCAATGATCAATCGTGGAATTTCCCTTCTTCGATCAGCTGCTGAATGTAAGTATTTAAGCGTTCGATGTTTTGTTTCTGTCCTTCATCGGCCTTGTGTGCTTTTACGATGGTATTGAACTGCTCTTCGGAATCAAACAGCATGTTCCATTGCAGTTCGGTGCCATTTTCAACTGACTCGAACAAAACGGTAGTTATGAAGTGCGGATTAAAATGCTCGAAAACGATTTTCTTTAAGGGGACGATCTCCCTGTAGATGCTCCTGTTCGGGTAATTTGTGCCATCGGGCCCGTGCAGGGTGAGTTTCCACTCTCCTTCTTCCCGGAAATCCATTTGGTGGATTGTTGTTGAGAAACCGGCCGGTCCCCACCAGTTTACGATCTTTTCGGGATCTGTCCAGGCTTCCCAAATCAATACCAGGGGCGCTGTGAATGTTGCTGTTGTTTGAAGTTCCTGCATATTCTAATAAATGAGTTCAAAAGGTTCAAAATCTTCTTCGCTCTGCGAGCTTCGAAGGTTTAAAAGTTCAAATGTTCCAAACTGTAGCAGACTTGCTTGTTAATCGCTGCGGTTTAAAGGGTTAAAAAAATGTTCAACTTAAAATGCTTTGAACTGTTTAAGCTTTTGAACTCTTTAAACTTTCAGCATTCCGCGGAATCCGCGGGCGGCATAATATGATTCTGCGCCATTGTGGTACGTAAAAACGGTATCATAGCGCCGGTCGCAGAATATTGCTCCTCCCAATTTACGGATTTCTGCCGGAGTTTTTACCCAACTGGATGTTTTTGTATCGAAATTGCCCAGTTGCTGCAATTCGCGGTATTGCTCTTCTGTCAACAGTTCGATCCCCATTTCTGCGGCACGTTCCAGCACGCTTCCTGCAGGTTTGTGTTCTTTGCGGGAATTCCAGGCCTCGCGGTCGTAGCATAAACTGCGGCGCCCTTTGGGACTTTCGGGTGAACAATCGCAAAACAGGTATTCGTCTTTTTGCTGATCGTATCCAATTACGTCCGGCTCGCCTTCCGATGCTTCCATTTCGTCGAGCGACCACAATTTCCCCGGATTTGCTTCCAGTTTGGCCTGTATTTTCGACCATTCCACGTCCGGATGGCGTTTTGTGTTTTTCTCAAAGCGCGCTTTCAGCACTTTGAGCAGTTCTTGTGCTGCTTCTTCGGATAAGGTTTTATTAGTCATTTTTAGCTGCTTTTTTCCGTATCAAATATTCGTTCACATCGTTGAGTCCTTTTCCATCCAGGATATCCGGCATCGATTTTTCAATGCGTGATTCGCGCGTTTTTGCCTGTTTGGGTTGTGAGAAATGCAGGATGTAGGCTCTTTGCCGGCCCGGAGTCAATGCTTCGAACGCTTGTTTCAAAGCAGGAACTTCTTTAAACTTTGCTGTCAACTCATCCGGAACGGGATATTCCTTCGTTTTCTTCAGTTCCACTTTCTTTCCCGATTCCTCCACTTCTACTGCCTGGAAAATGTACTTTTTCAAATCAGAAGCTATTGATTGAATTTCTTTCAGGCTTGTAAACCGCACCTGTCTTGCACTTTGTACATTTTCAGTTTGCTGAATGAGGATTTTTTCCGGGTCTTTCATCAATGCTCCCTTGAAGAACAGCAACGCACAGTATTCTTTGAATACATGGATCAGCACGATGTTTTTCTTCTCATAGGTGTAGCACGGACATCCCCACTTCAAATCTTCTGTGAGGTGACATTCCAGGACGATTTTCCGTAATTCCGCCACCTCCTTTTTCCATTTTTCTTCCTTTTCGAAAAACCAATCAACTTTTGGATTTATCATTATTAATCGTGTTTTTTTGCTCTCAGATTTTTTAAATTTTCTCTAAACGTTTCTAAAAGCGCATCGTTTTTCTCTGCTGCAAGCATAACCGCCTTCTCTTCCATTTCAATGGCTTCATTGATCTTATTATTCTGATCCAACACGTATGCGTAACTATCAAACACATTTCCAGATTCCGAAAAAAGTTCAGTATTCAGTTTCAAAACAAATTCTGCAGCATTATAATCGTTCATCCCCAGGTAATAATAACCAACTCCATTCAACAAGCTTTCTTTTTCTTCCTCAGATTCCCCGTTCAACGATACTGCTTTTTTAAAATATTCTGTTGCCTGCTCCTGAGACTGTTCAGATAACAGTATTTTGGCGTATTCCGAAAAGATTGCAGGAGATCGGGGAAATACCTGCAAAGAATGGTTTAGCACTTGCTTTGCCTCATTCATTTTCTTTTCTCTCACCAAGTATTCACTTAACAGGATCATTTCTTCTTCCGAAATGTAATAATCAGCTCTTTCTTTTTCCTTTCGGTGATCAAACTCAACAAGTGCACATTCTATCCCTTGCGAGTATATCTCACAACCCAATTTCTGCACCAAAGACATAAGTACCGGATTCCTGTAGGGCTCTTTGTTAATCGTTCTCAACAGTGAAATTCCCTTTAAATCCACGGCAGGAAAATCAAAATTATCGGTCATTGCCACCACTTGTTTTCTTTCAGGATTGCGCAGAAAGACGGAACGTGAACCGTAACTTCTTCCTTTGTGCCAGATAACTCTTCCGTTGTTCCGGCTGATCGAAATAAACCAGCCCATTCCATAATAAGATGGTATCGGAGCTCCCAGATCCTTTGCAGTATCGCCACTTGTAAGTATAAATGGCGTGTATGCCAGTTCCTGTAATTCTTTCGACAGTAGCTTATTTTGTCTTAAAGCACAGTCAAATCTGGAAAGGTCTCCCACGCAGGAATAAACATTTTCAGATCCTACCAGGAAATCTTTACGTTGCTGCACAAAATTGACAGAATCGACCGGACTAGCTTCACATGATGCACTGTTCTTCAATTCGTGCGGAACAAGCAAATCCTGCTCCTGAACTCCTTTTGGCAACCAATGAGTAATTTTTTGACTGGAAGGAATAAATGTCCGTTTCATACCAGCCGGTTTGAAAACGTATTTATCCATGTAAACGGCAAACCTCATCAGCGAAACGCGTTCAACAATGACCGCAAGTAATTCATACCCCACATTCGAATAAATCCATTCGGCTCCCGGTTCTGCAAATAACGTCGGTTTATAGCGCTCAAAAATTGCAACCAAGCTGTCATTGTTTACGGGAATTGACAGGTCCACTTCCTCAATCTGGTTCAAACTTTGTTTTAAACCGGAAGTATGAGAAAGTAAATGCTTGATTTTTATATCCGGATAGGGAAATTCGGGGATATATTTCAGTACCTGGTCCTCGATATTCAATTTCCCCTGCTGATGCAACTGCAAAATGGCAAGCGCGGTAAACGGTTTTGAAACAGACCCCAAGTTAAAGATCGAATTGTGTTGAACGATTTCTTTTGTAGTATTATCTCTGAAACCCTCACTTCTTTCAAAAACAGGCTGGCCGTTGACTGCCACCAATAAATCCCCGTTGAAGCACTTTTTTTCTGAAAACAACTGACATAATGAATCCAAAGAGCGAGTGAATTCCTCCTGTGCGTTAATGATATTGCTCCCAAAAACAGGAAGCATTAGAAAGATGCAGCGTAACGTCAAGGACTGTCTTGTTTTCATTTTCAATGTTACAACTTTCTTTTTTTATTCTTTTAAACCGCCAGCTTTCTTTCCGCCGGCCTGAAATACCAAGATACGACAGTTAATACTAAAAGCAAGAGAGAAGGAAAGATTTCACTGGCGGGGCTTCGGGAAACAATGTGTGAAAATGCAGCTCCCGACATCGCGAAGAAAAATCCGGCGTAGGCCCATTCCTTGAGTACTGGAAATTTCGGGATCAAAACGGCAATTACCCCCAATATTTTCCAGATTCCGAGCAATGTGAGCAAATAAGTGGGGTAATGTAAAAAAGCCATACGGGCTACGTCCTGTTCCATTTGAAGCAACTGAACGATCCCGGTTGAAAGCATTCCCAGGCAAAGCCAGATTGTGGCGATCCAATAGATTATTTTTTTTGTTCTCATTTTTTTCAAATTATGAATGATTAATTATGAATTATCAAGCCGGTTATCTTGATAATTATTTTCTTGATAATTGATAATTAGCTCAATATTTCCTGAATGCGATTATGCGCCATATTGATTCCCTGTGCGAAGGGAAGTTTCAGGATCTGGTCACGGATCTCATTTGAGCGGTAGATGACGTGCATGGTCAGTTTACTTCTGTCACCGAACAATTCTTCGAATTCCAGGAATTCCATCTGGGCCCCGAAAGGCGCATTTTCCATTTCAAAGGTGCGGATGATCTTTTGGTTCGGGATAAAGTCGTGAATGGCTCCGCTGAACCCGTGTTTATTTCCCATCGGGTCTGTTGTTTCAAACTGGTAGCTGCCGTGTTTTTTGTTTTCCAGCTTCAGGACTTTTGTGCCCATCCACTGCTCCACGATATCGGCTTCTTCGTAAGCTTTGAACAATAAGTGCAAAGGCAGGTCAAATTCCCGGGTGATGATCAATTCCTGTTTGCCATCCTCGGCGTGAATGTGTGTTTTTCGTTCCATGATACAAGTTCAAGAGTTTAAAAGGTTCAAAGGGTTTAAAGGGTTTAAATACTTCGCAATTATTTTTTCTTTTGATAGTTCTTCATGATCTCTTCGAGCTTGTTGAAGCGTTCATCCCACATTTGGCGGAAAGGTTCTATGAAATCAGCGACTTCTTTCATGCTCTTTGCATTGATGTGATAGTAAATTTCCCGTCCGTTTTGAGTTTGCTGCAGCAATTCGCATTCGGTGAGGATTTGCAGATGTTTGGAAACCGTGGGCCGCGCAGTATCGAAATTGGAAGCTATTGCCCCGGCTGTCATGGATTGGGAAGCCACCAATAACAGGATGGCCCTTCTTGTAGGATCAGCGATTGCCTGAAATACATCTCTTCTTAAATTCATCGTGTAGCTATTTGACTACAAATATATATGAAGTTATTTGACTACGCAAAATTTTTTTTCAAAAAAACACTTGTATAAGGATTATTGTCCGCCTGCGGCAGACATTTTCTTTTTCACGCAGATATCGCAGATAGCGCAGGTTTTTATGATGATATGCTTGTTAGCTGATTTACTCAGATCCCTCTAATTAAATTTGCTTAGAAGATCCTATTACCCGTTGAGAATTACCGCTTCAATGGGATTTGGGCAATCTTATTCTTCTTTCTGAAAAATACAAGCTCCCTGATCCGGGTAACGCATCCAATAAATAACGCTCTCAAACTCATCAACCAGTAAAACCATAATTATTGGCTCTGGAAGTTTTTCAACGATTGTTGAAGGTGAGCCCTGAATGGAAAAAGGATAAAAACTTATCCGGTGGTCTAGTGTAATGATCAGGCTGTCATTGTTTAATTGCCAGTTTCCAATCCATTGATCTCTTATTACATCAATACTATAAATACTTAAAGAAGTATCTCTTTCCAGGAAAGCTCCATGCGTAGCATTCAGACACAAATTGTGAAGAACGGTGGTATCTGCATATTTTGGAGTTGAAGCATAAGTACTTTGAGGCATAGCATAATAATGAATGCCAATTTCTTCCTCAAAAGTATATGTTCCGGGTATTGTTTCCATCCGCTGGGATTTTGCATCCGGCAGCTGAAGGAAAAACAACATCCCTGCAACCCATTTCTTCATCTTTTTAATTTGATCATAAAAACGTACAGTTGAAGAACAGGATCGTTCAAAGGGAACTTCTTACTCAAACTCCAACTCGAAACAAACACCTTGCTTACTTTCCTTTTTTTGGAGCTTTCCGTTGAGTTGCTCTGCAAAGCCTTCTATTAAAAAATGTCCGAAATGATGGTCATCGGTTCCTGTTTTGTATTCGGAGAAACCTGCGCCGTCGTCTTTGTAGGTCAGGAGGTATTTTCCGTCTTTCAGTTGAAGGCCGAGGTAGATTTCTCCGTGATTTCTTCCTTTGAAACCGTGTAAAATGGAATTCGTGATCCATTCGTTGATCAATAAACCGAGCGGAATCATTTTATCAACGGGAAGTTCCAGGTAATCGATGTCCAGCTTCAGCTTGAAATTATCGGGTTCGTTTACCAGGGAATTCAGGCAGTCTTTGAAGAGCTTTTTCCAGTAGTTTGCCACATTGATCAGGGCCAGATCTTTGTGCTTGTATAGGGATTCATGAATACTGGCAATGGTTTCTATGCGCGATTGCGTTTTGTCGAGTACGCCGTTGAAGTTATTATCGCCTTCTTCCATTTGCAGCCGGATCAAACTGGAAATGATCTGCAGATTGTTCTTAACCCGGTGATGCATTTCTTTGAGGATCACATCTTTTTCATTGTTGAGCTTTTCCAGCTCGGCAGTCCTTTTCCTGACTTTATTTTCCAGGTCGTTCTTCAACTGGATCAGTTCTTCTTCTGCCCGCTTGCGGTTGGTGATATTGGTTGATAATACGAAAATTCCTTCGGGAATGGGTTCTATGCGCAATTCGAACCAGTTTTTGGCTCCGTCGTTATAGGTAAATTCGTTCTCAAAATGAAGTGTAACGCGCTCATCCATGCATTTTTTGAGTTGACTGAACATGAAGGTATCCTCGATTCCGGGATAGCATTCCATCATCGTTTTCCCCAGTAATTTATCAACGGTACTTTGCCCCTGGCTTGCCACAGTTGTATTTACGTAGAGGTATTTCCAGTGATAGTCGATTACCTGGAATCCTTCAAGCAAACTATCGAGAATACTTAAGTTTAAGAGTGATCGTTTCAATGAATGAGCGTTTAATTTACACCCTTAATATACAAAAAACCACATACATGCAATGAAGTGGGGTTTTGAAATTGTCGTAAAAAGTATATCAGGAATTCGTGATCACCAGTTTTTTGGAAACCGTGAACCCTTTTCCTGAAATTTTCAGGATATAAGTTCCTGCTTTCAAATGATCGATATCCAGGGACTGAATGTTTTCACCGGTTTTCTTTTCAACCAATCTACCGCGCATATCACGCACGGTGATTTCTTTGACCGGCCGGTTATTGCTTGCCTGAATGATTATTGCATCTTCTGCCGGATTCGGCCAGAAAGCTACATCAACCTGTTTGTAATCTGAAACGGCTGCTGTTCCTTCGTACTGACTGAAAAAGCGCCAGATCTCTTTGGATGCGTCGAAATCCATGCAGGTATTCCCGGAAGAACCCGAAACCGGTGAACCGGGCCAGGTATGCCCACCACCGGTTACTTTAAACAATTCGACCGTGTAACCGTTGGTTCCTCCCGTGTAAAGGTATCTTGTTGCCGTAGCGTTATCGGAAGTTACTGCATCCGGAATCGGAATCACAGCCGGAACCGGGTTACAATTGTTCTGATCGACCCAAAAGAGATTCGTGTCATCGATGCCTTTCATGGTCGAAGTTCCCGCATAGGGATTCGTATTATCAGAGGTTCCGTGAATGTGCAGAACAGGAACCGGGTGCTGCGGAACACATTCGTCGTACATATCCACCGACATGGAGCCGGTCACTGTTCCGATTGCTGCAAAGCGGTTACTTTGACAAGCCAGGTAATAAGCCATAAAACTTCCGTTGGACATTCCCGCGCAGTAAACCCTGGAGGAATTGATGGAATAATCTGCTGAAATGGTATCAATCAATGCTTCCAAAAACCCGACATCATCCACCGTGGAGCCCAGTACGCTTCCGTAATTCCAGAAACGCTGCCCGAACATAGTAGAACCATCCGGATGAACGACGATAAAGTTTGCCGTATCCGCTATGGGCCTGAAATCGCGGTATTGTGCCTGGTACGCCCCATCTGTACCCAATCCGTGCAAGTTGAACACCAAAGGAACCGGATTTGCCGGATTATACATGGCAGGAATGTAGAAGGAATAAGTACGTGTAATTCCACCGTGGACAAAAGAACCTGAAACGGTTGTCTGCGCGCGGAGTAACCCGGCCACACAAACCAGTAACGCAGTAATAAAGCTGGACTTCTTCATAGAAGAAATATAGGGATTTTTTTGTATAAACTCTATCCTTTTTGCATCCGGACCGACTGAAAATCAAATCCCGCACCGAAACCGGAGCGGGATTTTACCTAACTTACCTAAACCTAAACACTATACACTACTTATACTCTTTAATGCTTTTGCGGAAGATCACGTGTCAGCCACCCTCTTCGGCTCGCAGTTGCGATAGCGTACGGAGTGATCCAAAACAGCGTGAACGTATAAAAAATGCTATATGGATATGCCCAAAGTGATTCGAGCAGATTGTGTCGTTTTGTATAAAAGAATACCTGGATGCTTGAGAAGATGAACAGGCTTAAAAATGCCGAACTCAGGAACAAAAGCGGGTGCGTACAGATCAGGAAGAACATCAGCAGCATTCCCGGATAGGCCACGAATACTTTCAACCACTGATCCAGCAACAGAATACGCGGACCAATTTTCGATTCTTCACGGAATTTCCCGAAAGCGAACTTACTCATGGCGATGTTCTCGCGGATGTTGCTTCGTTCCCAACGGATAAACATTTTGTACAGGCTTTTGTATTTCTCCGGAATGTTGGTGAATACATACGCATTTCGCTGGAACAACACATGGTATCCTTGCTTGAGAATCATGTTCGTCATTGCACGGTCTTCACCGATATCGCTCAGTTGTCCCATGAAAGTCTGGTTCATCCAGTCCGGAAGGCAAGCCATCACCACATCTTTGCGGTAAGCGGCGAGTGCACCGGGTGTGCACAATACGGATCCCAGTTTGCTTTGAGCCGAACGTATAAACTCAAAACTGAAGGTAAAGCTTACGTTCAACATGCGTGGGATCATGGCGTTCTTATTGTTCAAGACGCGTACATTCCCGGCCACTGCGCCACATTTTTCATCTGTTATGAAAGGGCTTACCAAATTTCTAAGCGTATCTCTTCTCACGATGGAGTCACTGTCGACGGTTACAAAGACATCTCCGGTAGCCAGGTTGAAACCACGATACAAGGCGTGTCTTTTTCCCTGGTTGTGCGGCTGCTGGTAAATTTCCAGGCGGTCTCCCAATTCTGCTTTAGCTTTTTTCATCCAATCCCAGGTATCGTCTACACTTCCATCATCAATGGAGATCAGCTGCAGTTTTTCGTGCGGGTAATCACTCTGAGCGAGACTAATCAATGTACGGTACACTAATTCTCCTTCGTTGTATGCCGGCACGATCACCGTTGAAACGGGCAGTTTTTCGTCAGGTACGGATTTAACAGACCTGTATTGCAGGTACAAAAACAGGATATATATTAAAAAACAGATTTTGAATATCAATAAGGCCGTTCCGACAACAATCAATGCAAT